>JAXJBU010000070.1:0-37471 GCA_036302865.1 Collinsella sp. | reverse complement strand
GGTCATGGCGGGACTCCGGGTCGCGGAAGCCGGGGCGAGACAGGTCGGATTTGAGGACGGCCGAAGAGGCGTCAGCAGGTCAGTGGGTCATCGTCCCGGCGTTCAGCATCAGGGTAGCGCTGCGACGCGGAAATCGCGCGCCGTTGCCGCGCCCCGCAGTGCCCGCTTCCCCCGAGAACAATTATCAGTGCAGGTCGCTCCTTTAATCACTCCCTGGTTTCCGCCGGGGTTCGTAGCGGGCGGCGTGAAAAGGGGTGATTCAAAGGGTCGGAGAGATGCGTCTTTGCCAAGACAATAAGGTTAGCCTTAACTTACTTCATGATTCGTGTGTTATGGTTAGATGGCTCTAACTTTTTGGGGGCGATAGCCATGCACGAACGCAAGGACTTCTGGGACAAGAATGCCGGTCGGTACGACCGTTTCATGCGAAACGACCGGGCGGCGTATGAGAAGATGTATGAGCTGATCAGGCCGGTGGTGAAAGCAAAAACCGTGCTGGAAGTCGCCACCGGCACGGGGCTTATCGCAAAGAGCATCGTGAATGTGGCGGCGCACATCGAGGCTACGGACGCTTCTGCAAAGATGATCCTTGAAGCAAAACGGGACAATCAATCCGCAAAGCTGCACTTTTCCGTACAAGATATGTTCCGCCTGCCCTATGCACAGAAGTCCTTCGAAGTGGTGATCGCGTCCAACGCGCTTCACATAGTGCCGCATCCGGAAAAGGCCCTGCAAGAAATCAGGCGGGTGCTGAAGGACGACGACGTGCTCATCGCGCCAACCTTCACCCACGCGGGGAACTCGGTTCCCGGCAAGGCAAAAGCCTTTTTCATGAGTATGGCGGGATTCCCCCTCCATAGCAGATGGACAAGCGAGGAATACCTGTGTTTCCTGCGTCAAAACGGCTGGTCGGTGCAGAAAAGCGCGGTGCTGAAGGCCTCGTTCCCGTTGACCTATGCGGAATGCACAAAATCGGAGGGGCCAGATGTCGTTCTTTGAAAACACCCGCAAGCCCGTGGGCCTCGGCGGAAAACTTATGGTTGCAATGATGAATCTGGGCCACGGCCCTGTGGCGCGGTGGGGACTTCGATTTCTACGACTTGCGCCAAACGCCAAGGTGCTGGATTGCGGCTGCGGCGGCGGGGCGAACATAAAACGGCTGCTGGAAAAATGCCCGCATGGCGTCGTCAAGGGCATCGACTATTCGACCGTCAGCGTGGAGAAGGCCAGAAAGCTCAACCGAGTTGCAATTCAGAAGGGGCGTTGCGCCGTTCTGCAAGGCAGTGTGGCGGATATGGTGTTTGAGGATAGCTACTTCGATGCTGCCACGGCCTTTGAGACCGTCTATTTTTGGCCTGATTTGCCCCGATGCTTCCGTGAGGTCTGGCGGGTGCTGAAGCCGGGCGGGACAATTCTTATCTGCAACGAGAGCAATGGCGATACGGACAAGGACGAGAGGTGGACGCAGATCATCGGCGGCATGACCATCTACAAGGACATTGAATTAAAGGCATGTCTGGAGCAGGCGGGTTTTCACGAGGTGCAGATATGCAAAAAGAAAAGGTGGCTCTGCGTCACGGCACGTAAGTAAGGGCGTCAAGCACGGGCATTTTTGCATCCATCCTGCACATGGCGATAGGCATGACGGTCATAGCGGCTGTGCTGGCGGCAATTATGACAATTTTTATTCACTGAGGAAAAAACCTATGAAATGTAAAATTGAGAAAAACACCGTGCAGGAGACGCTGATCCTTCCGCTGTATTCCCGAAAGCTGTGTACGGAGCTGTACCCGAACCTTTACAGGGATGAAACAGCGGTTCGTCTACTCGACCAGATCGACTACGACTTTTCAGAGGCAGAGAAAAACTCCCGCAGCCTGATGCAGCGCTTTGGTGCGCTGGAGGTGGCCATGCGGCAGGGTGATCTTGCTTTCGAGGTGCGGGATTACCTGAAAGGCTACCCCAATGCGGCGGTGGTCAATCTGGGCTGCGGGCTGGACAACACCGGCAGAACCTGCGACAACGGTAGATGCAAGATTTACAATCTGGACTTCCCGGATGTGATTGCCTTGCGGCAGCAGCTGCTACCCGCCGGGAATCAAGAACAAAAAATCCCCTGCGACCTGAAAGACACCGCATGGTTTAGCAAAATCGATGCCTCCGGCGGGGCGGTGTTCTTTGCCTCCGGGGTGTTCTATTACTTTCTGACCCAGCAGGTCCGGGAACTGGTGCGGGGGATGGCGGACGCTTTCCCCGGCAGTGTGCTGGTCTTTGATGCTGTCAATCGGACGGCGGTAAAGATGATCGCAAAAACATGGCTTAAGACTGCAAAAATCAAGGATGTGGGGGCATATTTTGCGGTTTCGGATGCCGCCAAGGAAATCGGCACGTGGAACAGCCGTCTGCAGGTCACAAGTCGCGGCTATATGCTGGGCTACAACGATTTGAGAGACCCTTCTGTCAGCGGCTTTTTCCGGTTTCTCGCAAGGGTCGGTGACAACGGGATGAAAATGCAAATCGTGAAAATAAGATTTTGAGTGGCAAAAATGAAGCGCGCTCACTTTGACGTTGAAGAAGACGGCTTTTACGGCACATATTGGGCGTGCAAGGACACGCGAGGGAGGCCGGACGTGGCCTTCCTCGTTTTTATTCATGGACTTTAGTCCGTGCCGCGCGGCATAGAAAGCCACCCGATCAGCGGGTGGAGGCCAATTTCCGCTACGCGACAAAAACCTTCCCCCTAGCATGAGGATTGTTCAGGTCATCATGCTAGGGGGAAGGTGATTGCTGTGGCCCAGAAAGCCAACAGCCTCGCGCACACGAAATGGCTGTGCAAGTACCGCCATCGCACCGAGGTCAAGCTCGTCGCCGCCATCGCCGAGAAGCACCCCAAGGTGCGCTTTGCCGTGAGCTGCACCTCGGCCTACGCCGACCTCTACGACCACATGGAGCAGGCCCTGCGCAAGCGCGTGGCCAACGCGGTGGAGGTCGTCCGCTCCGACATCAGCCCCGCGCTTCTTGTCCACACCGGTCCAAACCTCGTGGGTGTGGCGATCCAGGGACTCTAGCGGAGGCGGGGCGTTCTACCCCAAAAACAAATGCAAAAGACGAGCGCTTCTTGCCGCCCAATTGGCAAGAAGCGCTCGTCTTTTCTTAACGCGTTGTATGGCGGAGAGAGCGCAAGCTACGCGAGCGCCCTTCTTGCCAGCTCGGCCGCGCCGAGGATTCCTTGGTCGCCGCCGCAGCCCGGGGCGCAGATGTAGCTCTCCATGTCCTTAAGCTCGGCGGTCTGGATGTAGCCACCCAGATATTCGAGGGTCTTCTTGCGGACGATGCCGTAGAGCTGCTCCTGGTGCATCACGCCGCCGCCGAGGACGATGCGGCGAGGCGAGTACATGAGCACGAGGTTCGCGCACATCTGCCCCAGATAATCCCCCTCGAGCGCCCACACCTCAGCGTTGTCCGCGAGCTCGGCCGCGGGCTTTCCCCAGCGCGCGGCGATGGCGGGGCCGGAGGCGAGGCCCTCGAGACAGCTCGCGTGGCTCGGGCAGACGCAGCGTCCCTCCTCGGTGGGACGGGTCCTTACCAGCATGTGGCCGGCCTCGGGGTGCAGCATGCCGTGAAGGAGCCTGCCCGCGCACATGACGCCCGTGCCCACGCCGGTGCCGATGGTCACGTAGACGGCGTCCTCGAGCCCCTTGCAGCAGCCGAAGACCACTTCGCCGAGGCAGGCAACGTTCACGTCCGTGTCGTAGGTCACCGGAATCCCGAGGGCGTCGGCGAACGCGGCGCGAAGACCATAGCCTCGCCACGCGAGCTTGGGCGTCTGGAGGATGGAACCGTAGCGCTCATCGTTGGGGTCGACGCAGGTCGGGCCGAAGGCGCCGATGCCCAACGCGTCCACATCGCGGGCGGTGAACCACTCGACCATTTGCGGGACGGTCTCGGTGGGCGTAAGCGTCGGGGTCTCCATACGGTCGAGGACCTCGCCGTCGCCGGACACCACGGCACAGACCATCTTGGTCCCGCCGGCCTCGAGGGCGCCGAGCCTCATTTGCTTTTCGCTCATGCGATCCTCCTTACAAAGGGGCGCCCGCAGTCATGGTCAACCGCGGGCGCCCATAACGTTGGCTTGTTTCGAGGCGACCCTACCTGGGCACGCGGTCCTGCCTTGCGGCAAACGGGGCGAGCACGGCGTGCGGCTCGCTTTGGTACCAGTAGGCGACGGTGGAGATGTCGTCCTCGCGCTCGTAGAGCTTGATGTCGTCGTTGCCGAGGTCCTGGAACGTCACGCGCAGGTCCTCCTTGAACGAGATCGGGTCGGGAAGGTGCCACCTGTAGAGGCCGTGCCTGGGCAGCGCGTCGTCGTTGGTCGCGAGCATCGGGTTCGGGTTCGGCTTGCCCGCGCTGAAGCGGTCGCGCGTGGCGTCGCGCGTCGAGCGGTACGGGTAGCCGGCGAACAGCGTGTTGAAGCACTGCGCCTCGGGCAGCGCGTGGGGCGGCCTGTCGAGGAAGGCCCAGGCACCGCCGAAGTAGTCCTCGGCTCCCGTCGAGGTGACCGTGGGGAACTCCTCGTCGCCGTCGAGGAAGAACTTCATCTCGCCCTCGCCCCACCAATAGCGCTCCAGGGCGCACAGGGCCATGTAGGTGCCGACGTAGTAGCCCTTACCGCGCACGCCGTCGAGCACGGTGTAGTCGACGCCCCTGCGGGTGCTGCGCTCGCGGTTAAAACGGGCGTGGAAGTACATGGCGTCGTCCGGCACGTCGGTGAGCGCGTAGTTGAACGTGTAGAAGATGTACTTAATGAACCCGGGGTGCTCGCTCGTAAGCGTGACCTTGGCGTGCTTCCTGAAAGGCATCTCGAAGTAGCAGTTCATGCCGCCCGTCGGGTTCACGCAGATGGGCATCGAGTTGACGATGGCGCGCTCACCGAAGCCGTTGCAGAAGAAGTCGCCGACAGGGCACTCGACCGAGGGGGTCTCCTCGTCGTCCCAGTAGAAGCGCAGCACGAGGTCGCGCATGACGAAGCTGCCGGCGGCGGTCTTGTCGGGGACGGTCATCCAGATGTGGCGGATGATGCCGGGGCCCTCGATGTCCGCGAGCGTGATGGTCTCGCCGGACTCAAGGGGCACGCAGCACGAGCCCTTGCGGCCGACGCCGAGGTGGCTGGCCGACATGGCGGCGCGGCCCTTCTCGCCCGTGATGTTCTCGGGGGTGATGGCGCGGCTTTCCTCACCGCCGTGCATCCACACGTCCTTAAGGAACTCTCTCATCGTCGACCTCCTCTATTCGTCGTCTTCGCACTCGGCGGAACTGGCACCGTTCACGTAGACGATCTGCTGGCGCGCCTCGTCGACGAGGGCGTCGAAGTCGAGTTTCTCGTCGGGGCGCGCGAGCGCGACCGTCATGGCGAGCGGGAGGTTGACACCCGCGATCACGTGGATCCGGTCGGAGGCGAAGCGGGAGAAGCGCTGGTTCACGCTGCCGCCGAGCGCGTCGGTGAGAACGACGACCTCGTCAGTGCCCGAAAGCGCCGCCTCGACCGCCGCGTCGAGCCCCTCGCCGTTGTCGTTCACGTAGGCGCACACGGCGTTGATGACGTCGCTCTTACCCGTAAGGAACTCGAGGGTGTCCTTGAAGCCCTGGGCGAGAAGGGAATGGCTCGCCACAACTATCTTTCTCATTGATTCACCAATCTCTTGGGTCGAAGCTAGGCAAGGATGCCGGCGGCGGAGGCGACCATCGCGAGGACGATCACCACGAGGATGAGGGCCGTCATGCTCGCGTTCTTCTTGGTAAGAAGGTAATACGCGCTTCCCGTGATGGCGGCGGGGATCATGGCAGGCAGGATCTTGTCGAGCAGCGGCTGAATCTCCATTGAGACGTCGCCGAAGCTGAAGCTAATCGGGCAGGTGACGCCGATGACCGAGGCGATGAGGCAGCCGACCACGGTGAGGCCGAGCACGGAGGCGGCGGCAGTGAGGTTGGGAAGCTTCTCGCTGAAGTCGGTGACGAGCTTCACACCCTGCTTGTAGCCGAACTCGAGGGCGTGCATGCGGACCCAGAAGATGGCCAGGATGAGCGCGAACCAGATGCCGGCTCCCACGGGGTTGCCCTCGATGGCCATGTAGGCGGCGATGGAGCCCATGATGGTCGGGATCATGGTCATGAGCAGGGAGTCGCCGACGCCGGCGAGCGGTCCCATGGTGCCGATCTTCAGGTCTTGGACGGCGTCCGCCGCCGCGAGGCCGTCACGCTCCTCCATGGCCACGCAGGCGCCGAGGATGATGGCGGCGAGCCAAGGCTGGGTGTTGTAGTAGCGGAAGTGGTTGTTGAGCGCTTGCTTATAGTCCTCGTCGTTCGTGTAGATCTTCCTCAGGATCGGCGAGAGGGCGTAGGCGACCGAGGCGCCCTGCTGGGTCTGGTAGTTGAAGGTGCACACGCTCATGAGCCAGCGCCAGTTCGCGTTGCGCAGGTCCTTCTTGGTGACCTTATAGCCGGAGGGCTTGCCCTCGGCGACGGCGGTGATGTTCTCGTTTTCCATGGTTACTCATCCTCTCCGATGAAGGCGTCTGCGGAAGCGTGGGCGGCGAGCTCGGTGTCCCTCTCGGCGCGCTGGTAGAACGCGATCGCGAGGGCAACGCCGACGATGGCGGCACCGATGATGGGCACGTTCAGGAAGGCCGAGAGGAAGAAGCCGGCGAGCAGGTACTGGAAGTACTTAGCGGTGGGCATGTAGCGAAGCAGCATGGCGATGCCGACGGCCGGGAGCATCTTGCCGGCGAGGGTGAGGCCGGAGAGGAACCACTGGGGCATGACCTCGAGGAGCCAGTTGACGGCGGGCTGGCCGAGCGTCACGGAAACAAAGACGGGCAGGGCGGCGCACAGACCGAAGAGCGCGGGGCAGACCCACAGGATGGCGTTCATCTGCTTGAACTTGCCCTCGTTGCAGAGCTTCTGGGACTTCTCGACGACGAAGCCGTTGAGGATCTTGACGATGACGTCGAGCTGGATGCCGAGCATGCCGACCGGCAGGCCAATGGCGAGGCCCGTGTCCGCGCCCAGGGTCACGCCGTAGGCGGTGGCGATGATGGCCATCGTGCCGTAGTCGGGAATCGACGAGCCGCCGAAGCCCGCGACGCCGAGCTGCATGAGCTGGATGGTGCCGCCGATGACGAGGCCGGTCTGCCAGTCGCCCATGACGACGCCGGTGATAAGGCCCCAGAAAACGGCATAGTTGACGAAGATCATCGGGATGCCGTAGTAGTCCACGTGCTTGATGAAGGCCAGCAGGGTCAAAAGGACGACCTGCAGGATAGTGAAGTTGACCATGATCCCTCCTTAGATGAGGTCGGCGACGGAGACGGGCTTGTCGGCGGGCACGAACTGTGCCGTCACCTTGACGCCGCGGGCGATGAGCGCCTTGTAGCTCTGGACGTTCTCGGCGGAGGCATAGGCGCGCTGGGTGAGCTGGACGCCGTCCTCCTTGACAAGAGAGCCGCCGACGATCAGCGACGGGAACTCGACGCCCGACTCGGCCAGGTGAAGGATCGTCTCGGGCTCCTTAGCGATGACAAAGACCTTCTCGCGGTCGTACTTGCCCGCCGCGAAGTTCTTGAGCGCGGTCTCCTCAGAGATGATCGAGACGGCCATGCCCGCGGGGCGCGCCATCCTCATGGTGGACTTCAGGACCTCATCGCCGGCGACCTTGTCATCGACGACCATGACGCGGGTTGCGCCCGACACCGGGGCCCACTGCGTCACGATGATGCCGTGAAGCAGGCGATTGTCGATTCGTGCCATAACAACACTCATGTTTGCTCCTATCAAATCAAGTCTTACGTTCGGTACTGCCTTGGCGCTATCCGGATTCGCGCCGGGCAAGGGGTTATCGGATTATTGAAGACGCGCGGTCAGCTCGTGACGGCGCGGGGGTCACTCGTCGAACAGGAGGCTCGAGGAGCCGAGACGCTCCTCTCGCGCCGGGGCGGCGCTCACGCTGATGTAGTCGAAGACATATGCGATCTCGCTTACAGGAACCTCCACGCGATAGCGCGTCGAGATGCTCGAGAAACTCTGCCTGAAGGACTCGATGAAGTCGGTGTGCTCTTCCTCGAAGCGATCCTGGCCGACGTAGGTCTCGATGGGGTTGCGGGTGACGAGGCGCTCAACGAGGCAACAGAGGTGAACGTACAGCCCGATGATGGCGTTGCTGCCGATCTTCTCGCCCGTTCTGCGCTGAAGCTCGTGCACGGCGCTCTCGATCTCGTGGAATAGCCGCTCCGGGTCGAGGATGGTGATGGAGCGGATAACGTTCTGCAGCGTCATGTTCGAAAGCAGCTTCTCGTGGAAAGAAGAGAGCTCGGAAGCGTCAAGCCACCTGCCGAACACGGCATCGACCTTCGAGGCGGACGCCGTCGACATAATGTCTTCGAGGGCGACGAAGGGGACGGAGGCAATCCCGGGGTCTCCCGTGCCGATGACGGCGCAGACGCGGTGCTCGGAGAAAACGGCGTCGTTCGACCCGTTCGTGACGAGCTGCTTGAAGGGCCTCGTGAGCAGGCGTGCGCCTATGGTGCGCGGGAGGCTCTGCGAGACGAGCTGGCGTATCCTCTCCGCGGCGTCGACCCCGGACTCGGAGCAGAAGACGATGGCGTCCTCACGGTTGACGCGCTCGATCACCTTGCAGTGCGTCACGCACGCGGCGGTCGCATCGCCAAGAACCTCGGCGATGGACTTGCCGCCGAGCAGCCCGACCCCGATCTCGAGCGCAAGACCGGTAGAGACGTTGTTCACCACGCCGATAGTGGAGTCGGTAACGTTCTCGAGGGCCTTATAGGCCTCCTCCAAGGAGCCCATGTCGACGAGGAACACGACCCCGGTGCAGTAGGAATGGCGGTCGACGAGGCGCTGGAGCGGACCGACGATGTCCTTCAGCTGCTGGTCGTAGGGCATGTCGACCGCCTCGTACACATGCATGCCGAGCATACGGTTCGCCGCGTCGGCGATGCTCGTCGCCGTTGAGTAGCCGTGGGACAAGATGACGCAGAGCGTTCGAAGGGCCTTCGCGTCGCGAGACTCCGATGCGACGCACAGCGTCAGAAGCGTCTTCGTGAAGTGATCGAGCGAGATTCCCAGCGCCCCTTCCACGTCTGCGGCGACCTGATCGGAGACGCTCGAGGCAAACGGCAATTCGGAGGTCACGGCACCGAGGAGATGGGAGATTTGCTCCGCACAGGCAGACTTTCGCTTAGCCAGGCCGATGCCCGGCCACAACTGCAGGCAAATCTCCTGGGCCAGCAGAAAAGCGACCTTCCTCGAAAGCTCGATGCCATAAGAAGAGCCTGCGTCGGCAAGGACCGCGCCCACGATGCGCTCGAAGGCGCGCGACCTCGAGGAGGTAACGCCGCGGCCGAAGATCAAGTGATCCTCAACGCCGCGCACAGCGGAGACAGCTTGCGAGACGAGCTCGGAGACAGAGAGCTCCCCGGCGCAGAATCGCTCATCGAGAGAGCACAGGGCATCGAGCGCCTGCTCGACCGGCCCTGTGCTCTCGGCGGCATCCAGGGACGCGTCGATCAGAACGCCATCGTCGGGCTGTTGATCGATCTGCGCGGAGGAGAGGAGCCCGCTGGGAAGAAGATACGGGCGAACGACGACGTAGTCGCCCTCGCGATTGAGGAACGCTTTGGCGCAGCAGTTCGTCACGCAGGCGCGCAAGCCGGCGATGTTATCGGAAAAGTCCGCGTTCACGAGGCAACGGTATGCGCCGCGGCTGATCTTCACATCAGAACCGATTCGGCACCCCTCGCTGCGCAGGAAGCTCAAGATGAGATCCTCGCGCTCCTCGGGGGTCCGCTCCTTGAGTGAGGGGACGCGGGCACAGATGGGCATTTTGCTGTAGGCCGAGGAAACCTTCAGGTCATCGGCGGAAAGCGTCGTCGAAAGAACGAGGCGAGCGCGCGGCGCATCCTGGGAGGCATCGAGCCCGAGGGCCGTCGCAAGGCAGTGCTCCATCGCAGAGGGAGAGAGTGCCTCGATGCCGTTGACAAAAACCACACCCCCGCGCGATTTCGCGATCGACTCGTCAAGAAGCCCGTTGAACGAGGCGGCGTCCGGGACCCCGGCGCAGTCGATGCGCACATAGGAGGAGTCGCGGGACAGCAAGCCCTGGTTCTTGCCGTACTCGTACACAAGGCGAGAAAGGAAAGACTTACCGACACCCACGCCGCCGCTCAAGAGGATGGGTAGGCCAAACGGAGGGTACTGAACCGCAGCCTTGCACTGCTCGACAACGGAGCTGAGGCTCAGGTCGAAGCCCACGGCACGCGCGAAGTCGCGGTGATCGGCGATTCCCGTCGCCTGGATGAGGTCGGCGAGCGAGGCGTACTCGCTTGCAGAGAGCTTTACCTGAAAACGCTTCTGGAACGCGCGGCGATGAAAATAACGGACAGGCCTGCCCGCCACCTTAACCACAAGGCCGGCGCGAACAAGGTCGTTGAGGTACTGGCTCGCCAGACTCCTGGAGATGATGAGTGTCTCGGCGATGTCGGAGGTGGACAGACGGGCAAGGTCGTCGAGCGAGACGGCAGAGGTGAGGGCCTCGAGATGCTCGAGAATCCTGTCCCTCATGTCGACGGGCTTCTTTGCCAAGCTGTCCTGTGCGGTCTTGTCCATGACTTCTTACCTCCTTGTACAAGGAGTATAAGGGGAACACAGAGAACGGAAGGGGGCGCGTGGGGGAATCAACAGCCCCGAGGAGAAGTTCACCACTTGAGGGGCAGAAAACAACGGCCATTGAACATTCAGGGCCGACGCTCAACACTTCGGCTCGACACTTCGCTTTGGAAAGGGCCCTGCGCGATGGTGCAGCCCTCCATCTCGCAGCACAGGTCGCCGAAGGTCGCGAGGATGCGCTCCTTCTGTTCCGTGGGCGAGACGGCTCGGTGGGCAAGGTCCTCTCAAAAGGGGTCGTCCGACGCCGCAAGACCTCGATGACCGACTACCACCTCGAGCAAGTGGCGGATTACCTCTGCACCATCGAACTTGCCTTGGTCAAGTACGAGGCCAAGGAGAACGGTGAGACGTACAACAAGTTCTTCGGAGGTATAGGCTCTTTCAAGAGGAACTGGCTCAAGCAAGCCCGCAGCAAGCGGATATAGCTGGTCTCGCGGTTTCGCAAGGAACGGTCGGTTCTCCTCTGGCGAGGAACCCCGGGCGACGTGCTTCGGGCAGCGGAAGCTGAAGCGCAAGCAGAAGCAGCGCGGGCATTGATCGGTGCCGACATGGGCCCAGACGTGAACAGCGCTACGTCCCCTGTTCACGGGGCGCGAAACCGCAAAGGTTGCACAGAGGTTGCAAAATAAGAAGCCCCCGACCTGTTTTCGCAGGTCAGAGGCTTGAAATCAACGAATATCGTTTATTCCCACTCGATGGCTTTGGTTCTGCCGTCCCGTCATTCCAGTTGTACCCAGT
Organism: Collinsella sp.; assembly: GCA_036302865.1. Classification (GTDB taxonomy): domain Bacteria; phylum Actinomycetota; class Coriobacteriia; order Coriobacteriales; family Coriobacteriaceae; genus Collinsella. The sequence goes on along the minus strand of JAXJBU010000070.1, from coordinate 25,996 downwards.
TTTCGGCATCGACACGGAACGCGTGCCGCCGAATGACGCGATGTCGCGTTTCGTCGGCCTCGGGGACAAAAGCTGGGACAACTCTAAAAACTTTTTTCGAACTCAGAGTATTGAGTTTTTGTTTTTGTCCCAAAGGACACGGCGGACCACCTTTGGACGCTCGATATCGCCGAAAACGCCCGTTTTGAAACTCAACCGCCCTTTTGCCTGCAAGCCGCCAGCTGCAATCGCAAGTGAATTAACGCGGGTGGCTTGCGCGCTATTTGCAAAACCCCAGGTCGCAGGTCTTCGCCATTCGTGAACAAAGTGAGTAGTCTCAGGTGGCTTGCTTATGAGTTGGCGAATGGGCCTTCAGGATTCAGGGCAAACATGCTGGTAGAATAGGATTCTCAAATCAATGACAGGAGACCGAGCATGGCCGAACCCCACGATAGGAAGCCGATCCTCACGATCGAGCAGCAGATAGAGCACCTCAAGCAGAAGGGCGTAGCCTTCGAGCTGTGTTCCGAGGAAGAGGCCGCGGACTACCTGCGCGACAAGTGCAACTTCTTCAAGCTCGCATCCTACCGCAAACTCTTCTCGAAATACGAGGGAGGCCCGCGCGACGGCCGCTACGTAGACCTCGACTTCGGCCAGTTGCGCCTGCTCGCGACGCTCGACCAGGAGCTGCGCCACGCCCTGCTCGGCATGACGCTCGACATCGAGCATTTCCAGAAGGTGACACTGCTTCGCGAGATGGAGGACCGTGGAGAGGACGGCTACGCCATCGTGGCCGACTACATGGCATCGCTTACCACTGCAAACAGGGAGTACCGCCTGCGCGAGCTCAAGATGAGCGGCCGCAGCCCCTACAGCTCGAGCCTCTACGCGAAGTACTCCGGCGACATGCCTGCCTGGGCCTTCCTTGAGCTCACCTCGTTCGGCACCCTCATCGACTTCGTGCGCTTCTGCGCCAAGCGATGGGGCGACAGGCGCCTCGAGGCCTCCCACTACGACCTCAAGCGCGTGAAGTCCGTCCGCAACTGCGCCGCGCACGGCTCGTGCCTGATCAACTGCTTCGCCGAGAGGGGCGCCGCCCGGGGCTCGGCGTCCAGCGGCGTCTCCCGAAGGGTCGCCGCCGTGGGAATTCCCAAGGCGACCAGGAGGAAGTGGATGGGGAATACGGCCATGCAGGAGGTCGCGACCGTGCTCGTGGCGCACTCCGGCTTGGTACCCGAGGGCTCCTCGCGCTCGCGCGCCGCATCCGAGCTCGCCGAGATGTTCGCCAGGGCCGACGGCGAAACCGAGGCGCTGCCCGACAAGGGGCCCGACGCCGCAGCTCGCTCCGCGCTCGAGTTCCTTCGCAGGTTGACAGAATCGCTCGGGTTGGTAGAATAGCCTGCAGATAGCAAAACCTTCACGGTTTTAGGGGCGGACTTGCGCAAGCGACTCTGCCCTATTTTTATATTCACTCGCTATAGGAGACGGATGATACCTGGGTCAATGACAGAACTGAGAAGCCCGGAATAATGGAGCCAGTTAGAAACCCTCGGGTTTGCGGGGCGGGATCGTGAGAGCGATTCTGCCCTATTTTTTCCTCCGTCTGCCCCAACCAAGTAGTTCGAAGATAGCTTGTAGGTGTCCTCGTGGGCGCCTTTTATTTTCAGGGAATCGGCCGCTTCATGAACGAGCGACCGGCTTGACCTAGATCGAACCGCCTTCATCTCCGTCTAGGCGCCGGCAATCAACATCGTGAATCCGCGCGTGCTACAATGCGGGCACCAGAGATGAAAACACAGTCCCCGTCGGGTAGTCGTGGGCGTGCGCTAGTCCGCATCAGTAACCTGCCTCCTTGGTTGTCCCTTCTCTGCATGGTCATCTACATAAAGGAGGAACCAGCCATGCAGATCAGCGTGTCGTCCACCCTGACCGTATATCACGACGGCCAATTCTGGGTCGGGCTGGCGGAGCATGTCGAGGACGGCAGGTACGGCGTCGCCCGCATCGTCTTCGGCGCAGAACCGTCCGATGAGGAGATCCTGCGATTCGTTACAAGCAAATGGGCGAAGCTCGCGTTCTTCGGTGACGATCCGTCCGAGGCGAGCGAGCCCGCGAAGAACCCCAAGAGACGCGCCCGCGAGGCGGCGAAAGCCCTCAAGCAGCCGGCGATGAGCACCAAGGCGCAGCAGGCGCTCGCGAATCAGCGGGAGACGATAAAGCGGGAATCGGCTCAAGCAAGAAGCCAGCGTCGCGCGGATGAAGCGGAGGCGCGCTTCGAGCAGCGAAAACTGAAGCGCAAACAGAAGCATCGCGGTCATTGATACCACCATCAACCCATATATAGCAGCAGGCGTAGCTTCGATTGAAACTACGCCTGCCACCTGGTGCTATAACGTTATACAGAACGTATGTTCTATACCCACTCGATGACTAACCCAGTCCGAGCACTACCGATGCGTGTCGCGTCATACCGCCTAAGAGCTGATTCGTTCAGAAAAGGTTCAGGGGGATCGTCGAGTTTATTGCACCCTCGCGTTTTACAAAAGAGAGTACAAGGCCCTTTAGCTCGAATTATTGCATTTAGAACCCCGCCGCTCATCCATCCTAGCTTGCCCAAACAGCCCTCCCGCGATGTCCATGTTCCAACGGATGGGTACCATTTATCCGGGTGCACCTGGGGCAACGGGCCAGCAGGCCCGCGCAAGGTCGCTCGCATAACACGCAACATCAAACACGACAGAAGAGGCGAACGACAGATGCCGGACCCCGGACGACAGCACCGCGGAAGACGAGCATTCCGACCACAACCGAACGAACATCGCTCCTAGGCAGGCGCCCGCATGGGCGCCTTTTACTTTTCAGGGACTTAGCTGAGAGCTAAGCCACGCGGCTCATGGCCGTTTCGTGGAGGCCCGACCAGCTCGACCCACCTCGACCCGTCTCCGTTCCCGTCATGCGCGCGATGCGCCAGCAGGCGGTTCAATCGTCGCGCAGACGAAAAGGGACACTGTGCCGCGCGGTGTGCCCGCACGGTGCCGCACGGGAAGATTGGAGGAACCATGGCACGCACAGCCGAATGCGCCGCGCCCGAGAACAACCAGGGCCGCGACGAATGGATGACGGTGATCGAGATGCAGCAGTACATGAGGGCGAGCCGAAACAAGGCGTACGACCTCATCTGGTCGGGAGAGATCGACTCGTACAGGCTCGGCAGGAAGCTCCTGGTTTCGAGGGCGTCAGTGGACGCCTACATCGAGTCAAGGAGCGGCAGGAAATGACGGCGGCGACCGCCCCGGGAGCCGCCCGCGGCCGGGCACGCGAGGGAGCCTCGAGACGAAAGGAGCTCGAGGACGACCATGACCAAGAGCACTAGCAGGAGCCAGGTGAGGCTCATCGCATCGACAAACGCGATATTCGGCGCCGACGAGGCGTGCGCGATGCTGCGCATCAGCCGCGACGCCATGTACCGGCTCGCCAAGGACCGCGACGACCCGTTCCCGATCCGCTACATCGGCGGCAAGACGCGCGACGGCATCGTGCTGCACGACGAGCTCGTCGCATGGGTCGAGCGCAACAGCGTCGTCGGCTCGCCAAGAAGGGGCTAGCGCCATGGCGGCCGCAGGCCCGAGGGGGCGCGACGGCCCCTCCCCGCGCGAGTTCGCGACGGTACGGCACTTCATGATGGCGGACCTCGGCCTCTCAGGCCTTCCCCTGCTCGTCTACGCGCGCATCTTCGGCTTCTGCGACGCCGGGTGCGGCTACTTCGAGAGCAAGGGCGGCCTGGCCCGATTCCTCAACGTGCAGGAGCGCAGCGTCCACCGCGCCATCCGCAACCTGCTCGACCAGGGCCTCATCGAGGAGTGCGGCGTGCACGCCCCGGCGCGCGGGCATGCCACCAAGCGATACCGCATCGTGCGCGAGAGGCTGCCGCCCGGAGCGTTGGCAACCCCTGACGATTCGTCAGGGTTCCCGGCGCGAAAGGGTGACGAAATGACAGGGTTCGCCGCGAACAAGGATGACGAACCGTCAGGGCTCGCAGCCCGAACCCCTGACGAAATGACAGGGAAACCCCTGACGATATGCCACCCAATAAGCAAAAGGGACAACAAGGACTTCAGAAGATAAGGAAGGGGCGCCCGATGGACCGAGCGGGACTCATCACCCTGGAGCAGGCCCGGGCCGCCGGGCTCTCCTTCGACGAGCCGGAGCCGAGGGCGTGCCCGCACTGCGGCGCCGCCCTCGAACCGCTCGGCGCAGCGCTGGCGGGCAGGGTCACCTGGGTCTCCAGCGCCCCCTGCCCGTGCGAGGGCGCAACCAGCGAGCGGGAGGCCGAGGCGCGAAGGCGCGCGGCCCTCGCCGCCAAGGAGGAGGCCGCCCGCCGGGAGAAGGCGCTCGCGCGCGCGGGCATCCCCAGGCGCTACTGGGCCGCCGAGGCCGACCGCCCCGAGTTCGCCGAGTACATCGCCTCGTTCGCCGGCAACGGAGGCGCCGGGCTCTACATACACGGGGGCGTCGGCGCCGGAAAGACGCACGCCGCCTCCGCCATGGCCAGGCTGTTCGCCGAGGCCGGCTACGACGTCGCCTTCACGACGGCCAAGGGCATGCTCGAGCGCGTGAAGGCCACGTTCGACGAGGGCGGCACCGAGGCGGCCGTCGCGCGGTACGCCAAGTGCGACGTCCTCGTGCTCGACGACCTCGGCAAGGAGGACGCGACCGAGTGGTCCGTCGGCACCGTGTTCAGCGTGCTCGACGCGCGCTACGAGGACATGCGCCCGACCATCGTCACGTCGAACTACGCGCCCGGCGCGCTTGCGGACAGGCTCGCCAGGCGCGGCGAGCGCGTAACGGCAGAGGCGATCGCGAGCAGGATCTCCCAGACCTGCAGGCCCGTCTACCTGGGCGAGAGGGACAGGCGCCGGCGCAGCTAGCTTGTGCGCTTCCCGTGGAGGCGCGGACGGCTCGACCCAGCTCGACCCATCGCGGGCGGCCCTGCTCTCTGCCGCAATCGAAATCGCTATACACGTCTTGGGCGGCGCCGACGCGCCGGCACGCACGCCTGCTCCGACTCTCACCGTGCCCCCATCGCGAGGACGCCGCCCGCCAAGCAACAAACGAAAGACGGAGGGCCCATGGACGGCTTCGAGAGGATAACCGGCCGCGAGCACGAAGAGCTCGTGGAGAAGTGCCAGGAGAACGGCTGGCTCAAGGTCGGCGGCTTCGACTGGCAGGACGACCCGTTCCTCGAGGAGTACCCCTACGAGTTCTCCCGCACGGAGAGCGTCGACAGGCTCCGCGAGGCGCTGGGCTCGGGCAACTGGGCCATACGCCAGGGGTTCTGCTACCGCGACCTCGCGTTCATCCAGCAGGTGAACGGCGGCGACGAGTGGTGGACGCTCAAGCGCGACGACGACGCGTGGACCGGCTTCGAGAGCTGGAGCTTCGGCGCCATCGCCCAGGAGCCCGAGCGGTTCGAGCGCGCCATGCGCGACATGTGCGAGGCGACGCCGGAGCAGTGCTGCAGCGGCGAGTGGGCCCATCTGCACGAGAAGGCTCCCGAGCCGCTGGCGCAGCGCGCCGCGTCCGCCCGCGAGGCGAGCCGCGCGCACGCCGGGCAGGAAGCCCGCGCCCCAATGGCGCGCGAGAGGGCCGTCGGGGCCGAATAGGGACGACCGGGGCGCGAAGGCGCCCCTTTTTCATCTCGACTGGAAGGGAGGCGCGGGATGGCGAGCGACTACGGGGACGAGGCGGGCGGCAAGCTGCTCGACTGGATGCTGAGAATCGGCCAGGAGGCCGGCGCCGAGGCAATGGCGCGCAGCGCGAGGGAGCTCTCAGAGCGCCTCGCAGGGATCCGCGGGACCATCGCCGGCGGGCGCGCCGAGGCCATCGCGGCCGACGGCGCGCCGACCTACGCGAAGCTCAGCCTCGAGGAGCTCTCTGGGCTTCCCGAGTACGCGACGATCAAGGAGGTCGTCTCCGACAAGCTGCGCGCCGCGTCGGTCGAGCACCACATCATCCCCGGCGAGGGCCGCGACTGGCTGCTCTTCAAGGTGGAGGACGCCCCCGAGGTCGACGAGGCCTTCCGCCAGCTGGAGCAAGAGACGGGCAAGGCCGCCGATCGCGCAAGGGAGCGGCTCTCCGAGATAGCCGAGAGGCGCCAGGAGCCCGAGCGGCTGGCGGAGCGCGCGGAGCGTGCGCGCGAGGCGTCGAGGGCCCACAGCCAGGACATCGGCCGGGAGCGCGGCCCGCGCCAGATCGAGGGGCCCGAGAGATGAGGTGGCAGGCGGCGGCCGCGCTGGCCGCAGCCGCGTTCGCCATGGGAGATGCAGCGGCCGCGGCAATAGCGGCGTCGGGCGCGAACCCGATCCTCGACCCGGAGGCCGCCATGGCGGCGATCCCGGCAGCGCTCCGCGCGGGGCGCGTCTTCTCCGCGGAGGCGCTTCCCCTGTGCGCCGGGACCGCCTGCGCGTGCGGCGCGCTCCTCGCCTGGGCCCGCTCACTGGGGACCAAGGGGGCCCGGCGCGACGGCGAGGAGCACGGGAGCTCCAGGTGGGCCACGCGCAAGGACATCGCGCCCTTCGGCGACCCCAAGGACCCCGACAACAACATCATCCTCACCGACAACGCGCGCATCCGCCTCGTGAGCCGCAGGTTCGACCTCTCCACCGACACCAACGACAACGTGCTCGTGGTTGGAGGACCCGGCACCGGCAAGACGCGCTACTACGTCAAGCCGAACCTCCTGCAGGCCAACGCCAGCTTCTTCGTGACCGACCCGAAGGGCACGCTCATCCGCGAGATGGGCGGCGCGCTGGCGGAGCTCGGCTACGAGATCCGCGCGTTCGACACCATCGACTTCACGCGCTCCATGCGCTTCAACCCCATAGCCTACATACGCGACGAGGCGGGCGTCATCCGCTTCGCCCGCGGCATCGTCGCCAACACCGAGGGCGAGGCCGACCACAAGGGCGACCCCTACTGGGAGAAGGCCGAGCGCCTGGTCTACACCGCGCTCACGGCCTACCTCGTCATGCACTGCGAGCCCGCCGACCGAAACCTCGACGGGCTGCTCACGCTGCTCTCGCTCGCCGACGCCCGCGACGACCCGGGCTACATGAGCCCGCTCGACATGGTGTTCCGCGAGCTGGAGACCGGCGAGCGCTACGTCAGGCGCGGCGGCGCCTCGGCGGAGGGCGGATCGCTGCGCGGCTTCGCCGAGGAGGACGGCGCGTGGGAGTGGGTCAAGGTCCGCGAGCCGGCGCCGCCCGACGACTTCGCGCTCGCGAGCTACCGCGAGTTCCGCGTCGCCGCCGGCGACACCATGAAGTCGATGCTCTCGAGCTGCAACGTCCGCCTGAAGCCGCTGTCCATCCGTGCCGTCCGCGACCTCACCTCCAAAGACGAGCTCGACCTCGCCCACATGGGCGACGAGGGCGCCAAGGTCGCGCTCTTCGCGTCGATGAGCGACACCGACTCGACCTTCGACTTCCTGTTCGCCCTGCTCATGGACACGGCCGTGAGCGCGCTTTGCGCCGAGGCGCTCGAGGCGCACGGCGGCTCGCTGCCCACGACGGTGCACTTCGTCTTCGACGAGTTCGCCAACATCGGGCGCATACCCGACTTCGAGCGGACCATCGCCGTCACCCGCAGCCGGAACATCGCCGTCTCGATGATCGCCCAGTCTCTCTCGCAGCTGAAGGAGACCTACGGCGACAACAACGCCGAGACCATCGTGAACGCCTGCGACACGCTGCTCTACCTGGGTGGCAAGGCGAACGAGACCAACGAGGAGATCAGCAAGATGGCCGGCAAGCAGACGGTGGCGAGCGAGACGCAGAGCGACTCGCGGGGCGCCGGCTGGACCCGGACCGTGAACCGCGGCATCTCCGAGCGCGACCTCATACAGCCCGCCGAGGTGGCGCGCATGCCGCGCGAGGACGCGCTCGTGCTCGTGAACGGGTGCATGCCGCTCATGGACCGGAAGTACCGGCTCGAGCGCCACCCGCGCTCGCGCCTGCTCGAGGAGGCCGCGCGCCGCGGCCCGTTCGACTTCGCGGAGTACCGCAGGCAGAAGGAAGGCAACTCGTGACGAGGCCGCGGCGGGCGCGGGCCTCCCCCGCCGCGGGGGAGGAACAGCAAGGAACATCGTCAACCGAAAGCAAAGGAGAGCAGCATGCTCGCAAACGTCATCAAGCTCGTGTCGGGCTGCGTGACCTTCCTCGGCGGCTTCCTGGTCGTGTGGGGAGCGGTCTCGCTCGGCCTGGCCATCAGGGAGCAGCAGGGCGGCCCGCAGATCGCGACCGCCATATCCACCATCGCCGGCGGCGCGATCATCATCGCCGCGTCGGTCTACTTCGGTCAGCTGGACACGTCCTGGCTGCCGGCATAGGGGGCGTCGCGGATGGCGCTCAGGATACCGGTGCAGAAGGACATCGGCGAGTACGAGGAGAAGATCGTCGGGAAGATGAGCCTGCGCACGCTCGCATGCGTGTCGCTCGGCTTCGGCAGCGCGGTCGGGGCGGCGGCCTTCGTCCACCTGGGCCTGCACGCCGACGTCGCGGACGCGGCCTTCCCGATCATGCTCTGCAGCATGCCGTTCTGGCTCGCCGGGTTCTGGCGGCCCTTCGGCATGCGCGCCGAGGAGCTGCTGCCGCTTTTGGCGGCACACGAGCTCTCCCCACAGCTGCTCGCGTACGAGCCCTGCCTCGCCGGGAGCCTCCCCGAGGGCTCGCCGCGCCCGGGCCGCCCGGGACGTCGCGCGAGGCGCAGGGCAAGGAAGAAAGGAGCCGAGCTCTATGAGCCGAGCAAGAAGCAACAAGGAGAATAGGCCGAAGCGCCCGAGCACCCTCGGGCTGCTCCTCGGCGGCACGGGCGGGCGCAAGGACGCCTCGAAGGGCGCGGAGGCCGAGCGGCAGAGGCGCCGCCGGGAGCGCGACCGCTCGCGCGAGATGGCCGCCTACGTCGGCTACGACGCCATGTACAAGGACGGAATCGCCCAGGTGATGCCCGGGGTGTTCAGCCAGACGGTCGAGTTCTCCGACATCAGCTACCAGTCCGCGCGCAAGGAGGCGCGCGAGACGGCCTTCACCGTGATGAGCTCGCTGTTCAACTACTTCCCGGCGGACTCCCACGTGCAGCTCCAGGTAGTGAACGCGCCCATCCCCGCCGACGAGGTCGGCCGCAAGGTCTTCTTCGAGCCCGGGGAGCGCGCCACCGCCGGGCTCGCCGAAGAGTACAACCGGATCCTCAACGACAAGATGCGCGAGGGCGTCTCGAACCTCGTGCGCCACCGCTACCTGACCTACGCCGTGGGCGCCGACGACGTCGACGCCGCGGTGCCCAAGCTCGCGCGCATCCGGGGCGACGTGGAACAGACGCTCGCGCGCATACGCTGCTCGTCGCGCGCCCTCGACGGCGTCGAGAGGCTCGAGCTTCTGCAGGGGCAGCTGCGCCCGGGGTCGCGCTTCGAGTTCTCCTGGGACAAATTGTCCCCGACGTCGGGAGCGCGCACGAAGGATTTCGTCATGCCCTCCACGCTCGACTTCAAGCCCGAAGGCAGGTCCGACTGCTTCCGCAGCGACGAGCGCTACGGCGCGGTGCTCGCGGTGCGCAGCTTCGGGTCGGTCATCGAGGAGACCTACCTCGCCTCCATCATCGACCTGCCGCTGCCGCTCAACGTGACGCTGCACGTGCAGCCCATCGCGCAGAGCGAGGCGCTCGCGCTCGTGAAGCGCCAGATCGACTGGATGGACAAGGAGATCATCGACGAGCAGATGAGCGCCGTGAAGAAGGGCTACGACTACCAGATCCTGCCGCCCGAGCTGCGCTTCTCGAAGGAGGAGGCCGAGGAGCTGCTCGACTTCCTGCGCAACAAGTCCGAGCGCCTGTTCGTCTACACAGGCCTCGTCTACACCTGGGCCGACAGCCTCGAGGAGCTCGACCGCCGCGTCCAGCAGGTGACGAGCGTCGCGCAGGGCTGCACGATCGGCCTCGAGCCGCTCCACTTCCGCCAGCGCCAGGCGCTCAATTCGGTGCTCCCGCTCGGGGACAACCACGTCACCGTGAGCCGCTACCTCACCACGGGGCAGGTGGCCATGCAGATGCCCTTCGCCAGCCAGATCCTCGACGAGGCGGGCGGAGGCTACTACGGGCAGTCCAAGGAGAGCGGGAACCTGGTGCTGTGCGACCGCAAGCGCCTGGCGAGCCCCATGGGCTTCGTGTGCGGCAAGCCCGGCTCGGGCAAGAGCTTCTCGGTCAAGCGCGAGATAACCAACACCGTGCTCGCGCACCCCGAGGACGAGGTCGTGATCTTCGACCCGGCCGGCGAGTACGGCAACCTCGTCGGCGCGCTCGGCGGCGCGAACGTCGAGCTCGCCCCGGGATGCTCGGCGGTGCTCAACCCCCTCGACACCGCCGACGTCGCGGACCGCGCCGACGCCGCCAAGCTCGCGTACAAGACCGACGCGGTGCTCGCGCTCTCGAGCGCGCTCATGGCCGAGGGCCGCGAGGGCCTGCCGGAGCGCGACCGCTCGATCATCGCCCGCTGCGTCGGCGAGGCGTACCGGGAGTGCGCGAGGGACGGCCGCCTGCCCACGCTCGGCGACTTCCACGCGGCGCTGCTCGCTCAGCCCGAGCCCGAGGCCGCCGACATCGCGCTGCGCTACGAACGCTACGTGAAGGGCGCGTTCTCCTTCTTCAACGGCCAGAGCAACGTGGCGCTCGACAACCGCATCACCAACATCGACATGCACGGCCTCGGCCAGAACATGCGCGTGTTCGGCATGATCACGGCGCTCGAGATGGTGCGCAACCGCGTGATGGTCACGCCGCCGCGCCCCAACTACACGTGGCTCTACATCGACGAGGTGCAGAGCCTCTTCGCGCATCCGACGGTGGTCGAGTACTTCGCCCGCCTGTGGCGCGAGGGGCGCAAGTTCGGCCTCATCTGCACCGGCATCAGCCAGAACACGAGCCACATGCTGGCCAACGCCGAGGCCCGCGACATGGTGCTCAACTCCGAGTTCTTCCTGCTGCACAAGCAGTCCACCGCCGACCTCGACGCATGGGCGGAGATGCTCCAGCTCTCCGCCACGGAGCGCGGCTACATCGGCGACGCCGTCAAGCCCGGCGAGGGGCTGCTCATCAGCGCGGGGATCCGCGTGCCCATCACCGACGACTTCCCTAAAGGCCCGCTCTACGACCTGTGGAACACCAAGCCCGCAGAGGTCGCCGAGCGCGAGATGCGCCGGGCGGCGCGAGAGGCGAAGGAGTAACCGTGGCTCGTCCGAGCGAGGGCGGCGGGATGCTCGAGGTGGTCGGGGCGCGGCGACAAGACGTGCTCACCGCGGGCGACGTCGCGGAGACCGAGCGCGACGCCCTGGGAAACGTCTCGGAGGGAGCCGGCCCGCTCGACGAGGCGGGAGGCCCCGCCGCAACGGCGAAGGGACGCCCTTCCAAGCCCGACGCGCCGGAAGGCGGACTCGGGGACAAATTGTCCCAACCCGCCGGAGACCGGCGCGCGGCGGTAGCGATGCGCTCGCGCGTCGAGGCGGCGAAGCTGGCGATCGCCCGGGAGGCAGTCTCCCAATTCGACGACTCGGAAGAGCTCGAGGGCGCCTCGGGCATGTACGACGCGGGGCATGCGGCCAAGAAGGCCGCGGGAAGGCTGCAGCAGAGGAAGGCGAAGAAAGCAGCCCAAGGCAGCCGCAAGGCGGCGACCGCGCTCGGCGCCCCCAAAGGAGGCGTGCGCGGCCCCGAGGCAGCCGGCGCGACCGCCCCGGCCAAGCACCAGGCGGCCCAGGCGGCGGCGCAGGCGTCGGGCGAGGCGGCCCGAGCCGCAGGGTCGAAGGGCGCAGCCTCCGCGATCGCGGGCGCGGTCTCGGGCGCGGCGCCCGCCCTGCTCGGGGCGGCGGCCGGCATCGTGGCCTTCGTCGCGTGCGCGCTCGCCGTCGCGCAGCTGCTGAGCGCGCTGTTCGGCTTCTGGGACGACGCGGCCTCCAAACAGGGCCTCGAGGGGCTGCCTCCCTACATCACCTACGAGATGGTCGAGGCGGCGGTCGAGTGCCAGGAGGAGTACGGGCACCCGGCGGGCTGCACCATAGCGCAGATCATCCAGGAGTCCGGCCAGGGGGACCGCATGAGCCAGCTCGCAGAGCGCGACCACAACCTCTTCGGCATGAAGTGGTGGTCGGGCTACGCGGGCTGCCCCGAGGTGGCCGGCAAGGCGAACTGGGCCACCAGCGAGGAGTACGTGCCAGGCGAGCACACCCAGATCACGGCGAGCTTCATCCGCTTCACCGGCGACGCCGAGTGCATCCGCTTCCGCAGCAGGGTCTTCCTGCAGGCGGAGCGCTACTCGGGCAACGCCCTCATCCAGGAGGCGATCGAGAGGCACGACTCGGACAGGATGGCCGAGGGGCTCAAGGACGCCGGCTGGGCGACCGACTCGTCCTACGTCGAGTCCTTGAAGTCGATCATGGCGCAATGGGGCCTCTACCGGCTCGACTCCATGACGGTCGAGGACCTGAAGGACTCGACCGCGAACGGGAACGCGATCGTCGAGGCGGCGTACAGCCAGCTCGGCGTGCCCTACGTGTGGGGAGGCTCGACCCCCGGCAAGGCGCTCGACTGCAGCGGGCTCACGCAGTACTGCTACGCGCAGGCGGGCATCCGCATAAGCCACTACACGGGTTCCCAGTACGAGGAGCTCAGGCGCATACCGCTCTCGGAGGCGAAGCCCGGCGACATCCTCTACCGCTCGGGCCACGTGGCCATCTACATCGGCGACGACAGGTACATACACGAGCCGCGAACGGGCGACGTGTGCCGCATAGCGAGCGGCATCGGCAGCTTCAGCTGCGCGCTCACCGCGAGATAGGAGAAACCAATGCAGGGGAAGTCAAGGGTCATGGCCGCCGTCGCGGCAGGCGCGCTCACCGTGGCGCTCGGCGCGGGCGCGGCGCGCTGCGCCATCGCCCCGCAGGAAGGCGCGCAGGATAGTCCCCAGGAGCAAGAGCAGCCCGCGGCTGCAGGCGCCGACGCGGCGACCGGGAAGGCCGCCTCGGGCGCCGAGGCGCTCTGGAACACCGCATGGACGGGCGCCGACGACCCGACAGCCACGCTGCGGATCGTCGAGGGCGCCATGGTGGAGAGCGCGGGCGGCACCGAGCGCGCCTGGTTCTTCTCGGCCGAGGAGCCCTCCGAGGCCGGCGGCGTGCTCAGCGTGCCCATCGAGGTCAAGGGAACCGGCGACAAGGCGGGAGGGCTCTCGCTCATCCAGGTCTCGGGCAGCGGGGACGCCCGCACCCTGGCATGCGACCTCCTGACGCAGGCCTACGTGCCCCAGAAGGCGCAAGACGGAGCGTTCTCCGTGACCGGCACCGACGACCGCCTCTCCAAGGCGCTGGGCGCCGACTCAGCCGACATCAAGGACATCGTCGCCAAAAAGGCGGCGGAGGTGTCCCCGCGGGCGACGGGAGCCACCTGGGACAAGGAGGTGTGGCTCGACTACGCCGGGAACGTCGCGTCGACGACCTTCACGCTCGACGACCCCGCCTCGACGGTGGTCACCGTGGTCTCGCGCGGCGGCTCGCTGGAGGCGATGTAGCCATGAGGGCGCTCAAGGCGCAGCGCCGCAGGGCGTTCGCCATCTCCGCCGCGGCGGCGTTCGCCCTCTGCGCGCTCCTACTCGTCCCCGCGCAGCCGGCATACGCCGACATAGCCGGGGACGTCAACGATTGGCTGTGCGGCCTTCTGCGCGACTGCTGCAACTGGATGTTCAAGGCTCAGACGGGCGTGCTCGGGTCGATCGGCGCGAACGGGATCCTCTCGGCCGACTTCGCGCACATGCTCACGAGCTCGAGCGACCTGACCATGCACGACGTCGCCCGGGGCGTATGGCAGGTTGCCATCCTGCCGATCGGGTGCGGGGTGCTCGGCCTGGTCTTCACCCTGAAGCTCATCGAGATCTCCCAGCGCATGGACGGCAGCCAGAGCCTTCCCGGCGTCAAGGAGGTCGTTTTCCTTCTCGTGTTCTTCGCCGTGTTCCTGTTCCTCATACAGAACAGCTTCGACCTGATGGCGTCGATCTACGAGGTCTGCGGGCTCGCCATCGACCGAGTCGAGGCGCTCTTCGGCGCCGGAGGCGCGCTCGACCTGCCCGAGGTGTCCGTCGTCACCACCGACGACGACATCCCGTCGCTCATCGCCATGCTCGTCGTGAGCCTCATCAGCTGGGTCGTGGTGCTGGCGGCCTACGTCGTCGCCCTCGTGGTCTGCTGGGCCCGCGCGCTCCAGCTCTACATCATGGCCGCGTTCGCCCCGATCCCGCTGGCGTTCCTCGGCATGGACGCCACGCGCCAGATAGGCCTTGGCTACCTGAAGAGCTTCGGGGCGGTCTGCATCGCCGGCGTCATCATCCTCGTGCTGCTCATATCGTTCCCGCTCGTGCTCGGCGGGCTCACCGGGGCGAACCCCGGGACGGGCACCCCGGCCGACGCGGTCGCAAACGGGCTCACCTACGCGCTGCAGTACCTGGCCATGTGCGTGCTGCTCATCCTGGCCCTCGTGAAGAGCGGCTCCTGGGCGCGCGACATCGTGAGCGGCTTCTAGCGGAAAAGCGAGGAAGGGGGCGGTCGCCATGAGATAGGGGCACCGCGCCGGGGCACGCGTCCCGGCGGATGAAGACAAGGACCGATTGAAAACGAAAAGGAGGAAAGACATGGAAGAGAGGAAGAACGTGTACCTCTCGCTGCACAAGAGCTTCGTGCGCGAGGGCATCGAGTACACCGACCGCGCGACCGGCGAGGCCAGGACCTTCAACTCGGCGACCCTTCCCAAGGGCACCGTCGTCGACGGCGTGGACGTGGGAGGCTACGAGTTCAGCCCCATGTTCGTGAACGAGAGCCGCTTCAAGGGGGCCGACTTCCGGGACATACCGCTGCTCGCGAACCGCGAGGTGTGGCTGAGGAAGACGGTGATGGGCCCGGACGGCCAGCCCGAGCTCGACGAGGGCGGCCGCGCGGTCAAGGACACCGTGAAGGTCATGCCCGCGCAGCTCAAGGAGGCCGTTGACGCAGGGCGCTCGCGCTACCTCGCGGAGCGCGCCGAGCACGCCCGCCAGGCGAGCCGCGCTGCCGAGCACGAGGCGCCCCGCGCACAGCGAAGCGTCGAGAGATAGGGAGGCGGAAAGATGAACGCAGCGAAAGACTGCACCCTGCAGGAAAAGCTCCTCCGATGCGCCATGGCGCTCATCCTGGCGGCGGGGGCGCTGCTCGCCTCCGTGGCGGCCTCGCCCGCCTACGCCGCGCCGAGCACGGTAGACGTGTCCATCGGCGGCAAGATCCCCTACGGCGGCTTCGCCACCACGTGGATGAGCGCCGACGGGAACATCGCCTACTGCGCCGAGCCCTCGTCCCCGACGCCCGCGGCGGGCTCCTACTCGACGAGCCCCGTGCCGAGCGGCGACGTGACAGCGGCGATCTGGTACTCGTTCGGCTCTCCCGGCTTCGACGCGTCGATGTTCCCGGGCAGCTGGTACGACGGCGGCGGCTGGGACGACGCGAAGTACGCCGCGGCGAGCCATGTGCTCATCGCCTACGCCTACTCTGGGTCCGAGTCGGCTGCCACGCACGGCACGAGCGCCGAGTTCGCCTCCTGGGCGAAATCCGAGCTGATCGGCGGGACCTTCGCCAAGATGAAGGCGGGCGCCGGCAAGGTATCCGCCGGGTTCGAGGCGTTCTGCGTCAGGACCGGCGGCGGCTCTCAGACGCTCGTGAGCTTCAGCTGGTCCGCAGGCGGAGTCAAGGTCGCCAAAACGGACTCCGAGGCGGGCGCGGAGCCCCAGGGCGACGCCTCGCTCGACGGCGCGAGCTTCTCCGTCGTTAACGAGACCGGCCGCTACGTGCTGGTCGGCGGCAAGTACTACGCCGACGGCGAGGTATGCGCCACGATAAAGACCGCGCCCGAGGACGGGTCGCACGTCGCCGCGACCGGCGCCGACACCCTCCCCGCGGGCAATTACCGCATCGTCGAGTCCGGCGCGCCCGAGGGCTACGACGCCAGCGACGCCTCCGTCGCGTTCGCCGTGAAGGCCGACGAGGTGCGCGACCTCACGGGCGACCCCGTGACCGACGAGGTCTTCCGCGGCGGCGTGCAGGTGACCAAGTCCGACAAGGAGCTGCAGGCGTCCGAGGCGCTCGCGGGCAGCGGCCACAGGGAGGCGCCTGGCGAGCACCCCGGCCTCGACGGGATCGAGTTCACCGTCACGAACCGCTCGGCGCACAAGGTCCTCGTTGACGGCGAATGGCGCGAGCCGGGCGAGGCCGTGGCCACGCTGACCACCGCATGGAACGACGAGGCCGGCGCCTACACCGCGCAGACCGCGGCCGACGCACTGCCGTACGGGACCTACGACGTGCGGGAGACGGCGACGAACGGGAGCTACCTGCTGACCGACGGCGAGCCCCGCACCTTCGAGGTCCGCACCGGCGGCGAGGTCGTGAGCGCCTCCGCGGACGGCGCCGCGCTCGAGTTTCGCGACCAGGTGGTGCGCAACGACCTCGAGCTCTCCAAGAAGAGCGAGTCCGACAACGCCGGCCTCATGGTCCCGTTCGCCATCGAGAACGCGGCCACCGGCGAGACTCACGTGCTGGTCACGGACCGCAACGGCGACGCGTCGACCGCGAGCAGCTGGAACAGGCACTCGAGGGACACCAACGCCAACGACGCCCTGCTTGGCCATGAGGGCCCGATTGCTGCCGCCGACATGGACCCGAAGGCCGGCATCTGGTTCTCGCTCGGCGAGGACGGCTCCTCGGCGCCGGTCGACGACTCGCTGGCGGCCCTGCCGTACGGCGCCTACACCATGACCGAGCTGCGCTGCGATGCCAACGAGGGCCTCGAGCTCATCACGAGGAGCTTCTGGGTCGATCGCGACTCGACGGTCGCGAAGGCCGTGTGGATGGGCCTCGACGACCAGGAGGGCCCGCGCATCTCCACCACGGCAAAGGACGGGGCGGACGGCGACAAGGACGTCTCGGCCGACGCCGAGGCCAAGGTCGTCGACACCGTCGCCTACGAGGGCCTGAAGGCCGGCGAGGAGTACGAGCTCTCGGCCACCCTCGTCGACAAGGCGACCGGCGAGCCCGTGGCCGACGCCTCGGGCGTGCCCGTGGAGGCCAAGGCCGAGTTCGCCCCCGCGCTCTCGACCGGCAGCCAGGACGTCGAGATCGCCTTCGACGCGAGCCTGCTCGGCGGCCGCGACCTGGTCGCGTTCGAGAGCCTACGCAAGGACGAGGCCGAGGTGGCGTCGCACGCGGACCTCTCCGACGAGGGCCAGACAGTCCACGTCGCCGTCGAGGTGGGCACGCAGGCGGCCGACGCCGCCGACGGCGACCAGGTCATCGAGGCCGGCAAGGCCAAGGTCATCGACACGGTGGCCTACAAGGGCCTCGTCCCCGGCGAGACCTACATCGCCGTGGGCACGCTCATGGACAAGGGCACCGGAGAGCCGTTCCTCGACAAGGACGGCAACGAGGTGACCGCGCGCACGCCCTTCGAGCCCGAGGCACCCTCCGGCACCGTCGAGGTGACCTTCGAGTTCGATACCGAGGGCCTGGCCGAGGGAGACGAGCTCGTCGTCTTCGAGAAGGTCCTGGACTCCGCCGGCAACGTCGTGGCGGCCCACGAGGACATCGACTCCGCCGAGCAGAGCGTCGTCGTGGACAACCCCGGCACGCCCGAGGTCCCCGAGGAGCCCTACGCCAAGACCGGGGCCGACGCCCCCGACGGCACCGGCTACGCCGTGGCCGCGGGCATCGCTCTGGCAGCTGCGGCGGGTGCGGGCGGGGCGCTCGCGTACCGCAAGCGCAAGACGGCCGGCGCAAGCAAGGACGCGGCAGACGAAGAGCCGGAAGAGTAGCGGCGCCGCATCGATACCGAACCGGAGGCCCTGGGCGCTCGCCCGGGGCCTCCCCTGCGAACGGGGGAGGACATGAACAAAGGGAAAGCCGCCACGGCGCTCGCCATTGCCGTGGCGTTGCTGGCGATGGGGGCGCTCGCCGTCCTGCCGCTGTCCGAGAGGAACCCTTACGAGGTGCACGAGGTGCCTACTGCGGAAGAGGACGCGACAATGGAGGCTCAAGAGACGGGAGGCGGCATCGACTGGGACGCCCTTCCCGCCTCCGTCGTCGCTTGGGTGCGCGTGCCGGGCACGACCGTCGACTACCCGATCGTCCAGGGCCGGCCCGAATCGCCCGACTTCTACCTCACGCACGACGCCGGCGGCGAAAGATCCGCGTGGGGCGCTCCCTACATAGATGCCGGGTGCGCGCAGGGTGCCGAGAGCCCGCTCGTCATCGTCTACGGGCACCACATGTCCGACGGCACCATGTTCGCGCCGCTCGCGCAGTACTCGTCGCGCGACTTCGCCGAGGGGCACCGCACCATCCGGGTCTACACCCGCGAGAAGGCGATCGAGCTCAAGGTCTTCGCGGCCGACGTGGTCGACGCGAGCTCGGAGGGCAAGCGGACCGACTTCGCCGACGCGGCGGAGCTCGCCGCCTACCTCGGGGACAAATTGTCCCGGTGCGAGGTCGTCCTGGAAGAGCCTTCGGACGTCGCGCAGGCCTGGGCCTTCGTGACGTGCAGCTACCAGACGAGCAACTCGCGCACCGTCGTCTACGCGAAGGAGGTGGAAGGATGGGATTCGCGCCCTTCGGAATAGGGCTCCTCATGGGGCTCCTCACGCTCACGGCCTACGCCTGCTGCGCAGCCGGCGACGACGACCGGGACTAGCCGTGGGAAATCGAAATCGCACAACGGAAAGAGGCGGGCAATTGCCCGCCTCTTCTCACATCACCCACTTGAACACGGCACGGAACAGCCAGACGAAAAAGCCCAGCGTGACCTTAAGCGCCGCCATGAGGAACCTACCAAGCCTCTTCATCGACGTCACCCCAATCTTCCTTGACCTTGCGGGCGCCCTCGTCGGCGCCCTCCTCCTTCTCTTGCGCGAGCAGCCTCGCCAGCTCGTCGGGCACGCCCGGGACCTCTGCCCTCCCCAGAGCGCGCTGCAGGTCCCTTATCTGCGATTTCAGCGGTTTTGAGGGAGGGCCCACGTGCTCGCGGTAGCAGGCGCCGATCGCGGCCGCGTCGCACAGGAAGCCCCGCACCCGGGCGAACGCCTCGTCGCCGTCGAGCAGGACGCGGCGGGCTCGCCCCAGCTCGGCCTCCGAGGCCAGCATGAAGCGCCAGCCACGGGACCTGCGCGCGGCCGGTATCCCGTCCGCGGGCGCGTCGGCGCGCCAGTCGTCGCGCACCTGGTGCCAGTTCGCCGTGAGCCAGAGCCCCTTCTCGGGCTCCTCCCGCATCTCGAGCTCGAACTCCGTGAGCATGTTCGCGCCGGAGAACGGCGACCCCTCCGTGAACGAGAGCGTGTCGAACAGCGTCGTCCTGCCGCCCTCGTACTCTATCCTCACCATCATCTCCGGCCCCTCTCCCTGCGCTGGTCCTGCTGGGCCCGCTGCCGCTCGGCGGCGAGGATGCGCTGTTGCTCGTCCGCTCGGTGGCACTGGCGCGAATTGCCGCTGGCATCGTCGCGCCCTTCACCGTCCCCGTAGCGGGTCTTGAGCGGCATGAGCCCGTTCTCGGCCATGTAGGCGCGGGCGGCCTCGAGGCGACGGTATCCCTCGCCGCCCGCCTGGCCGCGCCGCTCGAGCGTCGCCATCCTGAGCCCGAACTCCTCGATGGACTCGACGTCGAACTTCGCGCACGTCTCGAGCGCCGAGGAGAGCCTGCTCAGCTCCGAGAGGTCGTTGAGCTCGAGGGCTCGCTCGGCGGCCTCGCGGATCCGCGCGGCGCTCGCGTCCGTGGGGCGGTAGGCGCCTTCGCGCTCGAAGCGCCGGCGCAGCATCTCCTTGCCGTAGACGAACCCCAGGCGCTCGCCGGTTACCTTCTTGGACGGTTCCTCCGCCAGGCTGAACACCCAGTCGTCCCGCCGCGCCTTGGCCGAGTTGTCGGCGACGTGCACGCCCAGGGCGTCGAGGATGCCGAAGAACTCCGCCTCGTCGCGCGCCGTGGTCTTGGCGAGCGCGACGCGGGCGCGGATGTCGCCGACCCACGAGTAGCCGCCCGAGCGCATGATCTCCTTCTCGGCCCGGCCCAGGTAGACGCTCCTGCGGCTCCTGGGCCCGCCCGCACCTGCCCGCCCGCGCGCCTTCGACGGAGATTCGGGCGCCCGGTCGTTGGAGAGCCCCGACAGCCCGCGCTCGCGCGCCATGTCCTGCAGGTCTCGGTTGAGGTCCTCGGGGTGCTGGGTCTGCATGCGGTAGCCGGTGCGGAGGTTGGCGTTGTTCACGACGATGTGCGCGTGCGGTATGCCGCGGGCGTTGTCGTCGTGGTAGACGATGGCGATCTCGTGGTCGTCGAAGTGCCTGAGCGCCCACGAGCACGCGAGCTCGCGCAGCGTCACCAGGTCGATGTCGTCGCCGGGGTCCGGCGAGAGCACGAAGTGCTTGAACGTGCGCGCGGGCTTGCCCCTCCAGGGTGCGTCCGTGCCGAACGCGGCGCGCGTGGCGTCCATCTCGGCGTCCCAGGCGCAGGCCTCCTTGGCGTCTTCCCCCAGCGCGCCGGCGTCGCGCTCGTCGTAGCTCAGGTTGAACAGGTCGCGCGCCAGGGCGCGGCCTCCCTTCTCGAGGTAGCGGCGGATGCCGCCCGTCGAGCCGTGGCCGCTTATCGGCTTCAGGATCGGCATGGCGAGCCCTCCACGAGCGAGTCGGCGCCGATGCGACCGAGCTCCGCCGCCATCTCTCGGGCCGCGGCGTTCACGTCGGCGAGCTCGCGCTCGATCGTCGGGATGCTATCCGCGACGAGGTCCCGGTCGACGTGCCCGTGGCGGGCGTGGAAGTTGATGAGGTTCATCGCGTGCACGGCCTGGTTGTAGTGGTAGCCCCACTTCGTGAGCTCTCGCGACATCGCCCACAGGGCCCTGCGGTCCACGAGTATGCGGTGCTCGTCTCCCGCGTTGGCCTCCGTCGACAGCGGTATGCGCACGAGGTAGCGCAGGTACTCCGACTTGCTGAGGCCGGCGCGCTCGCACCGCTCGCAGAGCGCGCCGTAGTCGCCTCCCTCCATGCGGAACGTGACGCGGCGCTCCTTGCTCTTGGCGGCGCCGGCTTCCTCTTCCATGGCGGATTCCTTTCCTCGGGCCCGCCGCGCGGCGGGCGCGTCTCTCTAGGGGCGCGGGGGATCCCCCGCAGGCGGCGGCCCGGCTCGGGCGCCGCCTCTGGGACCGGGCCTCGCGAAAGCGGGCTCCCGAACGGCCCGCGGCATGACGGGTCCGAGGCCGCCCGGTCCCCAAGTGCTATGGACGCCCGACGCGATGTCGGACGCCATAGGCTACTTGCTGGATTTCGAACCTGAAGCCCTTCTGCGGCGCTTTCGGACATCGCTGCCCGCATCCGCGTACGGGGCGGTCATGAGCGCCATCTCGCGCAGCAGTGTGAGGTCGGCCGCGCTCGGGTTATCGGGCGGGCTCTCCAGGAAGTCGGCGACGAGCCTCGCGGCCTTCGCGATGCGCCCGTCGGGGCCGGCCTGCGTTTTGCTCTCGCTCCTCACGTAGTCGGAGAGCTCCCGCTTGGTGCGCCGCCAGGGCTCCATGGCGGCGTGCATCTCCGCTTGGCGCTCCTTCGGCATGCCCGCGAGCGAGCGCACCGCCTCGGCGCTGAGGTTGCCGCGGTCGGCCTCGGCGGCCCACTCGGGCGAGAGGTCCTCGGCGATACGGCGGGCCAGCCTCTCCTCGCGCGCGATGGTCTTGCCGGAGACCTTGCGGCCCGTCTGTCGCTCAATGATGGCGGCCTTCACGTCGTCGACGCGCATGCCGGAAAGTGACGGGTCCTCGGAGCGCAGGCGCACGGCGTCGCCTCTGAGCGCCTCGGTCGCTGCGGCGCGCTCGGTCACGGTGAGCGCGCGGGTGAAGTAGTTCGCGGCGTGGAGCAGCGTCACCGCCCGCTCGTCGTCGATGCCCTCTATCACGCGGCAGGGCATCTTCTCGTAGGCGGGGTCGTCCTTGGCGAGCAGCGCGTAGGCGGCCTTGCGCCGGTGCCCGGAGACCATCTGCCACGAGCCGTCGCCGACCTTGCGCACGAGCGGCAGGTCGGTGAGGCCGTCCTCGCGTATGGACTCGGCGAGCTCGGCTATCCCCGTTGGGTCCATGGAGTAGGCGGCGTTCGCCGGGTGGTCGGCGATGTCGGCCACCGCTATCTCGGACACCGGGTAGCGCCCGCGGGTGCGCGACGCGCCGTCGAGAAGCCCCGTGATGGTGAAGCCCGCGGCCACCTGGCTAGGCGAGCTCACGGGACACCTCGTCGGCGAGAGCTTCGTAGTCGCGTGCGGGGCGGCTCCCTGGCTCGAAGGCCGCCACCGGCTTCCATTGCCAGCTGCCCTCGCAGACCTTGCTGCTCGCGTGGATGACCGTCTCGAACTGCTCGCCCGGGAAGAACCCGTCGAGCACGGCCGCGCCCGTGGCCTCGGCGTTGGTCATGCGGCCGGGCACGCAGGTGCGCAGTATCTTCCATCTGGGCGTGGGCATGCGCAGAGCGTCCGCGATGGAGCGCGTCGCCTCCACGGTGAGCGCCGTGCCGCGCATCACGGTGGAGTCGAGCTTCACGGGGATGACGACCATGCCGCCCTCCGTTGCGGCGAGGTAGGCGTTGAAGGCGAGCCTGCGCATCACGGGGCTGCAGTCGATGAGGCAGACGTCGTAGGAGCCCGAGGCGTCGTCGAGGGCGAACTTGAGGCGCTGCTCGCGCAGGAGCATCTCGTTCTGGTCGACGAGGTCGATGGTCGAGGCCACCACGTCGAGGCCCTCCCCGGCGGCGTAAGCGACCTCTTCCACGGGCGCGCCGCCGTAGAGCAGCTCGACCGAGGTGCGGCGCTCGGAGGCGGCGCGGTCGTAGAGGCCGAAGAAGTCGGTGGCAGACGCCTGCGGGTCGAGGTCGACGAGCAGGGTCCGAAGGCCCCTGGCGGCGAAGATGGCCGCCAGGTTGACGGCGGTCGTCGTCTTGCCGACGCCGCCCTTGTAGTTGGAAATGGCTATCGTGCGCATGGGTCGCGTCCTCTCTAGCGTGGGGCGCGCCTCGCCGCATCCGGTCCGGCGCGCCCCGAGTCTCGGAGCGTCGGGACAAAACCGTACGGATTTGTCCGACAAGCGGAGTGTACCACGAAAACGTACGTATATGTACGTTTTCGTGGTACAGGGGCCGGTTTCGGGGGAAAGCCCGGCCCCGGGAGCCCAGGGCCGGGCGCGCCGCCTAGGAGAGCGGCTCCATCTCGCCGAAGCAGTTGATGTGGTGGCGAAGGAGTGCGCGGTTCTCCTTGACGACCATCATCGCCACCTCGTCGAAGCGGACCGGGGTGTCGGCGTAGTCGTCGCCGTTGCCGGCGAGCCACCTCGCCGCCAGCGCCTCGCGCAGCCCGCGCGCCCTGTGGGCCTCGGGGAAGCCGTCCGTCCCGATCCGGACCGTGGCGTCGACGAAGACCAGGGTCCCGTCCTCGTCCACCGCCACGAGGTCGATCCCGCCGATGCCCTCGGGTCCCTGCCAGGCCTCGTCGACGATCTCGTAGCCCTTGCGCTCGAGGAAGGCCTTGACCGCGCCCATCGCCTTTTCCTTCATGTCGTTCATGTCTTGCTCCTTAGACTCTGAGGCCCGCCCCTGTGGCGTGCCTTGCGCCGCGTGAGTCGCATGCAGCGCGGGCGTGCCTGCAAGGGAGGAAGCGAAGTCGGGCATGGAAATAGAAGTCTCCCGACGGCAGTTTTTCGCGTTGTTCGCGCGCGGAGCGCATGGGGCGAAGAACCCGAAAAAGTGTCGCGGCCCTTGCTGGCCGCCTGCCGGCGTGCGACCCTGCGCGTCCAAGGAGCGCCGGGGCGGGTATTCGGATCAAAGGGGCGCAGGCGTGCGGCATGGAATCCGGCGTGGGCGCCGAGACCCTCCGGGCATGGGATGCGGCCCATCGGCGGTTGCTGGGCTCCCGCGGGGATTGACGACGACGTCGTGGCGGGGACGGAGGCGGGTTCCCGAGTCGCGGCGCCGCGGCATGAGTCGGGACGGACGGCTTTCCCGTGCCGCTTGCGGCCGATGTGCGCACAAGATCGCTGGCGGTGAGGCTTTCGTTGCGCGGAACGGCTACGGTGCTGCGCGACACGTCCGTTGAGAGAAGGAGACGAGCTGATGTTGGGCTACGAAGAGAAGGTGGAGCGCCTCGAACTGCTCGACGCGGTGGCGGATGCCGGGAGGCTGGCGAGGGGCCTGGACCAGCTGCTCGAGTCCCTGGCGCATGCCGACCAGCTGGACCCGCTCGACGTCGAGGGGATTCTGGCCCTGAAGTCGATAAGTGAGAGGTGCGCCGAGCGCATCGGCGACGCCGCGCGAATCTTGGAGGCTCAGAACGAGGTTCTCTACGCCGAGGAATGGGCAAACGCCAAACCTCGCGAAAACGAGAGATGAGGACCCGAACGAAAGCGGCCATCCAAGCCCGATCAGGGCGTCCATCGCCGTCCGCGCTCATATAAAGCCTGGACATCGGCTGTCCTCGCATTCCCAGCGCCGCCGCGTGCCGTCGCGTTATAATGCTGCAAACGCATTTGTATTGCATTTCGAGCGATGGGAGCGCAGATGCCCGACAGCTACAAGGAGCTCATCAAGAGCAATCCCGACGAGACCGAGATCAGAAGCTTCCTGGTGGACGGCGACCAGGTCTCCGTGACCCTGCGCATCCCCGACACCCTGCGCGACGCGGCGAAGGAGGAGGCGGCCCTGCGGGGCATGAGCTTCTCCGCCTTCGTGCGCACCTGCATGATCGAAGAGCTCGCGAAAAAGGGGGCATAGAGGCGTGAAGTCGCTAAGCAACGTCGGCGCGGAGCGCCTGGGAGACGCCCTCGGCGAATCCATCGACGACGGCGCGAAGTTGTCGATAATCAGCTCGTATTTCACCGTGTTCGCCTACGGGGAGCTCAAAGAGGAGCTCTCCAAGGTCGACGAGGTGCGCTTCCTGTTCAGCGAGCCCACCTTCATCAAGCGCATGGCCGACTCGAAGGAGCCGCGCGAGTTCGAGGTAGCCCGCCGCGCGCGCGAGGTCGGCGTCGGCGGCTCGGGGCTCGAGCTCACGCTGCGCAACAACCTAAACCAACGCGCGCTCGCCCGCGAATGCGCCGAGTGGATCCGCGAGAAGGGCGTCTTCAAGTCCGCCAAGACGTCCGGCGCCATTCAGCCGGGCGGCACCTACGTGGTGGAGAACCCATCCGGCGACGACCACGCCTTCATGGGCGCCGCCGCGAACTTCACGCAGGAGGGCCTCGGCTACGAGCGCCGTCCGGGAACCGTGACCTGCGTGAGCCATTTCGAGAACGCGACCGAGGCCGTCGGCCTCAAGATGATGTTCGAGTCGGTCTGGGACAACCCTGCCATGGTCGAGGAGGTCACCGCGCAGGTGGCCGCCCAGGTCGAGACGCTCTACCGCGAGAACCCGCCCGAGTTCATCTATTTCCTGACCCTGTACCACCTGTTCCGCGACTTCATGGAGGACGACGAGGACAACGGCATCCGCCCCGGCCTCAAGTTCGAGGAGTCCGTGGTCTGGAGCAAGCTCTACGACTTCCAGAAGGACGCCGTCGTGGGCGCCATCCGCAAGCTGGAGAAGTACAAGGGCTGCATCATCGCCGACTCGGTGGGCCTGGGCAAGACCTACGAGGCGCTCGCCGTCAAAATGTAATCCGCAGGATTAGGAGATAGAAGTTCCGTTACTTTGGGACGCACTACCTCTCTGTGAAATTCATTAGATTCGTCACCCATTGCATTATCCCAAAATTGTGCGTTCTCTTCCCGGATTTTTTTACTTTCCTCTGTTCCCATGTTCTCTCCCACTCCCCAAATTTGCTTTTTTGCTTCCATTAAATCTTCCTTACTATATTCCATTGTTACCCTCCATAACTTCTGATTGTTGCCGTCTTGACGATTATGTATCT
>JAXJBU010000069.1:0-119501 GCA_036302865.1 Collinsella sp. | reverse complement strand
GATGACGAGACCCTGCTGTCGCTCAACTCTGTCGCCGACGCTGTCGACGCTATTGAAAACGCCAAGGAGGCCTAAGTCTTGGCTTTATCTCAACGACTCAAGCGCGCCCAGGAAATCCTGGGCCACGAGTTCAATAACAAGGTGCTGCTGCGCGCGGCGCTTACGCACCCCTCTGCCGTGGAAGGTCAGCCCGTCTCGGCGAGCTATGAGCGCCTTGAGTTTTTGGGCGATTCCATTTTGGGCGCCGTGGTTGCCCGCTCGCTCTTTGAGTCCTACCCGGAGTTTGACGAGGGCAAGCTTACACGCCTGAAGGTGTCGCTCGTCTCGGGCGCCACGCTGTCCGAGGTCTCCCATGAACTGGGCATCGACGACATCATCATCTTTGGTGCCTCCGAGACCGGTACCGGCGCGCGCGGCCTGCACTCTGCGCTCGAGAATGTCTATGAGTCGCTCGTGGGCGCGCTGTATCTGGATGCCGGCTGGGATGCGGCGGCGGAGTTTATCCACCGTACACTCAAGCCGCACCTGGCTTCCGAGCGTGCCGAGCACCCCGCGAACCCCAAGTCGTTCTTGCAGGAGTGTGTGCAGGCAGACGGCCACGAGCCTCCCGCGTATAAGCTGGTTGGCTCCGAGGGCCCCGCGCATGCGCCCACCTTTACCGCTGTGGTGCTCATCGACGGCATCCGCCAGGGCCGCGGTACCGGTTCCTCCAAGAAGGAAGCCGAGGGAGCCGCTGCACTCGAGGCGCTCGACCGCATGGGCTACACCACCAACGGCGTGATTCTGAACAAGAAGCCTGTTTAAGCGAGGAACCGTGTATCTCAAGTCCCTCACGCTCAAAGGGTTCAAGTCGTTTGCCGACCGCGCCCATATGACGTTTGAGCCGGGCCTGACCGTCATCGTCGGTCCCAACGGCTCGGGAAAATCGAACATCTCCGACTCGATTCTGTGGGTTCTTGGCGAGCAGAGCGCCAAGCAGCTGCGCGGCCAGGCCATGGAAGACGTCATCTTCTCGGGCTCGTCGGCGCGCAAGCCGGTAGGCGTGGCCGAGGTCACGCTGGTTCTCGACAATTCGGACCATATGCTGCCCGTCGACTTTGACGAGGTGGCCATCACCCGCCGCATGTATCGTTCGGGTGAGAGTGAGTACCTCATCAATTCGAGCCCGTGCCGCCTGATGGACATCCAGGATATCCTGCACGATTCGGGACTGGGCAAGGATACGCATTCCATCATCAGCCAGGGCAAGCTCGATGCCATTTTGCAGAGCCGCCCCGAGGAGCGCCGTGCCCTCATTGAGGAGGCCGCCGGCATCTCCAAACACAAGCGTCGCAAGGAACGTGCGCTTAAAAAGATCAAGTCGATGGACGAGCACCTGACCCGTGCCCGCGATATCAATAAGGAAATCGCCCGTCAGCTGCGGCCGCTGGAGCGTCAGGTCGATCGCGCGCGCAAGTACAAAGAGCTGTCCTCGCGCGCGAACGAGCTTACGCAGATGCTGGCCGTCGATGAGCTGCGTTCACTGCAATCGCAGTGGAACGACCTGGAGAGCCGCTCCAAGGAGGGCGCTGCCGAGCTTGAGCTCGCGCAATACCGCTTGGGTGAAAAGGAGCGCGAGCTCGAGAAGCTCCAAGTTATGCTCGAGGAAAAGGGCCTGTTTGTGGGCGACTTGGGCGAGCAGCGCCGTCATATGCAAGACGTGGTCGGTCGCATTAACTCCGATATGCGCCTGCTCGAGGAAAAGGGCCATAACATGGTGTCGCGCCTGTCCGACATGCGTGGCCAGATCTCGAGCTCCGAGCATCAGCGCCGTCGCGTGGTCGATGAGCTCGAGGACGCACGTGCTCAGCTCGAGGAAGTGACCGGCGCGCATATGCAGGCCCAGGAGGACGTTGACGCCGCTGGTCCTGCCGCCGCCGAGCTCCACGAGCGTCGCGTTGCGCTCGACAATCAGATTTCGCAGCTCACGCGCGAACAGCGCGATGTGCAGCGCGTTGCCGATAATGCTGCGCTCGAGCTCGCCAAGGTGAAGGACTCGCTTTCCAATGCCGAGGTCGAGGACAACATGTACGCCTCGCGCATGGAGCAGATCGACGAGCAGCTCGAGGAGGTCACGGCATCGCTTGAGAGCCGCCGCGACCGTGCTGAGGAGCTTGAGAGCGCCCTTGAGGCGGCTCGTCAGGCCCAGACCGATGCACGCGAGGCTACCGAGACGGCGCGCGCTGCCCTCAAGGACCTGCGTGCCCGCGAGAGCGAGGCGCGCAACAAGCTGTCCGAGGTGCGCTCGGAGCTCACTAGCCAAAAGAAGCTCGATGCTCGCATGGCCGACAGCTCGCCGCTCGTAAGCCGTCTGGTGGGCGCGCTGGGCGATGATGTTTCGGGCCGTCTGGGCGATGTGCTTGAGGCACCGCGTGAGCTTGAAGGCCTGGTTGAGCAGCTGCTCGCCGGCGATATCGATGCCCTGTTGTTCGATAACGCTGCCGCACTTGAGCGCGCCGGCCGCGCTGCCCTGGACCAGAAAAAGGCCTCGGGCGAGGCGCTGCTGGTTTCGCGCAGCGTGAGCGGCTCTTCGGCCGCCGAGGGTGCCGCCGGTACCCGTCTTGTTGATCGCTTGTCCGTGCGTGCGGGATACGGTCCGGTCGTCGAGGCATTGCTCGGCGGCTATTACGTGGTCGATGACTTGGCCGCCGCGCTGTCCGCGCCGGTCGTTGATGGCGTGACCTATGTGACTTCCGATGGTGCGCGCGTTGCCTGCGGCGGCCTGGTTCGCGTGGGGCTTGATGCCGGCGAGGCTTCGGGCGCCCTGGAGCGCAAGCGTCGTATCCGCGAGCTGGAAGGCCTGGAGCCCGATCTTGCTGCCGCGTTTGAGCATGTTTCTGATCAGGTCGTCGAGGCCAATGCGGCCGTTGAGGAGGCCCGTGCTGCCGAGGGCGATGCTGCCGGCGAGATTGCCCGCCTTGAGGGCGAGCGTCGCTCCCTGCTGTCCGAGATCGGCCGTCTGGAGCAGAGTGCCAACAATGCCGAGGTCGAGCGCGTGCGCATTTCCAAGCGCCGCGAGCAGGCTGCCGAGGCCGTTCGTGCCGCCCGTCCGCGCGTGGACGACCTCACTCGTTCGCGTGACGAGGCCCGTGCGCAGGCGAGCGACCTAGGCCTGCAGATTGCCGAGGCCAATGATGAGCTCGATCGCGTGCGTCGCGACGATTCCGAGGCCGCCGGCAAGCTCGCCGACGCAAAGGTGCGCCTGGCTCAGACGAGTGAGCGCCTGCGTTCGCTGAAGGGCCGCGTGCCTGATCTTGAGCATCGTCTGGAGGGTATCGACCGTCGTATCCGCGGGACGCGTCAGGCCTCGCGCTCGCTCGAGCTGCTGCGTCTTCGCGTCGATCCCATGCACGAGCGCTATTCTGCCCTGTTGGAGCGCGCCTCGGACTGGGCTGCGCGCCTGCGCGATCAGGCAACGCTTGAGGAGGCGGACTCGGCTTCGCTTAAGAAGACCATCGAGGATGCCAAGACCGAGGTCGCCCGCGCCAAAGAGAGGGTCGATGTTGCCGCCACGACGCAAAATGAGTTCAAGGTGGCGCGCGGCAAGCTCGAGGTGCAGGTCGAGGCTGCCATCAAAGCCATCACCGCCGACGGTACCACGGTGCTCGAGGAAGCGCTCATGCTGCCGGCGCCCACCGATCGCGACGCCGCCGAGCGCGAGCTTAACCAACTCGCGCGCCAGATCAACAACCTGGGCCCTGTGAACCAGGTTGCTATGGAGGAGTACGAGCAGCTCAAGCGCCGCGCCGATTACATCGAGGAGCAACTGGCCGATCTGGAGAGCGCGCGCAAGGCGCTCACCAAGATCACCGTGGCGATTGACCGCAAGATGCGCAAGGCGTTCCTGGTGACGTTTGAGAAGGTCGACGCGAACTTCCGCGAGATCTTCGCCATGCTTTTCCCGGGCGGTCAGGCTCACCTTGAGATGACCGATCCCGAGCATCCTGCCGAGACGGGCATTGAGGTCGTGGCGCAGCCGCGCGGCAAGCGCATCACCAAGATGATGCTCATGTCGGGTGGCGAGAAGAGCCTGACGGCGCTCGCCCTGCTCTTTGCCGTATACCGTACGCGCACGGTGCCGTTCTATGTGCTGGACGAGGTCGAGGCGGCGCTCGACGACGCCAACCTGTCCAAGCTCATCGGTGCCCTAGATGTGCTGCGCTCCGATACGCAGCTCTTGGTAATCTCGCACCAGCGCCGTACTATGGAGGATGCTGACGTTCTCTATGGCGTCTCGATGCAAGCCGACGGCGTCAGTCGCGTCGTCTCGCAAAAACTCGATCGCGAAACCGGAAAGGTCGTGAATGCATAATGGGATTCTTTGACGCACTCTCGCGCGGACTTGAGCGCAGCCGCGAGGCCCTCAACGAGGTCTTCTATTTTGGCGGCGAGGTTGACGAGGACTTTTGGGAGGACCTAGAGGACACCCTCGTCATGGGTGACATGGGTGCCGAGGTTGCCATCCAGGTCTCCGATGACCTGCGCGACGCCGCCGCCAAGAAGAACCTTAAGACCGCCCCGCAGCTTCGCCGCGCCCTGGCCGAGCAACTCGAGGGCCATTTTGTGCCTGTTGAGCGCGACCCGTTTTCCGATACGCCGAGCTGCGTGCTGTTTGTCGGTATCAACGGTGCCGGCAAGACCACCACGGTCGGCAAGATTGCGAGCGCCATGGCCGCCCGCGGCAAGAACGTGGTGATCGGTTCGGCCGACACCTTCCGCGCCGCCGCTATCGAGCAACTCGATGTGTGGGGCCAGCGTGCCGGTGTACCGGTTATCAAGCGTGACCGCGGCTCCGATCCGGCGAGCGTGTGCTATGACGTGCTCGACGAAGCCGATAAGCGCGGCAGCGACCTGGTACTCATCGATACCGCTGGCCGTCTGCACACGAGCCCCGAGCTCATGCGCGAGCTCGCCAAGGTGGTCAATGTGACCCGTAAACGCGCCGCCAATATGGCCGCCGGTCCCATGCCGGTCTCGGTCGTGCTTGTGATCGATGCCGCCACTGGCCAGAACGGTCTGAACCAGGCGCTCGAGTTTAACGAGGCGCTGGGCCTGGACGGTATTATCATGACTAAACTCGACGGCACGGCTAAGGGCGGTATCGCCATGGCCGTGGCCGAGAAGCTCAAGCTCCCGATCCTGCGCATCGGCGTAGGCGAGCAGGTCGATGACCTGCAGGAGTTCAATGCCAAAGATTTCTGCCGCGCCCTGGTGGGCGAGTCCAATTAAGGAGTGACTAGTGTTTGATTCTCTGAGCGATCGTCTCAACGACACATTTGACCGCCTGCGCGGCAAGGGTAAGCTGACCGAGGCCGATATTACATCGGCCATGCGCGATATTCGCATGGCGCTGCTCGAGGCCGACGTTAACTTTAAGGTCGTCAAGGAGTTCGTCGCCAAGACCAAGGAGCGCTGCATGACCGCCGAGGTCATGGAGTCGCTGTCGCCGGCGCAAAACGTCGTCAAGATCGTGCTCGACGAGCTCACCGAGATGCTCGGCTCAACCGAGAGCAAGCTCGTCTTTAGCAACCGCATTCCCAATGTCATCATGCTCGTGGGCCTGCAGGGCTCCGGTAAGACCACGGCGGCCGTAAAGCTGGCCTACCTGCTCAAGAAGCAGGGCCGCTCGCCGCTGCTCGCCGCGTGCGACGTCTATCGTCCCGCCGCTGCCGACCAGCTGGCCACGCTCGGTGGCGAGATCGGCGTGCCGGTCTTCCGCGGTGACGGCGCGCACCCGGTCGACATTGCCAAGGGTGCCATCCAGGAGGCCGTCGACCACCTGCGCGACGTGGTCATTGTCGATACCGCCGGTCGTCTTCAGATTGACGAGCAGATGATGCAGGAGGCCGTCGACATCAAGAAGGCCGTCAAGCCCGACCAGGTGCTGATGGTCGTCGACGCCATGACCGGCCAGGACATCGTCAATGTGGTCTCGACGTTTGCCGAGCGCACCGACTTTGATGGCGTGATTATCTCCAAGCTCGACGGTGACGCCCGTGGCGGTGGCGCACTTTCGGTGCGTCAGGTGACCGGCAAGCCCATCAAGTTCGTGAGCATGGGCGAGAAGCCCGATTCGCTTGAGCCGTTCTATCCCGATCGCATGGCCAAGCGCATTCTGGGCATGGGCGACGTCGTAGGTATTATCGAGAAAGCCCAGGGGGCAGCCGATGCCGAGCAGCTCGAGGCTGCCGAGCGTATGCTGCGCGAGGGCTTTACCATGAACGACATGCTCGACCAGATGAAGGCCGTCAAGAAGATGGGCGGCATGAAGGGTATCCTGGGCATGCTCCCCGGCGGACAGCGTGCGCTCAACCAGATGGGCGGCAACCTGGATGAGGGCATCTTCGATAAGAACGAGGCCATCATCATGTCGATGACCAAGGAGGAGCGCCTGCGTCCCTCCATAATCAACGGTCAGCGCC
The DNA here is from genome assembly GCA_036302865.1 of Collinsella sp. Taxonomy (GTDB): domain Bacteria; phylum Actinomycetota; class Coriobacteriia; order Coriobacteriales; family Coriobacteriaceae; genus Collinsella. Next base: position 113,040 of record JAXJBU010000069.1, on the reverse strand, counting down.
GCGCGCGTATCGCCAAGGGCGCCGGCGTAACCCCCACCGAAGTCAACAGCCTTATGAAGCAGTGGGGCGAGATGAATAAGATGATGGGCCGCATGCGCACGATGGCCAATCAGGCACAGGCTGGCGGCAAGAAGGGCAAAAAGGGTAGGAAGGGCAAGAAGATTCGCATGCCCAATATCCCTGGCCTGGACGCTATGGGTCTGGGCGGCATGGGCGGCCTGGGTACGGGCGGTCCCAAGTCCGATATGGAGCTGCTGCGCCAGATGGAAGCGCAGATGCGCAATAAGAAATAGGGCTGTAATTCCAGCTTGATATGGCAAAGGCCACTCGGAAGCTACCGGGTGGCCTTTGTTGTTGGCTTTGATTGTTGGGTTGAGTTCGGCGTCGCGCCCCGAGCTCGCGGTGTCGTGCCGTTAGTGGCAGCTGCAGCCCTCGTGGCCCTCGTGCTCGTGATGGTCGTGGCAGCTGCAGGACTCGCCGTGTTCGTGGGCGTGGTCGTGGTCATGGCCGTGGCAGCCGCACGTGGCCTTGCCGTTCTGTGCGAGCGTGCCGGCGATAAGGGCCTCGACGCAAGCGTCGCAGCTGCCCTGGGCACCTGCGTATACCGTGATGCCGGCTTGGGCAAGCGCGTTGATAGCGCCGCCGCCGATGCCGCCGCAGATGAGCGTGTCCACGCCACCGTTGGCGAGCAGGCCCGCAAGGGCACCGTGGCCGGTGCCGCCGGTGCCCACGACCTGTTCGTTGAGCACCTTGCCGTCCTGAATGTCGTAGATCTTGAACTGCTCGCTGCGGCCAAAGTGCATAAAGATGTTGCCGTTGTCGTACGTGGTTGCCACCCTCATGGTGTCGACCTCCTTTGCTGGCCATACGGCCGTCACTGTGGTGATGGGGGAGTACGCGATATTGCCGCCCTCGATGATGAGCGCTCGTCCGTTGACCAGCGCGTTTGCCACCTTGCGATGCGCGCGGCTGCAGATTGCCGCCACCGTGGCGCGGGCAATGCCCATCTGCTGTGCGACTGCCTCTTGGTTAAGGCCTTCCAGGTCGCACAGGCGCAGCACCTCGAGTTCGTCGATCGTCATGTCGATGGCGTCTCCGCTCGCCAGGCCGTCAGGGATAAAGCCGCGGTATTCGGGGATAATCCCGACGCGGCGTATTTTCTCGCGTCTTCCTGCCATGTGCACTCCTTATCTGACATATGTCAACAATAGAATAGCGAACGCGCAGATTTGCGCAAGGAATTTCTGGCATATGTCAGAAAATGAGGGCTTATGTTTTGGCTGTGGGGCTGCGTGCGCCTGGGCTACAATGAATCTCGCTTGTAGGCGACTGACAGGAGGGTCAATGAGCAAAGCTGATCAACAGTTTGTAACCATGTGCCGCGATATTCTGGACCATGGCACCACCACCGAGGGCCAAAAGGTCCGCCCGGTGTGGGAGGATGGCACCCCTGCCTATACCATTAAAAACTTTGGTGTCACGGCCCGCTACGACCTGCGTGAGGAGTTTCCGGCTCTTACCCTGCGTCGTACGGCCCTCAAATCTGCCATGGACGAGATCCTATGGATCTATCAGAAGAAGTCCAATAACGTGCATGACCTCAACAGCCATATCTGGGATGAGTGGGCCGACGAGACCGGTTCCATCGGCAAGGCCTACGGGTATCAGATTGGCCAGAAGAGCCATTATGCCGAGGGTGACTTTGACCAGATGGACCGCGTACTGTACGACCTTAAGAACACGCCGTACAGCCGCCGCATTATGACGAGCACCTATGTGTTTAGCGATCTGTCCGAGATGCACCTGTATCCGTGCGCCTACAGCGTGACGTATAACGTGACGCAGCGCCCGCAGGATGACAAACCGACGCTCAACATGATTCTCAACCAGCGTAGCCAGGACATTTTGGCCGCGAACAACTGGAATGTGTGCCAGTATGCCATTCTGCTGATGATGGTTGCGCAGTCGGTCGATATGATTCCCGGCGAGTTGCTGCACGTGATCGCCGATGCCCATATTTACGACCGTCATGTCGATATCGTCCGCGAGCTTATCGAGCGCCCGCAGTTTGCGGCTCCCAAGGTAACGCTCAACCCCGATGTGCATGATTTCTACGCGTTTACGACCGATGATCTGATTGTTGAGGGCTATGAGCACGGCCCGCAGGTCAAGAACATCCCCATTGCGGTGTAGGTGACGCGCATGACGTGTAAGCTTTCTGCCATTGTCGCTGTGTGCGATGACTGGGGCATTGGCTGCGAGGGTGACATGGTCGTGTCCAATCGCTCCGATATGCGCCATTTTGTAGCGTGCACCAAAGGTTGCCCGGTCATTATGGGACGCAAGACACTTCTGAGTTTTCCCGGCGGACGACCGCTCAAGAATCGCCGCAATATCGTGCTCACCCGCGACGAGAGCTTTGCTGCCGAGGGTGTCGACGTGGTGCATAGCGTCGACGAGGCCTTGGCCGCCGTGGCCGATGAGCCCATTGCGTGGGTGATTGGCGGCGGCGATGTCTATCGGCAGTTTTTGCCGTATTGCGCGGAGGCCGAGGTTACGCATGACCACTGCGTGCATGACGTGGATACGTACTTTCCCGATCTGGATGCCGATCCCGCGTGGGAGATTGCGCGGCGTGGCGGTGTTGCCACGATTGCCGCGGGCGAGGGTGACGAGGGTCTCGATTATGAGTTCGTGACGTATCGTCGCGTTGAGGCGTAAATCGTCTGGCGTGAACGGTATCATCGGGTTGTTTGAATGCATGGGGCGGCGCTTAGCGTCGCCTCGTTTGGTATAGATGTACTGTAAAGAAGGGTGCGGGCAGGCTGCTATGACTGATGCCGTTGAGGTGCTGCGAATCGATTCGCTCGAGGACGAGCGGCTTGATGCCTACGTGCGACTGACCGAGCGTGAGCTGCGCTGCGTGCTGGAGCCGCAAAAGGGCATCTTTATCGCCGAGAGTGCCAAGGTTATCGAGCGCGCAGTGCGTGCCGGATACGAGCCGGTGAGCTTTCTTTTGGGCGAACGCTGGCTCGACCAGATGATGCCGCTGTTTGAGCGCCTGGTTGTGCGCGAAGGTGCGGGCCCGGTTCCCGTGTTCGTGGCCTCGATGGAGCTTATGGAGCAGCTGACGGGCTTTAACGTGACGCGCGGTGCGCTCGCGGCGTTCCGTCGCCCGCGTCAGATTCCGGTTGATGAGTTCTTGGGCGGCGTCGTCGAGGCGGCGGGGGAGCGCCCGGTGTGCGTGTGCGTGCTCGAGGGTATTGTCGACCACACCAACGTCGGCGCGATTTTCCGCTCGGCGGCTGCGCTGAACGTCGATGGCATTTTGGTGAGCCCTACGTGCTGCGATCCGCTGTACCGTCGCTCGGCCCGCGTGAGCATGGGCACGGTGTTCCAGGTGCCCTGGACACGCATTGGCAGCGAGGCGCGCGTATGGCCGCATGATGGGCTGGCGGCGCTGCACGATGCCGGCTTTTCGTGTGCCGCGATGGCGTTGACGGATGATTCGGTGTCGTTGGACGATCCCGCGCTGCAGGAGATTGACCGCCTGGCAATCTTTATGGGCACCGAGGGTGCTGGCTTAGGCGCCAAGACCATTGCTGGCTGCGACCGAGCCGTGCGCATTCCGATGGCGCACGGGGTCGATTCGCTTAACGTGGCCGCGGCAAGTGCTGTCGCCTTTTGGCAGCTGTGCCCGCATGTGAGCAACGAGTACCACTACCAGCCGGGGCTGTATCACTAAACAGATATTTCGCACCGGGCTGTGGTTCGGGGCGTTTCGGCCGACGCTGGTCGGTGCTAAGCTGGTGTCGGCTTTGGTCTTAAATTGCCGTTTTGTTGTATGACGTACGCTAGTGGGGAGGGCGTGTGGCTAAGAAATCTACGGCTATCGATGTAACGCAGGGTGTCATTTGGCAGCAGCTGCTGTCGCTGTGCGTTCCCATCTTCTTTAGTTCGTTCTTTCAGCAGGCATACACGCTTATCGGTACCTATATCGTCGGTCAGTTTGGCGGCAAGCTCGCGCTGGGTGGCATTCAGGCCACGATGGTGCTTACAGAGCTCTGCATCGGCTTTTGTGTCGGCGTCGGTGCCGGCTGCGCGGTCATTACGGGCCAGTTTTTTGGCCAGCACGATGACGAGCGCCTGAGCCGATCGGTCCACACGGCCATGACGCTCGCGCTGGTGGGCGGTATCGCTTTCTCGATTCTTGGCATAGTGTTCGTTGAGCCCATGCTGGTGCTTATGAATACGCCGCATGAACTATTGGCCGAGGGCGTGGCCTATGCCCGTTGCTATTTTGCCGCCATGGTTGCGGCGCTGCTGCTCAATATGGGAACGGCATTGCTGCGCGCCGTGGGCGACACGCGCGGGCCCGCTGTGATCATCGCTTCCGGCTGCCTTGTTAATGCGGTGCTGGATGTCATCTTCGTTGCCGTACTTCATATGGAGGCTCTGGGCTGCGGCATCGCGGTGGCGCTGACCATTTGCTCCAATGCCACGATGATCGTGATTCGTATGATGCACGCACCGGGTGCGTGGCGGCTTTCACTGTCCAAACTCGGCATTGATCCTGGTATTTGTAAGAGCATGATTTCGTGTGGTCTGCCGCTTGGCTTTCAGTCTGCTGCGTATTCGATTTCCAACGTTTTGATTCAGGTGTCGGTCAACTCGTTTGGTGCCGATGTCACCACGGCTTGGGGTCTATCTGGGCGCCTGGATGGCATTGTCTGGATGGTTACCGAGGCGCTTGGCGTGTCGATTACCACGTTCTCGGCACAGAACTTTGGCGCGCGCAACTACGAGCGCATGCGCAAGGGCTACCATACGTCGCTCGTGCTGTCGTTTATGCTCATTGGTGGCCTGTCTGCCGTGCTGCTGGTATTCTCGGGTCCGCTGTCTCGTCTGTTTGTCGACGATGCTTCGATTTCGGCGTACACCACGACCATCCTCCACTTCATTGCGCCGTTCTATGCGATTTTCTCGATTATCGAGAACGCGTCGGGATCCATTCGCGGCGCCGGCGTGAGCTTGCAGCCCATGCTGCTCACGATTTTTGGCACCGTCGTGCTCAGGGTGATCTGGGTATTTGCGATTATGCCGTTCGATCCGTCGCTTGAGCACCTGCTGCTGGTCTACCCCGTAACCTGGCTCATCACCGCCATAATGTTCACCATCTACCACCACAGCGGCAACTGGCTAGGTCGCGCCACTGCCTAGCCATTGGGGACGTTCTTAAACGACTAGTCGTTGGGGACGTTCTTAAACGATTAGTCGTTGGGGACACTCTTTGCGCTACGATTTTCTGGTTTTCATCCAGGTTGTCTTGCATGCCCTTGTAAACTGTCAGCACGGGCTTAGCAAATTGGATCGTCCGCGCCTCTCAGATGTTGCCCGGTGGGTTTGTGATGGGAGGGCGATATGCCAAGAACGGGTAGAGTCGTTTCGTTAACAGGCTATAACCACATTATCGCGCGTGGTAATTGCGGCATCTGCATCTTCGAAGACGATGAGGATCGCTATCGGATGCTCACGCTGTTCGAGGATAAGCTTGTTGGAAATGGTATCGGCGTTACTGCGTGGTGTCTCATGTCAAACCATTTTCATCTCATGGTTGATGACCCTAACGGAAGAATCTCATCTTGCATGAGCGGCATCCTTACCTCGTATGCTAAGTATTTCAATCGCAAAACCGATCGTGTCGGGCATTTGTTTCAGGATCGGTTTAAGAACATTCCAGTTGAGAACGATATCCAGGCAATTGCGCTCGCTGATTACATCCATATGAATCCCGTTAAGGCGGGTGTTTCGGCTGTCGATAATTACCGCTGGTCCAGCTATCGAGCATATGCGTATGGTTATGATGGGTTTGGGTTTTGCGATCCTGGCATTGTGCTGGACCTCGTGGGCGGATCGCTCGAATATCGGCATTATCTTGATGAGCGACTAGAGAGCGCGCCTTATGATGCCGAGCCCCGTCCTCGTGTTCTCGACGATGAGGTGCTCAAAATCGCGAAGGAGATTGCTTTGCCTGTTTCTCTTTCCGACATTAAGGCGATGACTCCAGCCGAGCGTAGGCCGATTCTTTGTAAAATGCGGAAATCAGGTCTTACGGTTAATCAAATTGTAAGGGCGGTTGGTCTTGGCCGCGCAACGGTTGCGAATGGCACGTCGGGTTGGCGTGAGTTTTAGGGCCCTGATTTTGCTCTTTCCCAAGAAAGAGTGTCCCCAACGACTAGACATTCAAGAACGTCCCCAATGACTAGTATTCGATGCCTTGGCGGGCTAGGAGGCCTTCGTCGAAGTAGTGTTTGACGGGGCGCATTTCGGTTACTAGGTCTGCAAGGTCGGCGAGGGGCAGCAAGCCACGGCCGGTGAGCACGAGCTCCGTGGTGGTTGGTTTCATCGCGATCAACGCTTCGACATCTTCGCGCGTCACAAAGCCCCGTCGCATGGCTTCTCCCAGCTCATCCAAGATCAGCACGTCGACCTGGCTAATCTGCTCGCGCGCCAGCTCCATGATCTGTGCGGCGCAAGCCTCCGGCGTGTCGCGATCGGCCTGCACAATACGCAGCCCCAGGCGCGGCGCCGCATCATGTTCGGCACAGTGCAGCTTCTTGGCAAACTGAAGCATGAGCACGTTAAGTCCATAGCCCGTGGCGCGCAGCGCGAGCCCCAGCGCAGCCGTCGTCTTGCCCTTGCCGTCGCCCGTATAGATTTGAACCTTGCCGACTTCCAGTGATGCCATCTCTGTCCTTTCGTGCCCGGCGTCGGTTTATCGCCGTCCGGGTTGGGTATTCTAGAAAACATTATCAACCCCAGTAGATGGAGTTCAAGCAGATGGAGATGGATGACAACAAACGTAGACGGAATATGATCCTCTACGTGCTCATCGCCTTCGTCGTCTACCTCGTGCTCTCGACCGTTCTGTTCCCCAACATCGGTCACACGCAGCAGATTACGAAGACCGATTACTCGACGTTTGTCAAAGCGCTCGATAAGAAGAGCGTCGACAAGGTCGAGTACAATACGGACGATTACACGATTTATTACACCAAGAAGGGCGAGGACGAGAACATCGCCTACAAGACGACCGGTGTACCGAACGACGCGGGCTTTACCGATCGCGTGCTTGAATCTGGCGCCTCGCTTGAGTCAGTCGTTCCCGATAAGAACTCGGGTCTGATGACCTATTACCTGCTCACGCTCATTCTTCCCATGGCGATTTTCTTCCTGATCGGCTGGTGGCTCAACCGCCGCATGAAGAAGGCCATGGGCGATGACGGTCCGTCGATGAACTTTGGCGGCGGTGGTTTTGGCGGCGGCGGACTGGGTAAGTCCGGCGCGCGCGTGATCGCCTCCAAGGACGTGGGCGTGACCTTTAAGGATGTCGCCGGCCAGGAAGAGGCCAAGGAGTCCCTCAAGGAGGTCGTCGACTTTCTGGAGAAGCCGCAGCGCTACGAGGAAATCGGCGCCAAGCTGCCGCGCGGTGCTCTTCTTGTCGGCCCTCCGGGTACCGGTAAGACCCTGCTTGCCAAGGCCGTTGCCGGCGAGGCGGGCGTGCCGTTCTTTAGTATTTCGGGTTCTGAGTTTGTTGAGATGTTCGTCGGCCGCGGCGCCGCCAAGGTGCGCGATCTGTTTAAGCAGGCCAAGGAAAAGGCCCCGTGTATCGTGTTCATCGACGAGATCGATACCATCGGCAAGAAGCGCGATGGCAGTGGCTTTAGCGGCAACGATGAGCGTGAGCAGACGCTCAACCAGTTGCTGACCGAGATGGACGGCTTCGATAACCACAAGGGTATTGTCGTTCTCGCTGCTACCAACCGTCCCGACAGCCTTGATCCGGCCCTGTTGCGCCCCGGTCGTTTTGACCGCCGCATCCCCGTCGAGTTGCCCGATCTGACCGGCCGTAAGAACATCCTCGAGCTCCACGCCAAGAGTGTGAAGACCGAGCCGCCGATCGATCTGACCGCGATTGCCCGCGCCACGCCCGGTGCCTCGGGCGCCGACCTGGCTAACATCATCAACGAGGGCGCCCTGCGTGCCGTCCGCGAGGGTCGCAAGCGCGCTACGCAGGACGACTTTGAGGAGTCGGTGGAGGTCGTCATCGCCGGTCAGCAGCGCAAGTCCACGGTGCTGTCCGACCACGAGAAACAGGTCGTTTCTTACCACGAGATCGGTCATTCCATCGTTGCTGCCCGCCAAAAGGGTTCTGCGCCGGTCACGAAGATTACCATCGTGCCGCGCACGAGCGGTGCTCTGGGCTACACCATGCAGGTCGAGGAGGATGAGCGCTTCCTGACCACACGCCAGGAGGTCCTGGACAAGCTCGCCGTCTATTGCGGTGGCCGTGCAGCCGAGGAGCTCATCTTTGGCGAGATGACGACCGGCGCAGCCAACGATATCGAGCAGGCCACCAAGCTCGCCCGTAACATGGTGACGCGTTTTGGTATGTCCGATGAGTTTGGCATGATGGCGCTCGGTACCGTTCAGAATGCGTACCTCAACCAGGACACGTCGCTCACCTGCGCCCCCGGTACGGCCGAGCGCGTGGACGCGATTGTCGCCAAGCTGATCGAGGATGCGCACGACCGCGCTCTGCAGATTCTGAAGGAGAACAAGTTTAAGCTCCACGAGCTGGCTCGTTATCTGTACAAGAAGGAGACGATCACGGGCGAGGAGTTCATGAATCTCCTTACGCGCGAGAATCCGCTGATGCCGAAGCAGCAGTAAGGCTGGTTACACAGCATCGAACGCCCCATTTGAGCTTCTATCTCAAATGGGGCGTTTTGCTTGGGAGGGATATGCATGAAGATCGTGGTGAGCGCCTGTTTGATGGGCGAGAGCTGCAAGTATAACGGACTCGACAACTATCATCGCGAGCTGGTCGAGGCTTGCGAGCGCACGGGGACCGAGGTCCTGTTGGTCTGCCCTGAGGTTTTTGGCGGCCTGCCCACACCGCGTGATCCTTCCGAGATCGTGGACGGCGAGGTCCGTACCTGCGAGGGTACCTCAGTCGATCGCGAGTTTCGCCTGGGTGCCCAACGTGCGCTTGATATGTGCGAGCAGGCGGGCGGCCCGTCCGAGATCGCTGCGTGCGTCTTGCAGGATCGTAGCCCCTCGTGCGGTGCGGGTCGCGTCTACGATGGCACCTTTAGCGGTACGCTCACCGCGGGCAACGGTGTTTTTGTCGATCTGCTGCTGCGTCACGGGTACCGCGTGATTCCGGCTAGCGAGTTCGATCCCAGCATGTTGGAACATTGTCCACAGCACTCGAACCCAACACTTCCTCACGGGTGACCGTTTTGGCATCATCCGTGAAGTTGATATTGAGTACGACCCGGTCATCAAAGACGTAGACCGAGTTGACAGGCGCCGTACCCAGGCAGTCCCTCCCCGCGGCCCTCTCGCAGGAACGCGTACAAGGCCCTCCTGTCTCTTGCGCCCCTCCTGCCCCAAACCCTGCTAGGAGCGAGTGCAGCAAACTGGAAGTTTAAATTAGTCTTTGCAAATAACCTTTGAACCTTCACCATCAATTACAATTCCCTGACGATTGTTAATTGGGCATAGATTCAAATCCGAAAACTCAGTTATTATTTTCTCGGTAACTTTCTTAAATGGTGCTGTAAGAAAATGCGGAAGAACATAGAAGTCAATCAAATTAAGCCCTGCATCATCTTCTTGTGAGTAGTCCTCCGGCTTTTCATCCATTTGCTCGATATATTGGATGCTTGGAGCGCATACGATCGCACCTGCCGATTCACCAATCATCAGTTTTCCCTTTGCCAATTCTTTCTTCAACAGCTCATCCGTTCCCGTTTTACGGAGCTGGTCTATAAGGAAAAAAGAATTTCCGCCGGTAAAATAGATTACATCCGCATCTTCAAAATGAGACTGTATCGTTGAATAAGCCTCCGTTGAAATATCAATTTCAGTTACGATTGCTCCCAACTTTTTGAATAATTTTCGAGCCGAGCCGACATAACCGGTGTAGCCTTCACACAGCGAAGCTGTTGGAATAAATGTGACTTTTTTATCTTCAATTTCTTCCTTTATCAGACTTCCTACACTTGAAAAGTGCGAACATAAAAACAGTTTCATCAATATTCTCCTTTATATATAAATTCTTATTTGTTGAACTAAGCCGTGTATACCATACGTTCCAATGAAAGAACGCCCTGATATAGCGTAATTTGCTGTTTTCCTGCGTATGTGCGTACACACTCCACAGGAATTCTAAGGGCCCTGCCCCCTTAGCACACGGACTTTGGAACAAAGTCTAGTGTGTTACGCCTTGCCAGAGGTGTACAGGCTCCCGGTACGCACGTACGCAGCAATTGCCATCAATGCGCCATATAAGTGGCGATTAAGTTCGCATAAAGCGACCTTGGTTCCGCAAAGCAAAAGGCAGGATACCATCACCACGATGATACCCTGCTTCTGTTCGTTCCTGTTTACCGTTCCGAGTAGTCCTTCCGCAGAATTACCGATAAACAAAAAACGTACCCGAACCCTTTCTCGTAAAGAATCGGGTTCGAGTACGAACTGAATGCTGGAGCAATAAAAAACCACCACAAAGGTGCCTGTCCCCTTTGTGGTGGTTTTGGGCCAGTCCTAGAGCGTGTGGCCGTAGGCGTTGGCGGCCTTGATGGCGGCGGCGAACTTCTCGTCGGTGAAGGGCTCAGGGTTTCCCTGCTTCCACTCGTTGGTGGCGTGCGCGTACTCGCACAGGGCCGGGATGTCGGCCTCGGTAAGGCCGACCTGCTCAAGCGTCACGGGCAGCCCCATCTGCTTGTTAAAGGCAGCGTAGTGCTTAAGGTTCTCGGTGTCGCCCGTGTAGGCGAACAACACGAGCACGCCCAGGCTCACGACCTCGCCGTGCAGGTAGGTGCCCTCACGCGGTATGCTGCAGGTGGCGTTGTAGAACGCGTGCGCCACGCTCGAGTTGTAGTAGTAATCGTTCTGGTTGGTCAGGTTCGAGACATAGCCCGTATTGACCACGATATCGAGTGCGATTTGCTTGACGGCCTCGCTCGACAGGTCCTGGCGCACGTCCTCAAGACCCTGGACGCCATAGGTAAACAGCGGCTCGGAGCAGGTGTGGGCAAGCGCCAGGCCAAGACCGGCGGTGTGCTCCAAATTACCGGCGCTCGTGGCGTACTCGACCTCGGGCTGCTTGGACAGGGCATCGCCTATGCCGGCCCAGAAGTACTCTGCCGGTGCCTCGGCGATGATCTTGGGGTTGATGAAGATGTGCGCGGGGCGGTTGGGGTACGAATAGCCTTCGAGCGAGCCATCGTCGTTGTAGACAACGGCAATGGCTGTCGCGGCCGAGCAGTTGGAGCAGATCGTCGGCACGGTAAAGACGATCTTCTTGAGCTCGATAGCTGCGGTCTTCACGGTGTCGAGTGCCTTGCCGCCGCCGCATGCGATAAGCACGTCAGCTTCCTGGCAGGCAGGGGAATTCACGACCTTGGCGATATTGGCACGCGTACTGTTGGTGCCGTAGACGCGCGTCTCGAGAATTTCGACGTCGGTACCCGCCAGCGCAGCTTCGATACCGGGAAGTGCTGCGGCCAGTGCCCGCTTGCCACCGATGATCGCGACCTTCTTCGCGCCGTACTCGGCCAGCGCGCCGGGCAGCTCGTCAAAGCAATCCTCGCCAACGGTGTAGTCGCTCATTCCAATCGTGCGCATAGCAACCTTCTTTCGTTCGATAAAGTGCTTTCAGGTATTTTGCTCCAAGAGAAGGTCCACAGCCGCGAGAAATTTCGAACGTATAAAACCAGTGTTGAGGGTTTTTCGCCGGCGCGGAACGTGCTAGCATACTCCGCATAAGCGTTGATGGGGACGAGTAGTCGGCCGTCCGCATGCTACAGAGAGCGGGAAGCGCTGAGAACCCGTGCATGCGACCGATGAAAATCACCCCGGAGCTGCGGTCCCAACGGACGTGCCGCGCAGGTTCGTCTTAGTAGACATCGCCGAGATGGTCGTCGATACAGACCAGCCGAGTAACGGATGCGAGCGCGCGGCGACGCGAGCGAGGGCATCTAAGCTGGGTGGTTAAGCGAAGAGCTTTTACGGGCAGACTGCCCGTTTTGTGGCGCTTCGTCCCAGCTTGTAGGGACGGGCGCTTTTTTGGTGCCCAGAGGGCGTGCGCGCCCATGACAAGAAAGGGGTACCGTGGCAAACGAGTACAAGCAGACGATGAATCTGCCCAAAACCGGATTTCCCATGCGTGCCGGTCTTTCCAAGTCCGAGCCCAAGCGACTTAAGGACTGGCAAGACAACAAGGTCTACGAGCAAGTTCTAAAGAAGAACGCGGGTCACAAGAAGTTCGTGCTGCACGACGGCCCTCCGTACGCCAACGGCCCGATCCACATCGGCCACGCCATGAACAAGATCTCTAAGGACATGATCAACCGTTACTGGATGATGCAGGGCTGCGAAGTTCCCTATGTCCCCGGTTGGGACTGCCACGGTCAGCCGATTGAGCATAAGGTCGAGGAGAAGCTCGGCACCGAGAAGTTCAACCAGACTTCCACTGCCAAGATTCGCGAGCTGTGCAACAAGTTCGCTGTCGAGAACATCGAGCTGCAGAAGGCCGGCTTCCGTCGCCTGGGCGTGCTCGGTGATTGGGACAATCCGTATCTGACGCTCTATCACCAGCATGACGCCGCTGATATCGAGGTCTTTAAGGCCATGTTCGATAAGGGCATGATCTATCGCGGCCACAAGCCGGTTCACTGGTGCAAGCACTGCCACACCGCGCTGGCCGAGGCCGAGATCGAGTACTCCGACGAGACGAGCCCGTCCATCTTCGTGCGCTTCGAGATGACCTCCAAGCCCGCCGGCCTCGAGGACTTCGACGGCCCGGTCGACTTCATCATCTGGACGACCACCCCGTGGACCATCCCCTCCGACCAGGCAGTTTCCCTCAAGCCCGGCGCCGCCTACGTCGCCGTTGAGCACGACGGCCGCGCCGAGGTCATGCTCGAGGACCTGGCTCCCAAGTGCTGCGAGGAGTTTGGCTGGGAGTACACCCCGGTCATGGTCGACGGCAAGCCCTATGTGGTTCCCGCCGAGACCTTCCATCATATCCACTACAAGCAGCCGATCTTTGACGGTGTCGAGGGCGTGGCGCTGCTGGCCGATTACGTCGGCGTCGATGACGGTACCGGTATCGTCCACAACTCGCCCGGCCACGGCGTCGACGACTACTTTGCCTGCCTCAAGGAGGGTATCACCGACATTTGCATGCCGGTCGATGATGACGGCAAGTTCTACACCGGCGAGGAGTTTGGTACCGGTGGCCCCTTCAGCGGCATGGATACCGACGAGGCCAACCCGCACATCATCGAGTTCCTGCGCGAGCGCGGCACCCTGGTCCTCGAGAAAAAGATCACGCACAGCTATCCGCACTGCTGGCGCTGCAAGCACCCGGTGCTCTTCCGTGCTACCGACCAGTGGTTCGTCTCGATGGACAAGACCGGTTTGCGCGAGCAGGCTGGCAAGGAGGTCCGCGAGAACGTCAAGTGGTATCCGGCCCATGCCGCCAACCGCATTGGCGCCATGGTCGAGCAGCGCCCCGACTGGTGCATCAGCCGCCAGCGCAACTGGGGCGTGCCCATCCCCAGCTACACCTGCGCCGACTGCGGCGAGAAGGTCATGAACGACGCCACGCTCGACGCCGTCATCAAGCTCTTCCACGAGAAGGGCTCCGACGCCTGGTTCACCGACGCTCCCGAGAGCTACCTGGGCGAGGCCTGCGTCTGCCCCAAGTGCGGCGGCCATCACCTCAAGGCCGATAAGGACATCCTCGACGTGTGGTGGGATTCCGGCGTGTCTTGGAAGGCCGTCTGCGAGTACCGCCCCGAGCTTGAGTACCCGGCGGACGTGTACCTCGAGGGCTCCGACCAGCACCGCGGTTGGTTCCAGAGCTCGCTGCTCACCTCGGTGGGCGCCAACGGCCACGCTCCGTACAAGGCGGTCGTCTCGCAGGGCTTCACGCTTGATGGCCAGGGCCGTAAGATGTCCAAGTCGCTCGGCAACGTCATCGACCCCAACAAGGTCTGCGACGAGATGGGCGCCGACATCATCCGTCTGTGGGTTGCGTCCGTTGATACCAGCTCCGACGTTTCCATCGACCACGAGATCCTTGCCCGTACGTCCGATGCCTATCGTCGTTTCCGCAACACGCTGCGCTTCCTGCTCTCCGAGCTCGAGGGCCAGTTTGAGCCCGAGACCGACGGCGTCGCCTTTGCCGACCTGCTGCCGCTCGACAAGCTCATGGTCGCCCGCCTGACCCAGGTCCAGGCCGAGGTTGACGATGCCTACGCCAGCTACGAGTTCCCGCGCGCCTACCGTGCGCTCTACGATTTCGTGGTTACCGAGCTCTCCAACGTGTACCTCGACGCTCTGAAGGACCGTCTGTACTGCGACAAGCCCGGCTCGCTCGAGCGCCGCAGCGCCCAGACCGTGCTGGCCGAGCTCTTCTCGATGCTCATGCGCGACCTGCAGCCGATCCTGTCCTACACGGTCGACGAGGCCATGGCCTATGCGCCCGCCGGCTGCGTCGATCACCAGAAGTACGCCGCGCTGCTCGATTGGTACAAGTCGCCCATCACGGTCGACGAGGCCAATGAGTTTGAGGGCGTGCTCGAGGCTTCGCTCGAGCTCCGTAGCGCCGTGACCAAGGCCCTTGAGGATGCCCGCTCCGCTGGCACCTTCACTAAGAGCCAGCAGGTCCGCGTCAAGGCGGTCGTTCCCGCCGAGATGTATGCGCTGCTGACCGGCGACAAGGCCGTCGACCTCGCCGAGTTCTACATCGTCTCCGATGTTGAGCTGACCCAGGGCGAGGAGCTCTCCGTTGCCATCGAGGCTGCCGAGGGCGAGTGCTGCGACCGTTGCTGGAACTACCGCACCACCGTCGGCGAGTACAACGGCCACGCGCATATCTGCAAGCGCTGCGCTGACGCTTTGTAGGTTACGGCGTTCGTAGAACGCCGTAACCTACCGACGCTGCAAACGCCCCTAAGCGGCAATCTGACGTTCAATCGTCGGTCGCGTACCAAAGTACGCTTCCCTCCTCTTTCACGTCACCTTGCTCGCTTAGGGACGTTTTCGCTGTTGGCGACGGTAATGCGGCGTTTCTATTGTTTAGTTGTTGGGGACGTTCTTAAACGACTAGTCAAACAAGAACGTCCCCATTGACTACCTGTGTCACGTCCAAGCGGCATTCTGTTTTTCGGAATGCCGCTTTCGTTTTTAGCTGGTTATTTCGCTTGCGTTGGTGGATATGTCGTGCGTTCTGCTTATGGCAATATAAGATGGATTATTGCGTAAACGGAATTTGATTATCTGAGGGTAGGGGATTGATTTGGGTCGTGCTGGGGATATGACGCCGCCTTTGCGTTGGCGGTTGGGTGTTGCTGGTGGGGTAGCGCTCGTTGTGCTGCTTGTCGACCAGCTGACCAAGCTTGCGGTTCGTGCCGTGGGCGATGCTCTGCATGTGACTGTTATCCCCGGTGTCATCGACTTTATGTTTGTCCGCAATATCGGCGCTGCCTTTAGTATGGGTGAGGGGCATGGCATCGCGTTTGCCGTGCTGGCGTTGGCGGTCATTATCGCTATTGCCGTGTACCTCGTTCGTGCACCCCAGCTCGCCCATCTTGAGGTTGTGGGCATGGCGATGGTTGCGGGCGGTGCTATCGGCAACGCTATCGATCGTTTGGCCTTTGGCTTCGTGACCGATTTTATTGCCACCACCTTCATCGACTTTCCCGTCTTCAATGTGGCCGATATCGGCATTACCTTGGGCGTCGTGCTCGCCCTCTTCGGCTACATGTTCTTGAGTCCTGCGGCCCGTGAGGTCGATGCGACCGCCGAGCTTAACGCCCGTGACGAGGCTCGCGCTAAGCGCAAGGCCCAGCAACGCGGGGAGCGTGCCCGCAAGATTCGCGAAAGGAACGAGCGCTAATGGCCGACATTCATATCCTTGTTGCCGACGATGCCGCTGGTCAGCGTCTTGACGCCTATCTGGGAGCCAATGACGGCTGTCCTACGCGCTCTGCCTGCGCGCATCTGATTGAGGGCGGTGCCGTATGTGTCAATGGTGAGACCTGCCTGTCCAAAAAGTACGCCGTGCGAGCCGGCGACCGTATTTCGGTCGACCTCCCCGAGCCGCACGACCCGACCGACGTGATTCCCGAGGCCATTCCCCTCGATATCCGCTATGAGGACGACTACCTTATCGTGCTCTCCAAGCAGCGCGGCCTGGTGTGCCATCCTGCGCATGGCCATGAGAGCGGTACGCTCGCGAATGCCCTGGTTTATCACTGCGGTATCGATCATCTGGGCACCGTGCAGGGCGAGGACCGCCCCGGTATTGTGCATCGCCTGGATCGCGATACCTCGGGTCTCATGCTTGCGGCAAAGGACGACGACACCCAGCGCGCGCTCCAAAATCTCATCCGCACGCGTACGCTCGACCGTCGCTATATCACACTTGTTCACGGGCACATCGCCATGGACGAGGGCACCATCAACACCGGCATTGCCCGATCGACGCGCGACCGTGTCAAGATGGCGGTTTCGGACGATCCTTTCGCGCGCCAGGCCATTACGACCTTTAAGGTCCTCGAGCGCTTTGATTCCACGCGATTTGACGACGGCTATACGCTCGTCGAGTGCCACCTGTTTACGGGCCGTACGCATCAGATTCGCGTACACATGCGTCATATCAACCACGCCTGCGTGGGCGATCCACTCTACGGCAAGTGCGATGCACGCGCCGATCAGGGTCTGACCAGGCAATTCCTTCATTCCTGGCGCGTCGCATTCGACCATCCCGTGACGGGCGAGCGCATCGAATGCCGCGACGAGCTGCCGTGGGATCTCGCTGCGGTTCTTGACGACCTGGCCCCGCGCTCGCTTGGTCGCACCGCCGCCGGCGACGACATCGTCCCGCAGCTTGGCCTGCTCGAAGCCTAGCCGGTATTAGGTGGTTTCTTGAACTCGGTAAGCCTGCGGTAAGATATACGATTGTTTACGTAACGCGTTCCTGGGAGCCTGCATGCTCGCCTTTTTACAAACCAACACGCCCATCGTGATCTTCAACCAGATTGTCGTCACGCTGCTCACGGTCTGCTTTCTGTACCAGGTGGTCTTCTTTGTCATCGGCGCTCTTCGTGGCGAGGTCGCGCCTCCCAAGGCCAAAAAACTCCACCGCTATGCCTTCTTTATTGCGGCGCATAACGAGGAGGCCGTGATCGCCAACCTCGTTCGCTCCATCAAGGATCAGGACTATCCGTCCGAGCTCATTGAGGTCTTTGTCGTTGCCGACGCTTGCACCGACAATACCGCGCAGCTCGCGCGCGAGGCCGGTGCCATTGTTTACGAGCGCAATGACCTGGCCCGCAAGGGCAAGAGCTGGGTCATGGACTATGGTTTCGATCGCATTCTCAACGAGTATCCCGATACGTTTGAGGGCTACTTTATCTTCGATGCCGACAACGTTATCTCCCGCGATTACGTCTCCAAGATGAATGATGCCTTTGACCAGGGCTTCCATGTGGTCACGAGCTATCGTAACTCCAAGAACTTTGGCAGCTCGTGGATTTCGTCAGCCAACGCCACCTGGTATCTGCGTGAGGCCCGCTTCCTCAACAACGCGCGTAATATCTGCAAGACGTCCTGCGCTGTCTCGGGTTCGGGCTACCTCATCTCCGCCAGCGTTATCGAGGGCATGCACGGTTGGCAGTTTCATACGCTGACCGAGGACATCCAGTTCACCACGTTCTGCGCCATTCACGGCATCCGCATCGGTTATGCGCCGGCGGAGTTCTTTGACGAGCAGCCCGTGACGTTTAAGGCGTCCTGGAAGCAGCGCATGCGCTGGACCAAGGGTTTCTACCAGGTGTTCTTTACTTATGGTAAGCACTTGGTCAAGTCGACCTTCCGCTATCATCGCTTTGCCGCTTATGACATGTTTATGACCATCGCTCCGGGTATGCTGCTGTCCCTGATCTCCATGCTCGCCAACGCGACCTTCCTCATCGTGGGCGGGCTTTCGCACGGCTTCTTGGCCACCGAGGTCGAGATGCAGGCTTGCGCCGCCTCGCTCATTATGACCTTCGTGATGATGTACCAGACCTTCTTTATCCTGGCGCTACTCACGACCATCTTCGAGTACAAGCACATTCATTGCGCGCAAAAGTGGCGTTTGGTGACCAACCTGTTTACCTTCCCGATCTTTATGTTCAGCTATATCCCCATCACGGTGGCCGCTCTGTTCCTAAAGGTCGACTGGGTTCCGACGCAGCATGCCGTCAACGTTACCCTCGACGAGGTCATGCAAGGCGCCAAATAATCACCGCCAAAACCACCGCAAAGGGGACAGGCACCTTTGTGGTGGTTTTTGCGTTTGAGCAGCTGTCCAAGGAGGTGCACAATGTCCTACATCCCATTTTGGATTTGCATCTTTGCCGGTGCGGTGGTTGATGCCCGTGAGCGGCGGTTTCCCAATGAGCTTGCCGGCGTCTGTGCGGTGGCGGCGTTAGCGGGCGTCTGGCTCGACAAAGGTGTTAATACGGCGCTTGACCACGCCGGTCTTGCGGTCATCGTCTACCTTGCCCTTGTGCTCACTGAGTCGCTCTGGCGGCACCTCCGTCAAGCCCCCGGCATTGGCATGGGGGACGTCAAGGCGCTCTTCGCGCTTTGCACGCTCGACCCTCTGGGCGGCATCGTGGCATTTGCCGTCGCGCTCCTGGCCCTGGCCCTCTCCTGCCTCTTCACAAAATCGCGCTCCCTGCCATTGCTGCCATTTTTGGTGCCGATATTTGCCATAATCGAGGTCGTGGGCTGCACATTGTAACTGATTGCGCATCCTTTTTAAGGAGCATGCCATGGCAACTAATCAAGAAACGGCCGTCATTAAGGCGCGCATGGACCGTATTCCCTCGGCGTTGTCGCCCGAGCTGGTCGAGCGCATTGCCGCTGACCGCGACTCGGGTGCCGTCAACCCGTATCGTTGCAACGACGATCAGGTCATTCGTCGTATTGATCGCGCTGCCGACAAAGGCACGCTTATGCGTCCGGCCTTTATGCGCGATACCGAAAAGATTCTGCATCTGCCCGCATACACCCGCTATGCAGGCAAAACGCAGGTCTTTAGCTTCCGTAGTAACGACGACCTGTCTCGCCGCGGTTTGCACGTGCAGCTTGTCTCGCGCATCGCGCGCGATATCGGTCGCGCCTTGGGGCTTAACTGCGATCTGATCGAAGCGATTGGCCTCGGTCACGACTTGGGACACACACCCTTTGGCCATGCCGGTGAGCGCTTTCTCAACGATATTTACCACGAGCGTACCGGCCGCTTCTTTTTCCATAACGTGCAGTCGGTCCGCGTGCTCGACGCCCTGTATGGCCGCAACGTGTCGCTCCAGACGCTCGACGGCGTCTTGTGCCATAACGGCGAGTACGAGCAACGCGTGTTTGAGCTCTCGGGCATGGGTTCCTTTTACCAGTTCGATCAGACGGTTGAGGACTGCATTGCCAAGGGCTATAGCGCAATTGAGCACCTGCGTCCCATGACGCTCGAAGGCTGCGTGGTCCGCATCTCGGATATCCTTGCCTACGTTGGGCGCGATCGCCAAGACGCCATTGCGGCGGGCCTACTGGCGCCCGATGCTTTTGATGATGGCCTGGGTGGGGCATACAACAGCTGGATCCTTACGCATGCCTCCATCGATATCGTTGAGCACAGCTATGGCAAGCCGCGCATCGAGATGAGCGAGGATTTGTTTGAGGAAATTCGCCGAGCCAAGCGCGAGAACTACGTAAAGATCTATAGCAAGGGCGGCATCGAAGGCGACTCCGAAGCGGAGCTGCGCGAGGCGTTCGAAAAGCTCTACGACCGTTGCCTGCAGGATATAAACGAAGGTGACGAGTCCTCGTACATCTTTAAGCATCATATTTCTCGCATTGAGCAGCAGCTTTCCTACTACGATCGCGCCTATGCCTGGCAGGATGACAAGGATCAAGCGGTGGTGGATTACATCGCGAGCATGACGGACGGCTATTTCTGCGAGCTCACGAGCAAGTTGTTCCCGGGTCTAAAGTTTCCGCACCGTACCTATATTAACGAACGGTAGTTCGTATATATTCGGTATACTGTTAGTGGAAAACGTTTTTGATTGATGCACGGGATGGTTATGGACGACCTTTTTTCTGCTTCGACGCGCGAGCGTTCCTTTAAAAATGCGCCGCTCGCGGTGCGCATGCGCCCCAATTCGCTCGACGAGTACGTGGGTCAGCAAAAGGCCGTCGGTAAGGGCTCGTGGCTGCGTGCGGCCATCGAGCATGATGTGCTATCGAGCGTGATTCTGTATGGGCCGGCCGGTACGGGCAAGACGACGCTGGCGCATATCATCGCCAACCATACCAAGAGCGAGTTTGTCGAGGTCAGCGCCGTGACGGGTACCGTGAAGGACCTGCGTCGCGTGATTGACGAGGCCAAGACGCGCCTGAATACCTACGACCGCCGCACCATCTTGTTCATCGACGAGATTCATCGCTTCTCCAAGTCGCAGCAGGATGCCTTACTGCATGCAGTTGAGAACCGTACCGTCATTATGATTGGTGCCACGACGGAGAATCCGTACTTCGAGGTCAACTCGGCGTTGCTCTCGCGTGGTCGCGTGGTGGAGCTTGAGCACTTAAAGGACGAGGATATCGCGACTCTCATCGAGCGTGCACTCGAGGCACCGCAGGGTCTGAGCGGTAAGTTCTCTGCCGATGAAGATACGGTTAAGTCCATCTGCACGCTGGCCGCGGGCGATGCGCGTTCGGCGCTCACGACGCTTGAGCTTGCGAGCGAGATTGCCGTCACGCGTCCCGATACCGAGGGAACGCCAGCGCCGGCGGCGGGGGAGCGCTATCCCATCACCGTGGATGATGTTAAGATTGCCAACCCTCGTCGTGGCTTTTCGTATGACAAAAACGGCGACATGCACTACGACATTATCAGTGCGTTCATCAAGTCCATGCGAGGCAGCGACCCCGATGCCACGATCTATTGGCTTGCACGCATGATCGATGCTGGGGAGGATCCTAAGTTTATCGCTCGCCGTATTATGATTCACGCTTCTGAGGATGTTGGCAACGCCGACCCGCAGGCGCTTTTGGTGGCGCATGCCGCGTTTAAGTCTGCCGAGGTCATTGGCTATCCCGAGTGCCGCATTAACCTTGCTCAGGCTGCACTCTATGTGTGCTTGGCGCCTAAGTCAAACGCATGTGAGGCCTCGATTGACGCGGCGTTGGCCGATATTCATAGCAGCGGTTTACGTGAGGTGCCGAGTTATTTGCGCGATCGTCATCGCCCAGGTAGCGACGAATACGGTGTATACAAGTATCCGCATGATTATCCCGAAGGCTGGGTCGATCAGCGCTATTTGCCCGAGGGGCTGGAGCGTGGCGCGTTCTGGCAGCCTGCGGGCCGCGGCTGGGAAGAGTGGCGCGTAGAGCAAAGCGAACGCGACCGTAGCGGTAACGCGCCCAAGTAGGTCCTTGGCACCTCGCACATTCCCTTTGGGTATCTTCCCCCTTCTTTGGGGTACCATGAAAGGCGTCTGTATTTCGATTCCTTCGGGAGGCTTGTATGAGTCCCATTCAAATCGCCCTGCTGGTGCTTGCCATTGCCGGCGTGTGGGCTATTGTTGAGCTCGCGCTTACCCTGCGCAAGACCCGCAACGTTGTCGACTCGCTCGATAAGACCGTGAACGACCTCAATAACACCATCGCCGAGGCGCAGCCGGTGGTGGCAAAACTCGACGGCGCTGTCGACGAGCTTACGCCGGCACTTGCCCAGATGGAGCCGCTGCTTAAGTCGAGTAAGACGGCAGTTGATGCCCTTACCTCCAATCTCGTAGAGGTCGAAGCCGTGGTTCGCGACATTTCCGAGGTTACGGGCAGCATGGCCGAGGCTAGCAATGCTGTGTCGAGCGTGACCGATTCTGCGGCCGGTGCCGTTCAGAAACTCTTTAACAAGGTAAAGGTTCCCGCGGCCGACGCCGAGCACAAGCTTTCCGCTGCCGCCGAAGCCGAGCAGCCGATCGAGCGCGTCCTGATTGGCGAAGCCGGGGGCGATGTCGCTGCTGGTGACGATGATGCACAGAAGCCTGCTGCTAAAGCAGCCCAGTATTACACCTACACGTCCGCCGAGACCTCCGAGGAGTCCTGCGATGAGTAGCGAAGCAACTTGCCCCATCACGCTGACTGTTGCCGGGGATCCGCGTCTGGCTCGCCTTGTGCGTATGACGGCGGCTAATGTCGGTGCACTGTGCTCCATGTCCGTCGATCGCATCGAGGACATCCGTATGGCTGCCGAGGAGGCCTTCATCTTTGGCTGCACGGCCGTTGATTCCGACGACATCTCGATCAAATTCGATGTCGACGAGTCTCACGTTGGCATGACCTTTACCTTTGGCGATCAGGCGACTGTGGACGAGGACGACCAGGCTGCTGTGTATGCCGAGCTCATTTTGGCGAGCGTGTGCGATTCCTACGAAAAGACTGCGGCGCCCCTGACGCTTTCCCTCGACCTCAAGGCGGATATCTAATATGACCGAACGTTCCCGGAGCGGTAAGACCGCTTGGGACAAGGAGAAAACCCGCGAGCTGTTTCGTCGCTACAAAGAGACCGGTGATCCGGACGCACGTGAGCAACTCGTCATGTCCCATATGAACCTGGTAAGGTTTCTTGCCAACAAATTTAAGAACCGCGGTGAGCCGCTCGACGACCTGATGCAGGTTGGCTATTTGGGCCTGCTCAAGGCTATCGACCGTTTTGATCCCGAGCGCGGACTCGAGTTCACGACGTTTGCGACACCCACTATCCTGGGCGAGATCAAACGCCATTTTCGCGACAAGGGCTGGAGTGTGCGCGTACCGCGTCGTCTGCAGGAGCTCTCGGCCAAGGTCAACCAGGCTACTGACAAACTTACCAACGAGCTGCAGCGTTCGCCCAAGGTTGAGGAGATCGCTGAGTATCTAGATGTGACTGTCGATGAGGTCCTCGAGGCTATGGAATCGTCTTCGGCCTATACCTCGGTGCCCATCGAGGCTCCTGGTGCGTCCGATTCCGACGATGCCCCTTCGATTCTCGACCGTTACGCCGACGACGACAACGAGCTCGACTTTACCGATGACCGCCTAGTGATCGAGGAAGCCATCCGTGATTTCTCGCCGCGCGAGCGCGAGGTGATCGAGCTGCGCTTTGTGAAGGGCATGACCCAGATCGAGATCGCCAAGAAGCTGGGTATTTCTCAGGTGCAGGTTTCGCGTCTGCTGCGCCGCACGCTTAAGAAGATTCAGGACAAGATCGACCCCGACGGAGTGATGATTCGTTCATGAGTGAACACCCCCAACAAACCGATCGCGTGCTGCGCGACACCCGCATTCTGACGCTTCGCATTTGGGCTGTTGTCGGCTGCATTGTCATCGCCGCTGTCATCTTTAACCTTATGGGCATCCTGGCGCCGGTTATCGAGTTTCTCGCTGTTGGTTCCATCATTGCCTTTGTGATGTCCCCGATCACCAACTGGCTCGAGCACCATGGCGTGAATCGCGGCATCGGTTCGCTTATCGCGCTTATTGTTGTTGTTGCCGTGCTCGTCGGTGTCGTTTGCATCTTGTCGCCGATTCTCTTTGGTCAGATCATGGAAGTCCTGAGCCGCCTGCCCGAGCAGCTTCGTGCTGCGGGTGGCGATCTCAATGAGATGATCTCGCATGCCAAGACGCTCAATAACACGCCGCTCAAGGAGTATTTGGACGATAATCTTTCGTCGCTGGTTACCGTGGCATCGAAGTATGTGTCTCAGATTGCTGCCGAGCTTGGCCGCGGTGTGTTCCCGCTCATCACCAATACGGCCTCGCAGTTGTTCGTGATCTTCCTTGGTCTGGTGCTTGCCTACTGGATGGCCTGCGACTACCCTCGCATGCATCACGAGATTTGCACCATCATCGGTCAGGAGAAGGAGACCTCGTACCGCTTTATGGTCGCCATCCTTTCTCGCTCTGTCGGCGGCTACATGCGCGGTATGGTCGTGACGTCCATCTGCGGTGGTTTCCTCGCCTTTATCGGCTTCCTGATTATCGGCCATCCGTATGCGGCGCTCATGGCTATCTTCACTGGCATCATGCACTTGGTTCCGGTCGTCGGTCCCTGGGTGAGCGCAGCAATCGCCACGGTACTCGGCTTCATGTTCAGCCCCATGTTGGCGTTATGGACGCTCATCGTGACGATGGTCGCGCAAAACGTCACCGACAATGTGATTTCGCCTAAGGTCATGCAGAGCTCAGTGCAGGTGCATCCCATTATGAGCCTTACGGCTCTCGTTATTGGTTCGGCACTCATGGGGCCCATCGGCATGATTATTGCCATCCCGCTTTGTGCGGCCCTCAAGGGCATCTTCGTGTACTACTTCGAGAATGAGACCGGCCGTCAGCTTGTGGCCTATGACGGAGCCGTGTTTAAGGGCACGCCGTACCGCGATGCCGATGGCAACCCGGTCGCCGCCTACGACGCGCTCGGCGACGACACCTTCATCTATGAGTCCGAGCTCATCGGTAACGAGACTGCGCCCGAGGCCAAGGCCATGCCCAAGCCCGAGCTCGATAATCCCTGGATTAAGCTCTCGGGCCTGCAACCCGATGCCACGGGCTTCTTCAAGAACCCCTTCGCCAAAGACGATGATTCCAACTCGGACGACGATACCAATACCGGCATCGACGGCTCCATGGACGATTCGGATTCTAAATAGGTTCTATTAACGTTTCTTGAAGTTGTAAATGACAAGAAACGCGACCAAAGCGATTGATAAGGGGCCGGCTACATAGAAAAAGAGAACGTCAATTGCGCGTAGAGTGTAATAAGCCTTATCGCCGGACATTACTGTATACAATACGTATCCAAATGATGGTTGGTTTGCGTACCAGCATGAGAAGGCTAAGAGCGCTAAAAGTGCTACAACCAGAAGTGCATTCAGGACAAATCGTTTGCTTTTCATCGATCGCTCCTTCCGGGTGAATCTTATATGCAATTATACAGCAGTCCTTTTTCAAAGGATCGCGCAGTACTAAATAACGTGCACTTTCGCTGGAGGGTCGCTGTTTGGCGACCCTCTTTTTTGCACAGGCGCGGCGGGATGGTAATATCGTTACGTTTGAACTGTTTCGATGTGAAACCGAGGAGATTCCCTCTATGAGTGCTGACTACCCGTCAATGACTACGGCCGAGATTCGCTCCAAGTTCCTCAACTTCTTTGAGGAGCGCGGTCTTAAGCTCTATCCTTCTTCGTCCCTCGTCCCCGACGATCCTTCACTGCTGCTTGCCAACGCCGGCATGAACCAGTTTAAGGAGTACTACCAGGGCAAGAAGACCATGAAGGAGATTGGCGCGATCTCCTGCCAGAAGTGCGTCCGCACCAACGACATCGACTGCATCGGCGAGGACGGCCGTCACCTGTCGTTCTTCGAGATGCTCGGCGATTTCTCTTTTGGCGGCGTCTCCAAGGAGCAGGCTTGCGCCTGGGCCTTTGAGCTCATCACCAAGGAGTTCAAGCTGCCGCTCGACCGCCTGTACTTTACCGTCTTTACTGAGGACGACGAGACCCACGACGTGTGGCGTTCTCTGGGCGTTGCCGAGGACCACATCTCCCGCTTGGGCGAGGACGACAACTTCTGGGCCGCTGGCCCCACCGGCCCCTGCGGTCCGTGCTCCGAGATCTACTTTGACATGGGCGAGGAGGTCGGTTGCGGCAGCCCCGACTGCAAGCCCGGCTGCGACTGCGACCGCTTCCTTGAGTTCTGGAACCTCGTGTTTACCCAGTACGACCGTCAGGAGGACGGCTCCATGCCGGAGCTGCCGCACCGCAACCTCGATACGGGCATGGGCCTGGAGCGCATGGCCGCTATCATGCAGCACAAGACTGCTAACTACGACGGCGATCTGATGCAGCATCTCATCAAGCTGGGCGAGGGGATCAGCGGCAAGACCTATGACGCCGATGATTACTCCGGCGCCAGCCGCTCGCTGCGCATCATCGCCGATCACTCCCGTGCCGTCGACTTTATGATTTCCGACGGCATCCTCCCCGGTAACGAGGGTCGCGAGTACGTCCTTCGCCGTCTGCTCCGCCGTGCCGTGTTCCACGGTCGCCTGCTGGGTATCGAGGGTGCCTTCCTGACCAAGTTCATCGACGAGGTCAACGCTCAGATGGGCGAGGCCTATCCTGAGCTGCTCAAGAACGTCGCGCTCGTCAAGGGTATCGTCGCCTCCGAGGAGGAGCGTTTCTCCACGACGCTCGACAACGGTCGCGTCTACCTGGATGAGGCCCTGGCAGCGCTTGCCGAGGGTGCTGTGCTTCCGGGCGATGTTGCCTTTAAGCTGCACGACACCTTTGGTTTCCCCATCGACCTGACCGTCGAGATCGCCGGCACCGCTGGCCACGACGTCGACATGGACGGCTTTACCGCCTGCATGGAGGACCAGAAGGCCCGCGCCCGCGCTAACGCCAAGGGCGATGCCTGGGGCAGCTTCAACGATGTGTGGGTCGAGCTTTCCGACAAGGTCGCAGCGACCGAGTTCGACGGCTATGACAACGATGTGATCGAGGGCGCCAAGGTTGTCGCCATCGTGCGCAACGGCGAGTCCGTCGAGTCCGCAGCCGCCGGCGAGGACGTCGAGGTCGTGCTCGACCGCACCCCGTTCTACGCCGAGATGGGTGGCCAGCAGGGCGATGCCGGAAAGCTTTCCGCCGAGGGCGTTGTTCTTACCGTTTCCGATACCAAGAACCACAACGGCCTGTATGCCCACGTCGCGCACGTTGCCGAGGGCACGCTGACCGTCGGTGCCGCTGTGACCGCCGCGCTCGACGCCGAGCGCCGTGGCTTCCTGCGCCGCAACCACACCGCCACGCACCTGCTCGACGCTGCCCTTAAGCAGGTCCTGGGCGAGCACGTCTCCCAGGCCGGCTCGCTGGTGACGCCCGAGCACCTGCGCTTTGACTTTACACACTTCGAGGCCCTGTCCTCCGAGCAGCTCAAGGCTGTCGAGGACCTGGTCAACCAGCAGATCTTCGCTTCCAAGCCGGTCGTGACCCGTGTCATGGGCATCGACGAGGCCAAGGCTGCCGGCGCTGTCGCCCTGTTTGGCGAGAAGTACGGCGACGTCGTCCGCGTTGTCTCCGTGGGCGCTGAGGACCAGCCGTTCTCCCGCGAACTCTGCGGTGGCACACACGCTGCCAACACCGCCGAGATCGGCCTGTTCAAGATCATTTCCGAGTCCTCCACGGGCTCCAATGTCCGCCGTATCGAGGCCGTGACCTCTAAGGGTGCCCTCGACTATATGGCCGACCGCCTGGCACTCGTTGACGCCGCCGCTGCTGCGCTCAAGTGCCGCGTCGACGAGGTTCCCGCCCGTGTGGAGAACCTGCAGGTCGAGCTGCGCGAGACGTCCAACAAGCTCAAAAAGGCTCTGACCGGTGGTTCCTCCGACGCCATTTCCAGCGCCATCGAGGGTGCTGTCGAGCTCGGTGGCTACAAGCTCGTCGTTGCTGAGCTCCAGGGCCTTGAGGCTGCCGACCTGCGCAACGTATGGGATACCGTGCACCAGAAGGTCGCCGGCCCTGTCGCTTGTGTCGTCGCCAGCGTGACTGAGAAGGGCACTCCGGCCCTGCTCGCTGCCGGCTCCGATGACGCCGTGAAGGCCGGGTTCCACGCCGGTAATGTGATCAAGCAGATCGCGGGTCTGGTCGACGGTCGCGGTGGTGGCCGTCCCAACATGGCCCAGGCCGGTGGCAAGAATGCTGCCGGCATCGCCGATGCCCTCGCGGCCGCCAAGACCGCGCTCGGCGCCTAAGAATCTAAGAAGTCACTGTGGTCGCGCTTGCGCTGGACATAGGGGAGACCAGGATTGGCATCGCCGTCTCGAGCCGTGATGGCAAGATGGCGATGCCCGTCAAGGTGCTCCCGGCCGCCGAGGTCACCGGTATGGCCAAGACGTTCCGCTACCTGGTCGAAGACTATGAGCCTGACATCCTGGTAAGCGGACGTCCCCTGACCATGGCCGGTGAGCCCGGCCCCCAAGCCGAGCGCGTTGCCGCCGTGGCGCAAAAGATTGCCGACGAGCTCGATCTTCCGCTGGAGTTTGAGGACGAGCGTCTGTCCTCGCAAGAGGCCAAGCGTATCCTGCGCGAGCAGGGCCTCAACGAAAAGCAGATGAGGGGCAAGATCGACATGATTGCCGCCAGCCTTTTTTTGCAGACGTGGCTCGATCGTAAAAACGAGGAGGTTTCGCATGCCTAGTGCTTCCGATCCGCGCCAGCCGAATCGTACACGTCAGCCGGCGTCGCGCCCTGCCCAGCCTGGCCAGCGTCCGGCACAGCCGACGCAGCGCGCAGCTCAGCCTGCCGCGCGCCCGGTGCAGTCCTTCTCTCGTTCGGCCCAACCTGTTCAACGGACGGGTCAGCAGCCTTCTGCTCGTTCGGTTCAGCATCCGGCTTCTCACGCGGCTCAGCAGCCCACTGCTCGTACGGCCCAGCCTGCAGGCGGTACCCGCTTTAAGCAGCAGGCACCTACCCAGCGAACGCAGGCCCCCCAATCGCATTCTCATCACGCCCGCGGTTCGCATGGCGTTGCTCCGGCGACCCGCTCGAGCTACAACACGCATACTCGTCGCGGTGCTCAAAAGAAGAGCTCTCCGGTTCCCATGATCATCGGCGTTGTGGTGGCGGTGCTTGCGCTTGTCGCGATCGTTTTCTTTGTCGTGCCGGCCGTCAAGGGCTTCTTTGCCGGTGAGGATACGAAGGTCACGGCTGGTCAGCAGGTTACGGTAACCATTCCCGACGGTGCTTCGGGCGATACGATCGCCTCGATTCTCTCCGAGAACCATATCGTCGAGAATCCCAAGGATTACTATGCGGCGGTGAAAAAGCTCAACGCCGATATGTCGCTCAAGCCTGGTACCTATTTGTTCACCACACTCATGGACGCGACCAAGGTTGTTCAGCAGCTCATGGAAGGTCCCAACGCGGGCTCCAATGCGCTAACTATCCCTGAGGGCCTGACGGTCGATCAAGTCGCCGACCGTGTGGCCCAGGCCTACGATGGCATCTCTAAGGAAGACTTCCTCAACCAGGCTAAGGCCTCCAACTACGTGGACGACTATAGCTTCCTTAAGGGCGCCGCCAACGACTCGCTTGAGGGTTTCTTGTTCCCCAAGACTTATTCGTTGGGCGATTCGCCGACGGTCGATGACGTGATTCGCGCTATGCTCGATCAGTTTAAGACCGAGTACAAGTCGCTTGACTTTGCGAGCTGCGAAGCCAAGATCAAGGAGCGCTATGGTGTGGAGATGTCCGACTACGACATCGTCAACTTGGCCTCTATCGTTGAGCGCGAGGGCCTCAACGCCGATCAACGTGCGCACGTGGCCTCGGTCTTCTACAACCGCCTTGCCGGCAAGCTCGACGGTCTGCGCTATCTCAACAGCGATGCGACCATGATGTATGTCACCGGTGGCGAGGTTACCGCCGACGACCTGCAGAGCGATAGCCCGTATAACACCTATAAGCATGAGGGCCTGCCGCCCACGCCCATCTGCTCTCCGTCGCTCGAGGCACTCAAGGCCACGCTTGAGCCGACCGACTCCGATGACCTGTATTTCTACATTACGCAGGACGAGGAGTATTTCTCGCAAACCTACGAAGAGCATCAACAGTCTTGGAATTAGCATGAGGATTTTTAGCCCCAAACGATACGTTGCCTCGGTCGATCGCATCGACCTTGATGCCCTGTGGGCCGACGGCAAACGCGCCATTCTGCTCGATCGCGATAACACCCTGGTGCCGCGCGACACCGAGCAGGTTCCCGCCGCGGTTTCCGCTTGGCTCGATGCCGCCCGCGCCAAAGGCTTTAAGCTGTGCATGGTGTCCAACAACTGGCATCGCGACCAGGTCATGAGCTCTGCACGCGAGCTGGGACTCGAGGCCATCAGCCACGCCATGAAGCCGGCGCCGTTTGCCCTCAAGGCGGGTCTTAAGCGCCTCGGCGCCACGGCCGACGAGGCGGTGCTGATCGGTGATCAGCTCTACACGGACGTGTGGAGCGGCAATTTTGCCGGCGTCGATACTATCCTGGTTAAGCCGCAGGCAACCCAGGACCTGTGGTACACGCAGATCTTCCGTATCTTTGAGCGCCGGGCCCTGCGCGACCTTCCCTGCGAGGAATAGGTTTCGCCATGTCTCAGCACATCAAACACGGCTGCGACCATATCTTCTTTATCGGCTTTTTGGGCGCGGGCAAATCGACGCTTGCGCGCAACGTCGGCACTATGTTCAAGCGGCGTTTTATCGATACCGACCGCCTGGTCGTGCGCCGTTGCGGCAAGTCGGTAACCGAGATTTTTGAGACCGAGGGCGAGGATCGTTTTCGCGAGCTCGAGACCTCGGCGCTCCGTTCGCTCCAAAGCGAGCGCAGCCTGTTGGTTTCGTGCGGGGGCGGTATCGTCGAGACGCCGGTGAATATTGAGCTGATGCACGAAATGGGTACGTGCGTGTACCTCGAGGGCGACTTCGAGGATTCGATTCGCCAGATTCGTCGGTCCGACACGCGCCCCGATTTCCGTTCGCCCGAGCATGCCGCGCGCCTGTTTGAGCATCGTCGTCCGCTGTATCGCCAGACCGCCGATATTACCCTTGATATTCGCAACAAGTCCTTCGAGGACGTTTCCTACCTTTGTGCCGAGATGCTTTTGGAGCGTGGACTGCTATGATTCGCCGTCAACTGATCAATTTCCAAAACCGCAGTGTCGATGTCCGCGTCGGATTGGGCGCGTTCGATGAGCTGCCGCGCATGTTTGCCTCGGCCGTGGGCAAGCCTAAGCGCGCGATGGTGGTTTGGAACGACGCCACATCCGAGCGTTTTGGTGAGGTCGTCGAGCATGCGCTGGTCGACGCCGGTTTTGCCGTGTCGCTGCTCGTCCTCGAGGTTTCGCCTGCTGGTGCCACGCTGGCCGACGCCGATGCTATCTTTGGCGCCCTGTCTGCCAACCGCATCACCTGCGACGATCTGGTTGTCGCTGTTGGCGATGCCGCAACCTGTTCGGTTGTTGGCTGGTGCGCCAACCAGTGGTGTGGCCGAACCGAGTGCGCGCTGCTGCCGACGACCTTCGACGCCATGCTCACGGTCGCGACGACCATGAAGCCGCTCGTCGCCTCGTTGGCCAATGCGCTTCCCGCTATCGCGTTCCGTCCCGAACCGGGCTTGGTTGTGTGTGATCTCGACCTTGTTCGCGAGGCGGAACCCGAGGACCTCAAGTTCGGCTATGCGGTACTTGTTGGCACCATGCTTTCGAGCAGCAAGTCCCGCTGGAATCAGTTTACTGAGACCGTCCCCGAGATTCTCGCGGGCGAGGAGGTCGCACTCGTCAATGCCGTTCAATGGTCTCAGACTGCCCGCAAGGACGTGCTGACGGCCACGAACCCGAGCGCTCGCCATGCGCTCGATTTTGGCAAGACGGGGGAGCGCACCCTGCGCGCTTGCTTGGGCGATGCCGCTTCGCAGGTCCCTGCCTACCAGCTGTTGTCCGAGGGCATGCGCTTTGAGGCGCGCCTAGCACACGATGCCTGCGACTTCGATATCGACTATGTGTTTGATCTCGATGACTGCCTGGAGGACTTTGGCATCGAGGAGCTTGCCTTCGACTTGGAGCCTGCCGCATATATCGAGGAGTTCCGCAGACAGCAGTTTGTCCGCTCGAACCGCAGCATGCTGCCGCTGCCCGCGGCGCTCGGCGCCATTCGCCTAACGAGCGTCGAGGACGAGGTTCTTGAGCGCCATGCTCACGCCTACTTGGCTTCTCGTAAAGAACTTCTCTAAGATTTATTGACTTCCATCGTCTTTCGTATCATGTTGAGGGGCGGGTTTTCAATCGGTTGCGGATCGCATGCGATTCCGTCGTTCGGTTGAGACCCGTCCCGTCTATATTGAGACAACAAGAAAGGAATCTGCATGTCTGAGTTTGCTGCCGGTCCTGCCGGTCGTATCGAGCGTGTCCGTGCCCTGATGGTCGAGCGTGGCTACGACGCCATCGTGGTGCGCGACGAGGCCAACCTTCGTTGGCTTACGGGCGTGAAGGGCGTCTTCGACTACACCTTCGAGTTCCCGCACGCTGCGTTTATTACGGCCGACCAGTGCCTGTTCCACACCGACTCGCGCTACCTCAACAGCTTTGAGGAGAACACGCCAGCCGGCAGCCCCTGGGTCTACGACATGGATGAGGGCACCATCCCCGGTTGGGTCGCCGGCAAGATCGCGGCCAACAAATGCCGCGTCTGCGCTGTCGAGGACGATATGCAGATTAATTTCTACCAGGGTATTCAGCGCGGCCTGGAGGACCGTTCCGTCGCCTGTATGCTGCCGCTGATGCACGACGATATCCGCAAGATGCGCGCCATCAAGGACGCCGAGGAGATTGAGCTCATGCGCCATGCGCAGTCGATCACCGATGCCGCCTTCCAGCACATGCTCGGCTTTATTAAGCCCGGTATGACCGAGAAGCAGGTACGCAACGAGCTCGAGAACTTTATGTTCGCCAACGGTGCCGACAGCCTGGCCTTCGGTTCCATCGTCGCGAGCGGCCCCAACACCGCCAACCCGCATGCCGTGCCGAGCGACCGCGTGATCGAGAAGGGCGATTTCGTTCTTATGGATTACGGCGCGGGCTATTGCGATTACCGCTCCGACATGACGCGCACTGTCGTGATGGGCGAGCCCACCCAGGAGCAGCTCGACCTGTACGCACTCGTGCGCCGTACGCACGAGGAGTGCGTCGCCGCCATCCATCCGGGCGTTGAGGGCAACGACATCTTCAAGCTCTCCAAGAAGATCATCGGCGATGCCGGCTATGGCGATTACTATAACCATGGCTTGGGTCACGGCGTGGGCATCGACATCCATGAGCTGCCCAACTTTAACCGCAGCAAGAATATCATCGAGGTCGGCTCGGTTATCACCATGGAGCCCGGCGTCTACCTGCCCGGCGTGGGCGGCGTGCGCCTGGAGGACTACGGCGTGGTCACCGAGAACGGCTATGAGCCCTTCACCAAGACCCCGCACGACCTGCACGTTATCGACTGCTAGTTTACTTCAGTAGATAGTTTGGGGCGGGGCGTCCGGATTGATTCGGACGCCCCGCGTTCTCTTTTTATGCGCTCGCCGCAGGCGCCGTCTGCAAGTGTATAATTTCTGTCGTATGTAATTTGGACGCTTGTGCGTTCTGCCCATAACAAGAAAGGTCGCTATGCCTACCATTTCTACCGCCGACTTCAAGAACGGCCTCGGTCTCCGCATTAAGGACAAGGTCTACACCATCGTCGAGTTCCAGCATGTCAAGCCGGGCAAGGGCGGCGCGTTTGTGCGCTACAAGACCCGTGACATCAAGAGTGGCCGTGTCGTCGAGAACACCTGCAATGCCGGCACCAAGTTCGAGAGCGTCATGCTCACCACCCGTGAGTTCCAGTACCTCTACAACGATGGCGCCGACTACATCTTCATGGACAACGAGACCTATGAGCAGGTTCCCGTTCCCGAGGACATGGTGGGCGAGAACTCCAAGTGGCTGCGCGAGAACGACATCTGCCAGCTGCTCTTCGCCGACGATGAGCTCATGGGCGTGACCCCGCCGATGTTCATCGAGACCACCATCGTCCAGACCGACCCGGGCTTTAAGGGCGACACCGTCCAGGGTTCCACCAAGCCGGCCACGATCGACACCGGCGCTGTCATCCAGGTCCCCATGTACCTCAATGAGGGCGAGGTCATCAAGGTTGACACCCGCGACGGCAAGTTCGTCTCCCGCGTCTAGCAACCAACTCTTCTAGGAGGACTCATGCCCCAGGAAATCAAGATTGACGGCATCGGCATTTCGCCCGATGTTCTGACCGCCATCGTCTCGCGCGCCGTGTCGGATGTCGAGGGCATCGCCTCCGTTGGCGTCAAGGACCTTGCCACCAACCTTGTCTCCATGATGCTCTCGTCCAAGGCCCCGGCTTCTGAGCCGGCGGTCGAGGCCGAGGTCGTCGGCGACAAGCTCGCACTCACCGTGCGCGTCGTGGTGTTCTTTGGCTATCCGTTCAAGAAACTCGCCGAGGCCGTTCGCGCTGCCGTGGTTGCCGCCATCGATGCCCAGGTTGGCGTTGAGGTCGAGCGCGTTGACGTTTGCATCGACGGCCTCGTTTTCCCCAAGGAGTAACCTTTGAGCCTTAAGGTTTATCGCGGGCGTACGCTTGCCCGCAGTCAGGCGCTGCAGCTGCTGTTCCAGGCCGAGGCCACGGACAGCCCGCTCGAGCGCGTCCTCGAGGGTGATTTCCTGATCTCGAAGGGTCCCCTCGACCCCTATGCGCTGGAGCTTTGCCGCGGTGCCTACGAGCATATCGACCGCATCGACTGCGCTCTGCGCTCCGTTGCCAAGAACTGGGATCTTATGCGCATGCCCGGCGCCGACCGCAATCTGCTGCGTATCGCCGTTTACGAGATGCGTTTCCTCACCGACGAGGAGGTCTCGGACGCCATCGTGATCAACGAGGCGGTCGAGCTTGCCAAGGCCTATGGCACCGACCAGTCCGCGTCGTTCGTCAACGGCGTGCTGGGCAAGATCGCTCGCAGCGAGGAGCTGCCGGGTGAGGACCTGTACCAGGAGCTGCTGGCCGAAGATCGCGCCCGCGAGGAGGCCCAGGCTGCCGAGGCTGCCGCAAAGGTTGCGGTTGCTCAGGCTGAGGCTGGCGTGCTGGCCGAGGATGCGGATGCCGCCGGGGCTGACATCGACTCCGTCGAGGAGTAGTCATGCCAGAGGGTTCTGTCCGTAACTTCGACGAGATCTCGGACCGCTTGGACCAGATTATCGCTACCGTTCGCTCCAAGGATACCTCCTTGGAGCGTTCGCTCGATTTGTTTGACGAGGCGATTGAGCTGGGCTCCCGCGCGGTCGATATGGTCGACAAGTTTGAGTTGACGCCGCGTGAGGCCGACAAGCTCGAGCAGGAATACGATGAGGATGCGGCAAACGAATCCCAGGATAGCTAGGCCGCATTTCCGGATACGAATGGTTGATGGCATTCATGAAACGCGTGCGTCTTGATGACGAACTGATTTCACAGGGCATCTGCGCCGATCGCGCGGATGCCCTTCGCACTCTTATGGCCGGCTTGGTCTCGAGTGGCGGCGAGCGCTTGACTTCGCCGGGCCTTAAGGTGATTCCGGGTCTGCCACTGCACGTGAAGGGGCGCATTCCCTATGTTGGCCGCGGCGGTCTTAAGCTCGAAGGCGCGCTTGATGCGTTTGGCATCAATCCGACGGGCCTTGCCTGTTTGGATGTGGGCTGCTCTACCGGCGGCTTTACCGATTGCCTGCTCAAGCGCGGAGCTGCGACCGTTGTCTCGGTGGACGTGGGTCGCGCCCAGTTCGATTGGTCGTTGCGTCAGGATGATCGCGTGACGCTGCATGAGCGCACAAACGTGACGCAGCTGCCTGAGCTTGGCTATGCCGGTGCCATCGACCTGGCTGTATGTGATGTCTCGTTTACCGGCATCGCGAATATCATCGACGCCGTGCTGGCGTGCCTGAAGCCTTCGGGTTCGTTCTGCACGCTCGTAAAGCCCCAGTTTGAGGCGCCGGCTGCGCTGGTGGGCGAGCGCGGTATCGTGACCGACCCCGCCGTCCGCCGCGATACACTCGTGGCGGCGGTTGAACTCTTTGCTGCCAAGGGCCTGTTCCCGGTCGATGTCTGCGTGTCGCCCATTCATGGTGCCAAGGGAAACGTTGAGTTTTTCCTGTACGGCACGAGGTTTGCCCCCGGCGAGCGCGCCGACGATGAGCTGCAATCCCAGGTATCGGTTTTGAGCGAGAAAGCTGCAACGCTATGAAGGTCTTTCTGGTTCCCAATTACTACAAGCAAGAGGCGGTCGAGAGCGGCCTGATGCTCGAGCTTTGGCTGACGCGCCAGGGCTATGAGGTCGCATGGGCTGCCGACCAGCGATCGAAGATTCAAAGCACGCCTGATATTGACGGCTCCGATCTGGTCATTACGCTCGGCGGCGACGGTACGTTGCTGCGCGCTGCCCGCATCCTCAACCATCGCGAGATTCCTATCCTCGGTCTTTCCTATGGTCACCTGGGCTTTTTAACTGCTGCGAGCCCCGAGGAGCGCGACATTCTGCAGGTCGTGAGTGACGCCCTGTCCGGCGAGCTGCACGTGAGCCGTCGCGCCACCATCGCCGCGGATATCGTGTCCGTGCGCGAAGACGGTACGAAGGATGTCGTGCGCACCTTCGCCCTCAACGACATGGCGCTCACGCGCGGCCCCCTGTCCGATATGGTTGAGTTCGACATCACGGTGTCGGGCCACCATATCGATCGACTGCGTGGCGACGGCGTGGTCGTGTCCACGGCGACTGGTTCTACGGGGTACGCGCTCAGTGCAGGTGGCCCCATTGTGAGCCCCGACTATACGGGCATGGTCTGCGTACCCATTGCGCCGCACACCATTCAGGCTCGTGCCTTTTTGACTTCGCCGAGTGATGTCGTCGAGATCTTTATGTCTGATGACCGTCCGAGTGTTCCGGCGATCGCTATCGATGGACAGTTTATTACCTGCGATGGTACCGTTGAGAGCGTGGCCGTGCGCCGCGGGCCCGGAGATGTGTTGCTGCTGGATTACGGCCCCGAGAGCTTCTATAACTCGGTGAGCCGCGTATTCTACGGAGTCCGTCATGATCGATGAGCTGCAGGTTTATAACATTGCACTCATTCGCGAGGCGACGCTGGTGCCGAGTGCCGGCCTGACTGTCCTGACTGGCGAGACTGGCGCCGGCAAGACCGCGCTGCTCTCGGCCCTCAAGCTTATTTTGGGCGAGCGTGCGGATTCGTCGACGGTGCGCGAGGGCGAGGCACTGGCGAGCGTCGAGGCGCGACTCTTCGACGGGCCGCACGACACGGAGGGGTTCACCGTACAGCGCAGCCTTTCTGCCGAGGGCCGCAGCCGCGTAAAAATTGACGGCCGCATTGCCAGCGTGCGTGAGCTTTTGGAGCGCGTCGGCGTGATGATGGATCTATGTGGCCAGCATGAACATCAGCGCCTGCTCGACCCGGCGCACCATGTTGCCATGGTCGATGCTTGGGCTGGGCGCGCGGCGCTTGAGGCGCTCGAGAAGTATCGCACCTGCTTTAAGGCTTCGCGTGCCGCCGCCAAGGAGCTTCGCCGTGTGGAGGAAGCCTCGCGTGCGCAGGGGAGTCGCGTCGAGGAGGCGCACTTTGCCCTCGAGCGCATCGGCGAGGTCGACCCCAAACCGGGCGAGTATGAGGAACTCGAGGAACTGTTGCCGCGCTCCGAACATGCCGAGGTACTGGTTGCCACGGCTAACGATGCCCATGCATCGCTTGCCGCCGAAGGGGGAGCGCTCGATGCCGTGAACAGTGCCGTGGCGGAGCTTTCCCGAATGGCTACCGTCGATCGCAAACTGGGCGACATTGCCGATGCGCTTTCGGATGCCTGTATCTCACTTGAGGATTGCGCGAACGAGCTTCGTGCCTATCGCGATGGCGTCGCCTTCGACCCGCGCGAGCTCGCTCGCATGCGTGAGCGGTATTCCGACCTCAAGGGCCTGTTGCGTCAGTGGGGCCCCACCATGGACGATGTTTTTGCCATGCGCGATCGCTCGCAAGAGCTGCTGTCCCTGGTCGATGATGGCGATGAACAGATCAAAAAGGCGCGTGAGGCACTCGGGAGCGCTGAGCGCGAGTTGTTTGCCGCTGCCAAGGCACTTAAGCGCGCCCGCAATACGGCGGCCCCGCGCTTCTGTCACGAGGTTGGCCGCCAGATGGCTCGCCTGGAGATGGGCGGCGCCGAGCTCGTCTGGGAGTCGCGCGATCTTCCCCGTGCTGAGTGGACGCCCGTTGGTCCTTCGAGCTACGAGCTGCTATACCGCAGCGGTGCCGGTTTGACTCCACGTCCCCTGCGCCGCATTGCGTCGGGCGGCGAGCTCAGCCGCGTCATGTTGGCAAGTAAGGTTGTCCTCGGTAACGCGGACGGTGTCGATACGCTGGTGTTTGACGAGGTCGATGCTGGCGTCGGTGGCTCCACGGCGCGTGCGCTCGCGGGCGTGCTGGCAGATCTCGCCGCTACGCATCAGGTGATTGTCGTAACCCACTTGGCGCAGGTCGCCGTCATGGCTGACAAGCATTATGTCGTCAGCAAGGAACCGGGCGATGTTCCCCAGACGCATTTGGACGAGGTAATCGGCGAAGCGCGTACCGCCGAGATCGCCCGCATGTTGAGCGGCGATCAGTCCGAGGCAAGCTTGGCCCACGCAAAGCAGATGCTCGAAGAAGCTCGAGGTTAGGTCGTATCAGCGGTGTTGGTGGGACAAAATAGACTGATATTTTTGTCCCACTACGCGTTTTACTCAACGACCTTATCCGGCTGGATGAGCTCCTCGTAGTAGCTGATATGCTCACGCGCGTCTTCAATCTCGGGCAGCAGGAAGTTGTAGATGACCTCGATGATCATCGTGGCGCTCATCTTGGAGAACGCGAAGTCGCCCGTTGTCAGCAGTGCTTCGTGGTTGACGGTATTAAAAGTGTAGTCTGCCAGGCGCGCGAGTGGAGACTTGCTGTCGCTGCTGATGACGACCACGGTTGCGCCGCAGTCGCGAGCCGCTTTTGCCATGCGATTCAGTCGGCGCGATTTGCCGGAGTTTGAGATTAGCACGATGACGTCACCCGGGCGCAACGTGAGCGCAAAGCCGATTGATGTCTCGCTAATGGTACTCGTCATGCAGCGCAGGCCCAGCTGTGAAAACTTAAATGTCGCGTCGAGCGCGACCGCGTTTGTATTGCCCACGGCGGCGAACTCAATAACGCCGGCATTCTTAAGCGCGTGTACAACTGCGGCCAACGTGTCGTGATCAATGCCGTCGATGGTCGCATTAAGCTCGCTCACCTTGGCAGCCAGGATGTTCTTGAGGCTCTGCTCCATATTGTCGAGCGAGACCTCGTCGGTCAGGCCCTCGTTGCGCTGGCTTTCCAAATCCCTCGCCAACGAAAACTGAAAGCTGCGGAAGCTACCAAAGCCCAGCTTGCGGCAGAAGCGCGAAACG
Source organism: Collinsella sp. (assembly GCA_036302865.1). Taxonomy (GTDB): domain Bacteria; phylum Actinomycetota; class Coriobacteriia; order Coriobacteriales; family Coriobacteriaceae; genus Collinsella. The sequence continues at coordinate 73,828 of JAXJBU010000069.1, read as the reverse complement.
GTCGCTTCGGACGTGGTGGCGGCGCGTGAGAGCTGAGCCGCCGTGAGGCGTGGAGCCTCGGACTGGTGCTCCAATATATAGTCGACAATGCGCTGCTCGGATTCGCTGTATCCCTGATGGGTGCTAATGAGGGAAAGTGCGCTCTTGCTACTATCGGTCATGGATGGCTCCTGGTTGGCATGAAAATCTAATTTGATTCGCAATGCCATAGTATACGGGCATTTTCAATTACAAGATACACCTTGCCGTTTCAGATGTTGATGGTAAACTTTCACTTACCGTTTACGGTTATGAAAGAACCTTTCACCGGAGAATTGCACCTTGTCTCTTCTCACGCGGACGGTAGGTTGGTATCTTTCAGTTGTGGAAAAACGCGCATCGAAGCGCGTGTAGGGGAGCGCCCGCGGGCGCTGTACTCAAGAAGGAGGGACACATGGCTAAGTTTGACATCATCGCCGCGACCGGTTGCCCGACCGGCATTGCGCACACCTTCATGGCGAAGGAGGCGCTGGAGAAGGCTGCTGCCGAGCGAGGTCTGACCATTAAGGTCGAGACTCATGGCCAGGTCGGCGTCGAGAACGAGCTCACCAAGAGTGAGATCGCTGGTGCCAAGGCCGTCGTCGTCGCAGCAGACAAGGATGTCCAGGCTGAGCGTTTCGCCGGTAAGCCCATGGTTTCCGTTGGTGTTTCCAAGGCCCTGTCCGTTGAGGCCGCCGGTAAGTTGATTGACCGCGCGCTCGCCGCCAAGGGCGACGACACGGTTGCCGCTGCCGCCGATGTCGAGGACGAGGTCGAGGAGAAGGAGTCCATCGGTCACGTCATCTACAAGCACCTCATGAACGGCGTCAGCCACATGCTGGTCTTCGTCGTTGCCGGTGGTGTTCTGACCGCCATTTCGTTCCTGTGGGGCATCACGTCCTTTGATTCGACGGCTGCCGACTACAACAGCTTTGCCGCGATGCTCAAGATTATCGGCGGTATCGCAATGAACCTCATGGTTCCGGTGCTCTCCGCTTACATCGCCGAGTCCATCGGCAAGCGCCCGGCGCTCGTCCCCGGTTTCGTCGCCGGTATGATTGCCATCCAGGGCTTGCCTGTTAACGCCGATACCGGCATGATCGACGCCGGTGGCGTAGGTGTGGGCTTTGGCTTCCTGGGCGGCATCGTCGGCGGCTTCCTCGCTGGCTATGTCATCCTGCTGCTCGAGAAGGTTTTCTCTAAAATTCCCGCGAGCCTTAATGGCCTGAAGGCAATCTTCCTGTATCCGCTGTGCTCTACCGCCATCGTCGGCCTGGTCATGCTCGGTATTTCCGGCCCCATGGCTGCCATTAACCAGGGTATGATGGATTTCCTGCAGAGCCTCGGTAACTCCGGTCCGGTGATCCTTGGCCTGGCCATCGGCTGCATGTGCGCCTTTGATATGGGCGGCCCGGTCAACAAGGCTGCTTACGCTACTGGCACCTTCCTGCTCGGTACCGCTCTCGAAGCTGGCGTCGGCACCGAGACCTACAACTTCGGCACCAACTTCATGGCTGCCGTCTCCGCCGCTTGCATCGTTCCGCCGCTGATCACCACCTTCGCCGTCGTTGTCGGTAAGAAGTACTTCAGCCAGGAGGATCATGACGCCGGTATCGTCAACCTCATCCTTGGTTGCACCCACATCACCGAGGGCGCCATTCCGTTCATGACCAAGAACATCTGGCCCGTCATGCCCATCATGATGCTCGGTTCTTCCATCGCTTCCATCTTGACCATCTTCTTCAACGTTCACGATCCGGCGCCTCACGGCGGCTTCCTGGTCCTGCCTGTTGTCGAGAACGGTCCGCTGTGGGTCCTCGCGATCCTCATCGGCGCTGTGGTCGGTGGCATCCTGTTCGTGGCCTTCAAGAAGTACGACTTCGAGAAGAATCAGAAGGCCGCTCCTGTAGCCAAGCCCGTTGAGGCCCCCAAGGCCGCTGCCGTCGAGGCCCCCAAGGCCGAGGCTGCCGACTTCGTGAAGGTCGAGAATGTCTTTGTCGCCGAGGACTTCGCTTCTCGTGACGAGGCTCTGAGCTTCGTTTCCAACCAGGCCGTCAAGGCAGGTATCGCCAGCGACGCCGACGCCGTGATGAACGCCTTCCTGGCTCGCGAGGCCGAGGGCACCACGGGCATGATGGAGGGCTTCGCCATCCCGCATGCCAAGTCCGACGCCATTACCGAGGCTGCCGTCATCGTCGTTAAGGACGAGTCCGGCGTGACCGGTTGGGACACCATGGACGGCGCTCCCGTTAACGTGGCTATCGCCCTGCTCATCCCGGGTGCCCAGGCTGGCACCACGCACCTCAAGATCCTGTCCAAGGTCGCCGAGGCGCTCATGGATGAGGACTTCCGTGCCACCGTCAAGGGTTCCACCGACGCCGCCGAGATCGCCAAGACGATCAACGCCCGCCTGGTCTAATCCCACGGTACGCGAATACCATCGCCCCCTGTATAAAAGGCGGAGTCCCTCTCCAGGGCCTTCGCCTTTTTCTATCCCTCCCATAAGTTGCGGTGAAATAGGGACTGTTTAAACGATTCAACCCCAAATTCAGCCCCTATTTCACCGCAACTTATAAAAGGGTATAGAGGGGGCTACCTATCGAGTCTTTATCGCGAACAGTTCATCAGCCAGAATTCCTTTCAGCCGACATAACTCTGGACCGACCGATTTTCCGCAGCTTGCTCGCCGGGCGGGGCGATTAAGTTTGTCGCGAGTTCCGCACGCAAAGGAAAGCACTTAATGTGCTTTCCGTCTTGCGCAGGACTGTAGAGCAGCAAACTTAATCGCCCCGCCCGGCGAGCAAGCGGACGACAAACACATCTGTCCAATAATTCGTCTGAAACACAATGAAAAACCGTTTGATGTGAGTTAATATAAACAACGTCGTGAATCTGACTCCTGCCACATGCATGACAGGGGTTAAACACAAAAAGGAGTCAATTATGGTTTCTGAGAAGGCTACCCTCGTTAATCCTCAGGGTCTGCACATGCGTCCGGCTGGTCTGTTCGCCTCCACCATGGGCAAGTACGCCTGTGACGTGACGGTCGTCACCCCCGAGAAGGAGGTCAACGGCAAGTCCCCGATGGCCCTCATGGCTGCTGGTATCCCCTGCGGTACCGAGGTCGAGGTCAAGTGCGACGGCGCTGACGAGGCCGAGGCTCTGGCTGCTGCCATCGAGCTCATCAAGAGCGGTCTTGGCGAGTAGAACTCAAACGGGTCGCATGTTGAACAACTAAGTTCATATTTGGGGGGCGCAGTGACCTGTTGTAAGGTAGCTGCGCTCTTTTGTCATGGATATGGCAAAACGCTTTATCACATGACACGGAGAGAGGAATGGGAATGTATCAGGGAGTCAACGCTTCCGAGGGCATCGGTATCGGCACCGTCATGGTCGCCGTCGATCCCGACTTGACGTTTGAGCCGCACGAGGTTGCTGATTCGGCAGCAGAGAAGGAGCGCTATCAGTCCGCTCTTTCGGTCTTCTGCGAGAAGACCCAGGCTCAGGCCGACCACATGAAGGAGACGGTGGGTGAGGCCGAGGCCGAGATCATGAGCGGACACATTGTCCTGGCTCAGGACCCGGGCATGACCGACGCCATCAACGCCGCCATTGACGGCGGTACCTGCGCCGAGCAGGCGCTCATGGACACTTCGACCATGTTCGAGAACATGTTCCTGTCTATGGACGACGAGATGTTTCGTCTGCGCGCGGCCGACATCGCCGACATCCGCACCGGTATTCTGGCCGAGCTGCTGGGCAAGGAGGTCGTCGACCTCTCCGTCCTGCCCGAGAATACTGTCGTTGTCGTTCACGACCTTACGCCGTCCATGACCGCCACGATCGATAAGGCCCACGTTGCCGGTATCGTCACCGAGACCGGTGGCCGCACGTCGCACTCCGCGATTATTGCGCGCGCCCTCGAGATCCCGGCTGTCCTTTCGGTTTCCAATAGCTGCACCGCGCTGCGCAACGGTATGACCGTTGTCGTCGACGGTGGCAAGGGTATCGTTGAGGCCGATCCCGACGAGGAGACGCTCGCCGCATACACCGCCAAGGCCGAGGCCTTCGCTGCCGAGAAGGCAGCCCTCGAGGCCTTCCGTGGCAAGCCGTCCGTGACTGCCGATGGCATCAAGAAGATCATCGCCTGCAACATCGGTAACCCCGATGACGTGCCCAACGCGCTCGATCACGACGCCGAGGCCATCGGTCTGTTCCGCTCCGAGTTCCTGTTCATGGACTCTGCTGAGCTTCCTTCCGAGGAGGAGCAGTTCAACGCCTACCGTAAGGTCGCCAGCGCGCTCAAGGGTGCTCCGGTTATCATCCGCACGCTCGATGTTGGCGGCGACAAGGAGATTCCGTATCTGCACATGGTCAAGGAAGATAACCCCTTCATGGGCTTCCGCGCCGTGCGTTACTGCCTGGCCAATCCCGACCAGTACAAGGTCCAGCTCCGCGCTCTGCTGCGCGCTAGCGCCTTCGGTGACGTCAAGATCATGATCCCGCTCGTCACCTGCGTCGAGGAGGTCTTGGCTGTCAAGGAGCTCGTCGAGCAGTGCAAGGCCGAGCTGACCGAAGAGGGTCGCAAGTTCAACGAGAACATCGAGGTCGGCATCATGGTCGAGACGCCCGCCGCTTCGCTGCTCGCAGACCGTCTTGCCGAGGTCGCCGACTTCTTCTCCATCGGCACCAACGACCTGATCGGCTACACCATGTGCGCCGACCGTGGTAACGACACCATCTCCAACCTGTACCAGGTTTACTATCCCGCCGTGCTCCGCTCGCTCAAGAACATCATCGAGAGCGGCGTGAAGGCCGGCATCATGGTCGGTATGTGCGGCGAAGCCGCTGCCGATCCGCTGCTCGAGCCGCTGCTGATCAGCTGGGGCCTGGAGGAGTTCTCGATGAGCGCTCCTTCTATCCTGCGCGCCCGCAAGACCATCAGCCAGTGGACCAAGGCCGAGTGCGACGAGCTCGCCGAGAAGGCGCTCGCCTGCAACACCGCAGCCGAGGTCAAGGCACTGCTCGAGTCCGCAGCTCGCTAATTTGGTATCAGAGGTAACCGCGTGGTTGGAATGGGCCGGCCACGCGGCCCTCACATATACAGGGGGTACTGTAAATGTTCTACACGCTAACCGCTAACCCGGCTGTCGACATGACGGTTTCGAGCTCTCCGCTCGAGCCCGACGAGAACGTCCGCACCGGCTCGGCCAGCTACACGGCTAACGGCAAGGGCCTCGACGTGTCCTTCGCCTTTAAGAAGATGGGCGTCGACACCGTCGCGCTCGGCTTCTTCGCTGGCTTCACGGGCAAGTTCATCGTCGAGGAGGTCATGAACCTGGGTTGCCTCTGCCGCCCGGTCTGGACCGACGGTATCACGCGCATTAACACCTACGTCAACGATGGCCAGCACGAGTACGGCATCCTGAACCCGGGTGCTCCGATCACGCCGCAGCACCAGGAGGAGCTCTATAACATCCTGGACACCGCGGGCGATCTCGAGTGCCTGATCGTTTCCGGCTCCGTGCCTCCCAAAGCTACGCCCGACTTCCTGGCTCAGGTCATGGAGCACGCTCAGGCTCGTGGCGCCGACGTCGTCCTGGACCTGTCCTCCGACAAGCTCAAGGAGCTCGCTCACAAGAAGCCGCTGCTCATCAAGCCGAACCATCACGAGATGAAGGCCATCTTCGGCGTGCCGGTCGACACCGACGACGAGGTTCGCGTTGCTATGAAGATGGCTCACGACGCTGGCGTTCAGAACGTGCTGCTCACCCGTGGTAGCCGCGGCGACGCTTACTTCTCCAACGGCGAGGATATCTGGTACGCCAAGCGTGAGTTCAACATCAAGCTGGTTTCTTCCGTCTGCGCTGGCGACTGCACCCTCGCTGCGTTCCTGCACAAGTGGTACAGGGATCGCGACAACGTCGAGGAGGCCATGAAGCTCGCTATGGCCACCGGCGCCAACGTTGCCGAGTCCGTCGGCATCGGCGACTTCGGTCACGTCGACGAGTACAGCAAGCGCGTTGCTGTCCGCAAGCTCGATCGTCAGTAATCGAAACGCGACATATTCGTGCGCATGCGGCGCCCCGGTTTCGGCTGGGGCGCCTTTTTTGTTCCGTCATTGGAGAGAGATGTTCTGCCGTACTTCATCGCTTCCACACCGTTCACCGAGTTGTCCTAGCCTTTTACCGATGGGTGGAATATACTTTCACCAACACGTTACTTCGTGAAAGGAACATTCATGATTTACACGCTCACTGCAAATCCCGCCATTGACTACAACATCTCCTGCGACGGCCTTGCTGCCAACACCGTCACGCGTACCCGTAACGCCGTCTACACGCCCAACGGCAAGGGTCTCAACGTCTCGTTCACCCTCGATCACTACGGTGTCGACACCACGATCCTGGGCTTTTTCGCCGGCTTCTCGGGCGAGTTTATCGTTAAGGGCGCCGAGGCCCTGGGCGTGCCCGTCAAGCCCGTTTGGACCGACGGCATCACGCGCGTCAATGTGTTCCTCAATGCCGGACCCGACACCGAGTACAACATGGTCAACGCCGGTGCCGCCATCAACGAGGCCAACGAGCAGGAGATGTTTGAGCTCATCGATTCGCTTGATGACATGACCTGCCTGGTCATCAGCGGCTCGCTGCCTCCCAACACTTCCGAGGGCTTCTTGGCCGAGGTCCTGCGCCGCGTCAAGGCCAAGGGGGCCGAGTTCGTCCTCGATATCTCGAGCCATCAGCTGGCAGACCTCATTGCCATGGAGCCGCTGCTGATTAAGCCCAACGACGACGAGCTGCTCGATATCTTTGGCATTAAGGTGAGCGGTGGCGACGACGAGTCCGTCAAGGGCGCGATGGCCGAGCTGCACGCCAAGGGCGCCAAGAATGTGCTGCTGACTCTTGGCGGCGCTGGTGCGTACTTCTCTAACGGCGAGCACATCTGGTTTGCCAACCGCACCTTCGACGTCAAGCTGCTGTCGACGGTGTGCGCCGGCGATTCCTCGCTCGCTGCCTTCCTGTCCGTGTGGCACGACGCCCCCGAGCGCGTCGAGGACGCCCTGCGCCTTTCGATGGCTACCGGCGCCAACGTGGTCGAGTGCCCGGGCCTGGGCGACTTTGCCAAGGTGGACGAATACAAGAAGAACATCGAAGTTCGTCAGGTCTGCTAGCCGTATCGAAAAATCGCTGCCGAACACCCGCTTTGGATCTCCGAGGCGGGTGTTTTGTGTGCACTGAACGCATATGGCGTCTGCTTTCTCGTTTTATCGAATCGACGACGCGATTGCGTGTGCGCGCTTTCTCGTTTCTTGTTAGACTTCTTGAGAACCATCGATTAACGCTCGCAAGTGCAGGAGGCCACAGGCATGTGCAATGTTTCGCTCAACGGTACGCAACCGTCCGATGCCTCCTTGCGCGTGCTTCGTGCGCTCGAGGCAGCTGGTCTTGAAGCTTGGTATGTGGGCGGTTGGGTGCGCGACGCCCTGATGGGGTACCCCAGCCACGATGTTGATATGTGCTGTAGCGGCCTGTGGCAGGAGTCTAAATCGTCGCTCGAGGCCGCCGGCATCGCGGTTGTGGAGTCGGGCATTAAATTTGGTGGAATCACGGCTATTTCCGATGGCGAGCGTATCGAGGTCACCACGTACCGCCTGGATGGCTTTTACACCGATGGGCGCCATCCTCAGAGTGTGGAGCGTGCCGCCTCGCTCGAGGACGATCTGGCGCGCCGCGACTTTACCGTCAATGCCATGGCCTGGCATCCCGAGCGCGGGCTTGTCGACCGCTACGACGGCCAGGGTGACTTGGAGCGCAAGCTGATTCGCGCTGTCGGCGATCCCAAGCGTCGCTTTAACGAGGACGCCCTGCGCATGCTGCGTGCGGTGCGCTTTGCCTGCCGTCTGGACTTTATGATTGAGCCTGAGACCAAGCGTGCGCTTGCCGAGTGCGCGCCGCTGCTCGATGCCGTGGCGCGTGAGCGTGTGGGTATTGAGCTCGAGGGCATTCTTTCGACCGGTCATGGGGGAGACGCGATGCTCCGCTATCCCGAGCTCATCTGCGCCGCCGTGCCCGAGTTGGCAGCGGGTCGCGGGTTTGATCAGCGCAGTGTCTATCATGCGTTTAACGTCTACGTGCATATCGCCCGTGTGCTGACGGTGGCGGGGGAGCTCGCGCTGTGTGACGGCGTCGCGCCCTCGTCGAGCCTTATGTGGGCGGCGTTTTTGCACGATGTGTCCAAGCCCGAGTGCTTCACGGTCGATCACGCCGGCAGCGGACACTTCTACGGTCATCCCGAGCTCGGCGCCAAGAAGGCGCGCGTCATTATGGATCGCCTGACCCTCTCGCACGACTTGGTGCGCGACGTGTGCCTGCTCATCAAATACCATGACAAGCCGCTGCGCCCCGAGCGCTCCTGCCTGCTCAATATGATGCGCGCGCTTTCGGGTGAGGGCGTCGACACGGCCCGCCTGATTGACGAGCTCATGGACCTTAAGCGTGCCGACACACTTGGCAAGGCCCCGTCGTGCTTCTATTATGTTGAGACGATTGAGGAGATGCGCGCGCTGGCGCACGAGCTGCTGAAGGCAGGGGAGCCCTATACGCTCAAGATGCTCGCCATCAACGGCGGCGACCTGATCCGTGCCGGAGTCAAGCCCGGGCCGGAACTGGGTCAGCTTCTCAACTCCGCCCTCGACGCCGTGATCGAAGACGATATTCCCAACGAGCGCGAAGCTCTTTTGGTTCATCTCAACTTGAATTAGCTACCAAGTTTACCTGCGTATTCCATAACCTGCCGACAATTTTTCGGCAATTTGGAATTTCTTCTTGCGCTGACGTTTTTTGTCCCGTAATATATTTCCTCGCAGCACGGCAGTGCAGATGTCATGTGGCCCGTTCGTCTAGCGGTTTAGGACGCCGCCCTCTCAAGGCGGAGATCACCAGTTCGAATCTGGTACGGGCTACCACTTCTTTTCTGCTGAGGCTTATGGCCCGTTCGTCTAGCGGTTTAGGACGCCGCCCTCTCAAGGCGGAGATCACCAGTTCGAATCTGGTACGGGCTACCACGCATCTGATACCCGGACTTCCCATGGAAGGTCGGGTTTTTTTATTATCAAACAACCGTCTGCAATTCCCGTTTGAACCAGAGCTTTGCGTTCTGCTTATGGCCCTTACGGGTACAATATCCAAGATATTTTGACTGTTAGAAGGAGTCTCATGACGGAGTCCTCTCAGCATACGTCTAAGCCCCAGGTCGAGGTTGAGGCCTCGGGCGGAGATGACAATAAGAGCGCACGCCGCGGCGCCATCTTTATCGGCGTCGTGCTGGTAGGTTATATCGTCTATCTGGTGGTAACCGGGCAGATGGGGCAGTTCTGGGCCGCTATGTCGAGCGTCCAGGCGTCATGGCTCGTTGTCGCGTGTCTTTGCATGTTCATGTACCTGTTCTTTGGCATTGTGGCCTATGCGATCGCCGTCTGGCTCGATCCCAATTCGCCCGTCGGCATCCGCGACCTGATCTCGGTCGAGGCGAGTGGCATCTTCTTTGGTAACCTGACGCCCATGATGATGGGCTCCACCCCGGCTCAAATCTATCGCCTGACCAAGGCCGGCCAAAACGTGGGCGAGGCCGGCGCCACGCAATTCACGCGTTTTATCGTGTACCAGTTTGGCCTCGTTGCCTGGGGCGCTATCCTACTGCTTGCTCGCATGCCGTTTTTTGCCGAGCGCTATGGCGACATGACGTTGCTGTGCGTCTTTAGCTTTGGTGGGCACTGCTGCATCTTGCTGGGCATCTTCGCCGTCGCGCTCATGCCTAAGACCGTCACGCGCGTCGCCCATTGCATCATCAATTGGCTTGAGCGCATTGGTGTCTCGGCCACTAAGATCGAGGGATGGCGCACGTTTGTCGATGGCGAGATCTACTCCTTCTCCGAGAAGTTCAAGCTTTCAGCCGGACATTTTTCTTCCATGCTGCTCACGGTGGTCATCACCATGCTGCAACTCGCGTTTTTCTATCTGGTGCCGTATTTCCTGATGCTTGCCTTTGGCCACCACGAGGTCGACTTTTTCTCGGTCATGGCCGCGAGCGCCTTTGTCCAGCTGCTGAGCTCTGCGGTTCCCTTGCCCGGTGGAACTGGTGGTGCCGAGGGCGGCTTTGCATTGTTCTTGGGTCATTTCTTTGGGTCGGCTTCGACCGCCGGCTATCTGCTGTGGCGCCTCATTACGTTTATTGCGCCGACCATTTTGGCTGCGCCCCTGCTGGGACTTAAGAGCGCCCACAACGAGAGCATCCATGCGCGCTGGGATCGTGTGATGCGCAAGCTCGGCCGCACGCCTCAGACGCCCTCTGCGCCCACTATGCCGCACCCCACGAATGCTGTTACCGTTGATCCCAAGAAGCGCGCTCAGAAGGCTTCTGGGACCGCTAAGCCGGCTCATAAAGCCTATGTGCGCCAGACAGGCGATGGTATTCGCGTATCTCCGTCGGCACTTAATAAGAAGAAGCACCCTAAGTCGCAGTAGGGCAGTCGTGCGTTCTTCATGATGCGAGGCATATTTGTGCTGTATGGGGGATAATCCTCTTACGTAGATTATCTCTCATCTGTTGATAAATGCTCGCATATCGAAGGGACACGCCCATGGCAACCAGCAAACCGCGTCTTGATCGTCGCATCGTTCGCAGCCGTAATGCCATCCTTTCGGCTTTCGAGCGCCTGCTCATGGAAAAGCCGCTGGCAGACATTACGGTGAGTGCCATCGCGCGCGAGGCCAATGTCGACCGCAAGACCTTCTACGTTCACTTTGGTACGGTTGACGGCCTGCTTGATGCCATTGCCGTCGATGTGGTGGAGATGATTGTCGACTCGGTCGAGAAAACGCTTGCTTCAATGGACGGAGACACCAATGAGCGCGCTCTTGGCGCGGCGGCGACCTTCTTTAAAACCGTTAACGAGGCACTGTGCAACAACTTGGTGCTCAATCGTCAGCTGATTGAGAACATTCCGCTCGATGATTTTATGGCTCGTCTTCGTGCGCCGCTCGAGCACGAGATTGCCGAACGCGATCTGCTGCCCCAAGGTCTCAAGGACGAGATGTTCGACTACTATCTGGCGTTTTTGCTGTCGGGTATTATCGGTATCTATCGCACGTGGGCGCTGTCTGACGGTTCGGTTCCCATCGAGCGCGTCTCTGAGGTCGCCAACGATCTGACTCTCAATGGTCTGTCGAGTCTGGAATCTCGCTTGGATTAGGCCTAGTTGGGCTCGTCGGCGTGGAAATTCCTGTTCACGAGGTTCTCCGGCGCCTTGTAGACCTCGCCGGCGTAGGAGCTGTAGCCTGAGGATCCTTAAATGAAAGTCCAGTTTATCCTTCCCACTCCAATTGGGAATCCTCCGATGCGCCTTCGCACGCTCGCATGACCTCGATACCATGCGAGCGTGCGAACTCGACGAGCTCTGCGTTGCGGGCGTTTATGGTGCCGAAGACGGCGGGGCACACGATAAGGCGCGCGCAGTGGACGAGGAGCTCTTTGGCGCGGGCTATGGTTTTATCCCCGATCGGCTCGAAGGCGCGCTCGGCCACGCATTCCGTCGCCAGGTCGCGCGCGAGCTCGCAGTCGATGTCCCCTTCGTGCAGAATGCCCGCGTAGAACGCCTTGCCCTGCCGGATGAGCTGGCGAAACACAGCTGACCCCGTACCTGCGCCGGCGATGACGAACGTGTGCGCATCGCCGTGTGGGCGCCCAATTTCCACGCTGCCGAAGCGCTCGTTGAAGGTGCCATGTTGAAGGCCGTAGAGCTCGCCAATCGTCTCGCGCGTGAATATGTCCTCGGGTGCGCCGGCGCGGAAGACCCGACCGTCCTTCACGCAAATCACCTTGTCGGCGCTTTTCTGCGCGAGCTCGAGTTCGTGGATGGACATGATGACAGCCACATTCTGCGATTTCGCAAGGTGGCGAAGTATTCGAAGCAGGTCGATCTGGTAGCGGATATCGAGATACGATGTGGGCTCGTCGAGCACGAGCACACGCGGATCCTGCGCGATGGCGCGTGCGAGCATGACGCGCTGGCGTTGCCCGTCGCTTATCTGCATGAAGTCGCGCTCGGCGAGCTCTTCCACATGTGCGGTTTTCATGGCCTCGTCGACCCGACTATGGTCGTCAGGCGAGAGTGTTCCCATTCGCCCGGTGTAGGGATGCCTTCCCGCCTCTACGATATCGCGGCAGGTGAGGAGCTCGGTCCGGGGGCGATCTGTCAGCATAACGGCAAGGTTCCTTGCGAACTCCGCAGTCTTCCATCGGGAAATCTCCCGCCCGTCGAGCTCGATCGCGCCGGCAAGCGGTGCCAGATGGCGTGTGATGGTTTTCAAGATGGTCGACTTGCCCGAGCCGTTCGGCCCGATGAGCGCCACGACGTCGCCCGCGCGAACCTCCAGATCGACGCCTTCGACTACGATCTTCTTGTCGTAGCCCGCCGACAGGTCGCTTATGCGGAAAAGCGGCGCTCCGTCAGCCTGCGTTACGACCGGGGTTTCGAGGTTCGACTCCGCTCGGAGGAGGCTTTCCGCGCGCAGTTCCGCTCGAGTCGAAAGTGCCTTCTGGCACTTTCGTGCGAGCTCAGGACTGTCTAAGCATGGAATGTCCCCTCCGAGCGTTTTGGGCCGCGGCACGAATTCCCCCATCTACCTCACCCGCTTCTTCAACATGAGCGCGATAACCACCGGCGCGCCGAAGATGGCGGTGACGGCGCTGATGGAAAGCTCGACGGGAGAGAACAGCGTGCGCGCGATCAAATCACAGCCCGCGCAGAAGATGGCGCCTCCCAAGAAGCACGCAGGAATCACGCGGATGGGCTTCGACGACTTCAGCGCCGACTTCACGAGATGCGGAACCGCGATGCCTACGAACGACACCGGACCAGCGAACGCGGTCACGCAGGCGGAGAGCATGCTCGCTAGAAGGACGAGCACCACGCGGAAACGTGCGACGTTCACGCCGACGCTTTTCGCGTAGGCTTCTCCCAGCTGGAAGGCGGAAAGGGGCTTCGATATCGCGAATACGCATGCGCTCACGGCGATCACCACGACCGCGATGACCGCGACGTCGTCCCAGCTCGAACCCGAGAAACTACCCAAAGACCAGTTGTGCAGGTTTACGATGGACTGGTCGTCGGCGAAGGCGATGAGGAAGTTCGTCGCCGCCGAGCAGATGTATCCCACCATGACGCCCGCCACGATGAGCATGGCCATGGAACTTATGCGCCGTGCGATGAGGAGCACGAAGCCGATGGTGATAAGCGAGCCCACAAATGCTGCGGCCACCATGGCCGGCGAGGACATGGCCTGGTTCGCGCCCAGAAGTACGATCATCGTAAGCGCGACGACGAACTTTGCGCCCGAGGAGACGCCCAAGATGAACGGGTCGGCGATGGGGTTGTTGAAAAACGTCTGTAGCAGGAACCCGGAGAGCGAAAGTGCCCCGCCGAGAAGCACGGCTGAAAGCACGCGCGGCAGACGAATCTCCCAGATGACCTGGCTTTCCATGGAATTGGCCGCGCCACCCGAAAGGATGCCGGGGATGTGGTCTGCGGGCACGAGCACGCTCCCGATGCACAGGTTGGCCCCGACGAGCAAGATGAGGGCAACAGCGAGCAGCGCCGTCACGACGCGACACCGTGCGACGCGCCCCGATTCGTCGTATGCCATGGAAAGTCGGCTTCTCATGGTGCTAGCCAAGCTTCCTCAGATAATGGAAGTCGCTCGCGTCATCGCCGGTGAACGCCCCGTGCAGCTCGTCGATAATGTCGGCGGTAGAAGTCATCTGCTGGTACATGTCGGCGCTTGTGACCCAGACGTTGCCGTTCTTCACGGCTTTGAACTGCGACAATAGCGCGTTTTTGCTTACGAAGTCGTTTAAGGTGGCAACCGATTCGTCGATGGTGCCGTTGTAGACGATGATGTCGGCATCCTTCGCCGTCGCGTAGAAGCGCTCCATTTCGAGCGTTACTGACGAACCTGACGTCGACGCCGTCTGCGCGTCATCGAGCGCGTAGTTGCCGCCTGCAAGCTCGATCATCTGCGCCACGTAGTCGCCCGCCCGCCGCGTGACGGCGGCCCCGTTCGAGTTAATGTAGAAATACGCCACGGTTTTACCTGACGACGCAAGCCTCGACGTTTGCTCGACGCGGGCCTTCTGCTCGTTGAACAGGTGCGCGGCCTCGTCTTCCTTGTCGAACAGGACGCCGAAAAGCTTAATCCACTCGACGCGCCCGAGTGCTTCGGGCTCGCTCGACGACTGTTCGGTGAGCACGACGAGTCCGAGCTTCTGCAGCTTTTCCTTCACATCGGGCGTGTGGTTGATCATAGTGTTCTCGATGGCGAGCGTGCAGCCCGAGGCCGATATTCGCTCGTAGTCGGGCGCGCTGTACTTGCCGCCGTAGGCGATCGACCCACTTTCGAGCGCGCTTTTGAAGCCCGCGACCGAGCAATCGTCGGCCTTCGTGCCCGACATAATGATATTGTCGTTCGCATCGAGCGCGTCGACCAGGCACATCGTCGCCGACGACACGAGGTACACCTTGTCGGCGGGGCGCCTTATGACCGCGATGTCGGAGCTCAACCCATCAGGTACCTTTGCATTTTGCGGCACCACGAGGAAGCGCTCCCCGTTCGAAATGCAGATAAGCCGCAGGCCGCCTTCGTACTCGTCGACAGTGAAGTGCTCGGCGTATTCAAGCTGAAGCGTCCCCGTCGGCTTCCAGCCGCAGCCCAAATCGGCGTTGTGGAAGTCGGCCGCGGCGTTTGAAGCCGTTCCCGCAGGGGAGCCGCCGCTTGCTTCGTCGCCCGATTTCTCCTTCATGGTGGATGAATCGAAGTGGAGCGTGTAGTCGATGGTGTGCGGCGTCGACATGGCGACGGTCTCGGCCGACACGGCGATGTCCTCGTCGAGCGTGACGGGTATCTCGAACGTGGAGTAGCCGCCGTCGTTTACGGGCGCGTAGTCCACGCCGTTGACGGTCATTTTGTCGTAGTTCGAACTCGACCAGGTGATGGTCGCGGTGTAGGTGTCGCCATCCTTCACAATTGTGGTGGGTGAGGCGATGCTTGCGCGCCCTGACCCGCCGGAGAGCGAGACGCTCACAGTGTATTCCTGAGAGCCTGCCGTGCCACCGGTCGCGTTCGGGCTCGCACTGCACCCCGCGAAGGGAAGCGCGAGCAGGGCGACGAGAACGCAGGCGATCGCGCGCGCCGCGATGCTGTGGCGCTTCCTGTTTTCCCCCTTGGGAAGAATCGACCGCATGGCGTTACTTCAGTGCGTCGGCGCGCAGATCGACGCCGGCGGATTCGAACACGAGCGTGCGGTCGTACCACTGCTCTTTTCTAATACTCCACGCGGCGCAGGCGGTGTCCTCGTCGAGCGCTTCAACGGGCACGTCGTAGGTGTACTTGCCTTCCGCGTTTTCCACATAGGGGATGAAGTCGGCCTCGCTCGCGGCGGCAGCCTCGTCACCCGTGCCCATGAAGAGCTTGCCGTAGCCCGTGCCGGAAAGCGTCATCACGCAGTGCATGGAGCCGTTTTCCACGATGAGCTGGGCGTCCACAATCCTGAACATGTTCGAGCTGGAATCTACGGTGATCGGATAGGTGCCGTCGGCCACCTTGTCGGCGGTGATGGGGGCAGCGCTTGCGCCCTCGGGCGCATCGGCCGCCTGTTCGGTCTTTTCCTGGGAATCGGCATCGCTTGCCTTTGCGCTGTCGATTGAATTTCCGCCGCAGCCGGCGAGCGAGAACGCGAAAAGCGCCGCTGACAGGGCGAAGGCGAGGGTTTTCTTCAACATGGAGGGGGTTCCTTTCAATCGCTTCGACCGCCCGCGCCGTGCGGTGGGCGGGCGGGATGCGAATGCAACGGGCATGCGCCGTCAGTCGGGGAAGGCGCATGCCCGTTGCATGGGGACGCGACCGGCGCCCCCGTGCGCGGCGAGTTTACAGCTTGGCGATGGCGTCGTCCACGTGCGCGACGTAGATGTCGTCGACCGCGACGTTCTGTCCCAGACCCTGGAGCAGGCACGTCACTTCGAAGCCGGCGGCCACGAACTTCGCAGCCCAGCTGTCGGGGTCGGTCTCGTCTGCCATGTCGTTGTTCGCGTGGTCGCCCGCGACCACCATGAACGGCGCGAGCACGGCCTTCTTGTAGCCTGCGGCGCTCGCGGCGGCGATTACATCCTCGCAGGTCGGTTCAGCCTCGACGGTGCCGACGAAGAACTGCGTCAAGCCCTCGTTCTTGAACACTTCCTGCATCTTGGCATAGTCGGCGTTGGAATCGGCTTCGGTGCCGTGGCCCATGAGGCACAGCGCCGTCTTGCCGTCGTCGAAGGACGCCATGTTCTCCTTAATGGCTGCGGCCACCTTCTTGTAGTCGTCGTCGGAGGTGAGCAGCGGGTCGCCGAGCGAGATCTTGTCGAACTTGTCGGCGTACTTGTCGAGCTCGTCTTTCACGTCGGTGTATTCCAGGCCACCCATGAGATGCGTCGGCTGCACGACGATTTCCTTCACGCCGTCTTCCACGCAGCGGTCGAGTGCCTCGGTCATGTTGTCGATCGTGATGCCGTCGCGCTTCTTCAGCTTGTCGATGATGATCTGCGCGGTGAAGGCGCGGCGGATGTCGTAGTCCTGCCAGTACTTCTCGCGGATAGCGTCTTCGATGGCGCCGATGGTGATGTGGCGCGAGTCGTTGTAGCTCGTGCCGAAGCTCGTGACGAGGATGACCGGCTTCACGGCCTTCTCCTTTTCACTCGATTTCTCGGAACTCGCGGAGGTGTTGGAGCAGCCCGCGAGCGCGACTCCGGCGAGCGCGACGGCTCCGGTTGCTGCGGCGCCCATGAAGCCGCGGCGTGACATCTGGTCGGACATGGTTTTTCCTTTCCTCGGTTTGCCGGTCCCCCGGCGACAGTTGCTTGTCGGCACAAGCGAAAGAAAAGCGCACCCCTCGGGGTTCACAAGGAGCTAACGCCACGGCGATGCCGTGAGGAAAAGGCGAAGCAGTCTGGCTTGGGGCGCGAGGCGGTTCGCCCGCGCGTCCTATACAGTAATGTCCCTTGCCCAGGATTCCCACCTGGTTCCCTCCGCAAGCCAGCGCGGGCTGTGCGGGCGCCGCGCCGGTCATTTCCTTTTATCCGATTGTCATATGCTCGTTGCCGAATCTTTTACTATGATAGTGGGCACTTGTGAACGTGTCAAAGCCAGGGCGGGCGGCATTGCGCCTCCTGCCTGCGTATTTGCGCCGATTGTCGCCGCAGGCGCCGTGTTTTGCCCGCTGCGCGAATGGCGGCGTAAACGGTTGCGATGAGAAACGGGAAGGGAAGGCTCGGATGATTCATATCGTTGGCGCTGGCTCGGGCGCCGCCGACCTTATCACGCTGCGCGGGGCGCGCCTTTTGCGCGCGGCCGACGTGGTCGTTTGGGCGGGGAGCCTTGTGAACCCCGAGCTGCTCGCCGAGTGCAAGGAATCCTGCATCGTCTACGACAGCGCGCACATGACCTTGGAGGAAGTGCTCGACGTGATGTGCGCGGCAGATGCGCGGGGCGAGGAAGTGGTTCGCCTGCACACGGGCGATCCGTGCCTGTACGGCGCCATCCAGGAGCAGATGGACGCGCTCGACGCGCGCGGCGTGGACTACGAGGTGGTGCCCGGCGTGTCGAGCTTTTGCGGTGCCGCGGCGGCGCTTCGCCAGGAATATACGCTGCCGGGAATCAGCCAGTCGGTCGTGATCACGCGGCTTTCCGGACGCACCCCCATGCCCGCGGGCGAGGGCATGCGCACCATGGCGGAAAGCGGCTCGACTATGGTCATCTTCCTGAGCTCGGGTATGCTCGCCGAGCTTTCCGCCGAGCTTTTGGCCGCGGGCCGCAGCTCCAATGAGCCGGCGGCGCTCGTGTACAAGGCGACCTGGCCTGCGGAGCGCGTGGTGCGATGCACAGTGGGCACGCTCGCCGACGCGGGCGCGCGAGAGGGCATCGACCGCACGGCGCTCGTGGTGGTGGGCCGCGTGCTCGGAGCTCGCGGCGGACTTGCGCACGACGGCGCGCAAGCGGAGTCCTACGAGCGCAGCAAGCTTTATGACCCTTCGTTTGCCACGGGGTATCGGAAGGCGAGCAGCTAGCGTGGCCTTCGAGCACTACATATATACCGGGACGACCCGCCTGCGCTGCGGCTACACCACGGGGAGCTGCGCCGCGCTCGCGGCGAAGGCGGCCTGCGAGATGCTCTTGTCGCGAAAGCCCGTCGGCCGCGTGTCGATCGTCACCCCCGGCGGGCTGCCCGTCGAGGTGGACGTGGTCGACGCATGCATCGGCGAGGGGTGCGCCCAGTGCGCCGTGCAAAAGGACGCAGGCGACGATGCCGATGTGACCGACGGCGTGCTCGTGTACGCGCGCGTGGAACATGCGGGCTCGGGCGCGGGCGCTGCGGGCAGCAAGGGCGTGCCCGCGCGCGAATCGGAAGTTTCCGTCGATGGCGGCGTGGGCGTGGGGCGCGTGACGTTGCCCGGGCTCGAGCAGCCGGTGGGGGCGGCCGCCATCAACGCGACGCCGCGCGCGATGATCACTTCGGTGGTGCGCGAGGTGTGCGCCGCGCACGGCTTTTCTGGAAACATTGCTGTGACGATTTCGGTACCCGAGGGTGTTGCCCTTGCCGAAAAGACCTTCAACCCGCACCTGGGGATAGAGGGCGGCATCTCCATCCTGGGCACGACGGGCATCGTCGAGCCACGCAGCCTCGCTGCCTTGCGCGACAGCATCGAGCTCGAGATTCGGCAGCATGCGGCTATGGGGCGGCGCGGAGTCGTGCTCACGCCCGGCAACTACGGCGCGCAGTTCATCTCGGGGCATTTCCACTTAAACGGTGCGCCGGTGGTCTTCATCTCCAACTTTGTGGGCGATGCGATTGATTGCTGCGTTCGCGAGGGATTCACCAATGTCCTTCTTGTGGGACACATCGGCAAGTTGGTGAAGGTCGCGGGCGGCATCATGGACACCCATTCGCGTTCCGCCGACTGCCGCGCGGAGATTCTGGCCGCCCACGCGGCCATGGCCGGCGCGGGCGCGAAGACCGTGCGTGAGATCATGTCGTCGGTCACGACCACGGCGGCGCTCGAGGTAATCGAGGCCGCCGGCGTGGGGGACGCTGCGCGCGCTTCGCTCGCTGCGGCAATCGAGGACAGGTTGCGCCGCCGCGCGGCGGGCGCATGCGACATCGCCGCGGTCGTGTTCGACGCCGAGCGCCGCGAGCTTTTCCACACGTCGGGCGCCGATGCAGTTATCGGGGTATTGGGGGCGACGTATGAGTAAAGGCGTGCTGTACGAGGTGGGCCGCGCAATCGGCTGGCCGGGGACGAAGGTGGTCATGAAGGTGCGCCGCTCGCTTGCGGACACGAAGCGCATTCTTCGCGAGGAGGGCGCCTTTGACGGTGCCGAGCTCGTAGAGGACTGTGGACTTCCGGGCGAGCGCGTGTACCGCTCGCTCGACGATGTGCCCGATCGGGGCAGCTACTTCTCGACGATGGTGGTGCGCTAGATGAGGGTTTCCTGCATAGCGTTCACTGAGAGGGGGTATGCGTTGGCGGTGCGCACCGCACACGCGCTTTCCGATTGCGCGCAGACAGGTGAAGACGACCCTGGCTGGGACGTTTCCGTTTCGCGCGGGTTCGGCGAGGGGAAGGCCGACCTGCGCGCATGGACGGCGCTCGCGTGGGAAGCGTCGGACGCGCTTCTGTTCGTGGGCGCGGCGGGCATCGCCGTGCGGGCGATCGCGCCGCATGTCGCCTCGAAGGCAAACGATCCCGCGGTTGTGGCGATCGACGAGGCGGGGCGCTTTGCCGTCCCGCTTTTGTCGGGGCATTTGGGCGGTGCGAACGAGCTTGCGCAAACTGTGGCACGCGCGTCAGGGGCCATCCCCGTCATCACCACGGCGACCGACGTCCGCGGCGTGTGGGCGGTGGATACGTGGGCGCGCTGTGCGGGGCTCGCCGTTTCGAATCCCGAGGCCATCAAGCGAGTGTCGGCGCGGCTGCTTTCGGGCGGGCGCGTGGCGCTCTATTCCGACATGCCGATTTCGGGACAGCCGCCTGAGGGGGTTGACATTGCGTCCGACCGCGCTCGGGCCGATATCGTCGTGTCGCCGTTCGCTGGCGCGAATGCAGGTGCGTCCGTTCGTGCGGCGGAGACAACGGGCGAGGTCGTGCCCGCCGGTGAGACGGGGAAGCCGGCGGGCGTGCGGGCTCAGGCGCCTGCGCCCGAGCCGCTTCGCCTTGTCGTGCCCTGCATCGTTGCGGGCATAGGATGCCGTCGCGGTGCGTGCGCCGAAGCGATCGAGGAGGCGTTTCTTCTCGCGTGCGGGCAGGTGGGTATCTCGCCTTCGGCCGTGCGCGAGGCGGCGACGATCGACGTGAAGGCGCACGAGGAGGGTCTGCTCGCCTTCTGCCGCGCGCGCAATATCCCGCTTGCGACGTATTCCGCAGAGGAGTTGTCGCAGGTCGAAGGCAGCGTTTCGCCATCTGATTTCGTGCACGCGACGGTGGGGGTCGACAACGTGTGCGAGCGGGCAGCGCTCGCGGAGGGGGGCAAACTTATCTTCCCGAAGCTCGCTCACGGCGGCGTGACCGTCGCGTTTTCCAAGGTAACTATTAAACTTTCGTTTAAGGAGCGGTGATGGGAAAGCTCTTCGTGGTGGGAATCGGCCCGGGCGGCCCCGACGGCATGACGATTGCGGCTCGGCGTGCGCTCGAGGCGTCCGACGTCGTTGTGGGTTACACGAAATACGTGGAGCTCGCGCTCGCCGCCGTGCCCGACGCGGCGCATCTCGCGACGCCGATGATGCACGAGGTCGAACGGTGCCGCCTTGCGCTTTCGCGCGCGCAGAGCGGAGAAGCCGTGGCGCTCGTGTGCAGCGGCGACGCGGGCGTGTACGGCATGGCGAGCCCCGTGCTGGAGCTTGCGGAGGACTACCCCGATGTAGACGTGGAAGTTATCGCCGGGGCCACCGCGGCTCAGAGCGGGTCGGCGGTGCTCGGCGCCCCGCTTGCCCACGACTTCGCGGTCGTGTCGCTCTCCGACCTGCTCACGCCATGGGAGGTCATCGAGCGCAGGCTCGCCGCCGTGGCGAGCGCCGACTTCTGCATCTGTTTGTACAACCCGCGCAGCAGAAAGCGCGCCGACAGGCTCTCACGCGCGGCGAAGATTATGCTCGAATGGAAGGCCCCCGACACGCTCTGCGGCTGGGTACGCAACATCGGGCGCGAGGGGCAGCAGTCGGGCATGTGCAGGCTCTCCGAGCTGGGGGAGATCGACGCCGACATGTTCACCACCGTGTTCGTCGGCAACGCGGACACGAAGCTCGTAGGCGGCCGTATGGTCACGCCGCGCGGGTATCGGGAGATTCCATGCGAAAGGTAACGATCATCGGGGCGGGGCCCGGAAACCCCGACTTGCTCTCGCGCGCGGCGCTCGACGCGATCGACATCGCCGACGTGGTCATCGGCGCTCATCGCGCGCTTGCCGGCATCGACGTGCCGCCCGACGTGGTGAGATGCGAGCTCGTGAAGACGGCGGACATCGTCGCCGCGCTCACCGATGCGGCGTCGTGGCGGCGCGCCGTGGTCGTGATGACGGGCGATGTGGGGCTGTTCAGCGGCGCGCGCCGCCTGGTGGAGGCGCTCTCCGGCGACGCGCAGGTGGACGTGCGCGTCGTTCCCGGCATAAGCTCAGCGTCTTATCTCGCCGCGCGCCTCGCGCGTCCATGGCAGGATTGGCGCTTCGCGAGCGCTCACGGCGTGGCGTGCGACATCGTGGCCGAGGCCGAGCGCGCAGGTGAGCTCTTTCTCGTCACGTCGGGCGGGGAAGACCCCTCGCGGCTTTCGGGCGAGCTTGTGCAGGCGGGCTTCGGGGATGCGCGCGTGACGGTGGCCGAGCGCCTGTCGTACCCCGACGAGCGCATCACCTGCGCGACCGCAAGTGAAATCGCAGGTCAGACGTTCGACGACTTGAACGTGATGCTTATCGAGTTCGCATCCCGCGCCGCGAGTTCCCGCTGGCCGTACGCTTCCTCGGGCATTCCCGACGAGCTCTTCATCCGCGGCGACGTTCCCATGACCAAGCAGGAGGTGCGCGCAGTCGCGCTCGCGAAGCTGCGCCTTACCGCTACCGACACCGTGTGGGACGTCGGAGCCGGCACGGGGAGCGTGTCGATCGAGGCGGCGCTCGTCGCGCGAGCGGGGTCGGTATGGGCGGTCGAGCGCAACGCGGCCGGCGTGCGGCTCATCCGAGAGAACGCGGATGCATTCGGGTGCGGCAACGTGCATGCGGTCCCCGGTGTCGCCCCCGAAGCGCTCGCGAAACTGCCCGTTCCCGACGCTGTGTTCGTCGGCGGGAGCGCGGGCGAGCTTCCCTCCATCGTGGAGGCAGCGCTCGAGAAGAACTCGCAGGTTCGCCTGTGCGTGCCATGCGTCACTGTTGAGACGCTCACCGAGGCGTGCGCGCTCCTCTCGGGTTCGCGCTTTAAGGGGTTCGAGGCGTGCCAGGTGTCGGCCGCCCGCGCCGAGGCTGTAGGCTCGCACCATCTTATGAAGGCGCAAAACCCCGTGTTCCTCGTCAGCGCGCGTGGTGCAGGTGGGGAAGGCGGCGCCCGGTGAGCACGTCCATCCCGCGCTTCATGGTCGCTGCGCCCTCGAGTGGGAGCGGCAAGACGGTCGTAACGTGCGCGCTCCTGCGCGCGTTCGCGCGCCGCGGCCTTGCATGCGCGGCCTTCAAATGCGGCCCCGACTACATTGACCCGCTCTTTCATCGCCGCGTCGTGGGTGCGCGCTCGGGCAACTTAGACGGCTTCTTCACCGACGCCCCGACGCTGCGCGCCCTGCTCGCACGCGGCGCCGCGGGCGCGGATGTCGCGGTGCTCGAGGGGGTCATGGGCTTCTACGACGGCATGGCGCCCGGCGTGGCCGACGCGAGCAGCTACCAGGTTGCGCGCGACACGGAAACGCCGGTCGTTTTAGTGGTGAACGGGCGCGGGGCGTCTTTATCGCTCGCCGCCGTAATCCGCGGCATCGCCGAGTTCCTGCCTTGTGCGAACGTGCGCGGCGTCGTGCTGAACAAGACGAGCGCCGCTGCCTGCGCCTACGCGGCGCCTGCGATCGAGAAGCACACGGGCGTCGCGGTTTTGGGTAATATTCCCGCCGACGAGGCGTTCTCGCTCGAAAGCCGGCATCTGGGGCTTGTGACCGCCGACGAAGTCAAGCAGCTCTCCGCGCGCATCGACAAGATGGCCGAGCTGGTGGAAAAGAGCGTCAACGTCGACCGCTTGCTTGATATAGCGGCGACGGCACCCGATATCTGCGAGGAACCTTATCGGTTGGAGCCGATCGCGGGAGCGCGGCCCATCGTCGCCGTCGCGCGTGACGAGGCGTTCTCGTTTTACTACGAGGAGAACCTGCGCGCGCTCGAGGACCTGGGTTGCGAGCTGGCCTTTTTCAGCCCCCTGTGTGATAGCGAGTTGCCCCGGGGGACAAGCGCCCTCTATCTGGGGGGCGGCTACCCGGAGCTCCATGCGCGGCAGCTCTCCGAGAACGCGCCGATGCGCGAGGCGGTGCGGCGCGCGGTGGAATCTGGCATGCCGACGGTCGCCGAATGCGGTGGGTTTCTGTATCTGCAGCGCGAAATCGCCGATAGCGAGGGGCGGCGCTGGCCTGTTGCGGGCGCCCTTGAGGGCGTAAGCGAGAACGGGGGAAGGCTGTCCCATTTCGGGTACGTGGAGCTCACTTCTCAACGCGACGGGCTCTACGGGCCGCGCGGCACACGCATCCGCGCGCACGAGTTCCACTACTGGCAGTCCACCTGCCCGGGCGGCGACTTCTGGGCGCAGAAGCCCCGGCGCGACAAGGGCTGGCCGTGCATGACGACCACCCCGTCCCTGGTTGCGGGCTTCCCGCATGTGTACTATCCTGCGAACCCCGACGTTGCGCGCGCGTTCGCGTCTGCCGCAGCGTCGTTCGCAGAGAGGAGACGGCATGGCTGAAGCAACCGAAACCGCGCTTGCCTGCATCCGCGAGGAAGTCGAGCGCGCGTTCTCGTCGGCGCCGGGCGCCGTGCTCGAAGCCGCGCTCTCCCGGATTGCGCCCGCAGACGAGTGCGCCCGCGCCGCCGCGTACGCCGCGTGGGACTCCATCGCGCACCCCTTGGGGGGATTGGGCGACTTTGAAGACGCCGTCGCGTGTATCGCCGCAGCTCAGGGGAGCGCCGAGGTGGTCGAGTTTCCCCGTGCGCTCGCGGTATTCTTCTCCGACAACGGGGTCGTTGCCGAAGGCGTGTCGCAAAGCGGGCAAGACGTGACGCGAGTCGTCGCGCGCAACATGTGCGAGGGGGCCACGAGCGCCTGCCGCATGGCGGCGTTCGCGGGTGCCGAGGTCGTGCCCGTCGACGTGGGTATGGCCTGGGGCATAGAAGACGCGCGCATGGTGCGCGCGAACGTGCGGCGGGGGAGCGGCAACATCGCGTACGGCCCCGCTATGTCTCGCGATGGGGCCGTGCGCGCGATCGAGGTCGGAATCGCCGTCGCGTGCGGGCTTGCCCGCGCCGGCGTGCGCCTTCTCGCCGCGGGCGAGATGGGCATCGGCAACACGACCACCTCGGCGGCGGTGGCCGCAGTGCTCCTCCGGACGGACGCGCGGAGTCTCGTCGGGCGCGGCGCGGGGCTCTCGGACGCCTCGCTCGCGCGCAAGTGCGACGTGGTCGAGCGCGCTATCGACGCGAACTCGCCCGATCCCGCCGACCCGATCGACGTGCTCTCGAAGGTGGGCGGCTTCGACATCGCGGCGATGTGCGGTTTCTACCTGGGGGCCGCGGCCTCGAAGGCGCCGGCGCTCCTCGACGGGGTCATATCCTGCACGGCGGCCCTGTGCGCGGCGCGCCTGTGCCCCAACGCCTTGGGTTACCTCGTGGGCACCCACACATCAAGCGAACCCGCAAGCCAGGAGCTCCTTCGCGAGCTCGGCATAAAGGCACCCCTCGACGCAGGCATGCACTTGGGCGAGGGCGCGGGCGCCATGGCGTATCTGCCCCTTCTGGATTCGGCGCTGCGCGTGTACCGGGATGGGAAGACGTTCACGGCGACTGGCATGGCTGCTTACGAGCATTTCGAGGCCGGGAAATGACGGTAACGCTCGTCATCGGCGCCGCCGCGAGCGGCAAGAGCGCCTACGCCGAGTCCCTGTGCCTCGGGCACGACGGACCCCGCGTGTACCTGGCAACGATGGAGCCCTTCGGGGAAGAGGGCGCCCGCCGCATCGCGCGCCATCGGGCGCTGCGCGAGGGCAAGGGGTTTTCCACCCTCGAGCGCACGCGTGACGTGGGCGCCGCAGTGTCCGGGCTTCCGCGCGGCTGCACGCTTCTTTTGGAGGACGTGGGCAACCTGGTTGCGAACGAGCTTTTCGCGGAAGGCGGCTTGTCCCCACGTGACCCCGACGCTGCGGCGCGCGAGGTGCTCGGAGGCATCGAACGGCTCGCTCAGGCCGCTGCGTATACGGTGGTGGTCTCCGTCGACGTGTTCGCCGATGGGATGCGCTACGATGAGGGGACCGAGGCATGGAGGCGCGCGCTTGCGCGCGTGAACGCGGGCGTGGCGGCGCTGGCCGACCGCGCAGTCGAAGTGGTGTGCGGGATTCCCGTGTGGATGAAAGGCGAAGGGCCTACAAGGTGAAGATAGTAGAGGCAATCTGCGCGGCGTTCGGAACGTTCTCGCGCATCCCCGTCCCGAAATCGGCTTGGACCGATTTCGGGTCAACCCATGCTCTTGCCGCGTTTCCCCTGGTGGGCCTTGCGGAAGGCTTACTCATGACGGCGTGGGGGCACGTGGCGAACCTGCTCGGCGTGCCCGCGACCATCGTCGCGGCTGTGCTCGTGGCGCTGCCTGTGGCGGTGACGGGAGGCATCCACCTAGACGGGCTCTGCGACACCTCCGATGCGCTTGCAAGTTGGGCCCCGCGCGAACGAAAGCTCGAGATCATGCACGACCCGCGGGCGGGCGCCTTCGGGGTCATCGGTGTTGTCGTGTACCTTATTCTGCAGTTTTCCCTGTTCACCGCGCTGCCGCTTACGGCGGGGACGTTCCTCGCGCTTCTGTGCTCGCTCGTGTTCTCCCGCGCGCTTTCGGGGCTCGCCGTTGAATGCTGGCCTGCCGCGCGGGCGGACGGCATGGCCGCGGGGCTCTCGCCTTCGAAGAAGCGCGCGGCGATCGTTGTGCCGCTTTGCGCTTTCGCTGCGGCTTCGGCTGCAGGGATGGTCGCGTGCGCTCAGGCCGTCGGCGCCCTTATGGCGGTGGCGGGGCTTTTGGCGCTCGCGTGGTACCGCCATGTTGCCCTGTCCCGCTTCGGCGGGGTGACGGGTGATTTGGCCGGATGGTTTCTGCAATGGGCCGAGCTCGCGATGCTTGCCATGCTGGTGGCGGGGGGCATGCTCCTATGATTCTCGTGGTAGGTGGCGCGCATTCGGGGAAGAGGACCTTCGTGCGCGAAAAGCTCGGGTTCGCGGCGGACGATTTCGTCGACGCGGCTCAGCTTGCGGAGGGCGGCGTGGCCGCGGCTTTTGCCGGCCGTGTCGCGTACCGTGCTGAGGAACTCGTACGCGCGCTCGACGCTGACCGGGCGCTCGAGCGGCTGATCGGCTTCGACGCAGTAATTCTGCCCTTGGTCGGCTCGGGGGTCGTCCCCATGCGTGCGGAAGACGCCCAATGGCGCGAGCGCGCGGGGCGCCTGGGATGCGCGCTCGCTGCGCGCGCCGACGTCGTCGTGCGCATATCGTGCGGGATTCCCCAGGTGATCAAAGGAAACCTTGCCGATGCGCCTCGAGGGACGCAGGGCGCGGGCGCGCCTTTGGAAGTCGTCTTCGTGCGCCATGGTGCCACGGCGGGCACGGAAGACCATCGCTACAGCGGGGCGGGCACCGACGAGCCCCTGTCGAGCGCGGGCGAGCGCGCTTTGCGCGAGCTCGCGTGCGATCGTGACGTGTTCCGTGTTATCACGAGCGGCATGGCCCGCACCGACCAGACGGCACGCATCCTCTTCCCGAATGCGGAGCTTATGGCATGCCCCGGTCTGCGCGAGATGGATTTCGGTGACTTCGAGGGGCGAAGCGCTGCCGAGCTTAAAGAGGATGCGCGCTACCGCGCCTGGGTAGACTCCTGGTGCGAGACGCGCTGCCCGCATGGCGAGGGCAAGAGCGATTTCACCCGCCGCGTCGTCGCGGCGTTTCGGGAGGCGTGCGAATCGGAGCGCGCCCAGGGGAGTGGGC
Source organism: Collinsella sp. (assembly GCA_036302865.1). GTDB lineage: Bacteria > Actinomycetota > Coriobacteriia > Coriobacteriales > Coriobacteriaceae > Collinsella. The sequence goes on along the minus strand of JAXJBU010000069.1, from coordinate 46,478 downwards.
GCGCCGTCTTCGTCGTTCACGCGGGTACCGTGAAAGCGCTGCTTTCCGAGCTTGCTGTCCCGAAAATGGAATACTTCGACGTGCATACCGAGCCGGGCGGCGCATGGGCCGCCACCTGGGATGGGCGCTGCCTTCGCGACGTTCGCCCCGCTTCGGGGGGCGATGCCCGGTGATGACGATTCTTGCCGTCGCCGCCGGGTTCGCGGCCGACCTTGCCTTCGGCGACCCGCGCTGGCTTCCCCATCCCGTCGTCGCCATGGGGCGCGCGATCACGTGGGCCGAAGGCCGCCTGCGGGGCGCATTCCCGCAAACGTCCGCGGGCACGCGCGCCGCAGGGCTTGTGCTCGCCGTGGCGCTTCCGCTTGCGTGTGGGCTTTTGACCTGGGGAATCCTGTATCTTTGCGGCATGGTTCACCCCGGCTTGCGCTTCGTGGCCGAGGCATGGGCGAGCTATCAGATTCTTGCGGCATGCGAGCTGCGCCGCCAGAGCCTGGCCGTGGCCCGCGCGTTCTCGAAGGGCGGCCTTGTCGCGGCGCGCGAAACCGTCGGGCTCATCGTGGGACGCGACACGTCTGTTCTCGACGAGCAGGGCGTCGTGCGCGCCGCTGTGGAAACGGTGGCGGAGAACGCGAGCGACGGCGTCATCGCGCCGCTGTTCTACCTTATGATCGGGGGTGCGCCCTTGGGCATGGCGTACAAGGCGGTGAACACGCTCGACAGCATGGTGGGCTACAAAAACGAGCGCTACATCGACTTCGGCTGTGCCTCGGCGCGCCTCGACGATGCGGTGAACTGGATTCCCTCGCGCTTATCGGCCCTGTTCATGATCGCCGTGTGCCCGATCGTCGGGCTCGACGCGTGCGGGGCGGCGCGCATCTGGCGCCGCGACAGGCGTCGCCATGCGAGCCCCAACTCGGCGCAGACCGAGTCAGCGTGCGCGGGCGCGCTCGGGCTGCGCCTGGCAGGACCCGCGGTGTATTTCGGCAAGCTCGTTGAGAAACCGACGATAGGCGACGCGTCCCGCGAAATCGAGTGGGGCGATATCGCCCGGGCGACAAGGCTCATGCTCGCCGCGTCCGTATGCGCGCTCGTCGTCTTCGGCGCCGCGCACGCGGCGGTCGTGCTCGCCGTGGGGGCGATGGCATGAGGGAAGACCACGCCGCGCTCCGGGCTGCCGGGGGAATCCTGCGCGCCCGTACGCATGGGGGCAGCTCGCAATCGCTCGGCATCGCTTGCGAAGGAGGCGCCTCCGACCTCATCGACTTCTCGGTGAACGTGAATCCGGCAGGCCCCTCGCCGCGCGCCGTCGCCGCAGCTTGCAGGGCGCTTTCTCGAATCGACGCCTACCCCGATAGGGAAAGCCTCGCCCTCGTTCGCGCCCTATCGCGCGCCCAGGGCATTCCCGAAGATACTATCGTCTGCGGCGCGGGCGCGTCCGACATCATCTGGCGGCTCGCCGCGGCGGTGCGCCCGAAACGCATCGTCGTGTGCGCTCCGACGTTCTCTGAATATGCTGAGGCGGCATCGTACTACGGCGCATGCGTACAGGAGTTCCCGCTCTCCGAAGCGGACGGCTTCGACGTGCCCGCCTCCTTCGCCCGCGCGATCGAGGGGCCGGGAGATGTGGCGTACCTCTGCAATCCGAACAACCCGACGGGGCGCCTCGTCGACCCCCGCGTAATCGATGCCGCGGCTTGCCGCTGCGAGCAGGTGGGCGCGCTGCTCGTCGTGGACGAGTGCTTCCTCGGATTTGCGCCCGACGCCCGCGAAAGGAGCGTGGCCGCACGCGCCGCGTGTTCGCACCATGTGGCCGTGCTCTCCGCGTTCACCAAGCTCTACGGAATGGCAGGGTTGCGGTTGGGGTATCTGATCAGCGGAAACGCCCAACTCATCGAGGGGATTCGCCGGGCGGGACAGGCGTGGCCCGTCTCCTCGGTCGCCGAGGCCGCAGGCATCGCCGCCCTGGAAGACGTCGAATACGTCTCGCGCACGCGCGATGTACTGGCGGGCGAGCGAGCGTGGCTTTCCCACGAGCTCTCCTCGCTCGGGCTTTCCGTCGTGCCGTCGGATGCGAACTTCCTTTTAGTCCGCACGCCGGCGAAAGACATCCCCGAGCGCCTGTATAAACAGGGGGTTTTGGTCCGCACGTGCGACTCGTTTTCGGTACTGTCCCGTTTCTGGTGCCGCGTCGCGGTGCGCACGCGCAAGGAGAACGCCCGGCTTGCGATGGCGTTCAGCCGCGCGCTTCGGACGGAAGGCGCATCGGGCGAAGGCGAACCCGACGAACGGGGCGGCGCTTCTTGCAGCGACGCTATGGCGGGCGCGGATGGCCGAGGCTCGGCGAAGGAGGTCGATACCCGTGGGTAGGGCGAAGCCCATCATGATCCAGGGCACCATGTCGAACGCGGGGAAGAGCCTGCTTGCGGCGGGGCTGTGCCGTGTGCTTTCGCAGGACGGCCTGCGCGTGGCTCCCTTCAAGAGCCAGAACATGGCGCTCAACAGCGGTGTCACGGCCGATGGGCTCGAGATGGGGCGCGCCCAGATCATGCAGGCCGAGGCGTGCGGCATCGCGCCCGACGTGCGCATGAACCCCATCCTGCTCAAGCCCGAAAGCGACCACCGAAGCCAGCTCATCGTGGCCGGCAAGGCGCAGGGAGCCTTCGCTGCGAGGGACTACTTCGCGCGAAAGAAGGCGTTCATGCCGCAGATTTTGGAGGCGTTCGATTCGCTCGCGGAGGAAAACGACGTCATCGTCATCGAGGGCGCCGGCAGCCCCGTCGAAATCAACCTTGCCGAAAACGACATCGTCAACATGGGGCTCGCGCGCGCCGTGTCCTCCCCCGTGCTGCTCGCGGGCGACATCGACCCAGGCGGGGTGTTTGCCCAGCTCTACGGCACGGTCGCGCTCTTTGCGCCCGAGGATCGCGCTCTTTTGCGGGGGCTTGTGGTGAACAAGTTCCGCGGCGATGTGGAAATCCTGCGCCCGGGTTTGGCCCCGCTCGAGAAGATGTGCGGGGTTCCCGTCGTGGGGGTCGTGCCGTATCTTACGCTCGACCTGGACGACGAGGACTCGCTCGCGCCGCGCCTATCTGCCCGCGAGGCGCGCGGCGTCATCGACGTCGCCGTCGTGCGCCTTCCACATCTGTCGAACTTCACCGACTTCGACCCGCTTTCGCGCGTGCCCGGCGTGGGCGTGCGCTACGTTTCCTCGACGACCGATCTGGGCCGACCCGACCTGGTGGTGCTCCCCGGCTCGAAGACCACGCTCGACGACGCGCGCTGGCTTGCGGCTAGCGGCATCGGAGCCTGTGTACGCGCGCTTTCGGGTGCGGGCACGCCGGTGCTCGGCATATGCGGAGGCTACCAGCTTTTGGGTGACGAGCTTTCCGACCCGCATGGCAGGGAAGGCGCTGGCACCGCGCGCGGGCTCGGGCTCATCCCTGCAAGTACGGTGTTCAGGGAGGAAAAGCGCCTCGCCCAGTCGGAGCTGCGCATCACAGGCGCCCAAGGCGCGTTCTCGGTGTGGAACGGCATGACGGCTCGCGGGTACGAGATCCACGACGGCGAAACGATCGTCTCCTGCGCCCCTGCGGGCACGATTGGCGGCAAACCAGAAGGCGCGGCCTGCGGAAACGTGTTTGGAACCTATCTCCACGGCCTGTTCGACGAACCGGGGGTGGCGCTCGCCCTCGCGCGCTCGCTCGCGCGCATGCGTGGCCTGCCCGAGAGCGTCGTGGGTGCTGCGGGCGCGGCGTCCGCGGCCGATCACCGTGCGCGCGAGTTCGACCGCCTGGCCGACTCCGTGCGCGTGGCGCTCGACATGGAGTATGTCTACCGCATTATCGAGGAGGGCGTATGATCCACGTGTATCATGGCGACGGCAAAGGCAAGACCACGGCGGCGATGGGCCTCGCCCTTCGCATGCTCGCCGCAGGCCGCCGCGTCGTCGTCGTGCAGTTCCTGAAAGACGGCGAAAGCGGGGAGGTGCGCCTGCTCGCCGAGCATTTCGGCGTGCCCGTGTTCGCGGGGAAGGCGTCGGACAAGTTTACCTGGTCCATGACGTCGGAAGAACTTGCCGCGACGCGCGAGCTGCACGATGGGAACCTCGCTTCCGCGCTCGCCGAGCTCGAGGGCGCGCAGGAGGGGCTGCTCGTGCTCGACGAGGCGCTCGACGCGCTTTCGAAGGGGCTTGTCGACGAGGCGCTCGTGGACCGCGCGCTCGATATGTCCGCGCGCGGCGTCGAAGTAGCGCTCACCGGGCGCGCGCCTTCCCGCAAGATCGTGGAGAAGGCCGACTACATAACCGAGATGCGGTGCGAGAAACACCCCTACGCTCAGGGGATAGGTGCAAGGGAAGGAGTGGAGTACTAGATGGATTCCAAGGAGATGGCGCCCGGCCACATCGAGCGGCGCAGCTTCGAGATCATCACCGAAGAGCTCGGCGGCCGCACGTTTCCGCCGCTCGAAGAGCCCGTCGTGAAGCGCGTCATCCACACCACTGCCGACTTCTCGTACGCCGATTCCCTCGTATTCACCCATGACGCCGCGCACTGTGCTCTCGACGCACTGCGCGCAGGGGCCACGGTGCTCACCGACACGAACATGGCGCTCGCAGGCATAAGCAAGCCCGCGCTCGCAAAGCTCGGCTGCAAGGCCGTGTGCTACATGGCCGACCCTAATGTCGCCGCGGCTGCGCGCGCCGCGGGCACGACTCGCGCCGTTGCGAGCATGGACAAAGCTTGCGGCATCGAGGGTCCGCTCATCGTGGCCGTCGGTAACGCCCCCACGGCACTTCTGCGCCTCGCCGAGCTCATGGACGCGGGGAAGATCGCGCCCGCGCTCGTCGTTGGGGTGCCGGTCGGGTTTGTGAACGTGGTCGAGGCGAAAGAGGAGCTACTCGCGCGACGCGTGCCGGCCATCGTCGCGAGGGGTCGCAAGGGCGGTTCGACCGTGGCGGCCGCCATTATGAACGCGCTGCTCTACCAGATCACGCGCCCAGGCGGCCCGAAGTGACGGCGCCCGCATCCGCGCCGGCGCTGCGCATCTTCGCCGGCACCACCGAGGGCCGCCTTCTGTGCGAATGGGCGAGCGGGGCGGGCATCCCCGCCCGTGCCTACGCGGCAACCGAGTACGGAGGCGAGCTTTTGGGCGAGCTTCCGGGCATCGAGGTGCATGCGAGCAGGCTCGACGAGGCCGACATGGAGCGCGAGCTTTCCGGCGCGCGCATCGTCGTCGACGCCACGCACCCCTTCGCTACGCTCGCAAGCGGCAACATCCGAGCCGCTTCGCTCGCCGTGGGTATACGATGCCTGCGCCTTGCGCGCGCGGCCGAGGCGCTGCCCAAAGGCGTCGTGTCGGTCGCGTCGATCGCCTGCGCGGCGCGCTTTCTCTCCGAGAACCCGGGTCGTGCGCTTCTCACGACGGGGAGCAAGGAGCTTGCTCCCTATACGCGCGTCGCCGATTTCTCGGAGCGCTTCTTCGTGCGTGTGCTCCCGCTGCCCGGTGCTATAACGAAGTGCATCGACGCGGGGTTTTCGCCGTCGCACGTCATCGGCATGCAGGGGCCCTTCACCCGCGAGCTCAACGAGGCGATGCTTCGGCAGGTGGGAGCCCAGTGGCTTGTGACCAAGGACTCGGGAACCGTAGGCGGCACGGCCGAGAAGCTTGCCGCCGCGCGCGACGTGGGAGCGCGCTGCATCGTGGTCACCCGTCCCGCCGAGGGAGACGGGGCCCTTTCGCTTCGGGAAGTGGAAGACGCGCTCTTACGGGAGTTCGCGCGCTAGGCGCTCGCCGCGCCTGCGTTCCCTCCCGCCCGCGAGGAGAAGCGCCTCGAGCAAGCTCGAACCGTACAAGACCGTCATCCGCCAAAAGTTCGAGGACGACGCCCGGAACTGGCGCAAGTAGCCCTTCAATAAGTTGCGGTGAAATAGTGTCTGTTTTTGCTGCTAGATAGCATATTCAGTCCCTAATTCACCGCAACTTGTTGGTGGTGGCTTACTGGTAGCGTAGGCACTCCACCGGGTCGAGCTTTGCTGCGCGGCGAGCGGGGTAGAAGCCAAAGATTACACCGATGCCGACGGAGACGGCGAAGGCCAGCAATACCGTGGCGATTGAAAAGCTCGGTGTGATTTGCCCGCTGGCACCGAGCTCGCCGAGAACCCCTGATCCTGCGGCAAACATCGCAAGAGCCCAGGCCAGCAGATAGCCAATCAGGACACCCAACAGTCCGCCGGTGACGCACAGTGCCGAGGACTCGGCCAAGAACTGCGCGGTGATATCGCGACGACTGGCGCCCAGAGCGCGGCGGATGCCGATCTCGCGGATGCGCTCCGTTACGTTGGTAAGCATCATATTCATAATGCCGATACCGCCGACAAGCAGCGAGATGCTGGCGACAGCACCCATGATGAGCGAGAACGCGCCCATAAAGGAGTTGAGCGCATCGATGGCGCTTTTCATGGAGGTCGCCGATACACTGTCGTACTCATCCTCCTCGATGCCCTTCATCGCGCGCACCTTGGACTCGATGGTCTTACAAAGCTCATCCATGTCCGTGCCCTCGGCGGCAAGTGCCGTCACGCTGGGGAATGAAGGATTCTCGTCGCCGAACAGCCCGGAGATGGTTTCGCGTGGCATATACAGCGTGAGCGAGCCCATGGAGTCGCTGCCGCCATCAATCACGCCTACAATCTGCACCTCGCCGTTGGACACCTTAATAGTCTTGCCTACCGCGTCCTGTTCGTTGCCGTAAAGCTGATCGGCGCCGCCGCGGCTGATGAGCGCCACGCGCGAGCCTGATTGGGATTCGGCCTGGGAATAGGTGCGCCCCGCAACGAGCTTGCTGGCCCCCACGGCGTCGAGCATGTCGCTATCGACACCCTGTGCCATGACGGTATAGCTTTTATCGCCGGTCTTGTACTCGGTATACGCGCTGTCGACAATGCCGATCTGCTCAATCTGCGGCACCAGTTTTTGAAGCTTCTCGATGTCCGACTCGGTGAGTTCTTGCGACGAATAGATTTGCACCATACGAGCTGCGTTGAGGCCCAGGCTGTTGACCAGGCTGTTTTGGATGCCGCCGATGAGCGAAGTCATGGCGATAACCGAGGCGATGCCGATGACAATGCCCAGGATGGTGAGCAGGCTGCGCCCCTTGTTGGCCTCGAGCGAGTGAAGGGCTTCCTGGATGAGATCGCGGGCGCTCATGCCACCACTCCTTTCGGCGGGTTGGCGGAGGCGGAAATCATGGGCAGGCTATCTACGGCGCTGCGCAGGGTCCGCGGTGCATGTGGAATATACGCGCCGTCGTGAATGCGACCGTCGCGGATGGTCACGGCACGGTCTGCCTCAGCGGCGATGCCGGGGTCGTGTGTGATGAGCACGATGGTTTTGCCGCGCTCCTGAAGTCTATGGAAGGTCTCCATTACAAGCGCTCCAGTGGCAGAGTCCAGGTTTCCCGTCGGCTCGTCGGCCAGAATGATGGGCGGGTCATTGACGAGGGCGCGCGCGATTGCGACGCGCTGCATCTGGCCGCCCGAGAGCTCGGATATGCGGTGGTCCCAGTGGTCGACGGGCAGCGTGACAGCCTGCAGCGCGTGAACGGCGCGCATTTCGCGCTGGCTACGGGGCACATTGGTGTAGGCCAGCGGCAGCATCACGTTTTCGATAACCGACAGGCGCGGCAGCAGGTTGAAGCTCTGAAAGACAAAGCCAATGCTCAGGGCGCGGACTTCGGTGAGCTCGTCATCATCGAGCTCGGCCACGTTGAGCCCTTGCAGGTAATAGTCGCCCGCCGTCGGTTTGTCCAGGCAGCCCAGGATGTTCATAAGCGTTGACTTGCCCGAGCCCGAGGGGCCGGTAATGGCGACGAATTCGCCGCTCATTACCGCCAGGCTCACGTTGTGCAGGATGTGGGCGCAACCTGCCTCGCTCTCAAAGATGCGGTGCACGTTGCGAATGTCGATGACGGGACGCATTACATGCCCTCGTCGGCAGACATACTGCCCGAATCCGCGCCGTAGCCGCCGTCAGCCGTTGCGTCCGCTCCGGTGTCCATGACGAGGGTGTCGCCGTCGCGCAGCTTGGTAACCGGCACGTTGGAATTGATCTCGTTGCCCTGGTCGTCGCGCTTGACCTGTGTCTTGCCGACTACGGCTTCGTTGTCGTTTTGCGTCACGACGTTCACCTTCACGCGACGGGTTTGCTTGCCCTCGTCATCAGTCGCCACGTTGACGTAATAGTGTTCGCCGTCTTCGGTCATGAGCGCCATCGTCGGAACCATCACTACGTCGTCGAGCCGCTCGGTCACCACCGAGACCTCGGCCGTCATGCCCGGCTTCAGGCGCGCGTCGGGCGACTCGATGAGGATATCGACGTTAAAGGTTACACTGCCTCCGCCACCGTTAGCGGCGTCGGAGTTTGCCACCGACGCGATAGCCGTGACGGTGCCCTGGCTCACGATATCGGGAAACGCGGGATACGTGACGTTGGCGCTCTGCCCAACGGCGATCTTGGCGATGTCCTTTTCGCCCACCTGCACGGTTACCTTCATCTTGGACAGGTCGGCGATCTGCATGCACTGCTTGCCGCCGCTCGTATCGCTTTCGCCCATGATCATGCCGCCTGTTACCGTGGCGCCCACCTTGGCGTTGAGCTCCACGATGCTACCCGAGCTCGGGGCCGTGACCGTGCGACTGGCTGCCTTGGCGTTCGCCTGATCGAGGTTTGCCTGGGCCGATGCGAGGCTGCGCTGCGCGGCCGATACGGCGTTCGTGTCGCCGGACGCAGCGGGGGCGCCTGCCGCCGCTGCGGAAGCTCCCTCGACGTCCGTCGTTGGGGTTGCCTGCGCGGCAGCTGCGGCTTTCTGCGCGTTGGCGAGGTCTTCTTGAGCGGCTGCAACTGCACGTTGTGCCTCGGCAACGTTGCGATCGAGCTCGTCGTTTTTAATGGTCATAAGCACGTCGCCCTCGTTGACGGATTGGCCTGCCTGCACGTTGACAGAATCGACCGTGCCGTCGACAGAAGGGGAGACCACTGAGGACGAAATAGGTTTGAGCTGGCCTTTCGCCTCGACCGTTGTGGTAAACGTGCCCTCGGTCACCATGTCGGTCACCGGCCCGTTGTTGCCTGCGGGCCGTGCGTTGATGGCTAAGGTCACGACAACGGCGATGAGCACAATGGCGGCCACGACGCCGGCCGCAATGCCGCGTCGGATGAGCTTTTTGCGTCGACGTTCGGCACGTTTTGCCTTGAGCTTGGCATATGCCTCTTCATCGGAAATCTCGGTCGCATCGTTCGCGCGTCCGCTCTGCTTATCGGCATGTACGTTTGTAATCAGAGGAATCGTTTCGGTGACATCTTCGAGCGTGTGCTCGGTATCATCCGGGCCCGGGGTGGTCGTGGGGACATTCGGCATAGCGTCTCCTTTATAGAAAGTACCTCGATAAGTATATGCGCCCGCCGGTTGGGGTGGGCGCATAGAACGGTTTCTTTCGGAACTGTTAGATTGGTCGCAGCGGTTCCACGTTGTAGGAATGCGCGCGTTGCACTACGAGTGGACAACCACGCATAGGCCGACTTTGATGCAGTCGTGAAGTGCCTTGGCGTCTGCCAGGCGCAGGTTGATGCAGCCGTGGCTGCCGCACCATTTGTACGACTCGGCGTTATCGAAGCTCTTGTCGTTTTGCCATGTAGCGTCGTGGAAGCCGATCATGTTGCCCTCAAACGGCATCCAGTAGCTCACCGGACTCTCGTATTTGGGCTTGCCGGTCTCGGGGTCCTTGGCTCCGATCAGGGTGCTGCCGCCGTCGTTGCTGTTGATCTGCCAGACGCCCTCGGGCGTGGCGTCCTCGCCCGGCTTGCCCGAGATAAAGTTGGCCTCCCACACGATATTTCCGCTCTCGTCATAGTAGCGCGCGTGCTGTTCGGACAAGTCGACGTCGATATACGCCTTCCAGTCGGGCTCTCCCTTTGCGGTAAAGGTGTCGGCCTTCTGTGAGTACTTGATCTCGATTTCGCCGGTCTGCTTGTTGTTAATGGCGTCCTCGACCTGCTTGGCGAGCGAGCTGCTGTCGATGGACCAACCAAAGTCGCCGCCTTCGACGGCGCACTGCTTGCCATCGGCGCGCGTCCACCAGCGAGTGGAGCCCACGGTATTAAAGCCGTTGGCGAGCTCGGCTGCCCAGCTACTGATCTGCGAAGTATCGAGCGTGGGGTTGGCGGGATCGGCAAAGCTGATCCACTGCAACACGGAGCTGCCATCAACCTTGCCGGCATCCTCGCCGTTGAGCTTGAGGGTCACGTTGACGCCCAGGAAGTTGTTGGCGGCATCGCATGCGGCCTGAATCTGATCATCGGTCAGCGTTCCATTGAGCGGCTCATAGGCATCGTTGCCGAGCTTGGAAAGATCTACGGTCTCGGCCAGCGAGGCAAGCTCGAGCTCGGCATACTTAATGACATGCTCGCGGTTGAGTTTTTCGTTGGAGCGCGCCTTCTCGACGGTAAACTTGCCCGCTTGCTCGTCATAGGAGCTATTGGCCTCGAACGTGCCCGAACGCCCCTCGTTAAACTCGTCGATGGCGGCGCCCAGATCCTTCTCAAATTTCTTATGGTCAAAGGTGCCGGAGAGCATGGACAGGTCGACGTCTTGATCAAGATCGACTTCGTTGGAGGTAGCGGTTGTTTTGGTCTTGCCGCTTAAGGATTCCACAAGGCGGACTGGCCATACAAAGGCCTCGTTGTGGCTGATGATCTCTTTTGCGGCAGCTTCACCGTCGACGATGGGTTCATCGGACTCGGGCTGATAGGTCCAGCTAAAGTCATCGCCTGTCACGGTGAGCTTATAGTGCTTCCATGCCGAGTTGACCTTGGTTGCGGCAGACGAAGCGTTGGAGAACGAGACGTCGACGCCGGCGATGGTGGTGTTGGGGTAGGCTACCTGCGAAAACGCTACGACGCCCACGATATAGACAATGACGATAAGACCCAAGACGACAAAGAGCGTCGTCTTTTTGCCCGACTTATTGTTGCCGGCGGACTTGCGCGCGGGGCCGCGATCACCTCGGGTGTGCGTGGGGGGCAGCTTGGGCGCGTTGCCGTTTGCCTGGCGTTGCTGACGTTGTTGACGCTGCTGGTTCGGGCGTTGGGAAGCGTTTGTCGCACCACGCTGCTGACCGTGGCTCGGCGCGATAGGACGCGGCGACTGAACGCCGCCGGTGTGCTTGCTCGGCTGCTGCGGATCGGGAATCAGTTGAGTTCGATCGTTTTGCGACATCGTATGCATATCCTTCGAATTTCGCCTTGCGGCTCATCGTGTTTTTACTGGGCTTGCATTATAGCGATTGCCCTGCTGTTTGTGGTACGGAAACGGTGGCATTCAAAAGAGGTGGGACATTTGTCCCACCTTTGAGTCGTTCTTTGTCGCTATCCGCACACACCGCATTTTGCACAGGCCGAAAGTGCGGCCGGAGCCTGCGCGATGCCGCCCTTTGCCGTCTCGCGCAGCGTGGCCGGTAAAGCGTGGCCCACCGAGAGCATGACGTGTGCCATCTGGTCAAACGGTACCAGGCTCTTAATGCCGGCGAGGGCGAGTTGTGCCGAGCTAAAGGCCGCAGCCACGCCGATGGCGTTACGGTTTTGGCAGGGCACCTCCACGAGGCCGCCTACAGGATCGCAGACCAGGCCCAGCAGGTTGCTCAGCGCGATGGAACTGGCGTCGAGCGCCTGCTCGGGCGTGCCGCCGAGCATCTGCACCAGTGCGGCGGCTGCCATGGCGGCGGCGCTTCCCACCTCGGCTTGGCAGCCGCCCTCGGCGCCGGCAACGCAGGCGCTTGTGGTGAGGTTGAGGCCGATGGCGGCTGCGCAGTAGAGCGCGTCCATGACTTGCTCGTCGTCGAGCTGCAGGCGATCGGCAAGCGCCAGCACGCAGCCGGGCACAACACCCGCGGACCCTGCCGTGGGGGCGGCGACAATCACGCCCATGGTAGCGGAGCGCTCGAGCACGGCCATGGCGCGGGCAACGGCGTCGGTCTGGACGGCGCCCATCAGGTTTGCACTCAAATCGTTGCAGCGGGTTGCTTCGACGAGCTTGGCCTCGCCGCCGATAAGCCCGCCGAGCGAGCGTTGCGGATTGGCGATGGGGGCCGTGGTCTCCTCGCGCATGACGTCGAGCACGCGGCGCATGGCGGCGACGGCGTGGGCCTCGTCGGTCAGACGCGCCTCGCGAACGGCCATGACGGCGCCGATGCTGAGCCCCAGTTCCTCGCACGCATCGAGCAGCTGCTCGCCGTCGTCGAAGATCTCCATGGCCGAGACGCCGGGGGAGAGCGACGAGGCCGAGCCTGGGAGCTCGATAAACGTTGCGTAATCGACATTGTCGAGCTTGCGCAGCATGGGGACGACGGTGTCGTCGGGCGCGCCGTCGGTCTCAAAGACGGAGTAGGCCTGGCCGCCCACTTCGGTGCGGTAGGTGCGGCAGAAGGCGATGTTTACGTGGGCGTAGGCGAGCAGGTTGGTGAGCGCGGCGAGTACACCGGGGACGTCCTTGTGCGCCACGAAGAGCGTGGAATACATGCCCGAGATGTCGACGCCGACGCCGTTAATGCGGCTGATGCGCATCTTGCCGCCGCCCAGGCTCTCGCCGCGGACCTGTGCCGTGGCGCCCGTGTCGTCGACCATGTCGATGTCGACGGTGTTGGGGTGGATGGAGGCGTCGTCGCCCTTGATGTCAAAGTGATATACGAGTCCCTGCTCGCGTGCGAGGTCGAAGGCCTGCTTGATGTTCTCGTCGTCGGTATCGAGGCCCAGGATGCCCGCGACGAGCGCGCGGTCGGTGCCGTGGCCGCGGTAGGTGTGGGCGAAGGAGTTCCACAGGCCAAAGGTGACCTTGGTGATGCGGCCCTCGAGCAGGCTCGCGGCCACCTGGGCGCATCGCAGGGCGCCGGCGGTGTGCGATGAGCTGGGGCCGACCATGACGGGGCCCAAGATCTCGAATGCCGAGGTCGTAGCTAGTGTTTGCGGCTTGCCTGCCATGGGTGCTCCTTTAATCTGTCCCGTCGTCCCGAGGGGCGGGGCATAAGGTCGCCTGCTCGGACAGTCCTGCTCGCACGGAGAGCACATTAAGTGCTCTCCGGCTCGTGCGGAACTCGCGATCGACCTTATGCCCCGCCCCTCGGGACTAAGGATACATGGTAGAAGGGCGCGTGCTGCAAAATTCATTAGCTGGTGACGCAGCGTGGGCTCATATCGAAATATCTTCACCACCGGATTAATAAAAAGGAAGTACCGCTTGGGGGCGGTACTTCTTTTGGTGCGTTGCTATTTGGCTGCGGCTTTTCTCGTTAGCTTACAGACCGCAGGCTGCTTTGAGTTCTTCGACTCGGTCGGTTTTTTCCCAGGTGAAGTCGGCGTCTTCTCGGCCGAAGTGACCGTAGGCTGCTGTTTTCTCGTAGATGGGGCGACGCAGGTCTAGGTCGCGGATGATTGCGCCCGGGCGCAGGTCGAAGGTCTTCTCTACGGCTTCAACGATCTTATGCTCAGCAACATGTGCGGTACCGAAGGTGTCGACCATGATTGAGAGGGGCTTGGAAACGCCGATGGCGTAGGCAAGCTCGACTTCGCAGCGGTCGGCCAGGCCGGCGGCGACCACGTTCTTGGCGACCCAGCGCGCGGCATACGCGGCAGAGCGGTCGACCTTGGTGCAGTCCTTGCCGCTAAAGGCACCGCCGCCGTGACGGCCGTAGCCGCCGTAGGTGTCGACGATGATCTTGCGGCCGGTGAGGCCCGTGTCGCCCATGGGGCCGCCCACGACAAAGCGACCGGTGGGGTTCACGTAGATGTCCGCGTTGTCCCACGGCATGTTCTCGGCGGCCATGACCGGGGTGATGACGTGCTCGATGAGGTCGGCCTTGATCTTGCCCATGTCCTCGATCTCGGCGGCGTGCTGCGTGGAGATGACGATGGTCGTGACCTCGACGGGTTTGCCTTCCTCGTAGCGCACGGTGACCTGGGTCTTGCCGTCGGGACGCAGATAGGCGAGGGTGCCGTCGTGACGCACGGCGGCCAGGCGCTCGGCCAGGCGGCTCGCCAGGTAGTGCGGCATGGGCATGAGGGTCATGGTCTCGTTGGAGGCATAACCGAACATCATGCCCTGGTCGCCGGCACCGATCAGGTCGATCGGGTCGGTGGTAGCGCCGGTCTGGGTCTCGAAGGACTCGTCGACGCCCTGGGCGATATCGGGCGACTGCTCGTGGATGAGGCTCATAACGCCGCAGGTGTCGCAGTCAAAACCGAACTTGGCACGGTTATAGCCAATGCGTCGGATAACGCCGCGGGCGATTTCCTGTACGTCGACGTAGGCCTGGGTGCGAATCTCGCCGGCGACGATGACGGTGCCGGTGGTCACGAGTGTCTCGCATGCGCAGCGGACGTTCTCCACGTTGGCCGGCACGCCGTTGGGGGCGATGTAGCCCTGCTCCTGCAGCTCTATTTCTTTGGCGAGGATTGCGTCGAGGACGGCGTCGCTGATCTGGTCAGCGATCTTATCGGGATGACCTTCGGTCACCGACTCCGACGTAAAAACAAAGGACCCGTGTTGGGGCGGGATGGAACGAAGTTCTTCTGACATGATTGTCCTTTCAAAAACGTGTCCCGGCGACCGTTACCATTCCGCCAGGCTCTCTATGCAAAGGCACATCATAGCGCGTAAATCAAACATTCACACCCTTTCCGCACCTACTCATTGGGGACAGACTTAAATGATCAGCCTTACCTAAGTGCCGACAGGTTGCCCAAAGAATGGTCATTTAAGTCTGTCCCCAATGAGTAGGTCAGTGCCCTTTGTGCGGAGGCTGCTTTGATGCTTTATACTAATGCGGTTAGACATCCATCCTGTAATCGAGGAGATTTCCATGGCATCAGACGTTCGCGTCCGCTTTGCACCCTCACCGACGGGCAAGCTGCACATCGGCGGCGCCCGCACCGCTATCTATAACTGGGCTTTCGCCCGCGCTAACGGCGGCACGTTCATCCTGCGCATCGACGACACCGACCCCACCCGCTCCACCGACGAGAACACGCAGATCATCCTGCGCGCCATGCGTTGGCTGGGCCTGGACTGGGACGAGGGTCCCGAGGTGGGCGGCGATTTTGGCCCCTACGCCCAGACCGAGCGCCTGGACCTGTACAAGCAGGCCGCCCAGAAGCTTTGGGACGAGGGCAAGGCCTATCCCTGCTTCTGCACCAAGGAGCAGCTCGAAGCCGACCGCAAGGCCGCGCAGGAGCGCAAGGACCCCTTCCAGGGCTATCAGCGCCGTTGCCGCGATCTTGATCCCGAGGAGGCCCGCCGTCGCATCGAGGCCGGCGAGTCCTATGTCCTGCGCATCAAGGTGCCCGAGGACCGCGGAGACGTCGTCATCCACGATGCCGTCCACGGCGAGGTGACCTTTGATGCCAAGGAGCTCGACGACTTTGTCATCTTCCGTTCCGACGGCACGCCCACGTACAACTTCGCGACCGTCGTCGACGACGCCATGATGAAGATCACCCACGTCATCCGCGGCGACGACCACTTGTCCAACACCCCGCGTCAGGTCATGGTCTACGAGGCTCTCGGCGCGCCCGTGCCCACGTTCGCCCACATCTCCATGATCCTGGGCGCCGACGGCAAGAAGCTCTCCAAGCGCCACGGCGCCACCTCGGTGGAGGAGTACCGCGACGCCGGTTACCTGTCCGACGCCTTCGTCAACTACCTGGCTCTGCTCGGCTGGTCGCTCGACGGCGAGACCACGATTATCCCGCGCGATGTCCTGGCCAGCAAGTTCTCGCTCGACCGCATCTCCAAGAACCCCGCGACCTTCGACCCCAAGAAGCTCGATTGGGTCAATGCCGAGTACATCAACGGCATGTCCGATGCTCAGTTTGCCGACGAGATCATGGTCCCCGAGTTGCACGAGGCAGGCCTCATCGAGGGTAATATCGAGTACGGCGAGGACTGGATCGACGCGCTTGCCGCCATCGTTAAGCCGCGCACCAAGATGCCGTCCGACGCCGTGACCGTCGCCGCTCCCATCTTTGCCACGGCCGAGACGCTCGAGTATGACGAGAAATCCGTCAACAAGGGCCTGGCCAAGGAGGGCATGGGTGCCATTCTGGACGCCGCCAAGGCCGCGCTCGAGGGTGTTACCGAGTGGACCGCCGCGAACATCGACGCCGCGCTTGAGCCGCTGCCCGAGCAGATGGACCTCAAGAAGCGCGTGGTGTTCCAGGCCGTGCGCGTCGCCGTTTGCGGCAACATGGTGAGCCCTCCGCTGGGCGAGACCATGGCGCTCATCGGCCGCGACGACTGCCTGGCGCGCATCGACCGCGCCCGCACGATGGCGCTGTAGCAGCCGCGTAAACGCACGTATCCGAGCCCCGTTCACCCGAGCGGGGCTCTTATTTCTGTAGACGAATGGGATGGGAGGTGCTGGGGCCATGGCCGAGCAACTGTCGCTGTTTGGTTCGCCGGAACCGGAGCAGGCTCCGGCCACGCCCGAGCCTGCTGTTGCCCCGGCCAAGTCCGAGCCTGTACCTGAGCCCATCGCCGCCTACGCGAGCGTAGTCCTGGACATTCCGACGCGTGCGCTGTCCGAGCCATTCGCCTATGGCATCCCGCAGTCACTCGCCAACGATGTCCAGATCGGCTCCACCGTCCTAGTTCATTTTGGCAATCGTGCGGCCGCGGGCTACATCGTCGACATCGCGCCCAAGTTGGCCGGTCTGCAAGGTGACGACGCTCTCGATCCTGCGCGCATCAAGCCCGTCGAGGCGATTCTCAGCAAACCACTCTTTACCGCCGAGGCTGCCCGTATCGCACGCTGGATGAGCCGCGAGTATGTCGCGACGCTTTCCGAGTGCCTGCGCCTGTTCTTGCCCCCGGGCGGCAGTTCGCGTGTGGTCAAGGGCGATGACGGCGTGTGGACCGTTGAGCGCCCTGCCGTTAAACCCATCCAAAACCGCTGGGTCATGCTCACGCCCGAGGGTTTCGACTACACGCCGCCAAAGACCGCGGTCCGTCAGCGTCAGCTCATCGAGGCGCTCCAGTGCGGCCCGGTCACGACGCGCGACCTCAACCTGCTCTATAACAGTATGTCGGCGACCATCAAGGCGCTCGAAAAACGCGGCGTCGTGGTGGTGGAGGAGCGCCGTGCCTGGCGCGGTTGCAGCGAGCAGACCACGCTGTCCTCGGCAAGCGGCAAGGCGCCGGTCTCCCTTACCAACGGCCAGCAACAGGCACTCGCGCAGATTGAGCGCGCCCGTCTGGACGCTCATGGCGACGTGGTGCTGGTCGAAGGCGTCACCGGCTCCGGCAAAACCGAGGTCTACCTCTCGGCGATTGAGCGCGTGCTGGCGACCGGCCGTTCGGCCTGCGTGCTCGTGCCCGAGATCTCGCTTACGGCCCAGACCGTCGGCCGCTTCCGTTCGCGCTTTGGCGAGGCGGTCGCCGTGTTCCATTCGCGCCTTTCGGCCGGCGAGCGTCTGGACCAGTGGGATATGGTCGCCAGCGGTGCGGCCCGCGTGGTAGTCGGCGCTCGCTCGGCGCTCTTTTGCCCGCTCAGCGACCTTGGTCTCATCATCATCGACGAGGAGCACGAGACCAGCTACAAGCAGGGCTCTAGTCCGCGCTACCATGCGCGCGAGGTGGCGGCCGAGATGGCGCGGCGCTACCGCTGCCCGCTCGTGTTGGGCTCCGCCACGCCTTCTGCCGAGGCCCTCGACCGCTGTCGCCGCGGTACGTACAACAGCGCCACCTGGACGCGCGTCGAGATGCCCGAGCGCCCGGGACACGCTGTACTGCCTACGGTTCGAATCGCAGACCTGCGCCGTGAGTTTTCTCACGGCAGCCGCTCCATGTTCTCAAAACCGCTGATGGAAGGCTTGGAACGCGTGGTCGAGCGCCGCGAAAAGGCCGTGCTGTTGCACAACCGCCGTGGCTTTGCGCCGTTCTTGATGTGCCGCGAGTGCGGATGCGTCCCCACCTGCAATCACTGCTCCACCGCGCTTACGTATCACGAGCGCACGCACACGCTGCAGTGTCACACATGCGGTTCGTCTTGGCGCGTGCAGCCGTATCCCGCGCCCACGAGCCGTTGCCCCAAATGTGGCAGTCGCTACCTAGCAAAAATGGGTCTGGGCACTCAGCAGATCGAGGACGCACTGCACCAGATGCTTCCTGAGGATGTCGCCATTATTCGCATGGATGCCGATTCCACGCGCGGCAAGGATGCGCACAAAAAGCTGCTCGAGCAATTCGATGCGGCCGATTGCGCCGTTTTGCTGGGCACCCAAATGATCGCAAAGGGTCTCGACTTTCCCGAGGTCACGCTCGTGGGCGTGGTCAATGCCGACTTCGCCCTCAAGCTGCCGGACTTCCGCGCAGGGGAGCGCGCCTACGACCTGCTGGAACAGGTGGCGGGCCGTGCCGGTCGCGGCGATCGTCCCGGCGAGGTGATCATCCAGACCTACCTGCCCGATGACCCGGTAATTCGCGCCGTCGCTGAGCACGACCGTTCGATCTTTACCGACTACGACCTGGACCAGCGCCGCGACGCGCTGTACCCGCCGTTTGTTCGCTTGGTCAACATCTTGGTGAGGTCGGCGAACCGAGACGACGCGCAGGACTACATCGGGCGCATTGCAAAGCTTCTTAAGCGCCGCTGGCATGCCGCCGCGCCCGACTTTTTGCGGGCGGGCAGCGCGGTGCCGCAGGTGCTGGGCCCGGCTTCGTGTGTAATCGAGAGAGCCAAGGACCGTTACCGCTTCCATCTGCTTGTGAAGTCGCCCGTGGGGTACCATGTCTCTGATGATATCGACGCCTGCCTCAAAGAGGTGGGCTCTGTGCGCGGCGTGAGCGTGAGCGTTGACGTCGACGCCTATGATTTGATGTAACAACCCGAAAGGATGGCCATGGAAGCCAACGGAATCGTTCTGTCGCCCGACCCTCGTCTGCGCCAGGAGTGCGCCGTCATCGAGGAGATTACCCCGGCGATCGAGGCGCTTGCCGAGAAGATGAAGAAGATAATGTTCGAGAACGGTGGCTGCGGCCTGGCTGCTCCGCAGATCGGCGAGCTTATTCAGCTCGTCACCATCGACTGCGACTACAGCGACAAGAACGACTACGACCCGTACGTGCTCATCAATCCCGTTATTGTTGAGCAGAGCGACCATCTGGTGCCCTTTAGCGAGGGTTGCCTTTCCATTCCTGGTATTAGCTGCGAGATCGAGCGTCCCGACCATGTCGTCGTCGAGGCGTACGACCTGGATGCCAACCTGATTCGCTACGAGGCCTCGGGCGACCTGTTCTGCGTGTGCCTGCAGCACGAGATCGATCATCTGCACGGCAATACCATGTTTGAGCGACTCAAGCCCATGCAGAGGATCAAGGCCGTCAAGGAGTACCAGGACGCCCTGGCCCGCGGCGCTCGACCGGGCGAGACGGAGTAGGTCCCACCGTCCCCGGTGCTGAGCGCCCACATATCATCCCGTGCTCAAACATTCTCGCTTTGCTGCGAAACTGCGCGCGGGACGATATGTGGGCGCTCAGTACCGGGGACTGCGTTGTTCTGGCCCGGTTTGCCCGGGTGCCGTTGGCCAGGGAGGGGCGTCTTCGCTGATAGGGGCTTTGTTGGGAGGGCTGCTTTTATGCGGCCCTTTCTTTGTTTTTGGGTATATTTGTCTTTGTTGAATTGTTCTTGCGGCTGGGTGCGTTCGCGACCTGGAGCGCTTCTTTTGTAGCCGTCTCGGCTCGTTATTGAGAGGAGACTAACTTTTATGCGTATTGTGTTTATGGGTACGCCTGATTTTGCTGTGCCTTCGCTGACTTCGCTTGTTGAGGCTGGGAATGAGATTGCGCTTGTCATTACTCGTCCCGATGCTGTTCGTGGGCGTGGTAAGAAGCTTGAGCCTTCTCCTGTTAAGGCCAAGGCGCTTGAGCTGGGGTTGCCGGTTGTTGAGGCCAATCGTATGACGCCCGAGGTTGTCGAGTCGCTTCAGGCTGCGCAGGCTGATATATTCTGCGTGGCTGCCTATGGCTGCATTTTGCCCGATGAGGTGCTGCATATGGCGCCGCTTGGTATTGTGAATGTTCATGCTTCGCTGCTGCCGCGTTGGCGTGGCGCCGCTCCCATTCAGCGTGCGATTCTTGCTGGTGATGAGGTTGCCGGCGTTTCCATTATGCGTATTGGGCATGGCGTGGATACCGGCGCTTATTGTGCGCAGGCCTCGACATCTGTCGCCGGCAAGCATGCCGAGGCACTGACGATGGAGCTTGGCGAGCTGGGCGGTAAGCTGCTGGCCGATACGCTGCCCTCGCTTGCCGATGACACAGCGGTGTGGACCGAGCAGGATGAGTCGCTCGTCACGCATGCTGCCAAGATTTCCAAGCAGGAGATGCGTCTGGATCCGCAGATGGCGGCGCTCGATTGCGTGCGTCACGTGTTGGCTTCGTCCGACACTGCACCCGCTCGCTGCGTGATTGCCGGTAAGTCGGTTCGCGTGCTCGATGCTGCGCTGGCGGATGTGTCGCTTGGCGAGGGCGCTGTTGCCGTTAAGAGCAAGCGTGTCTACCTGGGACTTTCCGATGGTGCGGTCGAGCTGCTTGAGGTTAAGCCCGATGGCAAGCGCGCTATGGCTGCTTCTGCCTGGGCTGCCGGCCTGCAGGGCGCCGATCTGACGTGGGGTGCTTTGTCATGAGCAAGCTTTCCCCCGCGCGTAAGCTCGCGCTCGATGTGCTGATGGAGGCCGACCGTCGCGGCATGTATGCGCGCGATGTGCTCTCTGCCCGCGCTACGGCCAAGGCCATTGACAAGCGCGATTCCGCGTTTGCCGCTCGCCTGGCGCTGGGCGTTGCCGCGACGCAGGGCATTTTGGATGAGCTGCTCGATCAGTTTCTCGATAAGCCCAAAAAGGTCGCGCCGCGCGTTCGCATGGCGCTTCGCATCTCGGCCTTCGAGATGCTCTACCTGCATACCCCGGGTCGCGTTGCCGTGAGTCAGGGCGTTGAGCTGGTTCGTAGCGGCGCTAAATCGGCTGCCGGTCTGGCGAACGCCGTACTGCATAAGGTCGCGGACAACGTCGAGGACTTTGCCACTGCGGCGGATGCCGATGAGTCCGAGCGCCGATTGGTTCGCCTATCTCGCCTGATGGGTATGCCGCGCTGGCTGTGTGCTCGCATTATGGCGTCGTTCGATACGCCCGAGGGCGCGCTCAACTTTGCAGGAAATCTGGCGCCCGCGCCGCTCGCTTTGCACGAGAACGCCTTTGCAACCAAGCCTGATCCGTACCTATCGCAGCTTGTGGCGCCGGTGTTCCCGGGCTGCCATGCGCCGGTCGATTCGCAGGCTACGGTTGCGTCGGGTGTGTTTGAACGCGCGGCGGCCGTGGCCTCGGACCTTAACGCCCAGCTCATCGCTACTGCGGCGACCCGTCCTGGGCTTTGCCTGGAGATCGGCGCCGGTCGCGGCACCAAGACCTATGTGATGATGTGCCAGGCCAAGCGTGCCGGCTACGAGCGTCAGCACACTGCACTCGATTTGCACGATCGCAAGTGTGATCAGAATCTTGCGCGCCTGCATAAGGCTGGTATCAAGGGCGTTCGTACCGTCTCGGGTGATGCGTGCGAGCTCGATACGGTCCTCACGTCGTTCGATGCGATGCTTGGTAAACCCGTTCTGTTCGATACGGTGTTTATCGATGCCCCGTGCTCGGGTACCGGCACCATGCGCCGGCATCCTGAGATTCCGTGGCGCTTGACCGAAAAGGACGTGACGGTTGAGCTTCCTAAACTGCAGCTGACGATGCTCAAGGAAGCCGCCGCGCGCGTGGCTGCCGGCGGTGAGCTTATCTATGCCACCTGCTCGGTTTTTGCTGAGGAGAACACTCAGGTCGTGGATGCCTTCCTGGCTTCTCCCGAGGGTGCCGGCTTTACCGTGGCGCCGCTCTCCGAGGCGCAAATCCTGCAGCTGCCCGAGTTTGCCCAGGCTAAGAAACTCGTCTCCGTCCGCCAGAACGCTCGAGGCCTCTTCCAAAGCGTGCCGGTAAACGCCGACTCCTACGACGGCCACTTCTGTGCCAGACTGGTCCACAAGTAATACGGGCCCAAGGGTAGCAAATTTGGGACGGGGCTTTTTTAACTACCCTGCAGGCCGGGTAGTTAAAAAAGCCCCGTCCCAAATTTGCTACCCTTAGCGCAAAGAATTAGCCCCGCGATCGATGCTGATCGCGGGGCTGTTTGGTTCCTAGTGGTTATGCGGGCAGTTGGCGCAGCAGCCGCTTGTGGCGCTGGTGCTGGAGCCGCCGCTTCGCTGGTCGGTGTTGTAGAAACCGCTGCCCTCAAATTTAATGCCGCTGGCTGAGAACGTCTTGGCCGCCGGGGCACCGCAGCTGGGGCACACGACCTCGGGAGTCTCGGACATGGGATGCTCAACCTCAAATACGTTGCCGCAGCTCGAGCACTTGTAATCGTAGCGCGCCATAATACTTCCTTTTCAGCACAAAGCGGGCAGATTACTCTGCCCGCAAAAATTCAAACGTTTGTAACTGTACCCTATATCGGGGGTTTTATCACGCTTCGCCCCAGAATCTATGGTTGTTGCGCAGGAGCTGTGCGGTTTTGTTCTCGGCGGCTGCAATGTCCGCCTCGTCAGCCTGCCAGGTCCAGTTGCCCGTGGCCACGCCCGGAACATTCATGCGCGCGTCGTCGCCAAGCCCCAGGACATCCTGCAGCGGCATCATCACCAGGGGAGCGTCGCTTGCCAGCGCGTCGCTCATCAACTTTGCCGCCACCTCAACACCGCTCGGTTCATCGCCGCCCGCAAAGGAACGCGTGCACCAACCGGCCAGCGTCGACGTATCGTGCGTCGAGGTGTACAGAATCTTGCCGGGCGTGGGGTGCACACCGCAACGAACGTCGTAGTCGCTAAACTCCAGCACGTCCATGCCGGGGAAACCGCAGGTCGAAGCCATGGCGCGAACACCGGGCGTCAGGTAGCCCAGGTCCTC
Organism: Collinsella sp.; assembly: GCA_036302865.1. Classification (GTDB taxonomy): domain Bacteria; phylum Actinomycetota; class Coriobacteriia; order Coriobacteriales; family Coriobacteriaceae; genus Collinsella. Next base: position 23,444 of record JAXJBU010000069.1, on the reverse strand, counting down.
GGCGATAAAGTTGAGCGGCCCCAGCTCGTCATAGGCGGTCTGGAACAGGTCCTTGCCCGGGCCCGCCAGCCAGCGGCCCTCGGCGCAAGCCTTGCCCGCGGGGATACTAAAGTAGCTGTGGAAGCCCAGGAAGTGATCCAGGCGCACGCGGTCGTAGAGCGAGAACGCACGACGCAGGCGATCCATCCACCAGCTATAGCCGTTCTGCTTCATGTGGTCCCAGCGGAACGTCGGGTTGCCCCACACCTGGCCCTCGGGTGCAAAGTTGTCGGGCGGCGCACCGGAAAGCTCAATCGCCTTGCCGGTATCGGACAGCCAGAAGTTCTCGGGCTCGCTCCACGCATCCGCCGAATCGTCGGACACGTACATAGGAATATCGCCGATAACCTCGATGCCCTTCTTGTGCGCATAGTTCATGAGCTCGCACCAAGCCAGGTCAAAGCGGTACTGCATGTACGCCTGAAGCTCGGCCTCGTTGTGGAAGCGCTTGTCGTCGATCAGATGCTCGTTGTAGCGCGCGACATCTGCCGGCCAATCATGGCGCGACTCGCCCTCAAAGTACTTCTTAACGGCCATGTAGACGCAGTATTTCTCGAGCCAATCGGCATTGCGATGTTTAAAGGCGGTGTACAGCGGATCGGCATCCTCGCCTCCGCGGGCCTTCCAGGTCTCAAAGTCGGCTGCCAGCTCCTCGTGGCTCTCGGGAAGGAGGTCGATATTGCCTGCAAAGGCCGAAGGACCGGCGTAAGGGGAGCGGAAGAAGTCCGTGGGGTTGACGGGGAGAACCTGCCAGTAGCGCATGCCCATGGCGGCCAGATGGTCGATAAAGCGACGCGTGGGCGCGCCGATCGTACCGGGCTTGCCGTCGTCGGTCGGCACTGATGTGATATGGCATACAACACCCGCACCGTGATCGAGCGGCTCCTGCAGGCGCTGCTCGGCGTGGTGATAGATGATCGACGACCCCAGCGGGTACAGGTCTAGCGTGACCGTACCGTTGTGGATCTCGCACTCGTGACCGCTAATCACATCGCTCGCACATTCGCCGAGCGCCGGAATGGTCACGCGATGAGAATTGCGCAGGCTGCGGTTGATGATGACGGTCGCGGACTCGCCATCCTTGCCCATGCGGTTGTATGCTAGCACCTCATCATTGAGCGCGAAGGCCTTGATTTCACCGTCGATCATAAATGGCAGCGCGCGGCGCACGGCCGAGGCATTCTTGACGATCGCGAACGTATCGAAGTCGTGCAGGTCTTCCTTGGTTGGCATGGTGCGGCGATTGCCCGGATCGGTGAGTCCCTCCAAGCCGTACTCGTCACCGTAATAGAGTGAGGGAACGCCCGGGAACGTCATCTGCATGAGCGTCGCGAGCCAAAAACGACTCTTGGCCAGGCCCATGGAGTTCTCGTCCAGGCGCCACTTGCTGCGCTCGCTCTCGGGCAGCTGCGACTCGTCGGGGCCGCCGCCGAGCACCGAGATGATGCGCGGACGGTCGTGACTCGAGAGCAGATTGAGCGCGCAGGACAGGGCTTCGCGTGGATAGTTCTCACGCAGGGTCTCAATATCCTCGGCTGCCTGGTAGGCGTTCTTGTAGCCCATCAAAAAGCCGATGACCATGTCGCGGAAGGGGTAGTCCATGGCGGAGTCGAGCTCAGAGCCCTGCAGGTAGCGGCGCAAATGGCCATAGCTGATCTTGTTGGAGGCGTCTTCCCAGACCTCGCCGAGCAGCAGCGCGTCGGGCTTCTCGGCGAGCACGGCTTTTTTGATCTCGGCCAGGAAGTCGTCGGAAAGCTCGTCTGCCACGTCCAGACGCCAGCCATGGGCGCCAGCGCGCAGCCACTTACGAATGACTCCGTCCTTGCCCAGAAGCTTTTCACGGACAAGCTCGGAATTCTCATTGATGGCTGGCATGTTGCCCACGCCCCACCAGCAGTCATACGATCCGTCCTCATGGAAGTAAAACGCATCGCGCCACGGCGAATCCTCGCTCTGCCACGCGCCCACACCGGGGTAGTTGCCGTAGCGGTTAAAGTAGATCGAATCGTCGCCCGTGTGGTTGAAGACGCCGTCCAGGATGATAGAAATGCCGAGCTTCTCGGCCGCCTTGCACAGCTCCGTAAAGTCCTGCTCGGTGCCTAGAATCGGGTCGATCTTGGTGTAATCGGCCGTGTCGTAGCGGTGGTTGCTCGCGGCCTCAAAGATAGGGTTGAGGTAGATGGCCGTAAAGCCTAGCTCGGCAATGCGGGGCAGGTCATTTTGGATACCCTTGAGCGAGCCGCCGTAAAAATCCCAGGTCTTGATGGAGCCGTCTTCGGCACGCTCGTACTCGGGCGGCTCGTTCCAGTCCTCGACCATGCGGCGCTGGATTCCGTTGCGCGGTTTTTCGATCTCGGCCAGCGTACGCTCGCGCCAATGCTCGTCGCGGGCATAGCGGTCGGGGAAGATCTGGTAGACCATGCCCCGCTCGTACCAGGTGGGACGGTTCTCGCGGTGCTTGTAGACGGTAATCTGGAACGACGGGACCTCGGCGTAGTCGTAGGTTACGCCCTCGCCGCCGGTGCGGCCCTGCGGTGCACCCAAGCGGACCTCGGGCTGGCCCTCGATATTGCAGATAAAGCTGTACCAGATAAGACAGGGCTCAGTGCACTCAAGCTCTACGGTAAATATGCCGTCGCCCTCGTGCGTCATGGGGTACAGAGACTCACCGATTTCATCGACCCAGGTACGCAGGGTGAGCGTTGCCTGGTTGGGGTCGGCATCCTCCAAAATCACCGAGAGCGAAACAGAAGTTCCAGCGGTCACGGCGCCAAAAGGAGTGCGAAACTGCGGTAGACGGCTGTTGTGAATCAATCTCATAATACGGTCCAGTTCAATAGAATCACGGCCTGCGGGCCATGGGCTTTACGCACAGGATGTAAGTATATCTGTTGTACACAGGCTGTATAAACAACATCCGTTTACCATCGGCGAACGGTTGTCCTAGAAAATCGTTTTACCACTACCTACAGAGAAGGGGCGCCTGGTTGGAGCGCCCCTTGCTTAGGGTTTGATGAGGTTTTGATCGCCTGTGGGCTAGCGGCGCTTGCGGGTGGCCGTTGCCTTGCGGACGGACGTCTTCTTGGACGGCGCCTTTTCCTTGGTTGCGGCGGCGGGGGAGGCCGGGGTCTCGTTGGCGGGCTCGGGCTTAGCCTTTACCTCGACCTTGGGCTCCTTTTTGGCGGCAGCGGGCTTAGTCTCTGCCTTGTGAGCTGCAGCTTTGGTCGTGGTCTTTTTGGTCGTCGTCGTGGTGCGCTTGCGCATGGTGGTCTTGGCGGCCGGCTTTGTCTCGACAGTTACCTCGGCCTTGGGCTCGGCGGGGGTTTCCTCGACCTTGACAGCGGGCTTTGCGGCAGCCTTCGGAGCGGCCTTGGTCGCAGTAGCCTTGGCGGCCGTCGACTTCGTTGCCGTGGTTTTCTTGGCAGCTGTTGCCTTCTTGGCGGTCGTGGTCGTCTTCTTGGCAGCGGTCTTTGCCGGAGCCTTGGCGGCCGGCTTGGCCTCTGCGACCTCGGCCTCGGCGTCCGTCTTGGCAGCGGCGGTCGTGCGCTTGCGCGTGGTCGTTCCCTTGGTAGCCGTCGTTTTAGTCGCGGTAGCCTTGGTCGTCGTAGCCTTCTTGGCGGTCGTCTTGCGGGTTGTGGTCTTCTTGGCGGCAGGCTTCGCGGCAGGCTTGACCTCTGCCTTTGCCGCAGGAGCAGTCTCAGCATTCACCTCAGGCTCGGCCTTTGCGGGCTCAGCCTCAACCGGCTTCTCCTCGGCCTTGGGCTCCTCAGCGGCCGCCGGCTCAGCAACAGCCTCAGGCTCGTCGACAACAGCCGCCGGCCTCTCGATCTCCGGATGCATAAAGAAGTACAGGTCCAGATACTTATCGGCCGAGCGCGTCCAGCTAAAGTCCTGGCTCATGGCCTGCGTGACCAGCTGATTCCAGGCGTCGCGGTTGTCCCAGAACAGGCGTGCCGCGCGGAACACGGCGTCGCCCATCTCGTCGCCGTTAAAGTTGCTAAACGAGAAGCCCGTGCCCTCGCCGGTAAACTCGTTGTACGGCTGCACGGTGTCCTTTAGGCCTCCGGTCTCGCGCACGATGGGCAGGGTGCCGTAGCGCATGGCGATGATCTGCGACAGGCCGCAGGGCTCAAACTTCGAAGGCATCAGGAACATGTCGGCAGCGGCATACATGCGCTGCGACAGCGCCGGATCAAACTCAATGCGCGCAGCCATGGTGCCGGGGTACTTGTCCTGGAAGTAGCGCAGGCCGTCCTCGTAGTCGCGATCGCCGGTGCCCAGCACCGCCACCTGAACGCCGCCGGACAAGATGCGGTCGAGCGCGTACATGACCAGGTCCATGCCCTTCTGGCGCGTCAGGCGCGTGACCATCACCATCAGCGGACGGTCGTCGCGAACCTCGAGCCCCAGCTCTTCCTGCAGCTTGGCCTTGCAAACGGCCTTGCCGGAGCGATCCTCGACGGTATAGTTCGCGGCAATGCGCTTGTCGGTCGCCGGGTCAAAGCCCGCCACATCGATGCCATTCAAAATGCCCTGCAGCGCGTACGAACGCTCGCGCAGCACGCCGTCCAGGCCCTCGCCAAACTCGGGCGTCTGGATCTCGTTGGCATAGGTGGGGCTCACCGTGGTGATGGCGTCGGCGTAGCGCAGCGCGCCCAGCATGTAGTTGATGCTGCAGGCGTCGCAACGCAGCTGTGAGGCGGCCGCCGGAATATGCGCCACACCCAGGATGTCCTCCATCACGGTGTCGCTAAACTGGCCCTGGAACGCCACGTTGTGGATCGAGAACACGGTCTTGACGCGGTCGTACAGCGGCAGGCCCTGGTAGAACTCGCGCAGGAACACGGGCGCCAGTGCCGTCTGCCAGTCGTTGCAGTGCAGAATGTCGCACTCAAAGCCGGCCGGCAGGTGCTGCAGGCTCTCGGTAATGGCCTTGGAGAAGAACGCAAAGCGCTCGCCGTCGTCAAAGAAGCCGTACGGATAGTCGCGCGCAAAGTAGCGCTCGTTATCGATGAACATATAGGTGACGCCGTCGTGCTCGAGCTTCTCGAGCCCGCAGTACTCATTGCGCCAGCCCAGGCTCACGTAAAAGTCGGAGAAGTGCTCCATCTGCGCCTTGTACTCGTCCTTGATGGTGGCATACTTGGGCACCATCACGATGACTTCGGCGCCGGCGCGCACAAGCGCCGCGGGCAGCGAGCCCGCCACGTCGCCCAGGCCACCGGTCTTTTCAAACGGCGCGCACTCGGCCGAGGCAAACACGATCTGCATCTTTTTGCTGGAATCAGCCATATTGTCTCCCATGTTGTTATTCGAGAATAGCCGCCAGGCGCGAACCGGGCGGCTATTCTACATGTTACGAGCGATGTTGCGGTGCCAACGTTAACGCACGATCGTGGTATCGGAGGTTAACGGAGCCTTTCCCAGCACCAGGATGTTCTCGGGCGTGCCGCGAAGCTCGGTGTTGGTGGGAACAACGTTGTTCTTGTCCAGAATGGCATTTTCGACGCGGGCGCCGCTCTTGATGATGCAGCTCTGGTTGATGATCGAGTTGGTCACCGAGGCGCCTTCCTCGACCACGACGCCGCGTGACAGGATCGAGTTGCGCACGGTACCCTTGATGATGCAGCCGGCCGAGATAATCGAGTTGCAGGCGTGGCTGCCGGTCGCATAGCGCGAAGGCGGCACGTCGTGGGCCTTGGTCAGAATCGGGCGCTCGGGGTCAAAGAGCTGGTCGGCCACGGTCTGGTCGAGCAGGTCCATGCTGCGGCGATACAGCGACTTCTCGCTAAACACGCCCACGACCTCGCCCTTGTACTCGTAGCTGCACACGTCGATGTTGCCAAAGTCGCCCTGTAGTGCCTCGAGCAGGTCCAGATAGTCGGCGGCCTGGTAGTGGTCGATGATCTCGAGCAGCGTCTCGCGGTTGACGATGCAGCAGTCCATAGACGCGTTGTCGCCATACACGACGCCGGCGCTGACGCCCGTCAGACGGCCGTTCTCGTTGATCTGCAGCTTGGTCTCGTCATCTACGTTGCGCGTGGCCTTGCAGTACACCACGGTCATCTGGGCACCGGAGTTCTCGTGCGCCTCGATGATGGTGTTGAGGTCCATGTTAAAGATGATGTTGGTGCCCATCATCACAACATAGGGCTTGTCCGAGCGCTGGAACAGCGTCTTGTTGGAAATGATGTCGCGCAGCAGGAAGCGCATGCCGCCCTTGGTGGTGCCATACGCGTTGCCGGGCACCATGAACAGGCCGCCCTTCTTGCGGTCCAGGCCCCAGTCCTTGCCCGAGCCCACATGGTCGATCAGCGAGCGATAGTTGCCCGGCATGACGACACCGACGGTCTTGATGCCGGCATTCATCATGTTGGACAGCGGGAAGTCGATCAGGCGGTAGCGGCCCAAAAACGGAACGGACGCGATGGGGCGGTCCTTGAGCAGCACGCTGCCGTAGGTCGAAGAGTAGTTAGCGGTGATATAACCGATGGCCTTGCGATTGATCATCGGATCATTCCCCCTTCCCGATAACGACGTCATTTCCAACGACGGCCGTATCCTTGGTGGTATCGACAGAGCCGAGCTTCACGCCCTCTTCGACCGTGGAGTTCTCGCCCAAAATAGCGCGGCAGATGTGCGCGCCGCTCTTAACGTGCGCACCCGGCAGCAGCACGGAGTCCTCGACCACGGCGCGCTCCTCGATGATGACATCGGTCGAAAGGATCGAGTGGCGAGCGGTACCGTAGATCTTGCAGCCGTTGGAGACCAGGCAGTCGTCCAGGCGACCATCCGGGCCAATGTAGTGCGGCGGACGCGTGGTGATGTTGGACATGATGGGGAAGTGCTTGTCAAACAGATCGAACTCGGGGTTGTTGCCAAGCAGGTCCATCGAGGTCTCGTGGAAGCTGGCGATGGTGCCGACGTCCTTCCAAAAGCCGTGGAACTCGTAGCTGTACAGGCGCTTGCCCTCGCCGAGCAGCTTGGGGATGATGTCCTTGCCAAAGTCGTGGCTCGAGCGCTGGTCCAGAGCGTCCTCCTCGAGCGCCTCGATCAGCACGTCGGCCGAGAAGATGTAGATGCCCATGGACGCGAGATTCGAATCGGGCTTATCGGGCTTCTCGGTGAACTTGGTGATGCGGCCGTCCTCGGGGTCGGTGGTCAGGATGCCAAAGCGGCTGGCCTCCTCCCACGGCACGGGCATAACGCTTACCGTGAGGTCGGCGTTGTTCTCAATGTGCGTCTTGAGCACCTTGCGGTAGTCCATGCGATACAGGTGATCGCCCGAAAGAATCAGGACGTACTTGGGGTCGTTGGCCTTGATGTAGTCGAGGTTCTGCGTAATGGCGTCTGCCGTGCCCGCATACCAGGCGCCGCCGGTCTGCGTCTCATACGGCGGCAGGATCGACACGCCGCCGTCGCGGCTGTCCAGATCCCATGCCTCGCCGGAGCCCACGTAGGCATGCAGCAGGTAGGGGCGATACTGCGTCAGAACGCCCACCGTGTCGATGCCCGAGTTGGAGCAGTTGGAGAGCGAGAAGTCGATAATGCGGAACTTGCCACCAAAGCTAACCGCCGGCTTGGCGATCTTTTGGGTAAGTGCCCCCAATCGGCTGCCCTGTCCTCCTGCGAGGAGCATCGCGATGCATTCTTTCTTACTCATCGATTTCTCCTTCTGTCATCGATGTTCCTAAACCCATTAGCAACGGGCGCGGCGCAACGTCACGCCCGTCGAGTAATGCCGTGCTGGCATAGGGGAGTTCGCGCGCCTTTACGCGTGCCAGATCTCGTCGCGGTACTCGCGAATGGTGCGGTCGCTCGAGAACCAGCCGGAGGAGGCGGTGTTGAGCAGCGCCTTGCGGTTCCAGGTCTCCTGGTCGCCGTAGCTGTTCGTGAGCTTCTCCCATGCATCCACGTAGCTGCGGAAGTCTGCCATGACCAGATCGGGGTCGTTGTTGTTCATGAGCTCGTTGTAGATGCTCTCGAAGTTGCCCGACAGGCCGGCGAAGGTGTTGTCCTTGAGCTCGTCCATCACGCGGCCCAGACGCTCGCGATCGTTGTTGAGCGTATCCCACGCAAAGTAGCTGTTGGATGCCCAGAGCTGCTCGACCTCGGGAGCGGTCAGGCCAAAGATGGCCTCGTTCTCGCGGCCGGCCAGGTCGGCGATCTCGATGTTGGCGCCGTCGAGGGTGCCCAGCGTAATGGCGCCGTTCATCATGAGCTTCATATTGGACGTGCCCGAGGCCTCCTTACCGGCCGTGGAGATCTGCTCCGAGATCTCGGCGGCGGGGTAGATGAGCTGGGCGTTGCTCACACGGAAGTTGGGGATAAAGCAGACCTTCATGACCTCGTTGACGCGGGCGTCGTTATTAATGACCTCGGCCACCGAGTTAATGAGGCGGATGGTCTCCTTGGCGAAGGTGTAGCTCGAGGCCGCCTTGCCGCTAAAGATGAAGGTCGTCGGCGTCACATGGAAGTTGGGATCGGCGATGCGACGGTTGTAGATGTCCATCACCTTCATGATGTTCATGAGCTGGCGCTTGTAGGCGTGGAAACGCTTAACCTGAACATCGAAGACGGTGTTGGGGTCAATGACCAGACCGGTCTCGGCCTTTACGTAGGCAGCCAGACGCTCCTTGTTGGCGCGCTTGGAGGCGCCCACGGCCTTGAGGAACTCGGTGTCGTTCTGGAACTCCTTGAGTTTTTCCAGCTCAAAGGCGTCCTTGAGCCAGCCATCGCCAATGGCCTCGGTCACGAGCTTGGCGTAGGTGGGGTTGGCCTCGGCAAAGAAGCGACGGTGCGAGATGCCGTTGGTCTTGTTGTTGAACTTCTCGGGCGTCAGGGCATAGAAGTCCTTGAGCACGATGTTCTTGATGATGTCGGAGTGGATCTTGGCCACGCCGTTGACGCTGTGGCTGCAGATCACGGACAGGTTGGCCATGCGGATCTCGCCGTCCCACAGAATGGCGGTCTGGCGCAGACGCTCCTGCCAGCCCTCCTGCGTGGTGTCGAACGACTCGTGCCAACGACGGCTGATCTCGTCGATGATCTGGTACACGCGGGGGAGGAGCTTGGAGAACGTGCCGATGGGCCACTTCTCCAGAGCCTCGGGCAGGATGGTGTGGTTGGTGTAGCTCACGACCTGCGTCACGATGTTCCAGGCGTCGTCCCACTCGAGCTTCTTTTCGTCGATCAGGATGCGCATGAGCTCGGGGCCGCACATGGCCGGGTGCGTGTCGTTGGTGTGGATGGCAACAAACTGCGGCAGCAGATCCCAGTTCTCGCCGTGCTCCTTCTCAAAGGTGTCGAGTAGGCTGTAGATGCCGGCCGAGACAAACAGGTACTCCTGCTTCAGGCGCAGCAGACGGCCGTGCTCGCCGGCGTCGTTGGGGTAGAGGATGGCGCTGATGGCTTCGGCCTCGGCGCGCTCGGCGTCGGCCAGGGCATAGTCGCCGCGGTTGAAGGCCTCCAGGTCAAAGTGCTCCTCGACCGGCTCAGCGGCCCAAACGCGCAGTTTGTTGACGGTCTCGCCGGCATAGCCCACCACGGGGATGTCATAGGGAACGGCCAGGATGTCCTGCGTGTCCACCGTGCGGTAGAACGTGCGGCCGTCCTCCTCAAAGCCCTCGACGTGGCCACCAAACTTAATGGTCACGGCCTTGTCCTGACGACGGACCTCCCAGGGATAGCCATGGGTGAGCCACTCGTCGGTGGCCTCGACCTGGCTGCCGTTGACGATCTCCTGCTTAAACAGGCCGTAGCGGTAGCGCATGCCGTTGCCGTAGCCGGCAATGCCCTCGGCTGCCATGGAATCTAGGAAGCACGCGGCCAGACGGCCCAGGCCACCGTTGCCCAGCGCCGGATCGGGCTCCTGGTTCTCGATGACGGACAGGTCAAAGCCCATGTCGTCGAGTGCTTCGGCGACCATGTCGCGCACGCCAAAGTTGAGCAGGTAGTTGTCGAGCAGGCGGCCTATCAAAAACTCGATCGAGAAGTAGTACACGCGCTTCTTGCCCTCGGCGGCCACGCGGGCGTCGCTGGTGGTGGCAACGGTGCGTGCCTTCTCGGCCACGAGCTTGGCCAGGGCGTTAAAGCGGTCCAGGTCGCTGGCGGCCTCGACGCTCTTGCCGCTGATGCTCATGACGGCTTCGCGATAGAGCTCGGTAAACTCCTGCTTGTTGTCGAAGATCTTATTCATACGTTCCTTTCCCCCGGGGATGTTTCTCCCGGAACGGTTATGACTTGTATCCTACGCCCCCACGGGGCGGGTAATTACAGTGGTAACGTCTTTGTTACGCTTTCTTGGCAGGAGCCTTAACAGCAGTTGCCTTGGCCTTGGGAGCAGCCTTTTTGGTGGCCGCCTTCTTTGCCGTTATGGATTTGGCCGAAGCCTTGGCAGCGGGCTTGGTAGCCTTCGCCTTAGCCGGAGCCTTCTTGGCAGCCGCAGGCTTGGGCTTTACCGAGGACGTGCGCTTACGCGTCGCCTTCTTGGGAGCCTCGACCACGGGCGGCTTGAAGCTGCTGGGGCCACGGCGCTTAAGCACCACGCCAGCCAGGCCGGGCACTTTGATCTCGATGGAGTCCATCTGCCCGTTCCAGGGATAGGGCTCGCTCGAGCAGGTGTAGGGCTCCTTGCCGGCGTATCCGCTGCCACCGAACTCGGGACGGTCGGAATCGAAGATGACCTCCCAGTCACCCTCGCGCGGCACGCCCACGCGGAAGCTCTCGTAGCTCGCCGGGTCAAAGTTGATCAGGATCACCAGGTCGTCGTCTACGTCCTCGCCCTGGCGCACATAGCTCACGATGGACTGCTTGGAGTTGTCCGCGTCGATCCAGGTAAAGCCGTCGTCGGTGTAGCCGCGCTCGTACAGGGCGGGCTCGGCGGTGTACAGGTGGTTGAGCGCCTTAATGAACGCCTGATGATTCTTGTGGGTCTCGTACTCCTCGGTCAGGAACCACTGGATGGACTCGTAATAGCGCCACTCAATAAACTGGCCGATCTCGTTGCCCATAAAGTTGAGCTTGGCACCGGGGTGCGTCATCTGGTAGAAGGCCAGCGTGCGCAGGCCGGCAAACTGGCGCCACCAGTCGCCCGGCATGCGGCCGATGAGCGAGCACTTGCCGTGCACGACCTCGTCGTGGCTCAAGGGGCAGATGAAGTTCTCGGTAAAGGCATACATGATGGAAAACGTGAGCAGGCCGTGGTTGCCGGGGCGCCACGGAAAATCGGTCTGCATGTAGTGCAGGGTGTCGTTCATCCAGCCCATGTCCCACTTATAGTGGAAGCCCAAGCCGCCGTCCTGCGGCGGATAGGTCACGAGCGGCCACGCTGTGGACTCCTCGGCCATCATCATCACGTCGGGGTAGTGAGCCTCGACGGCGCAGTTGACCTGGCGGATAAACGCGCTGGCGTCCAGATCTTCCTCAGTACCGTACTTGTTGAACTTCTTTTGGCCGGGATCATCAATGCCAAAGTTGAGGTACAGCATGCTGGACACGCCGTCCATACGAATGCCGTCCACGTGGAAGTTCTCGAGCCAGTACAGCACGTTAGAGACCAGGAAGGAACGGACTTCGCCGCGGGCGAAATCGAACTTATGCGTGCCCCAGTTGGGGTGGATCTCGTGCTCAAACAGCATGTGCCCGTTAAAGGTGGCAAGGCCGTGGGCGTCGGCGCAAAAACCGCCGGGCACCCAGTCCATGATCACGCCGATGCCCGCCTCGTGGCACGCATCGATAAAGTGCATGAGCTGCTGCGGGTTGCCGTAGCGCGACGTGGCGGCGTAATAGCCGGTCGTCTGATAGCCCCAGGAGCCATCGAAGGGATGCTCCATGAGCGGCATGACCTCAATATGCGTGTAGCCCATGTCGCGCACGTAGTCCACGAGCTCCACCGACAGGTCGTCGTAGGTATAGAACTCGCCGCGCTGCGCGGGGAAGGGGTCCATGGGGCCGGGGTAGTTGCCGTACTCGTCCGGCTCGCCCTGCGGCGCGTCGCCGTGGCGCTTCCACGAGCCAATGTGCACCTCGTAGATGTTGAGGGGCTGCGACATGTGGTTATGACCGGAGCGGCGCTTGAGCCACGCGGCATCGTTCCACTTGTAGCCGTCGAGCGTCCACAGCACGCTGGCAGTACCCGGAGGGCACTCGGCCTTAAAGGCGTACGGATCGGCCTTGTAGAGCTTTTCGCCCTCGTTGGTCTCGATAAGGTACTTATAGAGCTGGCCCTGTTCGGCGCCAGGAATAAAGCCTTCCCAGATAGCGCTCGTATGCACGGGCACCAGCGGGTTGGCTTCCTCATCCCAGTCGTTAAATTCGCCAATGACGTGGACGCTCTTTACATCGGGCGCCCAAACGCAAAAACGCCAGCCGCGCGCACGGTTCTGCGTATCGGGGTGCGCGCCCATCTTTTCCCAGCTGCGCTCCCACGTGCCGATGCCAAACAGGTAGACATCGTCCTTGGTGAGCTCCGGTGCATGCGGGGCGGCTTTGCGGGTAGCAGGCTTTTTGGTTGCTGGCTTTAGCTTTGTATCGCTCACGTTTGATCCCATCATGACGCGGCAGCGTGTTGCCTTGGTGACTAGATGCGAAAGGTCCAAGGCTGCACGAATCGAAGGGACGGCGATAGTTCTATGATTCGTTCCACCTCGCGTGCTCGGTGGAACTTTCGGCAGAAACTACGATAACACCTGTACGTTAGTTTTATGGACGAAAGTGGATTTGCGGGGGCGTTTAATCGGTAAGCGCCATGTTTATACCACTGGCAGAATTGCCGTGGTAAAACTCTTGACAGTTTTACCAATTAGGGTTTCAAAACTGTTAGGCTGACGTTTGGTAAAACGTTTTTAGCAGGTTGTTTACCATTTGACATCGAAAGGCTCGTTTATGAACCACATCACTGCTCCAAGTGTTGCTTTTATTTTCGATTGCGACGGAACACTGGTTAATAGCACCCCCGTCTGGGGCCATGCGCAGACCGAGTTATTGCGCCGTCATGGCATTGATGTGACGGTCGACGATTTTGCCCAGTTTGAGCACCTTTCACTCGAGGACGAGTGCCAGGCCTACCACGACACGTGGGGCATTGGCGCAAATGGCGAGGAGCTGTATCGCGAGCTGAGCGAGATCCTAATTGACGGGTACTCCAAGGTGCTGCCGCGCGAGGGCCTGCTTGCTTTTTTGGAGCAGGCGAAGGCTGCGGGCATTGCCATGTGCGTTGCCACGTCCACGCCGGCCGAGCTGGTGCAGTCTGCCTTTGCGGGTGCGGGCCTTGATCGCTATTTGGAGTTTATTACCACGACGGGCGAGGTGGGGCGCTCCAAGCAGTTCCCCGACGTGTACGAGCTGGCGCTGCGTCGCCTGGAAGAGCGCTATGGGCACAAGTTTGAGCGCGCGTGGGTGTTTGAGGATGCCGTCTTTGGACTTAAGAGCTCTGGCGTTGCTGGATTTAACCGCGTTGGTATCTATGACCCACACGGCCGTATGGAGCGCGATGAGGTTCGTGCCAACTGTGACATCTTTATCGACAGCTATGAGGACCTGGAACTGGCCCGCGTGCTTTCGTTTGAGGGCTAGGTGAGGGCCGTGGCTTGCAAAGTATTAGTGGTTTGCGGCTCGCCGGTGGTGGCGAGTTTGGATCTGTTGCGTCGGCTAGCGGGGGAGTGTGACCACATCGTTGCCGTAGACCGTGGGCTGGACGCCCTGTTGGGCGCTGGCCTGAGCTGCGACGTATATGTGGGAGATGCCGACACGGTGAGCGATGAGGGACGCGCTCTGGTCGATGCCGCTGCCGGTTTTGAAGTGGAACGCCACAGCCCCTACAAGGACTACACTGATCTAGCGCTCGCCCTAGACGCCGTCCGTCGTCGCTGGCCAGCCGCCGAAGTGGTAGCAACCTGCGCCACCGGCGGCCGTCCGGACATGGCCCTGTCTGTGCTAGGGCTACTGGCAAGCTATGCGGACGCCCCCGTCTGGATCGAAGAAGACGAAATGACGGCCAGAATTCTGCACCAGGACGAGACCTGGACCATCGAGGGCGCCGAGGGCAAAACCTTCTCCATCATCGCCATCGCCCCCAACACAGAGATAAGCGAACACGGCCTAGAATGGGAGCTAGATCACAGCCCCCTAGGCCTCTTGGCCGATACGGGCATCTCTAATGTCGTCCGGAAAACGGCCAAGATCCAAGTCCACCAAGGCGTCGCGATCGCCTACCTCTACAAGTAAGGCATCGCCGCGTGAGGGTTTTATCGGGACGGTGGGTTAATTGACTGATTTTGCCGAAGTCAAAATCAGTCAATTCAGCCCCGTCCCAGGAAAACCCGTAAGTGTGAGAATCAACCCAAAAAACTTCTTGCATCCCCGAAGATCTTCCCCTATAGTACTACCTCGTCACGGGGGCGTAGCTCAGCTGGGAGAGCGCTTGACTGGCAGTCAAGAGGTCAGGGGTTCGATCCCCCTCGTCTCCACCATCGTGATTGCAAGGCCACTCAATTGAGTGGCTTTTTTTATTTGCATACGATATTAAGTGGCCTGAACTGCATTTTTGCAAAATATGCAAATTGCTTCCCTATTCAAGTTCGCCGTCAGCAGTAGTTGTCGCAAAATTTGCGACAACTACACCCCAAAAAGTTGCGCAATTACCTTCCCGGTTTTGTACAAAGTTTGTTAGCCAAGCATAATAGTTTGAGCAATTCACACCGCCAGCGATACAACTCAGGCAGTAATCGTCAACCCACGCACCCCCATAAACCTGCGGCAATGTGTGCAAAACGGCACAATATGCCCCATAACCACGGCAAATAAACAATATGTTGCTCAACACGCCCCAAAACGTATGGGCCACCTGCTGTGCTAGGATAACTAACGTTACATGGGTTCAACTGTGTTCTCGGCTCCAGCAAGCCGCAAAGCACAGGGTCGATCGGCATCCGGCCGTAACGGCGGTGCTAGAAAAACCACGAGCTCCAATAGAGTAGTCATGCGTATCGCATCGAATGACTTTGTTCTTGTCTAAGTGCAAGCTGTTATTTCGAATTGATATTTCATGACAAACGTGCAGCAGTCCTACAGCTGTTTGCATGCTGTCCAGTTTTGTTCCCGCTTGACTGGGCTGCACGCAGCCAGCTGGGGACGCGGTCTTTTTGCGATACACGTCCGCGTCTCTAGCAACTGCACTCATACATACCGTTCACGGTGGGGCAGAGCCACGTGCTTGTCTAACTGGGCTCAGGGTTTGAATATGGAGCGCCTTCGCGTACAAGCGCCCTGGCGTAGCCATACCCAAACCCCGTGAGCCACACGTAAGACAGCAAGGGGGTGGTGCTCGTGTGGTATGTGATCCAGGTCATTAACGGTCGCGAAGACGTAATGCGCGAGCGCATTGAGCGTATGGTGCCGGCTGGTGCCATGCAGGAGCTCTTTTATCCCCAATTTCAAACCGAGATTAAGGTACACGGCGAATGGGTCAACACGACCAAGCCGCTCTTTCCCGGTTATCTTATCTGCGATACGGCAGATCCCCGCACCGTGCAACAGTACTTGCTGCGCATGGACGACTTTGCCCGGGTGCTTTCCCAGGACGGTCAGTTTGTGCCGCTGGCAAAAGAAGAGGTTCAGCTTATTGGCAGCTTTACGCATGCGGGAGACCGCGTAGTGCCCATGAGCGAGGCCCTAAAAGACGGTGATCAGGTCGTAGTGACGGCAGGTCCGCTGCTGGGCCACGAAGGCCTTATCAAAACCATTAACAGACGCAAGAGTACTGCTTATTTGGAGCTCAACCTGTGCGGTCGACGCGTAACCACTCGCGTTGGCCTCGCCGTGCTTTCAGCCGAGCAGCGCGCAATGCGAAACCTTAAAAAAGCGATCGCCTAACTGCAGGCGACTGTTTAACGGGACAGGGAGGATCCCCGGGGATGGGGACGTAGGTTTGAAGGAAATAGTGTCAGATAAAACTGAATATTCTGCAGGAGCGCCGGCGGGGGCCGCGCTTGTTGCCCAGGCAATGAGCGGCGACGGCGCGAGCATGCGCTACAAGGCCATGCAGGCCGTGAAGGACTGGGGCCGCACGCGCCTGGCCTACCGCACCGTCAAGCGCGCCTTCGACATCGTGTTCAGCGGCTGCGTGCTGGCCGTCATCGCGATACCGAGCCTTGTGCTCGCCGCCGCCATCCGCCTGGAGAGCGAGGGCAACCCGTTCTACAGCCAGATCCGCGTGGGCCAGACCCACCGCGACGGCAGGCTGTCCACCTTCCGCATGTGGAAGTTCCGCTCCATGTACAAAGACGCCGACGAGCGCCTCGCCGAACTCAAGGGGCAAAACGAGATCGCCGGCGCCATGTTCAAGATGAAGGACGATCCCCGCGTCACTAAGATCGGCAGGTTCATCCGCAAGCACTCCATCGACGAGTTTCCGCAGTTCCTCAACGTGTTCCTGGGCCAGATGTCCGTCGTGGGCCCGCGCCCGCCGCTGCCCAACGAGGTCGCCGAGTACACCGAGTACGACCTGCAGCGCCTGGCCGTGAAGCCTGGGATCACCGGCTGGTGGCAGGTGACGGAGCGCAACTCAACGGGTTTCGATGGGATGGTTCAGCGCGACCTGGAGTACATCGCCAAGCGCGGTCCCGTTACGGACCTCAAGATCGTCGCTCTCACGGTGATCGAGGTCATCACCGGTAAGGGTGCGTGCTAATGCTCCGGGACTATTCAAAATTCGTTGAGCTCAAGCGTGTTCCCGTAATCGGTGTTCCGATCACGGGAACCAATATGTCTGAGTGCGTCGAGTTTCTCACTCGCCATATAGATGAGCTACATGGCGAGTATATTTGCGTATCCAATGCTCACACGTCGGTTATGGCTCATGACGACCCTTCCTATTGGGCCTGCCAAGCGGACTCCCTCATGTCCGTTCCCGACGGCAAGCCTTTATCTGTTGTTGGACGTAAAACAATAGAGTCAATGGGGCGTGTAACTGGACCCGATCTAATGCGAGAGATTTTCAGCATTTCCTTGCAGCAGGGATGGAGCCATTACTTCTACGGTAACGAGCAGAAGAATCTCGACGCTCTCAAGAATTCACTTCAAAAGGAATATCCGGGCCTGGAAATAGCTGGCATGGAGCCTTCGGTTTTCCGACCGCTCTCCGACAGCGAGAAGCGAGACCTTTCGCGACGTATCGCTGATTCGGGTGCAGACTTCGCATGGATTGCGCTGGGTGCGCCTCGCCAGGAAGTCCTCATGCATGAGCTTAAAGGTGGCCCCCAGCCAATAATGATCGGTGTCGGGGGAGCCTTCAATGTCCTCGCCGGAGTGGTGCCGGAGGCACCGATCTGGATGCAGGACTTGAGCCTCGAATGGCTATACAGACTTATCCAAGAGCCGAAACGGCTTTTCAAGCGATACCTCATTACTAACACTAAGTTTCTCTTTTACCAGTTCACTGGCGCAAAACGCAAGGAAGGCAAGTAGATGAAATCCACGACCGCATTCAAAGACAAGACCCTCATGATCACGGGAGGCACCGGCTCGTTCGGCAACACCGTGCTCAAGCACTTCATGAACACCGACCTGGCCGAGATCCGCATCTTCTCGCGCGACGAGAAGAAGCAGGACGACATGCGCCACCGCCTGCAGGAGAGGTCCCCGGAGCTCGCCTCCAAGGTGCGCTTCTTCATCGGCGACGTCCGCAACGCCCAGAGCGTGCGCGACGCCATGCACGGCGTGGACTACATCTTCCACGCTGCCGCCCTCAAGCAGGTGCCCTCCTGCGAGTTCTTCCCCATGGAGGCCGTGCGCACCAACGTCATCGGCACGGACAACGTGCTCCACGCAGCCATCGAGGAGGGCGTGGACCGCGTCGTTTGCCTGTCCACCGACAAGGCGGCCTACCCCATCAACGCCATGGGCAAGTCCAAGGCCATGATGGAGTCCATCATCTACGCCAACGCCCGCAACGGCGCCGGCCGCACCACCATCTGCTGCACCCGCTACGGCAACGTCATGTGCTCGCGCGGCTCTGTCATCCCGCTGTTCATCGACCGCATCCGCAAGGGCGAGCCGCTCACGGTCACCGACCCCAACATGACCCGCTTCCTCATGAACCTGGACGAGGCCGTGGACCTGGTGCAGTTCGCCTTCGAGCACGCCAACCCCGGCGACCTGTTCATCCAGAAGGCGCCGGCATCCACGATCGGCGGCCTCGCCGAGGCCGTGCAGGAGGTCTTCGGCCGCGTGGGCACCCAGGTGATCGGCACCCGCCACGGCGAGAAGCTCTTCGAGACCCTCATGACGCGCGAGGAGCGATTGCGCGCCGAGGACATGGGCGGCTACTACCGCGTGGCATGCGACTCGCGCGACCTGAACTACGACAAGTTCGTCGTCGACGGCGAGGTGGAGACCCAGGCAGACGAGTCCTACACCTCCCACAACACCGAGAGGCTCGACGTGGAGGGCACCATCGCCAAGATCAAGACCGCCGAGTACGTGCAGCTGGCCCTGGAGGGCCGCGAGCACGAGGCGGTGCAGTAGGGTGCGCGTCCTCGTCACCGGCGCGAGGGGCTTCGTGGGCAGGAACCTCTGCTGCGCCCTCAAGAACATAAGGGACGGCAAGGACCGACGCGAGAAGTACGCAGGCCTTCTTCCCCTCGAGGTCATGGAGTACGACATCGACTCGACCCCCGGGGAGCTGGAGGACTACTGCTCCCGCGCCGACTTCGTCTTCAACCTGGCCGGCGTCAACCGCCCCAAGGACCAGTCCGAGTTCATGGAGGGCAACTTCGGGTTCGCCTCCACGCTGCTGGACACGTTGGAGCGCCACGGCAACACTTGCCCCGTCATGCTCTCCAGCTCCGCGCAGGCGAGCCTCTCGGGCCGCTTCGAGGGCTCCGTATACGGCGAGTCCAAGCTGGCGGGGGAGGGCCTGTTCCGGGAGTACTCGGAGCGCACGGGGGCGCCGGTGCTCATCTACCGCTTCCCCAACCTCTACGGCAAGTGGTGCCGCCCGCGCTACAATTCCGCCGTGGCGACCTTCTGCGACGCCATCGCGAACGGCCGCCCCTATACCGTGAACGACCCCAGCGTGGAGCTGGAGCTCCTCTACATCGACGACCTGGTCGACGAGATGCTGGGCTCGCTGCTCGGCGAGGAGCACCGCTGCGGATACGAGGGGCTCGAGAGGGTAGAGGGTGACGAGTTCTGCTACGTCCCGGAAACTGACGTTAAATCGCTAGGCGAGATCGTCTACCTGCTCGACGGCTTCCGCGACAGCCGCGAGACGCTCTCGGTGCCCGACCTTTCGGAGGGCTCCTTCTCCAAGAAGCTGTGGAGCACGTTCCTGTCCTACTACGAGCCGGGGCACTTCGCCTATAGCCTGAAGCCCAACACCGACGACCGAGGCTCGTTCACCGAGTTCCTGCGCACGCCCGAGCGCGGCCAGGTCTCCGTCAACGTGAGCAAGCCCGGCATCACCAAGGGCAACCACTGGCACATGAGCAAGTGGGAGAGGTTCCTGGTGGTCTCCGGCACCGCGTCGATCAAGCTGAGGAAAGTAGGGGAGGATGCCGAGGGGAACCCGTTCCCCGTCGACGAGTACATAGTTTCTGGGTCTGACATGCGCGCCGTGGAGATGATCCCGGGCTACACGCACTCCATAACCAACCTGTCCGACACCGAGGACCTCATGACGGTCATGTGGGCCAACGAGCCCTTCGACCCCGAGAACCCCGACACCTACTACGAGGAGGTCTAGCCGCATGGGCTCTTTTTCGCGGTCGCTTCTATGTTTTGGCCGCAGTGTGAAAGCGCTTCCTCGTAAAGCTATAGTTCAGCCCCTCGTTAAACGGTCTTTTGCACGGTGCGGAAAGGGTTTCTCGCTTGGAAAGCGTTGCGATTTGCAAGGCTTGGAGAACATTTCAGTCGGTAATGATGTGTCATTTGGGCCCGATACAAGAATTTGGACAACGGGCGCAGAAGTAATTATCGGTAACGATGTTATGTTTGGCCCACATATAACTCTAATCTCTGGTGATCATCGCACTGATGTCAAAGACAAGCCTATGCGAGCTGTAAGGCCAACTGAAAAATTACCCAGTAATGACCAAGACATTGTTGTTGGTAACGATGTTTGGATTGGGGCAAACGTTACGATTTTAAAAGGTGTGCATATTCCCGATGGAACAGTAATTGCTGCTGGTGCGCTCGTCGTTCGTAGCCCTTATGAAGAAAATTGCATTTGGGGGGGGTTCCCGCACGTCTAATCGGGAGACGATTTGATGACTAGGAATAAGACGGAGTTTGGCACCTTAAGTATGTTTGGTGTTGATCCGAGCTGTTTAGGAGGCATTAGTACGCTAACGCGCATGCTTTCTTTTGAGCTAGATAGATGCGAGCAAGTTGATTTTTGCTATTTAATAACGACCAATCAGGGAAATGCCCTTCAAAAGATCCGTTGTTTTGTAAGCGCGCTCTTAAAGGCCCGAAAACGCTTTTCAACCGGCGAAGGAATTGTTCATATACACATGGCTGATAATGCGAGCGTGATCAGGTCGTGCGTTATCATATTCCTAGCTAAAAGATATCGACAGTCTGTCGTACTTCACATTCACTGTGACTTGGCAAAGATTAGATTTCGGTCCTCAAGTCATATGAAAAAGCTGATAGATTGGTCGCTATTAAAATCAGATCGCATCATTGCCCTAGGAACATATCTGAACCCCTTGTTCCAAAAATTGGATTATCCAAGTGAGCGTGTATTAATTCTTCCCAATGCCGTTTCTTGTCCAGATGAGAATTTATACACGCCGGGCCGCACTAGAGTTTTATTTCTGGGAAATATCTCTAAAGACAAGGGCGTCTTGGATTTATTGGATGCGCTCGTTCTGATCGATGACAAGCTTGACCCAGAACTAATTTTCGAGCTGTGCGGTAGGGATCACATCAAGGTTCAAGTTGAAATTGAAAAACGAAATCTTTCTCATCGTGTTAAATATCGCGGCATCGTAGAGCCCAATCGTAAGTTCTTTTCGAAATATCTTCTAAACGTACTGCCTTCTCATCACGAGGCAATGCCATTTTCGCTTCTTGAGGCTTCAGCTTATGGGATCCCTTCTATCGCATCATCAGTTGGGTCAATCTCCGAGATTATCGATAATGGAGACTCAGGTTGGCTAGTAAATGCCCAGGACACTCAAATGCTTGCGAACACGCTCGTGAATGTGCTGTCAAATCCAGAAGCGATATCGGTTGCGGGAAGCCGTATATATAACAAGGTGCGTGAATGCTACTCATTTCAGGCGTATCTTCAAACACTATTCGCTCTATATAGGGAGTTGATAGCTTGATTTCAATGGCAAAGGCCCTAAATGCCGCCGATCAAAATATCGTCTCCGAAACAGGAATGGCGGCTAGACCAATTGTATTGATTGTTGCAACGTATATTGTGACTACTTTACTTCAAGGTGCTCTTGGCTCTATTCCTATTAATAAGATTCTTGGATTCGCTCTTGTAGTTCTACTTATATTTGAATGGGTTTCAACTCGCAGATCACATCTGTCCTATTTGGGCCTGCTCTGCTTCGTTCTCCTGTCACTCCATTCAACTCTTGTTATGATAAGCGCTTCTCAGGAGCTAAACGACTTGGTGTATCTCGCAAGCACAATGTTGATGATCTCCCTTATATGTTCGCCTAGGTTTCGAACATCTATTTTAGAAGCATTGCTCCAATATCGAACTTATATATCTGTTGTCGTAATCTTTTCATCCATGTTTCTTCTTTTACTACTTGCAACTGGCACTGGTTATGTTGTCGCATGGGGAGAAGCCCCCTACTTTAAGGGGCTATGCAATACAGAACACACTCTTGCGTCTATATGTACTCTTTTGCTTGTCCTTATTATTTTTCTCGTTCGGACTAATGGATCTAAGGCTGTATATTGCGGGTGCTCGCTTGTCATCATATATGCGACGCTGGAGACTGGCGCCCGAACGTTTCTTGTGCCAGTTCTTATTTGTTTGCTGCTACTCATTCAAAATCTATTTGCTTACAAATGGACTAAAGCTGCCTTGCTACTCCTTGTTTTATTTTTTGGAGAGGCCGTATTTCTGAAGTCTGGAATGGCCAATAAATTTGAGTTTGCTAGCGGAAATATATACGCAGACTCGCTGCTATCCGCAATTACTAATGGTAGAAACGAAATTTGGCTCACAGATATCCTGGCATGGGCTAATTCTGGTTCAATGGGCATAGCTTTTGGAAACGCTTTTTCAACAATCTATGAGCTCAATAAACGTGCGCTCAGTCTTTATATTTGGGCTCATGACGACTTGGTAATGTTGCTGTATGGATTTGGCCTAACTGGTCTTTGCCTGTATCTTGCATGCTTATGTACTTTATTTCATTCGTTGTTCGCTTCTTTAAATAAGGGTGCAGCCGTACTCCTCACCGTTTTCATTTTATTTCCGTTGCTATTAAATGGATTTTTTCCTTATCAACATCTTGTCTACGCATTTGTTCTTCTTTATTCAATCTGTTCGCATGAATTAATCCCTAGAAAGGATATCTGATGTCGAATAACAACTATCTGCTGACCTTTCACATGACGTGGAGCTATGGCGCATGTTTGCAAGCATTTGCAACTCTAGAAGCACTTAAGAATGTTGGTTGCAAGGCGGAGATTCTCAATTTCATTAATCCTTATGAGCGAAAAGGAAATGAGACTCCTTTCCAGCTCATCAAGGATGGTGATTTTAAAGCTGGCCTTATAGCAGCGGCCAAAAATATCTTTTTCCAGCGTGCAAAGCTGCATGCGCGCGCTTTTAAAAAATTCCATTCGAGGCTCCCTCGAACGGAACGGGTGTATACTTCGTGTGCTCAAATGGCTGATATTGAAGCTGATGCGCTAATCGTCGGCAGCGATCAGGTTTGGAATCCTTTTATTACCGGCGGCATTGAGCCCGCTTTTTTTCTTCAATTCGGCAAAGCAACTCGCCGTCTTTCACTTGCTTCGAGTCTCGGTAGTCATATCTATAACGAGATAGAGCAACAAGAAATTCGAGAGTACCTTACTAAATTCGATGCGATAAGCGTGCGAGAAGCTCATGCAGTAGAGCAAATCGCGCCGTTGACGGAGAAGCCAGTATTTAGGTGTCTCGATCCAACTTTACTTCTTGATCGTGAATATTGGCGTGCTTTTTCCCAAAAGCCCGAAGGATTTAAAGGGGATGAACGATACATTCTGGTTTTCAATCTCGCGAGCAGAACCGATAAAGAAAGGCTCTGTTAGACCAGGATTGACATGCCGACCTGCCGGCTAACTCGCCGTCTCCCCGTCGGGCGCCGGCATCTTGACCCTCATCTCGAACGGCATCCCGCCCTCCCGGACGAGCGCCCTGAGGAACGCGTTGACGGCGG
>JAXJBU010000068.1:0-133445 GCA_036302865.1 Collinsella sp. | reverse complement strand
GTCAGTGGGTCATCGTCCCGGCGTTCAGCATCAGGGTAGCGCTGCGACGCGGAAATCGCGCGCTGTTGACGCGCCCCCGCAGTGCCCGCTTCCCCCAAGGACAATTATCAGTGCAGGTCACAACTATATAGATACGCCCGGAACCGTGTATCTAGAGGTTTTCGTTGACAGCCCCCAAGGTTGCATCGTATTATCTTCTTCGTTCGCGGGGGCGGCGGTCCAAAAGACCAAAGGACCTGCGGATACTTGAACGATTGGGAGTTTGCCCGAGTGGTTAATGGGGACGGGCTGTAAACCCGTTGGCTCTGCCTACATAGGTTCGAATCCTATAGCTCCCACCCGTCAAGTGCCTGTATAGCTCAG
Organism: Collinsella sp.; assembly: GCA_036302865.1. Lineage (GTDB taxonomy): Bacteria > Actinomycetota > Coriobacteriia > Coriobacteriales > Coriobacteriaceae > Collinsella. The sequence continues at coordinate 133,082 of JAXJBU010000068.1, read as the reverse complement.
TCGGTAGAGCACTTCGTTGGTAACGAAGAGGTCACCAGTTCAAGTCTGGTTGCAGGCTCCATCCGGCGGTGTAGCTCAGTTGGTTAGAGCACACGGTTCATACCCGTGGCGTCACTGGTTCGAATCCAGTCACCGCTACCATAGGTAACACGGTGGCTTCTCAATAGTATGTTGAGAGGCCACTATGGTATAAAGGCAAAGTCCCGTCCGGGGACGACCTGTTTAGAGGAGGGCTTTATGGCCAAAGAGAAGTTTGAGCGCACTAAGCCGCATGTTAACATCGGCACCATTGGTCACGTCGACCACGGCAAGACCACGCTGACCGCTGCCATCACCAAGGTTCTCTCCGAGACCGAGGGCTGCAAGGCTGACTTCACTGCGTTCGAGAACATCGACAAGGCTCCCGAGGAGCGCGAGCGCGGCATTACGATCTCCGTCTCCCACGTCGAGTACGAGACTGCTGCCCGTCACTACGCTCACGTTGACTGCCCGGGCCACGCTGACTACGTCAAGAACATGATCTCCGGTGCTGCTCAGATGGACGGCGCTATCCTGGTCATCGCTGCTACCGACGGCCCCATGGCTCAGACCCGCGAGCACATCCTGCTCGCCCGTCAGGTCGGCGTTCCCTACATCGTCGTCTTCCTGAACAAGTGCGACATGGTCGACGATGACGAGCTCATCGACCTCGTCGAGATGGAGACCCGTGAGCTCCTCTCCGAGTACGATTTCCCCGGCGACGACATCCCCGTCATCCGTGGTTCCGCTCTGGGCGCTCTCGAGGGCGACGCCAAGTGGATGGACGCTATCCGCGAGCTCATGAATGCCGTCGACGAGTACATCCCGACGCCTGCTCGTAACAACGACCTCCCGTTCCTGATGGCCGTTGAGGACGTTATGACCATCTCCGGCCGTGGCACCGTTGCTACCGGCCGTGTCGAGCGCGGTGAGCTCAAGCTCAACGAGCCCGTCGAGATCGTCGGCATCAAGGATACCCAGAACACCGTCGTTACCGGTATCGAGATGTTCCGTAAGTCCATGGACTTCTGCGAGGCTGGCGACAACGTCGGTCTGCTGCTCCGCGGCATCAAGCGTGAGGATATCGAGCGCGGCCAGGTTCTCTGCAAGCCCGGTTCGGTTACCCCGCACACCAAGTTCACCGGCGAGATCTACGTTCTGACCAAGGAGGAGGGCGGCCGTCACACCCCGTTCTTCGATGGTTATCGTCCTCAGTTCTACTTCCGTACCACCGACGTTACCGGTACGGTCAAGCTCCCCGAGGGCACCGAGATGGCTATGCCTGGTGACCACATCACCATCGAGGGCGACCTCATCCACCCGATCGCCATGGAGGAGGGCCTGCGCTTCGCTATCCGCGAGGGTGGCCACACCGTCGGTTCGGGCATCGTCTCCACGATCATTGAGTAAATTAGCTCTTTGATATAGCTGACTTAGAGAACCCGGCACTTATATGGGTGCCGGGTTCTTTTCTGCAATGGATATTGAGCCGTTGCTGGTGTCGAGAGGATCGATATTGGTCCTGGATGCACCGTCGATTAGCTCTCGATGGCTTCATTGATGTGTTCCAAATATGAATGGATCCACCGAGAACCAATTGACTCGAGGTTTTCATTGACAGCACTTACGTGGAGCTGATAAAGTAACAACTCGTGCCCGTACGGGGCGGAAATGAAAGGTTCAGGATACATGCGTACTCTAGTTACTCTTGCGTGCACTGAGTGCAAGCGCCGCAACTATACGACCACCAAGAACAAGTCGACCATGCCTGATCGTATGGAGATCAAGAAGTATTGCCCCTGGTGCCGTCATCACACGCTGCACAAAGAGACTCGCTAGTCTCTAGTCACATACGCCAGTAGTTCAATTGGTAGAGCATCGGTCTCCAAAACCGAGTGTTGAGGGTTCGAGTCCTTCCTGGCGTGCCAGTCATTATTCCGTAAGCTCCCACTTGGGGGCTTACGGTTTACTCATGTATAAGCGCATTGCGCGGAGGTAACCCAAATGGCCAACAAGAAGAACAAGAAGAAGGCTCAGCAGCCGGCACCTGCCAACAAAGCTGCCGCCAACTCCAAGGTTGAGGCCAAGAAGGCCGTTGCCAAGAAGAACGAGAAGGCTGCGAAGTCCAAGAAGAACGAGAAGCCTGGTTTCTTCGCCCGCACCAAGAAGTATTTCGCTTCGGTCAAGTCCGAGATGAAGCGTGTCACGTGGCCCGATAAGAAGGAGCTCGTGAACTACTCGGTTGTCGTTTGCGCTTCTCTGATCGTCGTCGGCGTCGTCATCGCTCTGCTCGATGCTGGCTTTGGCGAGGCTCTTGCACTGTTCTCTGGATTGAGGGGCTAAACCATGTCTAAGCGTTGGTACGTCGTTCACACTTACTCCGGATACGAGAACCGCGTAAAGTCCGATCTCGAGCATCGTATCGAGACCATGGGCATGCAGGACCGTATCTTTGATATCGAGATTCCTATGGAGCGCGTCACCGAGATTAAAGAGGGTGGCAAGCGTGAGACCAAGGATTCCAAGATCTTCCCGGGTTATGTCCTGGTCCGCATGGAGATGGATGACGATGCTTGGACGTGTGTTCGTAACACGCCTGGCGTCACCGGTTTCCTAGGCGGCAACGGCAAGCCCGCTCCGCTTTCCCGCGACGAGTACAACAAGATGACTCGTCGTCCCGGTAAGGGCGATTCGCCCAAGCGCACCTCGGTTGATATTGAGGTCGGCACGTCCGTCCGCGTCACCGATGGCCCGCTTACCGACTTTGATGGCAAGGTCTCCGAGGTTAACACCGAGGCTGGCAAGCTCAAGGTCACGCTGATGATCTTTGGCCGCGAGACGCCGGTCGAGCTCGACTTTAACCAGGTCGCTGTCATCGCTTAAGTTTTCGTCCGTTCGCGCGAGCGTGCTTCTTCTGTGACTGCTCATCTCAGGAGTGCTTCTAACACGTGCGTGCTTACGATATAGCAAGTACTTCACACTCGTGATTCGAAAGGAATGACCATGGCTGAGAAGAAGGTTGCCAACGTCATTAAGCTCCAGATTCCTGCTGGTGCAGCTAACCCCGCTCCTCCCGTCGGCCCCGCCCTGGGCGCTGCTGGCGTGAACATCATGCAGTTCTGCCAGGCCTTTAACGCCGAGACGCAGGACAAGAAGGGCGACATCATCCCCGTTGAGATCTCTGTCTACGAGGATAAGTCCTTCTCCTTCATCACCAAGACCCCGCCGGCGGCTCACCTCATCAAGAAGGAGCTGAACCTCAAGTCTGGTTCCGCTAAGCCCCAGGCCGACAAGGTTGGTCAGCTCTCCCAGGAGCAGCTCACCAAGATCGCCGAGATCAAGATGCCGGACCTCAATGCCAACGACATTGACGCCGCCAAGAAGATCATCGCCGGTACCGCCCGTTCCATGGGCGTCACCATCGCTGAGTAGCGATTTCTTATGGTAACGACGGGTGCTCCGACCGGGGCGCCCGTTAAATGTGTGCAATAGGGCACACGATACGATGTGGGAGGGCTCACGCCCGTTTAACCACAGGAGGTAATGCACATGGCTAAGCATGGTAAGAGCTATAACGCCGCTGCTGAGAAGATCGACCGCGCCACGCTCTACACCCCCCTTCAGGCTGCCAAGCTCATCAAGGAGCTCGACACCGCCAAGTTCGACGAGACCGTCGAGGCCCACTTCCGTCTGGGCATCGATACTCGTAAGGCTGACCAGAACATCCGTGGTTCCATCTCCCTGCCCCACGGCACCGGCAAGACCGTTCGTGTTGCCGTCTTCGCCGAGGGCGAGAAGGCCCGCGAGGCCGAGGCTGCCGGCGCCGACATCATCGGTTCCGACGAGCTCGTCGCCCAGATCCAGAAGGGCGAGATCAACTTCGACGCCGCTATCGCTACGCCGAACATGATGGCCAAGGTTGGCCGCATCGGTAAGATCCTTGGTCCCCGTGGCCTTATGCCGAACCCTAAGCTCGGTACCGTGACCATGGACGTCGCCAAGATGGTCTCCGAGCTCAAGGCCGGCCGCGTTGAGTATCGTGCCGACCGCTACGGCATCTGCCACGTGCCCCTGGGCAAGAAGTCCTTCTCTGAGCAGCAGCTCGTCGAGAACTACGCTGCCCTGTACACCGAGATCCTGCGCGTCAAGCCCTCTTCTGCTAAGGGCAAGTACGTCAAGTCCATCTCCGTGTCTTCCACCATGGGCCCTGGCGTCAAGGTCGATCCCGCTGTCCAGCGTGACTTCCTGGCTGAGTAACTGCTAGTTACTGCCTGAGCAAAGCAAGCATTGTTAAAGAAACCCGGTTCTGCCTTGTGCAGGACCGGGTTTCTTGCTATCTCGGGTCAAAACCACCACAAAGGGGACAGGCACCTTTGTGGTGGTTTTGGCACTTTGGCGTCAATGTTATGGCATCGCAGCGAGCCGGTTCCAAGTGCCCCAGGTCGCCCCGAAAGAGGAGCGACGCGTACTTTGGTACGCGAGCGACGGTTTGAAGGGCGAGATGGGGTGCTTGGGGCCGGCGCAGCGTCAAGCCTTAAAGGTGGTTACCAGGGCGTTCTTGCGGTAGAGGACTCAATGGCCTCGTGGCGCTTGAGCTCGCGGCGCATGGTTTGCGAGTTGAGCCAGGCTGCCTGCCAGCCACGGATGGGGTAGCGCGTCTGGTCGAGCTCAAACTGCGTATAGCCGCAGGCGTTGATGATCGTCGTTCCACACACATGCTGCCGCTCGCGCTGAAAATCGTAACCGTAGCTTTGGTGTACATGCCCATGCACCATGTAGTCGGCTCCCCAGGACTCAAGCGCCGTGTTAAAGCACTCAAACCCTCGATGCGGTAGATCGTCCAGATCACCCATACCGGCGGCGGGCGCATGGGTAAGCAGAATGTCGCACCCGCCGACCATCCTAACCTTACGCGACAGCTTACGCATACGCTTGGACATCTCGCGTTCGGTGTACATGTTGGCGCCGTCGCGATAACGCATGGACCCGCCAAGGCCCGCAATGCGAATCCCTCGGTACGTGTACACGCTGTCTTCTACGCAGATACATCCGCCCGGTGCATGACGTGCGTAGCGGTCATCGTGATTGCCACGCACGTAGATGAGCGGTTTGTTGATGACCGTAACCAAAAACTCAAGATAGTCCGGGTCCAGATCGCCGGCGGACAAAATCAGGTCGACGCCCTCAAAGCGTTCCTTGCGAAAGCACTCCCAAAGGCATCGTTCTTCGGTATCGGCTATGGCAAGGATTTTCATAGGGCAGGGACTTTCGGCTCATCGTCGAGCTGCGGAATGGTGCCTACCACGTTATCCGCCAGCCAATTCATCTCGACAATCTGCGTGCTCGGCAGCGGAGGGAAGCCTTCGATCTGTACCACGCCGTTCTGACTGTGGAGCTCGCCGCCAAAGGGGTTGATGGATCCCTCGACAATGCCGTTGCGGAGCAACTGCACGAGTTTGCGCGTCTGGTAGGGTAGGCCCGGAGCGTAACGGATGTCGATAACGCCGGAGCTCATGCCGTACCAGTAGTTGACGGCGCGCACTTGGTTGTCATCGCTGGTCTCGTCCCACGTGCCGTGCAGAAGGCTGCGAACGATGAGCTCGTAGTAACGGCCCCAGTTCCATACCGGCATGGCGATGCCGGAAACCTTGCCATCGACCAGGCGGTGGAGTCCGTAGGCCGTAGGGTCTTCGAGCGACTTTGACATGTCAGCGCCGGTCATGACGCTCACGCCTTCGCGGCACATGGCCTCGGCAAGACCGCCGGCGGGCACATCGCCCCAGGTGAGGATAATTTGCGCGCGGGGGTCGAGCAGCGAGGCGCCGATGGCAAAGGCATTGATCTCGCTGAGCGCGCCGGATGCGAAGACCGACGCGTGGTAGCCGATGCGATGGTTGTCCGCCATGCTGGCGGCAAGGGCGCCCAGGAGGAACTTGGCCTCGTACATCTTGCCAAAGTACGAACGGACGCTTTGGTGGGGAAGGCCGATAGAGCAGTTAAGGAACCGAACCTGGGGATACTCAACGGCAGCTCTGAGCGTGTATTCCATCAGGCGGTGCGAGGTCGAGAAGATGACGTTGTCTCCATGTTTGACAGCCGTTTCCACGGCGGCGTAGAACACGTCCGGATCGCGACAGTCCTCGAACGCCTCGGTGCGCACGATGCCGTCAAAGTGCTCATCGAGATACTGACGCCCTTGGTCGTGCAGACTGTCCCAGCTCGACGCCGCACAGGGGAACTCATGGATAAAGGCGATACGCAGGGGGTTGGCCGCCGAATAGACAGTCTTGCCCATAAAGAAGTTGAGCACGCCAGAGGTGGACTTGGCGGGCGACTCCTCCTCATCGACGCTCGGCGCTTCGACAAGATCGACCTTGTCCTCGTCATTTTTGCCGGCAATGACCAGCTCGCGCCAGATCTTGCACAGGCGGTTTACGACGATATCCGTCGGCGTATCCAGCAGGCGGTCCTGGTTGTACACATTGAGGTAAACGAGCATGGCGTCGGCAGGCGTAATGTCCAGGTGGTCGCCGCCTGCGCGAAGGTAGGCGCGCTTAAAGAGCAGGAAGGTGTGGCGCAGGTAGTCGACCTTTTTCTGCGGCCATTTTTCGATAAGGTTCTGACCGAGCATCTTGGCGAGCGTCTCGTAGCTTCCCTCACGCGAGAACTCGATCTCGTATAGGGGGCAGACGCGCCAAAACGCGCAGAATTCACCGTACAGGCGGCTTTCGACGGAATCCCATGTGCCGGGGTAGAGACGGGTAACCCTGGCCGAAACCGTTGGAGCGTCCAGGAATTTGAGGACACTGACGCGTTTGTTGCCTTCCTGGACATAGAACCGATGCATGAACTCGGTGACGATGATGGGGTCGCGATAGCCCTCGGTTACCTGGATATCGTAGAGGTTGGACCACTTGCGGGCGAACTCGGTGTTAAACGGCAGCAGGGGCATAAAGTTACACGAAAAGGCGGACTGACGGCCCTTGGTGACCGTGCCGACGACCATTTCGAGCGGAATATCCCGCAGGCCGACATTCTCTCGCTGACCTAAGGGGAGCTGAGCAACCAAGCTATCGAGGTCCGTAAGGTATGGATGCTCGCTTTGGCTAATGGCGCGTCGACGTCCTTGCTCGCCGCGCTTGCGTGCTTGACGATAGGCCTCTTCCATAATGTTGCTCCCTTAGTCGTTTAAACAACTATATGAACCATGGTACCACGAATGAAAACCACTACAAAGATGCCTGACCCCTTTGCGGTGGTTTAGGCGATGATGGGGGCGATGGCGCGGATGCAGGCGTCGGCAGCGGTGAAAGTGGTGCTGTCGTCGCTGACGATAAAGATGATCTTTCCTTTGATGCCAAAGTCGCCGATTTCGCTAAAGAGCACGTAGGGCTCTTTGTCAAAGCCCGAGATGGGCGAGACGGCCGTTTTGGTTGCGCTCGTGAGCTCGTCTGCCAGCGCGTCAAGGGAAGCCCACTTAGACGTGTCCTTTACGGCAACGGGCACGGCCACGCGTCCAAAGGGCATCAAATGCACGAGCGTGTTCTTGGAGATGTTGGAGTTGGGCACAATGATGGTCTGTCCACAGGCATCCTCAATCGTTGTATGGCGCCAAGTGATGTCTTGGACCACGCCCGACACACCGCCGACCTCGATATTGTCGCCGGGCTTGATGATGCCCATAAAGGTCACTTGCATGCCGCCGATAAGGTTTGAGAGCGTGTCCTGGAAACCCAGGGAGATGGCGATGCCGCCGACGCCAAGAGCGGCGACGAGGGCGTTTGCATTAATGCCAAAACAGTTGTCGAGGATAAAGCTGCCGCCGATCATCCAGATGACGGCGCGCGCGATGTTGATGAAGATACTCGATGCCGGTAGCGGGTTATCGTCTCGGTTAAGCAGATGGTTCAGGGTCTTGGATACGACCTTGGCGGCGACGGCGGTGCCTATCGCCAAGATGACGGCCCAGATGATGTTGTGGACCCACCGTTGCTCAAAGAAATGAAGAATCGGCTCAAACAATTCCATGTAGGGAAAACCTCCTAATGATCGTCCAACCATGATACCCACCAAGAAGCCCGTCCGATCACATCGGACGGGCTTCTGTGCTCGATATAAGGTTTACGCGGCGGGGCTGCAAGGCCCGGCGGTGTAGCTTAGCGTCGACGCTTCCAGATAATGCCGAGGATGATGACGATGATGCCGCCGATAAGGCACGCGCCAACTACTGCCAGCGTGCGGTCTCCCGTTGCGGCGAGCTTACCGGTCGTCTTCTTGGTGATGACCTTCGTGGTCGTCGTGTCCGTCTTAGGCGAGGGCTTAGGCGTCGGGGCCGGTGTGGGCGTGGGGTCCACGGCAGCGGAGCCAAAGCTGATGGTGCCGGCGAGCCCGGCCATCTTGCTCTCCCAGCCGTTCTGCCCGATCAGCGCCCTCAGCGCCGCCTCGCACGTGCCCCACTCGGTGTACTTGGTGGCGTGTGCAAAGGTGGGAAAGTCGGTCGTGTTGGTGATGATGTAGTTGTTGGTGGCGACGGTATAGGTCTTGGCGGGGTCGAGCGTGCTGCCGTCTTTGGTGAGTGTGGCACTCACAATGCGCTTGCCCTCGGGCTGTGTCCAATCAATCGTCACGTTGATGCCGCCAAAGGAGAGAACGCTGCCAGAGTCATCGCGCCACTTGTACTTGTCTTGCGCCTCCTGCTCGGTGTGACCGGCCGCCACATAAGCCTGCTGAAGCTCGTAGCTGTCGTTGCACTCGTCGCTGATCTGCAGTGAGTGCTCGAGCGCTGTCAGGAAGTCCGCGCCGGTCATGGTCCAGGTCTCCACGGTGTTGCCGTAGGGCGAGATAGCGATGACGTTGCCGGCAGTCACATCGCCCGCAGCGATGCCGCCGCGGATGCCACCCGCGTTCTCGATGGCAAGGTCTGCGCCCGTCAGGGCAAGATAGGAGCCGCAAATCACGTGGCCGATGGTCTGGGCCTTGGTGGTATCGCCCTCCTTGCTGGGGCGGAAATCGGTGGTGCGCACCATTTCCCAACCATGCGTGCCTGCGGCGTCCTCGCCGTAGAAATAGTTGGTGGTGGATGCGCCGAGTACCTTGTTCGATTCGTTTTCAAAGGCCTCGTCGAGCGGCTTGATCTTGTTGCGGACGGCTTCAAGGCAGCTTTGGTAGTCGGAGCCCTTGTCGGGGTCTGCCAAAAGGTCGTTGACGTTCTTGGCGGTGTAGAGCTTCTCGTCGCTGCCGTCTGCAGGGACCGTGACCGTGTCATCGTCGGTCGTCTCGGTGCCATTGGTGTCGTACTTGTACGGAATGGAAAGCAGCCCCACCTCGGCAAAGGCGCTGCCTGCCTCGACAACGTGGATCGTCTTGCCGTCGGCTCCCGTCACCTTCTCGTTAAGGTTGATGTGCTCGTGGCCTGCGATAAGGGCATCGACGCCACGGAGCCGTGTGGCAAAGGTCTTGGCGTTGAGCGTATGCGCGATACACACAACAACATCGCAGCCCTCCCTGCGCAGCTGTTCTGCCTCGGTATTGATGGCGTTCGCGGCACTCGAGAACGACGTGCCCGCGACCAGGTCCGCGCGCAGCGAGGATCCCAGCGACTCATCCATGGCACCCACGACGCCGACCTTGATTTTGTAGTCGAATGTGGAGTGATTTTCGCTATCCTCCCAGGTGCGATCGAGTGTCTTGGTGATGCTCGAACTCCATACGCCGCTCGTAGACTTCGCGTTCGCGCAGAGCATGGCGAAGGGCGTGCCAGTGGTGCTGTAGCCGGTCATGGTGCGGAGTTTGTCCGCACCGTAGCTCCAGTCGTGGTTGCCTGGCGTGGTCGCATCGTAGCCGTCGGCGTAGAAGGTGTCCATGAGCTCGGCGATGCTCTTGCCCTCGCTCATGGTGGCGAAGGACTGTCCGTGGAAGGTGTCGCCCGCATCGAGCAAAAGATCGGGGGCGCTGCTTTGGGCGCTATAGAGAACCGCCAGTCCATCAAAGCCCACCGTGCCGGTGCCCTTGCTTTCGTTGTAGCTGTACTTGTAGCTGCCGTGGATGTCGTTGGTGTGCATGACGGCCACGGAGCCGTCAATAGCGGCGGGCAGGTTCCCCGCGAAAGCGAGGCTTGGGATGCCTGCGAGCGAGCCGGCAAACAACGCGGCGGCTAACGCAAGGCGGGGGAGTCTTTTCAAGGCAGTTTCCTTAGTCCTTAGCCAGAATGTCTGGTTGAATATCGGATTATCGACATAATATGCGAAAACCGCCGCAAGGGCGTCTGTCCCTTTGCGGCGGTTTTGACGTTTGCGCAGGTAAAACCTGTCAAAATAAACCTGTCCCTTTTTGGTAGGTTTAGCTCAGCAGCATGCGGTCGTTGGCGAGCTCGCCGCCCGAGACCTCCTCGAACTTCTGCAGCAGGTCGGCGACGGTGAGCGACTTCTTCTCATCGCCCGCCACGTCGTAGATTACGTGGCCCTCGTGCATCATGATCAGGCGATTGCCCAGACGGATGGCGTCATTCATGTTATGCGTGACCATGAGCGTGGTCAGGTGGTGCTCGTCGACGATCTCTTCGGTCAGATTGAGCACCTTCGATGCCGTCTTGGGGTCGAGGGCCGCAGTGTGCTCGTCGAGCAGCAGCAGGCGCGGCCTGGTGAGCGTGGCCATCAGCAGGGTGAGTGCCTGGCGCTGGCCGCCCGAGAGCAGGCCGACCTTGGCGTTGAGACGCGTGTCCAGACCAAGGTCCAGGCGCTTGAGCAGCTCAACGTACTCATCTTTCTCGGCCTTGGTGACGCCCCACGAAAGGCCGCGACGCTGGCCGCGACGCTTGGCGAGGGCCAGGTTCTCGGCGATCTGCATGTCGGCAGCGGTACCGCGCATGGGGTCCTGAAACACGCGGCCCAGGTACTTGGCGCGCTGCGACTCGCTCAGGCGCGAGATGTCGGTGCCGTCGAGCTCAATAACGCCCGAATCGAGCGGGTACACGCCGGCGATCATGTTGAGCAGAGTGGACTTGCCGGCGCCGTTGCCGCCGATCATGGTTACAAAGTCGCCGTCATTCAGGGTGAGGTCGACGCCGGTGAGCGCGCGCTTCTCGGTGACGGTGCCCTTGTTAAAGGTCTTCTTGACGTGCGAGAGCTTAAGCATCTGCCTCATCCCCCTTCGTGTAGGAGCTGCGGAGCTTATAGCGCTCCCAAACCACGGGCACGCACAGGGCCACGGCGACGATCACGGCGGAGAGCAACTTCATGTCGTTGGCGTCCATGCCCAACTGCAGCACGATGGCGCGGATAAGGAAGTACACCACGGAGCCAAAGACGGCGGAGGCAAGACGGACGCTAAACTGCGTGAGGCCGCCGGGCAGCAGACGGCCGAGCACCTCACCGATAACAATGGCGGCAAGACCGATAACGATGGCACCGGTGCCCATACCAATGTCGGCATACTTCTGGCTCTGGCAGATGAGCGCGCCCGAAAGGCCGATGAGGGCGTTGGAGAGCACGAGGGCGATCATCTTGGTGGAGTTGGTGTTGACGCCCAGAGCGCGGATCATGTACTCGTTGTTGCCGGTGGCGCGCAGCGCCGAGCCGATCTCGGTGCCAAAGAACCAATACAGGATGGCAACGATAGCCACGGCGAGCAGGATGCCCAAGATGATGGCAACGGTGGACTGCGGCAGACCCGTCATGTTGCTGACGGCCGAGAACACGGTGCCCTTGGCAAGAATGGGCGTATTGGACTTGCCCATGATGCGCAGGTTGATGGACCACAGGCTGATCTGGGTGAGGATTCCGGCGAGGATCGCGGGAATCTCGAAGACGGTGGTCAAAATGCCCGTGACGGCGCCCGCGATGGCGCCGGCGCACATGCCGGCCAGCACGGCGAGCAGCGGGTCGACGTTGTTATTGACGATGAGCACAGCGCAGACGCAGCCGCCGAGGGCAAAGCTGCCGTCGCAGGTCATATCGGGAATGTCGAGCAGGCGGAACGTGATAAACACGCCAAGCACCATAATGCCCCAGAGGACGCCCTGCGAAACGGCGCCCTGCAATGCAATGAGCATGCTTCATACCTCCTAGGATGGGGTGGACACGTGATTCACCATAATAGCGGTAACAATGCATAGAAGAGCTGCGGACAGACGTTTTGTTTTACCTGAAACAAGCAGGGCGGACGCCGGTCTACAGCGCCCGCCCCTGTGGCTCAGATATTGAATAACGCGGCTAAAGCGCGAGCACGGGCTCTAGACGCATGCCGCGTATGGCATTACGCGTCCAGAGCGGAAAGGTCGATGCCCAGGGCCTCGGCCATCTCGTCGTTCTTGACGACGACCAGGTCCTTGCTCGAGAGGTGCTTGATCGGCATGTCTTCGGGCTTGGCCTCGCCCTTCAGGATCTTAACGGCCATCTCGCCCGCGGCGTAGCCCAGGTCCTCGTAATTGATGGAGAGGGTGAACAGGCCGCCGGCCATGCACATACCCTCCTCGCCAGTCACGAAGGGAAGCTTGTTTTCCTTGCAGATCTGGCCGACCTGCGAGGCACCCGCGGCGATGGTGTTGTCGGTGGGGGAGTACAGCGCGTCGACCTTGCCCACGGCAGACTCGACGACGGACTGAATCTCGTTGGAGCTCGAGACGGTGAAGTCAGTGTACTCGAGGCCCAGCTTGTCGAGCTCCTTCTTGGCGGCCTTGATCTGGACGTCGGAGTTGGACTCGGCGGTGCAGTAGAGCAGGCCGACCTTTTTAACGTCGGGCAGGACCTTCTGCATCATCTCGAGCTGCTCGGCGACCGGGGTGAGGTCGGAAGCGCCCGTGACGTTGGTGCCGGGCTTGTCGTTGTCCTGGACCAGGCCGGAGGCGGCGTAGTCGGTGATGGCGCAGCCCACGATGGGGATATCGGCCGTGGCGCCGGCGGCAGCCTGCGCGGCGGGCGTGGCGATGGCATAAATCAGGTTGACGTTGTCGCCCACAAACTTGTCGGCAATGGACTTACACGTGGACTGGTCGTTCTGGGCGTTCTTCTGGTCGATCTTGACCTTAAGGCCGCTCTCCTTGATGGCCTTGACAAAGCCGTCGTTGGCGGCATCGAGTGCGGAGTGCTCGGTGAGCTGCAGAACGCCGATGGTGTAGTCGGAACCGGCGGCAGCAGAGCCGGAACCAGAGTTGCCGCCGCATCCGGCGAGCGGGGCGAGCGCGAGCAGGCCGGCGGAGACCAGAAGGCTCCTGCGGCTGATGGTGATGTCCTTCATATCATTACCCCCAGTATAAAAATGGCTGGAAACACTGCACTGGGACAAAGTGCAAGTGGAACTATAGTAGCGCTGATGTCCATTTTTACAACAGCCTGGCGGGTTTTTTAATACAGAATCGGATGGGCGGTACGGGTAGTCGAATGGGCGGCGGAGGGTCCTATGCGGCGGAGGAGGCGTCGTCCTCGTCTAGGGCGGCGAAGAGCTTCTTGCCGTCGAGGAGACGTGTGGTGACGTTTCTCATTCGGCCAATCTCTACGGTACGCAACGTGTCATCGGCGCCTCGGGCGTCATAGACCGTTCCCAGCAAATAAGAGATGCCGTCTCGTTGCTTGATGGCAAAGGGACGGAGTGTCATCCGTGCTGCTTCGGTTTCGCCGCGTGTCGTGACGCTCGAAATATCAAAACTCACCGTGGTTCCGTGGTCGATGGCCTGCTCGACGAGCTCGCACGTGTCGATGCGCTTGATGGGCGTGCGTGTTGCCTTGGTAGCCTTGCTGCCTGCGCTTGGAGCGGGTTCGGGTGTATCGAGGTAGCCGCGAACGTCGGCGCTCGCCATGGCAACTAAGTGCTGCGCCATGCTCTTGCGGATAGCGATAGGTGTGGAGCGGTTGCGCATGACCATACCGTGGAGCCGGATGATCTCTTCATCGGTGAGCGGGCGGGTAAGAAGTTTGTAGCCCACGCCGCGTTTGTACTCAATTTCGTATCCGGCATGGCGAAGCGCGGAGATGGCGGTGTAGATGCTGCGCCGCGCCGCCGAGATGGGCATGCGGGCGGGGTCGTCGGGATGGGCGAGGCGCCGGATCAACTCATCGGAAAGCATGGCCTTGTCCTCGCCGGTGTTTTCGCTTAATAGTTGCAGGATGCGAACGGCGCGATAGGCCGCCATCGAGGCGGCGCCTCTAGTCGTGGTGTCGTAGGTTTCAACAGCGGCTTCGGTCATCGTGCCCACGTCCTTTCCGTTTTGGGTGGCGACGGTATGGAGCCTAGGACGTGGGGCTTTCCCAGGGGCGCAGGGCGCTCTGGGCGGTCGGTAGTCGTCGGCAAACGGCGGGTCGAGTTTTCAACAGCCCTGCTCAACTGACCAAAAACTTGCCAAAAGCTTGACGGATGCTGTTGAAAAAAGCGCCTCTCGACCGATGTCGAGAGGCGCTTGTGCGATGAGCGTTGGCGTGTGGCGACGCGAGCTAGCGTCCGACGATTAGAAGTCGGCGTTGCCCACGGTGCGCGGGTGCGGCAGGACGTCGCGGATGTTGCCCACGCCGGTCAGATACATGACCAAGCGCTCGAAGCCCAGACCATAGCCGGCGTGCTTGCAGGAACCGTAGCGGCGCAGGTCAAGGTAGTACTTGTACTGCTCGGGATTCATACCCAGGTCCTTGATGCGGGCCTCGAGCAGATCCAGGCGCTCCTCGCGCTGGGAGCCACCGATGATCTCGCCGATGCCCGGCACCAGGCAGTCGGCGGCGGCGACGGTCTTGCCGTCGTCGTTCATGCGCATGTAGAAGGCCTTGATCTCGGCCGGGTAGTCGGTCACGAAGGTCGGGCGCTTAAAGTGCTCCTCGGTCAGGAAGCGCTCGTGCTCGGTCTGCAGGTCGATGCCCCAGCTGACGGGGTAATCAAACTGGTGGCCAGCAGCGACTGCCTGCTCCAGGATCTCGACGGCTTCGGTGTAGGTAACGCGGGCAAAGTCGGAGTTGGCGACATGGTCCAGGCGCTCGAGCAGACCCTTGTCCACAAACTTGTTGAGCATATTGAGCTCGTCGGGGCAGGTGGCCATAACGTCCTTAAGGACGTACTTGAGCATGGCCTCGGCGTTGTCCATGTAGTCGTTGAGGTCGGCGAAGGCCATCTCGGGCTCGATCATCCAAAACTCGGCGGCGTGGCGCGTGGTGTTGGAGTTTTCGGCGCGGAAGGTGGGGCCAAAGGTGTACACGTCGCCAAAGGCCATGGCAAAGTTCTCGGCATTGAGCTGGCCGGACACGGTGAGGCTTGCATGCTTGCCAAAGAAGTCCTGGCTCCAGTCGACCTCGCCGGACTCGGTGAGGGGCGGATTTTTGGGGTCGAGCGTGGTCACGCGGAACATCTCGCCGGCGCCTTCGCAGTCACTCGTGGTGATGATGGGGGTGTTGACGTAGACAAAGCCCTGCTCCTGGAAGAAGCGGTGGATGGCGGCAGCCGCGACAGAGCGGATGCGGAACACGGCGCGGAACAGGTTGGTGCGCGGGCGCAGGTGCTGCTGGGTGCGCAGGAACTCGACGGTTGCGCGCTTCTTCTGCAGCGGGTAATCCGGGGCGCTCGTGCCCTCGACCTCGATGGAGGTGGCAGAAAGCTCGAAAGGCTGGGGCGCATCGGGGGTCAGCTTGACGGTGCCGGTGCAAATCAGTGCGGCCGAGACGTTTTGATGGGCGATCTCGTCGTAGTTGTCGAGTGCCTCGCGGTTCATGACGACCTGCAGGTCGCGGAAGCAGCTGCCGTCGTTGAGCGTAACAAAGCCAAAGTTCTTCATGTCGCGGACGGACTTGACCCAGCCGGCGACGGTGACGGTCTGGCCGCCGAGCGACTCGGCATCGGCATAGAGCTGCGCGATTTTGGTGCGGTTCACGTATCCTCCCATAACGGTTGAATGATAGTTATCCATACAGTTCGATATTCTAGCAGCTCGGCTCATTTGAGCTATACAGATAAAGCATTGGCGGGATGGTTTTTCAAACGAAAAGCGCCCGCGGCCAAATGGTCGCGGGCGCTTGACGAGGTGCCTTTTGGCTGTGTGGCGTGGGGCCTGGCTACTTGGTCTTGGCAACCAGCAGCGGGTCGCCAAGCTTGACGAGCGGGTTGCCGCCGATAAGCGTTCCAGACTCGCCGACATGGTCGATGCTCTTAAGACGATCGAGCTCGGAGACGATGACGGTCACGATGTCCTCGTGACCAGCGGCCTTAATGGCCTCGCGGTCGAAGCTGATGAGCGGCTGGCCTGCCTTGACCACATCGCCCATCTCGACAAAGCGGGCAAAACCCTTGCCGTTCATTTCCACGGTGCCCAGGCCAACATGGATGAACACGCGCAGGCCGTCCTCGGTGATCATGCCGATGGAGTGGTTGGTGACAGTGGTGGCACCGATGCGGCCGTTGGCGGGCGCATAGATGGTGCCGGTAATGGGCTCGATGCCATAGCCCTGGCCAAGCATGCCCGAGGCGATCGTCTCGTCGGGAACCTCGTTCAGGTTGACGAGCACGCCGTTGACGGGGGCATAGATGACGCCTTCGCGGGTAGCGAAGCTTGCTGCGGGCGGAACGGACGCCTCGCCGGTCGAGGTGAAGGTGGACTTAAGCGAATCGAGCAGACCCATAGTTGCCTCCAACTTAAATAGGCGCATATCGCGCGTTTGGTTTGCCGGAAACGTTTCACATGTGTTTCGCGGCTTGGTCAACGCCCCTATTCTACGCTGCTCAACGATACCTCTGAACTGGGATTATGTGATATATCAGTTGAAGGGAAACTTATTGCCGGAGTGTTTCTGCGCCACGGGTTCAAGTGGGGTACGCTTGAAGGCGAAAAACAAGGGCGCATAATTTGCGCGAAGGGAGCACATATGATTGTCGAGAACCATGCGCTGTGGGGCGAGGAGCCGACCGAGGATTATCCGGCGACGTTTACGTATTTGGGTGCCGAGCCGTTGCCCGATAAACCGAATGGCCGCCGCCCCGCGGTGATTATCTGTGGCGGAGGTGCGTTTACGCATATCGCTCCGCATGAGCAGGATCCTGTGGCGTTTGCGTTTTTGGATCACGGTTACCAGGCCTTTGTGCTCAACTATGTCACGAGTTCTACGGGTGACGTGAGCTTTCCGCATCCCCAGGCAGATCTTGCCAAGATGGTCGCCACGGTGCGCGCCAACGCCGACGAGTGGCATGTCGATCCTAAGCGCGTGTGCGTCGTGGGCTTTTCTGCTGGCGGCATGATTTGCGCCTCGCTGGCAACACAGTGGAAGACCGGCCCCTTTGCGGCACTTGCCGGGGCGCGTCCGGACGACATTCGTCCCGATGCCGTGGTGCTGGGCTATCCATTGCTCGACTTTGCCTATGTGCGCGACATGCAGACGCGCGATCCGCGCATTGACTTGCGCGTGCCCAAGACGGGCGGCAAGACGGGGCGCGATTTGCTCAACGACTACCTGTCGATGGTGACGGGCGGCGAGGCAACTGACGAGCATCTGGCCGACATCTGCCCCACCACGCATGTTTCGCGTCAGATGCCACCGACCTTTGTATGGGGCGTGTCCGACGACAAGACGGCGCCGATCGCGCAGGTCTATCCGTTTGCCCAACGCATGGCGGAGGAGGGCGTCGCTTGCGAGATGCACGTCTTTGACCAGGGCGGTCACGGCCTTTCGCTCGGCAACGCCAACACCGCGGTCGACAACGAGGACAAGCAGGTGGCGGTCCGCCCCTGGATTCGCCTAGCCTTCCGCTTTCTGGAGCGCCATCTGTAAGAGGACGGGCATCCCAGCCCTTCAATAACTTGCGGTGAAATAGTTCCTATCTGGGGCATCAACCAGCCCATCCAGGAACTATTCCACCGCAACTTTGTTTTTGATGTCCCGTCCGGAAACTGCATCCCAGTTCCCCCTTCAAGGTGGGACACGGTTTCCCATAGGGCCTCGACTGGGAAAGTGCGTCCCGTTTCGAGTGGGGATTCCGGGATGCATTTTCCGTAAGAGGCCTGTTTGGGAAACCATATCCCGTTTCGAGCCAGAATTCTGGGATGTAGTTTCCCCGAGAGGCCTCATCGGGAAACTATGGCCCTGAACTCTCCTGCCTGTCCCCATTGCGCCAATCTGCTGATTGAACGTCGTTGTGTGTTCACGCTATCATGTAAGCTTAAAATTGGTTAGCCATGGCAAACGGTTAGCCATGGTGAACATAAATGCAACGCCCTGTGGGCGCCGAGGGAGGAACACGGACGTGAGGCTCGATACACTCGAGATTGGAAAGGACGCCGTCGTCGCATCGGTGACATCGGACGACCAGGCACTCCGACAGCATATTTTGGACATGGGCCTAACGCCGGGCACCGAAGTCACCATGATGAAGTACGCCCCCATGGGTGACCCGCTCGAGATCCGCCTGCGTGACTACGAGTTGACACTGCGTAAGGACGATGCCGCTCGCATCGAGCTCGTGGGTATTCACGACACCGATACAGGTCCGCGCGCTAACGCCGCAATCGGCACGACGGAGCATCCGGCACTTGGCGAGGGGACGTATTCGCCCCGTGCGGCAAAGACGGCCGTGCCCGAGGGCGCGCCGCTGCACTTTGCCCTCGCCGGCAACCAAAACTGCGGCAAGACCACGTTATTCAACCAGCTGACGGGCTCCAACCAGCACGTCGGTAACTTTCCCGGCGTGACTGTCGACCGCAAAGATGGCACCATCCGTAACCATCCCGAGGCGAGCGTTACCGATCTGCCTGGCATTTACTCCCTGTCGCCGTACACAGGCGAAGAGGTCGTGAGCCGTCAGTTCATCCTCGACGAGCGCCCGGACGCCATCATCGACATCATTGACGCTACCAACATCGAGCGTAACCTGTACTTGACACTGCAGCTCATGGAGCTCGACCGCCCCATGGTCATCGCGCTCAACATGATGGACGAGGTGACCGCCAACGGCGGCGCCGTAGACGTCAACTTGCTCGAGAGCCTGATGGGCGTGCCCGTTGTCCCCATTAGCGCTGCCCGCAACGAGGGTATCGGCGAGCTGGTGGATCATGCCTTGCACGTCGCGCGGTTCCGCGAGCGCCCCGGTCGCCTGGACTTTTGCGCGCCCGACGGTCCGGACGGCGGTGCGCTGCATCGCTGCATCCACGGTATTGCTAACCTGATCGAGGACCATGCCGTGACGGCGCACATCCCGGTGCGCTTTGCGGCGACCAAGCTGGTCGAGGGCGATGAGCTGGTAACCGAGGCGCTTCACCTGGATCGCAATGAGCTCGACGCTATCGAGCACATCATTACCCAGATGGAGGGCGAGGCCGGCACCGACCGCCTATCTGCGTTGGCCGATATGCGTTTTAGCTTTATCGGCGACGTGTGCGGGCGTTGCGTCGTCAAGCCGCACGAAAGCCGCGAGCACGTGCGCTCCGTCAAGATTGACCGCATCCTGACAGGTCGTTACACAGCCATTCCGGCGTTTCTGGTGATCATGGGCCTCGTCTTTTGGCTGACGTTTGGCGTGATCGGCGCGGCGTTGCAGGGACTCATGGAGGACGGTATCGCTGCCATCATCGCCTCGGCCGATGCGGGCCTCAAGGCGTTCGGTACCAACGACGTGGTGCGCTCGCTGGCTGTCGACGGCGTGCTTACGGGCGTGGGCAGTGTGCTGACCTTCCTGCCGATTATCGTCGTGCTCTTTTTGTTCCTCTCCATTCTGGAAGACTCCGGATACATGGCGCGCGTGGCCTTTGTCATGGATAAGGTGTTGCGTCGCTTTGGTCTGTCGGGCCGCAGCTTCGTGCCCATGCTCGTCGGCTTTGGCTGCACCGTGCCAGCTATCATGTCGACCCGTACGCTCCCATCCGAGCACGACCGCAAGATGACGGTCATGCTCACGCCGTTTATGAGCTGCTCAGCCAAGCTGCCGGTTTACGGCTTGCTGTGCGGGGCGTTTTTCCCGCAGGCGACGGTTCCCGCCATGGTCTCGCTCTATCTGATCGGTATCGTGGTCGGCTGTATCGCGGCTTTGGTGCTCAACCGCACGGCATTTAAGGGCGACCCGGTGCCGTTTATCATGGAGCTTCCCAATTACCGCCTGCCGAGCGTCAAGACGACGGTGATGCTGGCATGGGATAAGGCCAAGGACTTCATCACCAAGGCCTTTACCATTATCTTTGCCGCTACGGTGGTCATCTGGTTCCTGCAGACGTTCGATATCCGCTTTAATGTGGTCGCCGACCAGTCGCAAAGCCTGCTTGCCGGTCTGGGTAGCATCATCGCGCCGGTGTTGGCCCCGCTCGGCTTTGGCGACTGGCGCGCCTCGACGGCGCTCGTCACCGGACTTATCGCCAAGGAGAGTGTCATCTCGACACTCACGGTGCTTTTGGGTGCAACCTCGCCCGCGGCATTGTCAACCATGTTTTCGCCGTTTACCGCCTACGTGTTCTTGGTCTTTACGCTGCTGTACCCGCCTTGCGTGGCCGCTATCGGCGCTGTCAAGAGCGAGTTGGGCGCGCGCTATGCCGTGGCCGTATTCGCGTTTCAGGTCGCCGTTGCCTGGATCGTGGCGTTTGTCGTGCATTCGGCGGGCATATTGCTGGGGTTGGCTTAGTTATGAATTGACGGCGCAACCTCTGTGTATCGAATTGTTTTCGGCCCCGCATCTGTACTGACGGATGCGGGGCCGTTGCTATATAATCGCCTCCGCTCAAAACGATTGGAGACGTTATATATGACTCAGACAAGGCAAGACGGCATCACGCTCAAGCAGTGGCTCCCACTCGTCGGGCTCACCTGCTGTGCGTTCGTGTTCAACACGTCGGAGTTTATGCCCATTGGCCTTTTGACTGATATCGCCGCGTCGTTCTCGCTCACCGAGGCCCAGGCGGGCATCATGATCTCGGTCTATGCCTGGGGCGTCATGCTGCTGTCGCTGCCGCTCATGGTGTTCGCCTCGCGCTTTGAGTTCAAGCGGATGCTGCTGGGCGTGCTGGCTGTGTTCTCGCTCGGTCAGTTCCTGTCCGCTGTGGCGCCGACCTATCCCATCCTGGTCTGCGCGCGCCTGGTGGTCGCTTGCGCACATGCCGTGTTCTGGTCAGTCGCCTCGATTATGGCCTCGCGCCTGGTCGACACTCGCCACGGCGCGCTCGCCATCAGCATGATCGCTACGGGCTCGTCCATCGCGCAGATCTTTGGCCTGCCGCTCGGTCGCGCCATTGGCTTGGCCGTGGGCTGGCGCATGACGTTTGCCGTGGTCGGGGGCCTCTCAGCCATCGCGGTCGTCTACCAGGCAGCGGTGTTCCCGGCCATGCCGGCGGGTGAGCGCTTTACTGTCAAACAGCTGCCCGAGCTGCTCAAGAACCCGCTCCTCATCGCGCTCTACGCAGTCACGGTCTTCATGGCGACCGGCTATTACGCAAGCTACAGCTATATCGAGCCCTTCCTGGCGCAGGTCGCGCACGTCGATGCGGGCGCCATTACCATGACGCTGACGGCGTTTGGCTGCTCTGGTTTGCTCGGAAGCTGGCTGTTTGGCCGCCTGTTCGATGGGCATCGCTTCCCGTTCTTGGCTATCACGCTCTCCGGCGTGCCGGTGGCCCTGCTGCTCATGGGGCCGGCCGCATCGTCGCTCGTGACAGTGCTTGCCGTCTGCGCACTGTGGGGTTGCTGCGCCACGGCCTTTAACGTGGCGTTTCAGGCCGAGCTCATCAAGCACACGCCGGCAGATTCGTCGGCCGTCGCCATGTCGATCTTCTCGGGCCTGTTCAACCTCGGTATCGGCACGGGTACCGCGATCGGCGGAGCCGTGGTTTCGGGTCCCGGTATCGCCTGGATCGGCTTTGTGGGCGGGGCGATTGCCGTCGTGGGCGTCATCCTCGCCATCACCGTGCTGTTTCCGGCCATCCGCCGCGCCAAGCCCGTCGCCTAACCATATCCCCTCATCAGTTGCGGTGAAATACGGATTGTTTAGCCCAATAAACCTGGCAAACAGTCCGTATTTCACCGCAACTTATTTTGGGGGAGGGGATACAAGCTGGGCATACAATGGATGTCGTTGTGTTGAGCTTACCGGGAGGTTGCTATGTGGGCATACGAGACGACGTTCTATCAGATCTATCCGCTGGGCTTTTGCGGAGCTCCGCGCGAAAACGCCGCCCCCGTTGCCGAGGATGAGCTCGCCCAGGCCGCCGATGTCGAACCCAACCCCGATGCTCCTATCATGAAGATTGCCCAATGGGCCGACTGCCTGCAAAAACTCGGCGTTGGCGCTGTGCTCATCAACCCGCCGCTCGAGTCCGATAGTCACGGCTACGACACGCGCAGCCTGCGCCATATAGACCGTCGCCTGGGCGGGGATGCCGACTTTGCCGCCGTATGCGACACGCTGCACGCCCATGGCATCCGCGTGGTGCTCGATGCCGCCTTCAACCACGTCGGTCGCGGCTTTTGGGCCTTCCGCGATGTGCAGGAGCGCAAGTGGGATTCGCCGTACAAGGATTGGTTTCACATCAGTTTTGACGGCGACTCCTGCTATGGCGACGGCTTTTGGTACGAGGGCTGGGAGGGTCATTTTGAGCTTGTGAAGCTCAACCTGCAAAATCCCGCTGTGGTCGATTACCTGCTCGAGTCTGTGCGCCGTTGGGCCGACGTCTTTGGCGTCGACGGCCTGCGCCTGGACGTCGCCTACATGCTCGACCGCGACTTTATGCGCCGCCTACACTCCTTTACCCGTGAGCTCAAGCCCGGCTTTGTGCTCATCGGCGAGACGCTCCACGGCGACTACAATCAGATCGTCAACGACGAGATGCTCGACTCGTGCACTAATTACGAGTGCTACAAGGGCCTGTATTCCAGCTTTAACTCGGTCAACATGTTCGAGATCGCCCATTCGCTGCACCGTCAGTTTGGCGGCGACCCTTGGTGCATCTACCGCGGCAAACATCTGCTTTCGTTTGTCGACAACCACGATGTGCCGCGCCTGGCAAGTATCCTCACCGACAAATCCTGCCTGCGTCCCGCCTACGGCATGCTCTTTGGTATGCCGGGCATTCCGTGCGTCTACTATGGCAGCGAGTGGGGGATTCCTGGCGAAAAGGGCGGCCCCGATGGTGACTGGGCTCTGCGACCTGCGCTCGATGAGCCTGCGCCCAACGAGCTGACGGCGTTCATCACGCAGCTTGCGCACCTTCGCTCGGCCGACGACGCGGCTGCCCGTGCTCTCAACTACGGTGCCTATCGCAACGTGGTGATCCAGAACAAGCAGCTGCTGTTCGAGCGCGCCTGCGACGACGCGGCGGTGCTCGTGGCGGTGAATGCCGTGGGTGAGCCTTACACCTTTGGCGCCGGCGAACTCAACGGCTCCTTCGTCGACCTGCTTGCCGACGATGCGCCCACGGTCGAGCTGACGGGTACCCTTGAGCTTGCACCCTACGAGGTGCGCTATCTGTTGAGAGCCTAGCCCATGGCCGTGTCTGACGAGGGCTATCAACATATTGAGCATGGGTTTGAGCCCGTGTTTGACGAGCACTCGCGCGTTTTGGTGCTCGGGTCGTTTCCCTCGGTGCTTTCGCGCGCCAATGCCTTTTATTACGGCAACCCTCAGAATCGCTTTTGGCGTGTGATGGCCACGTGCCTCGGTATGCCTGTGCCGCCCAACGAGGGCGATCCTTTGGCAAGCGGTGAGCCCGCGACGCTCGATGCCTCCATTGCCGCCAAGCGGGCCATGCTGCTGAACGGCGGCGTGGCCCTGTGGGATGTGGTCGAGAGCTGCGACATTAAGGGCTCGAGCGACGCGAGCATCCGCAACGTTGTGCCGGCACATATCGAGCGCATTACCGATGCCGCGCCGATTGAGGTCGTTGCCTGTAACGGCGGCACGGCAGGGCGACTCTACAAACGCTACTTGCAAGATCGGACGGGGCTGCCTGCCATCGTCCTGCCCTCGACAAGTCCCGCCAATGCCGCCTGGCGCCTGGAGCGTCTTGTCGAGCGTTGGCACGAAGCCGTTGACTGGGCTGTTATTTAATTTAGATTTTTGTTTGAGCGTGGGCGCCCAGACGTTTCAGAACGCCTCGCCAGATCGGCGCGGGCACGGCTGGCTCGGCGCAAACCATGCCGTCGGCGTCGACGTTGGCGGCATTGCCGCCGCCAAGTCGCTGTGCATGCTTGACGGAGCAGCCCATGCGCACAGCGCCCACGAGCTTGTCCATCGCTTCCGAAAACGGTCGGCGCAAGAGGCCCATGCGCGGGGAGCGACGAAGCGCTGCGATGCCGCTGCCGGCGCAGATGGCAACGCCGCCACACCACAATTGGTCATGGCGCTCACATGCCTTGTGCAGGCGAACGGCGGTCCCACGCGCCTGCTCAGTGCTCTCTTGTGCAGCTCGAATCGCGGCATAGACGCGCGTTCCCGTACCGCCAAAGCGCTCAAGCGCCTGCTCGATGGCTGTCAACGTCTCATCGTCAGCCACATCTTCAATGGCCAGCACGATGCCATCGGCAACGCTGCCGGCGTCATTTGCCTTCAAGTCGACCGGGCGGGGGAGTGCGGTGCCGGAAAGCTGTGCATAGGCGGCGATGGCATCCTGCAGGTCCCAGAGCAAAAACTCAAGATCGGCACTATTGGGAATGCTGATATACGCAATGGTTTGCAGCGTTTTTGGTACATCGCTGCGCGCGGTCGGCTCCATGCTGCCTCCTTTCCGGTTGGTTTCCGTTTAGGTTACACCGTCCGGCGGCGCCCCGCCGCGCTATCCTAGTGCAACCCTTACGAAAGGAACGCCATGCGACTGCCCATGAATACCTCGCTTGCCACGCTCAAGCCCTCCGGTATCCGCCGAATCAACGCGCTCGCCGCCCAGCACCCGGGGTGCATCGCGCTTGCGCTTGGCGAGCCCGATTTTCCCACGCCCGATGTGATTAGCGCCGAGGTGACCGCCGCACTGGACCGCGGTGACACGCACTATCCGCCCAACAACGGGCGCCCCGCCCTGCGTGAGGCGTTATCTGCCTACATGGGGGACGCGGGCCTTACGTTTTCCGCCGATGAGGTCATCCTGACCGACGGTGCGACCGAGGCACTGTCGGCAACATTCATGGCTATGCTCAACCCCGGCGACGAGGTCATCATCCCCACGCCTGCCTTTGGCCTGTACGAGAGCATCGTCGTGGCCAACCACGCCAAGGCGGTCTTTTTGGATACGGAGCCTGCGAAATTCCAGATTGACGAGGACGCACTTCGTGCTTGCGTGACGCCGGCGACCAAGGCCATCGTCATCTGCACGCCCAACAATCCTACGGGTTGCATCCTCAACGCGGCTTCGCTCGACGCCGTGGCGCGCGTGGCAGAGCAGGCGGGCATCTACGTGGTCTGCGACGACGTATACAACCGCCTGGTCTACGTGGACGGCTACGAGCGCTTTGCCCAGCGTCACCCGGAGCTTCGCGATCAGACGGTAGTCATCGAGAGCTTCTCCAAGCCCTGGGCCATGACCGGCTGGCGCCTGGGCTGGCTCGCAGCAGCGGCACCCGTCATCGCCGAGATCGCCAAGGCTCACCAATACTTAGTATCGAGCGCCGTCTCCTTCGAGATGGACGCCGCAGCCCGAGCCCTGACCGTCGACCCAACCCCCATGCTCGAAGTCTACCGAGCCCATCGCGAACGCGTACTCGCGGCCTTAGACGCCATGGGCCTCGACGCAGTAGAGCCCGCAGGAGCCTTCTACACTTTCCCGAGCATCAAAAAGTTCGGCCTAACCAGCGAAGACTTCTGCATCAAAGCCATCAAAGAGGCAAGCGTAGCCCTAGTTCCCGGAAACTGCTTCGGAACCGAAGGCCACATCCGCCTAAGCTACTGCGTCTCCGACAAAGATCTGGACGAAGGCCTCCGCCGCCTGTCCACCTTCATTTCAACCTTATAGCCCAACGGGACGCAACACATCAGCCCACCGACCCAAGCATTATGAGTGGGGCGCGTCGCTCAACGGACACGAGGATTCGCAGCAAAGTTACCGCAGCTCCGGTCCGAGGGGCCGGGTTGAGATTTTCGTAGATTCCGCACGAGCCGAAGAGCACTTAATGTGCTCTTCGTGCGAGCCAGGACTTGACCGAGCGAAAATCTCAACCCGGCCCCTCGGACCGGAGCGTATGCAGGGTTTGTGTACGAATCCTCGCGCCCGTTGACCGACGCCGGGGTCCCCGCCATAATACTTTCGGTTCACGCACGAATCCGCTGCCAGAGACAGCCGGCGCAAACGGGCCTTACCCGCGAGCTTAATGGGACTTCCCGCCAGCCGAGGTGGTCGAGTAGATATGTCTTCTCGCCCCCGTCGCTCATGCAGCGCGGGGGCTTTCTTTTTGGACATGCCCCCGTCACGTCCTTGTGGCGGACCGTGCCCGGAAAGAATTCGAGGAGGTGTAATTCATGCCCCAGCAGTACAAAATCGACAAGGTTGCAGAGATCGAGTCCCGTATCGCCGAGAACGCCGGTCTGTTCGTCGTCAACTACAACGGTCTGACGGTTAAGCAGGCTCAGGAGCTGCGTCATCAGCTTCGCGAGTGCGGCGCCGAGATGAAGGTCTACAAGAACAACCTGGTCAAGATCGCTCTCAAGAACCAGGAGCAGCCCGAGCTCGACGAGATCCTCGCCGGCCCCGTCGCTTATGTGTTCTATGAGTCCGAGCCGGTCGAGGCCGCTAAGGCCCTTAAGGACTTCTCCGCTCAGTCCAAGGGCGTCCTTGAGATCAAGGGCGGTATCTCCGACGGCAAGGCCGTTTCCGCTGATGATGTTAAGGCTATCGCCGAGCTGCCCACCAAGGACCAGCTTCTCGGCCAGATCGCCGGTCTCATCTCCGGTTTCGCTCGCGACATCGCTGTCTGCGTCAACGGCGTTTCCTCTGGTCTCGCTCGTTCGATCCAGCAGGTTTCCGAGCAGAAGGCAGCCTAGTCGCTGTTTTCACCCGCGGCGGCAACGCCGCACCCCTGGCGCATTCGCGCCGTGTTTTAACTGATCTCCGTGCACAGACACGGAAACCGAAAGGACTTAGAAATGGCTAAGCTTACCACCGATGAGATCATCGATGCTCTTAAGGAAATGACCCTTCTCGAGGCTTCCGAGCTCGTCAAGGCTATCGAGGACACCTTCGGCGTTTCCGCCGCTGCTCCTGCCGCTGTTGTCGCCGCTCCCGCTGCTGGCGCTGCTGAGGCCGAGGAGAAGACCGAGTTTGACGTCGTGCTCGAGGGCTTCGGCGACAACAAGATCCAGGTCATCAAGGCCGTCCGTGAGCTCACCAACCTTGGCCTGAAGGAGGCCAAGGAGGTCGTCGAGGGCGCTCCCAAGGCTGTTCTCGAGGGTGCCAAGAAGGAGGACGCCGAGGCTGCCAAGGAGAAGCTCGAGGCTGCTGGCGCTGCTGTCACCCTCAAGTAATCAGGCTTTCTCGCCAGATTTCTTTGCAGACGGGGTTCGCATTGCGAGCCCCGTCTTTTTTGTTTTTGGTCCCTCGACATCGGTAGCTCAAACTGCCATATTCTGTGATTTGCGTCGTATCGGGTACCCTGCCGTTGGGCAATAAAATTGCACCATTCGAGCAATAATTTGCGTTGACCTGCTGAAGAATTGTCTCTGCCTTGTAGCGACATATAGTTCCAGCGGTAAGATGCTAGGGTATCGCAATTTGGTCTGCGGCTGTGTGCCGCACGCATGGGGCGCTTTTGCGCCTGCGAAAGGATCCTTGAATAATATGAAGGCAATCATCCCCGCCGCCGGTCTTGGCACGCGTTTTCTGCCTGGCACCAAGTGCACGCCCAAAGAGATGCTGCCGGTTCTCGACAAGCCGGTCATCCAGTATGTCGTCGAGGAGGCGCTCGACCCCGAGGAGGTCGACGACGCCATCATCGTTACCTCGCCCGGCAAGCCCGAGCTGCTGAACTACTTCCAGCCCGACCGTTCGCTCGAGAACCTGCTACGCGAGCGCGGTAAGGACGCCTACGCCGACGCTGTCGCCCATGCGGGCGGTATGCCGGTTGACTTCCGTTATCAGTACGAGCCCAAGGGCCTCGGTCACGCCATTCGCTCTGCTGCCGACGCTGTGGCAGGGGAGAACTTCCTGGTTCTTCTGGGCGACTATGTTGTGCCCAACCGCGACATCTGTGACAAGATGCTCGCTGTCTCCAAGGAGCACGGTGGCGCTTCGGTTATCGCCGTTGCCGCGTGCGCTCCCGAGGAAGTCAGCCGCTATGGCGTCATCGCCGGCGATCGCGTGGGCTCTCTCGAGGGCTTCGAGAATGCCGCCGATGACGAGCCCGGTGCCGTTTGGCGCATCGGTGGTCTGGTCGAGAAACCCGCTCCCGAGGCGGCTCCGTCCAACCTGTACATCGTTGGTCGCTACCTGCTGAGCCCGTTGGTCATGGACCTGCTGGCCGATCAGCAGGCCGGTAAGGGCGGCGAGATCCAGCTGACCGACGCCATGGCCCGCTCGCTCGACCGCGAGGCCATGTACGCTGTCGTTATCGACCCGCTGTCGGGCTACGATACCGGTACCCCGTCTGGTTGGATGGCCACCAACGCCCTCATGGCTGCAAACGATCCTCGCTTTGCCGGCGCCTTCTGGGACGCCATCGACGAGCGCGGCGGATTGATGCGCAAGTAAGCCTTCGGACATCGACATTTACGGGCGCGGACCTCGGTTCGCGCCCGTTTTTTATAAGAGCTGCGATTTCCGGCTCTCTGTTCACAGAAAATATATGAACATATGTTCGATACACATACATCTACCTGCGTGTTTTCTGTCGAAAAACTTTGCTACTCCAAAAACTCAATCGCGTCAAGGCTTTTCTTGCCCAACGGTCGCTACCTGATAAACTATTAGGTTGCGATAACTGGCGAAGCTATGCCTCGCCAACCCACCGAGCATTTCCGTGAAGGAGGAAAAACCTGGTGACCTACGCATACACTGCCACTGAGCGCAAGCGCGTCAGCTTCGGGAAAATCCCGGAGGCCATGGAGCTCCCCAACCTTATCTCTGTTCAAAGGGAATCCTTTGAGCGTTTTAAGGACGAGGGCCTTCGTGAGGCGTTCAAGGAATCCAGCCCCATCCAGAGCCAGAACCATGTTCTCGAGGTTACCTTCGGCGAGCATCAGTTCGGCGACCCCGCGCACACCGTCGAGGAGTGCCGCGAGAAGGATATGACCTATCAGGCTCCGCTTCTGACCGACGTCCGTCTCACCAACAAGGAGACCGGCGAGATCAAGGAGCAGCTCGTCTTTATGGGCGACTTCCCCATGATGACCGATCAGGGCACCTTCATCATCAACGGTACCGAGCGTATCGTCGTCTCGCAGCTCGTCCGCTCCCCGGGCGTGTACTACAGCTCCGAGATGGATTCAGGCAAGCAGATCTACAAGGCCCAGATCATCCCGTCCCGCGGTGCCTGGCTTGAGTTTGAGGTCGACAAGCGCGACCAGCTCATGGTCTCCATCGACCGTAAGCGCAAGCAGAGCGCCACGATGTTCCTGCGCGCCCTTGGCATCGCCGTCACCAACGACGACATCATCGAGCTGCTCGGCAACTCCGATGTGATCAAGCGCACCCTGGAGCGCGACACCGCCCTCACCCGCGAGGACGCCCTCATCGAGATCTACCGTCGCCTGCGCCCGGGCGAGCCTCCCACCGTGGACGCTTCCCGCAGCCTGCTCGAGGGTCTGCTCTTCAACCCGCAGCGCTACGACCTGGCCCGCGTCGGTCGTTACAAGGTCAACAAGAAGCTCAACCTCACCACCGAGGAAGAGGTCACGGTGCTCACCGACGAGGATATCGTCGCGACGCTGCGCTACCTCCTGTCCCTCGCTGCCGGCGAGCAGGGCTTCAAGGTCGACGACATCGACCACTTTGGCAACCGCCGCATCCGTACCGTCGGCGAGCTCGTCGCCAACCAGTTCCGTATCGGCATGAGCCGTATGGAGCGCGTCGTCCGTGAGCGCATGAGCTCCCAGGACATCGACGAGATCACCCCGCAGTCGCTCATCAACATCCGCCCGATCGTGGCCTCCATCAAGGAGTTCTTCGGTTCCTCGCAGCTCTCGCAGTTCATGGACCAGGCGAACCCCCTGACCGGTCTGACCCACAAGCGCCGTCTGTCCGCACTCGGCCCTGGCGGTCTTGCCGGCCACAAGTCGGGCTCCAGCCGCCGCACCAACGTGCCGACGGCCGTCCGCGACGTTCACAACTCGCACTACAGCCGCATGTGCCCGATCGAGACCCCCGAAGGCCCCAACATCGGCCTGATCGGCTCGCTCGCCCTCTACGCCCGCGTCAACGAGTATGGCTTCATCGAGGCTCCGTTCCGTCGCGTCGAGAACGGCGTTGCCACCGACCAGATCGACTGGATGACCGCTGACGAGGAAGAGAAGCACGTCATCGCGCCGGCCAACACGCCGCTCGATCCCAAGACCAACGAGTTCATCACGACCGATGCCGAGGGCAAGATCGTCCGTCCGCACACCGTGATCGCCCGTACCCGCGACTTCGACGGCTCCTTCGGCGCTCCCGCCGACGTGCCCGTCGAGGACGTCGACTACATGGACGTCTCGCCGCGTCAGATGCTCTCCGTCGCAGCCACGCTGATCCCGTTCCTTGAGCACGACGACGCCAAGCGTACGCTGATGGGCGCTAACATGCAGCGTCAGGCCGTGCCGCTGGTTCACCCCGCCGCTCCCTATGTCGGTACCGGCATGGAGCGTCGCGCCGCTCTGGACTCCGGCGAGGTCACCCTGGCCAAGAACGCCGGCGAGGTCATCTTTGCCGACGCCGCCAAGATTATCGTCAAGCATGCCGGCGGCATGGACGAGTATCACCTGGCCAAGTACCAGCGCTCCAACCAGTCCACCTGCATCAACCACCGTCCGCTCGTGCGCGTCGGTGACACCGTTGAGCAGGGCGAGCCTCTGGCCGACGGTCCTTCGACCGATCACGGCGAGCTCGCACTGGGTCAGAACCTCACCGTGGCATACATGCCGTGGGAAGGCTTTAACTACGAGGACGGTATCGTCGTGTCCGAGCGCCTGGTGGCCGAGGACCTGCTGACGACCATCAACATCACCCGTCACGAGATCGACGCCCGCGACACCAAGCTCGGTCCCGAGGAGATCACCCGCGAGATCCCGAACCTCTCCGAGGACATGCTTGCCAACCTCGACGAGGACGGCATCATCCGCATCGGCGCCGAGGTCGGCCCTGGCGACATCCTGGTCGGCAAGGTCACGCCTAAGGGCGAGAGCGCTCTGACCGCCGAGGAGCGCCTGCTGCGCGCCATCTTCGGTGCCAAGGCCCACGACGTCCGCGACACCTCCCTTAAGATGCCTCACGGCGCTTATGGCCGCGTCATCGACGTCGTCCGCTTTAGCCGCGAGAACGGCGACGACCTGGCTCCCGGCGTCAACGAGCAGGTGCGCGTCTACGTCGCCCAGCGTCGTAAGATTCAGCAGGGCGATAAGATCGCCGGCCGCCACGGCAACAAGGGTGTTATTTGTAACGTTCTGCCGGTCGAGGACATGCCCTACATGGCTGACGGTACCCCGATCGACGTCATCCTCAACCCGCTGGGCGTTCCTTCGCGTATGAACGTCGGTCAGCTGCTCGAGTGCCACCTTGGCTGGGCTGCTGCCTGCGGTTGGGATACCGAGCAGGCCGACTCCGACAAGTACGTCCCCGGTCCGTTCTTCACCGCGACGCCTGTCTTCGACGGCGCCAAGGAGGACGAGATCGCCGAGGTCATTCGTCGTGCTAACAAGAACATGCTCAACAAGGCCACCGCTGCCTTTGGCGATCACATGCGCT
Organism: Collinsella sp.; assembly: GCA_036302865.1. Classification (GTDB taxonomy): domain Bacteria; phylum Actinomycetota; class Coriobacteriia; order Coriobacteriales; family Coriobacteriaceae; genus Collinsella. The sequence goes on along the minus strand of JAXJBU010000068.1, from coordinate 101,281 downwards.
CCGAGTTCGTCACCCAGCTTGACGAGCGCGGCAAGACCCGCCTGTTCGACGGCCGCACCGGCGAGGAGTTCCGCGAGCCCATTACCGTGGGTACGTCCTACATCCTCAAGCTCGGCCACATGGTCGACGACAAGATCCACGCCCGTTCGACCGGCCCTTACAGCCTGGTTACCCAGCAGCCGCTGGGCGGCAAGGCTCAGTTCGGCGGCCAGCGTTTCGGCGAGATGGAAGTTTGGGCACTGTACGCTTACGGTGCTTCCAACGTCCTGCAGGAGATCCTGACCGTCAAGTCCGACGATACCGTGGGCCGCGTCAAGACCTACGAGTCCATCGTCAAGGGCGAGAACGTTCCTGTCCCGGGTATCCCCGAGTCCTTCAAGGTTCTCGTCAAGGAGATTCGCTCCCTCGCACTGGACATCGAGCCCATGCACGATGCTGACGAGGACGCCTCCGCCCCTGTGACCGCCGAGGAGACCTCTGCTCTCGACGACCTGGCTGCGCTCGCCGGCGTTGACGCCGACGTCGAGGCCGAGGATGCCGAGACCGACGAGGCGCCCGAGGCTGTCGCCGCCACGACCACTGATAAGGAGTAGTTGACTGTGGCAGATTTCGAAGCTACTGATTTTGACTCGGTAAAGATCTCCCTTGCCTCCGCCGACCAGATCCGTTCCTGGTCGCACGGTGAGGTCAAGAAGCCGGAGACCATCAATTACCGTACCCTCAAGCCCGAGAAGGACGGCCTGTTCTGCGAGAAGATCTTCGGTCCCGCCAAGGACTGGGAGTGCTCCTGCGGCAAGTACAAGGGCATCCGCTTTAAGGGCATCGTCTGCGAGCGCTGCGGCGTCGAGGTCACCTCGGCCAAGGTGCGTCGCGACCGCATGGGCCACATCGAGCTCGCCGCTCCCGTGTCCCACATCTGGTACTTCAAGAGCCCCACGAGCTTCCCGATGAGCCGTATGCTCGACATCAAGTCCAAGGACCTCGAGAAGGTTCTGTACTTTGCCAGCTACATCATCACCGAGGTCGACTACGAGGCTCGCGAGGCCGACGCCGACGACCTGCGCGAGGAGCTCGCCGCCGATCTGGAAGAGATCGATGCCGAGTGCGCCCGCCAGATCGAGTCCCTCAAGGAGCAGGGCAACCCCGAGAACTTTGACGAGTTCTCCGACGAGGAGCCGCTGACCCCCGAGGAGATCGCCTCTGGCATCGTCGACATCGAGGAAGAGTGCAAGGACGAGAAGCAGCTCCGCACGGACGCCTTCAACGCCTTCATGAAGCTCAGCGAGCGCGACCTCATTTCCGATGAGCCGCTGTTCCGCGAGATGACCCGTTACTACTCCATGTACTTCAAGGGTGGCATGGGTGCCGAGGCCGTCCGCGACCTGCTCGCTGCCATCGACCTTCCTTCAGAGGCCGAGAAGCTCAAGGCCATCATCGCCGACGAGGATTCCCAGAAGCAGAAGCGCGAGAAGGCCGTCAAGCGCCTCGAGGTCGTTGACGCCTTCCTGAAGGGCGGCAACAGCCCCGCGAACATGATCCTGGATGTCATCCCGGTCATTCCGCCCGATCTGCGCCCGATGGTCCAGCTCGACGGCGGCCGCTTCGCCGCGTCCGACCTCAACGACCTGTACCGTCGCGTGATCAACCGTAACAACCGACTCAAGCGCCTGCTCGACCTGGACGCCCCCGCGATCATCGTGAACAACGAGAAGCGCATGCTCCAGGAGTCCGTGGACGCCCTGTTCGACAACGGCCGTCGTGGTCGCCCGGTCTCTGGCCGTGGCGGTCGCCCGCTCAAGTCGCTCGCCGAGGCCCTCAAGGGCAAGCAGGGTCGTTTCCGTCAGAACCTGCTGGGTAAGCGTGTCGACTACTCCGGCCGTTCGGTCATCGTTACCGACCCCAAGCTGCTGCTGCACCAGTGCGGTCTGCCCAAGACCATGGCGCTGGAGCTCTTCAAGCCCTTCGTCATGAAGCGCCTGGTCGAGCTCGGCAAGGTCGAGAACATCAAGGGCGCCAAGCGCGCTATCGACCGTGGTGCCACCTTTGTGTGGGACATCCTCGAAGAGGTCATCGACGGCCGCGTCGTGCTGCTCAACCGTGCACCGACCCTGCACCGTCTGTCCATCCAGGCCTTTGAGCCGGTGCTGGTCGAGGGCAAGGCTATCCACCTGCATCCGCTGGTCTGCTCGCCCTTCAACGCCGACTTCGACGGCGACCAGATGTCTGTCCACGTGCCGCTGTCCAGCCAGGCTCAGGCCGAGGCCCGCGTGCTCATGCTCTCTGCGAACAACCTGCGCTCGCCGGCATCCGGCAAGCCGGTCAACATCCCCTCGCAGGACATGATCATCGGTGTGTACTACCTGACCCAGGTCCGCGACGGTCTGCCGGGCGAGAACCACGTGTTCGCCAGCTTTGACGACGCGCTGCACGCCTATGACTGCCGCTCCGAGGTCGACATGCAGGCCAAGATTCAGGTCCGCGTGTCCGCTGCCGACGCCAATGTCATCAACGAGGACGGCACCCGTATCTTCCGCGTCAAGAACGGCAAGAACGAGTTTGTCGACTACGACGTCACCGGCAACAAGACCGCGCGCTTCGAGACCTCCATCGGCCGCATCATCTTCAACCGCCAGTGCCTGCCCGAAGACTATGAGTTCATGAACTACAAGATGGTCAAGGGCGACGTGGCCAAGCTGGTTGCCGACTGCTGCGATCGCTATCCCGAGGCCAAGGTCGGTCCGATCCTCGACGCCATCAAGTACTCCGGCTTCCACTACGCTACCCGCGCCGGCCTCACCATCTCGGTGTGGGACGCTCTCATCCCTGCCGAGAAGCAGGAGCTGCTCGACCGCGCCCAGGCCAACGTCGACCAGATCAACGAGTACTTCGAGGAGGGCTTCATCAACGAGACGGAGCGCCACATCGAAGTCGTTAACGAGTGGACCGCTTGCACCGACAAGGTTGCAGCGCTCATGCTCGACTTGTTCGACGAGGAGAACCCGCTCTACATGATGGCCGACTCCGGCGCCCGTGGTTCTAAGACCCAGCTGCGTCAGCTCGGCGGCATGCGTGGCCTGATGGCAGACATGTCCGGCGAGACGATCGACCTTCCCATTAAGGCGAACTTCCGCGAGGGTCTGCTGCCGCTCGAGTACTTCATTTCGACCTACGGCGCCCGTAAGGGCCTGGTCGATACCGCATCCCACACCTCGGACTCTGGTTACCTGACCCGTCGTCTGGTTGACGTGGCCCAGGACGTCATCGTCCGCGAGGAGGACTGCGGTACGCACGAGGGCGTCACTTACAACCTCATCATCCCCGGCACCACCGACCTCAACACCGACCTCGTCGGCCGTTGCTTCATTGAGGACGTCGTGGCTCCCGATGGCACCGTGCTCTTTGAGCAGGACGGCTACATCGAGAAGGTCGCCGACATCCAGAAGATGGTCGATGCCGGCCTTAAGAAGGTCAAGCTTCGCGCGCTGCTCACCTGCCGTTCCAAGTACGGCGTGTGCCAGAAGTGCTACGGCTGGGATCTTTCCACCCGTCGTCCGGTCGCCATCGGTACCGCGGTCGGCATTATTGCCGCCCAGTCCATCGGCGAGCCCGGTACGCAGCTTACGATGCGTACCATTCACTCCGGCGGCGTCGCTGGCGTCGACGATATTACGCAGGGTCTGCCTACGGTCAGCCGTATGTTCGATATCGTCGGCAACGTCAACGAGAAGATTCTGGGTCGCGAGGCCGAGCTGGCTCCGTACTCCGGCCACCTCTCGATTAAGCCCGAGAAGTCCGAGTATGTGCTGACGCTCACCGACTCCGAGGACCACACCCGTGTCCTCGACGAGCGTCGCGTCCCCGCTTCGGTGCGCTTTATGCCCGAGATCGAGGACGGCTGCGAGGTTCGCGCCGGCGACCAGATCACCAAGGGCTTCGTCAACTTCCGCAACCTGCGCAAGCTGACCGACATCGAGTCGACGATGCACACCTTCGTCGAGAGCGTCAAGGACGTCTACACCAGCCAGGGCGTCGACCTGAACGACAAGCACATCGAGGTGCTCGCACGTCAGATGCTGCGTCGCGTTCAGATCACCAACCCCGGTGACTCCAAGTACCTGCTTGGTCAGTATGTTGACCGCTATGAGTTCGCCGACGAGGTCGAGCGCGTTGCCCGTCTGGGCGGTCAGGCTCCCGTGGCCGAGCCCGTCATCCTGGGTACGCTCAAGGTCGCGTCCAACATCGACTCCTGGCTGTCGAGCGCTTCGTTCATCCGTACCGCTGGCGTCCTTACCGAGGCTGCCATCGAGGGCAAGGTCGATCACCTGCTCGACCTTAAGTCCAACGTCATCGTCGGTAAGAAGATCCCGGCTGGTACCGGCCTCAAGCCGTACGCCAACGCCAAGCTGACGTATCGCACGGCCGACGGCTATGTCGACATCGACGGTCCGGCTTCGCCCAATGCCAAGTCGCTGCCTGAGTGGGCTCCTGTGGAGCTCAAGGACCTGGACGAGCAGCTCCCGCAGCAGCTCGACTGGGCCGGCTACGACGAGTTCGGTGGTGCTGACGGTTCGTTCACCCGCAACGGCCACACCATCTCCGCCGAGAAGGCTCGCCTGTACCTGTTCGACGACCTGGGCGTGTCGCAGCGCTGGACCAACAAGTTCAGCGAGGTCGGCATCGAGACGGTCGGCGACCTGGTCGGCAAGTCCGAGGAGGATCTGCTGCGCATCGATGGCATCGGTGCCAAGGCGATCGAGGAGCTCCGTGACGGCCTGGAGGCCCACGACCTGCTCTACATCCTCGAGAACAACGACGACGTTGCCGACGAGGAAGACCTCTCGCAGCTGTTGCAGATGGTCTTTAGCCCCGACGGTCCGGACGATATCCTGCTGGGTACCTCCGCTCCGACGCATCACGCCGACGCCGACGAGGAGCTCCTGGGCGCTCCGATCGACGACAAGAAGGCTCCCGCCAACGGTGCCATCAACGAGGACATGGCTTCTCTCGATGAGCTGCTCAACCAGCTCGTGGACACCGACGACGCCGAAGAGGCCAAGGACAACGACGAGGAGTAACTAGTTCCGCCGTTCTAACGAACGGCGGCGACCTCCGTCGCTGCGCGGCCCCCAGAGCTACAATCTGTCATTCAAAAGGCAGGGCATGACCAAAAGGTCAATGCCCTGCCTTTTTCATGCCACCTTGTACGCTCTGGGGGCCGCTCGCTTGCGTATGCTCAACCTGTTGCGTTCCGTTGATCCCTTGCCTCTTGACAATGTCCTGCTCATATTAAAAAGGGACAGGTTTATTTTGGTAGGTTATTCCTGCTTGAATTTGAAACATTTCGTTCGGTCAAAGCGTATCTATGGTGAGGGCCTCATCGAGAACCATTAACGTCACCGGGAGGTGATTATGGAAGAACAAGCTTTTAGACAGGCGGTCGAAGATCACCGGGATGTCGTGTTTCGAATCGCATTGACGTACCTGCGCGATCGTGCCGATGCCGACGATGTCGCTCAAGACGTCTTTCTGAAGTTACTCAAAAGCGATGCGCAATTTGAAAGCTGGGAACATCTTCGTCGATGGCTTATCCGGGTCACGATCAATGAATGCAAATCTCTCTTTCGAAAGCCATGGAGGCGTGTGGAGGATATTGAGAACCTGGCCGATTCGCTTTCGACGGCGCAGGAGGAGACCAAGGCGGTCCTGTCAGACGTTATGCGACTTCCGGAACGATTCCGTGTTCCCATCATGCTCTATTACTATCTGGGCTTTTCGACCTCAGAGATTGCCGAGTTATTGCATGTGCCAGCCGCGACTGTTCGAACGCGTTTGGCTCGCGGCAGATCGAAGCTCAAGTTCATCCTAGAGGAGGGCGACCGTGAAATCCAATCAAATCAAGCAGGCCTTCGAGTCCGTCCAAGCCGATAGCGATCTTGCTGACCGTGTTCTTTATGCCGCTGCTGGTGAGCCGCTTCGCCGAAAGGGTCACGCGAAGCCTCTGTATGTTGCCGTGATCGGATGCCTTGCCGGAGTGCTGGCGACCGGAGGGGTCGCCTACGCCGTTGTCAATTCCGGCTATTTTGCCTCAGCCTGGGGAAACCACGGCAATGGGGATTCCATTACCTGGACCAACGGTGGCTCATCGGGGACTAAATACACCTACACCAGAGAGTTTGGTGACGGCATCGCGCCCCAAAGCCTGGAGGGTGCAGTCCAGAAGGTTAATCTGTCCGTCGAGGGTAACGGCTATACGCTTGATATCCATGAGATGGCAATCGACCAAAACGGCTGCGGAGCCGTGACGTTTACGTTGTCCAATCCAAATGGAGTTAACTACTACAAGCCAGCAGCAGAGATTGGCGAACTTGTTCTCTATGGTGAAGAAGAGCAGGGCATCGGCACGCCCGATATGAAGTTCGGTGAGGAATGGCCTGACACGCGCAGCACAATTGATAAGGACACATCAAGCGATACTGTCATTAATGGCACGATGTACTTTGCCGCTATGGATCGCGAGCGAGATTTGCAACATGCTGTCACCTGGAATATCCACTGGACCGAGGGTGAAGGTGAGAGTGCGAGGCGGTTTGAGGCGTCGACACCCGAGTTCAATATTGGAGCGTACGTCGATACAAAGGAACTCCGCTCCGGTGACTCGCCTCTTGAGATTAGCCCGTTTTCCATCCAGACGCACATCGATGATTTGGGCTATGAAGCAGTTGATAATAAGCTGACCGTCAGCTACAAGGATGGATCGGAGCAGATTATCGAAGATGACGACGCAGGGGTGTTCAACTTGTATTTTTCTTATGGGCGCAATAGCGGAGAGAACATCTGGGTGCCAACGAAGTTGATCGATGTCGACCAAGTGGTCTCAGTAACGCTTGAGGGCACGAGGTGCACGTCAACAGGAGAGACCGAAACTGAAGTACCCTTTACCATCGTCTATTCGTAAGGTCTAGGCCGCTTCCCAAGAGGGGAAGCGGCCTATTTTGCGTTATATGGACGGTTAGATTGAACGCTATTTATCTGATTCTCGGAAGAACGTGGCAAAAGGATGCGAATCACCGTGAAGAGCGACGTTTCCCCAGATAAAACCGACCAAAATAAACCCGTCCCTTTTTGGCAGGGAACGTTGCCCCGACGAGCACATCGGATTCCCGGCACGGGCGGCACGGGGGTTAAGTTTGTCGCGAGTTCCGCACGAGCCGGAGAGCACTTAATGTGCTCTCCGTGCGAGCCAGGACTGTAGAGCAGCAAACTTAACCCCCGTGCCGCCCGTGCCGGGAATCCGCCCTCGCGCACAGGAGGGGATTCCTTTTGTGTAGGCTTTGCGGAAATGTGCTCATTTTGGGATACGCCCGGCGGCGTGGTCTGTTGACGGCACAGCTAACGGCACGTATCCTATCGAACTGCGTGTTTCGTAGGGGGATGCTGACCCCTCGATTCAAGCCGTTGCACTTTACAGAAAGCTGGAATCATTCGAGAAGGAGTACGCTTTGCCTACTATTAACCAGCTGGTTCGCCAGGGCCGTCGTTCCGTGCCCAAGAAGTCCAAGAACGCTGCTCTGCAGCACAACTCCCAGAAGCGCGGCGTGTGCACCCGCGTCTTCACCACGAGCCCCAAGAAGCCGAACTCGGCTCTTCGTAAGGTTGCCCGTGTTCGCCTCGTCAACGGCATCGAAGTTACCGCCTACATCCCGGGTGAGGGCCACAACCTGCAGGAGCACTCCATCGTGCTCGTCCGCGGCGGTCGTGTCCGTGACCTCCCTGGTGTCCGTTATCACGTCATCCGTGGCGCCTACGACGCTGCTCCGGTCCAGAACCGTATGCAGGCCCGTTCCAAGTACGGTGCTAAGCGCCCCAAGGCTAAATAAGCCAGATAACGTTTTGATACTTTCGCCGTGTGCCGCCTAAGGGCCGCACGGTAGACACTTAAGGAGATTTCACATGCCGCGTCGTGCAGCAGCTAATCGTCGTGAGGTTCAGCCTGACGCCGTTTACAACAACCGCCTGGTGACTCAGCTCATCAACAAGGTCCTTCTTGACGGCAAGAAGGCCACCGCTGAGCGCATCGTTTACACCGCTTTCGAGATCGTTGCCGAGAAGTCCGAGGGTGGCGACGCTCTCGCTACCTTCAAGAAGGCTATGGACAACGTCAAGCCCACGCTCGAGGTTAAGCCCAAGCGTGTCGGTGGCGCTACCTATCAGGTCCCGATGGAGGTCAACTCCCGTCGTTCCACCGCTCTGGGCATCCGCTGGATCGTCAACTTCTCCCGCGCTCGCAAGGAGAAGACCATGGCCGAGCGTCTCGCCAACGAGATCCTCGACGCTTCCAACGGCCTGGGCGCTTCCGTCAAGAAGCGTGAGGACGTCTTCAAGATGGCCGAGGCCAACCGCGCGTTCTCTCACTATCGTTGGTAAGTTAAGGTAAGGAACTAACATGGCTAAGCCTAAGTACAAGCTTTCCGATACCCGTAACATCGGCATCATGGCTCACATCGATGCCGGTAAGACCACCACGACCGAGCGTATTCTTTACTACACCGGTAAGACCCACAAGATCGGTGAGGTCCATGAGGGCGCTGCCACCATGGACTGGATGGTTCAGGAGCAGGAGCGCGGCGTAACCATTACCTCCGCTGCTACCACCTGCTTCTGGAACAAGGACGGTAAGGACTACCGCATCCAGATCATCGACACCCCGGGCCACGTTGACTTCACCGCCGAGGTCGAGCGCTGCCTGCGCGTCCTCGATGGCGCTGTCGCCGTCTTCGACGCCGTTGCCGGCGTTCAGCCCCAGTCTGAGACCGTTTGGCGTCAGGCTTCTACCTTCAACGTCCCCCGCATCGCCTTCATCAACAAGTATGACCGCGTGGGCGCTGACTTCTTCAACGCTATCGAGACCATGAAGGATCGTCTCGATGCTAACGCCGTGGCCGCTCAGGTCCCGATGGGCGCCGAGGACAACTTCTGGGGCGTCATCGACCTGGTCACCATGACTGCTTGGGACTTCAAGGCCGACGAGAAGGGTATGACCTACCCCGAGCCGATGGACGAGATCCCGGCTGAGTTTGCCGACATCGCTGCCACCAAGCGCGAGGAGCTCCTTGACGCTGCTGCCAGCTTTGACGACGAGCTCATGGAGAAGATCCTCATGGAGGAGGACTTCACCGTCGAGGAGCTCAAGGCTGCTCTGCGCAAGGGTGTTCTGGCCAACGAGCTCAACCTCGTCTTCGTGGGCTCCGCCTACAAGAACAAGGGCGTCCAGGAGCTGCTCGACGCTGTCGTCGACTACCTGCCCAGCCCGCTCGACGTTGAGGCCGTCACCGGTACCGATCCGGACACTGGCGAGGAGATCCAGCGTCATCCTTCCTTCGACGAGCCCTTCTCCGGCCTGGTCTTCAAGATCATGACCGACCCGTTCGTCGGTAAGCTCACCTATGTCCGCGTTTACTCCGGCCGTGCCGAGTCCGGCTCCTACGTGGTCAACGCCTCCAACGGTCAGCGCGAGCGCCTCGGCCGCATCCTCGAGATGAACGCCGCCGAGCGTATCGACCGTGACGACGCTGCCGCCGGCGACATCGTCGCTTGCGTCGGCTTCAAGAACTCCACCACCGGTGACACCCTGTGCGCCGAGGGCAACGAGATCGTCCTCGAGAAGATCGAGTTCGCCAAGCCCGTTATCGACGTTGCCATCGAGCCCAAGACCAAGGCCGAGCAGGACAAGATGTCCCTGGCTCTGACCAAGCTCGCCGAGGAGGACCCGACCTTCCAGGTGTCCACCAACCACGAGACCGGCCAGACCATCATCGCCGGCATGGGCGAGCTGCACCTCGAGATCATCGTCGACCGTCTGCTCCGTGAGTTCAAGGTTGACGCTAACGTTGGTAAGCCCCAGGTCGCCTACCGCGAGACCGCTGGTCACGACGTCGAGAAGGCTGAGGGCAAGTTCGTCCGTCAGTCCGGCGGTCGCGGTCAGTACGGCCACGCTGTCATCAAGCTCGAGAAGATGGAGGAGGGCTTCGGCTACGAGTTCGTCAACGCTATCGTCGGCGGCGTCGTGCCCAAGGAGTACATCCCGTCCATCGACAAGGGCATCCAGGAGGCCCTGAACACCGGTGTTATCGCCGGCTTCCCGGTCCTCGACGTCAAGGTCACCCTGTTCGACGGTTCTTACCACGAGGTTGACTCCTCCGAGGCCGCCTTTAAGATCGCCGGTTCCATGGCTATCAAGGACGCCCTCAAGAAGTCCGATCCGCAGCTGCTCGAGCCGATCATGGCTGTCGAGGTCGAGACCCCCGAGCAGTACATGGGCGACGTTATGGGCAACCTCTCCGGTCGCCGCGGCAAGATCGAGGGCATGGAGGATCGCAAGAACAGCAAGCTCATCCGTGCCAAGGTGCCGCTGGGCGAGATGTTCGGTTACGCTACCGACCTTCGCTCCCAGACCCAGGGCCGTGCATCCTACACGATGCAGTTCGACTCTTATGAGCCCGCGCCCAAGTCCATCGTGGACGAGGTCATGAGCAAGAACGCCTAAGTTCGAGCTCCCTGTTACGTAATCCGCGAGAACATCTCTCGCACTCTTTGGAGGTTTAAGTTGGCTACCCAGAAGATCCGCATTCGCCTCAAGGGCTATGATCACGAGGTCGTCGATCAGTCCGCGAAGCTCATCGTCGAGACCGCTCAGAAGACCGGCGCTCGCGTTTCCGGTCCTGTCCCCCTGCCCACCGAGCGCAACCTGTACACGGTTATCCGCTCGCCGCACGTGAACAAGGACTCCCGTGAGCAGTTCGAGATGCGCACCCACAAGCGCCTCATCGACATCCTCGACCCCACCTCGGGCACTGTTGATTCGCTTATGCGTCTCGACCTCCCCGCTGGCGTCGACATCGACATCAAGCTCTAAGCGATATCGCTCATAGCTTAAAGGGCCCCGCTGCTGTTACGGTAGCGGGGTCCTTTTGTTTTGAGTTTAGATTTTGGGATAGTGAATTCGTCTGCCGAGCCGACGGCTGCGGCGTCCTATTCGCTCAGGGGGCGCAAGGACGCTTCTTCGAAGTGGAAGACGCACAAGCCGCTCTCGGTCTCAATGCTTGCGCGGCCGCAATCGTCGACCGTTCTAAATATGCCTCGCGCCTGCTCGTCTCCAGCGGGGGAGCGGGCGATAACGTGGTCCCCGATCCAATTGAGGTGAGCGACATATTCGCCGTGGACGGGCGCGAGCGGTCCGGTGTTTTCTTCCATGGCGTTGAGGCGTTCTGCCCAGGCATCTACAGCGTCTATAACGGCGTGATAGACCTCATCGAGGAGCATGTCGACGGCGGGAACGTTCTCGTTGAGATCCGAGAGACCGATTGCCGGCAGGCCGCCATCGGGAACCTCCGCGGGCACATAGTTCACGTTGACGCCGATGCCACAGACCGCAAAGGGGTTGCCTTCGTTATCGCGTGCGGCCTCGACTAGAATGCCGCCGAGCTTGCGCCCTCGCACGACCAGGTCGTTGGGCCATTTGAGGCCAATTTCGTTTGCAAGACCCTGCTTTTCGAGCGCCTCGAGCACTGCTAGGCCGCTGACGGCGGCAAGACCAGAGTACTTTGCAGGATTAACGCATGGACGCAGGACAATCGAAAGCAACAGGTTGCCGGCGGTTGAATCCCACTTGTGGCCGCGCCGGCCGCGTCCTGCTGTCTGAGCCCGGGCGGCAAGTCCCGTGCCGTGCGGCGCACCCTGTTTTCCTGCTTCGAGCAGGTCATCGTTGGTCGATCCGGTTACGTCGACAATCGTTAATTGGGCATCCATAGCGGCTGCTACCTCCTTAATGAAAAAGTGAATGACGCAATGGTGTCGAGAGATAGACACAATGTGAAGCCTTTGTCGCATTTGGACAATTTAATGTTAACACGTCAACAAAGCGAAGAATGCGTTATCCTCTCTTGGTCGATGTAAACACGTCAACAACTCAAAGGAGGTTAGTGATGGGTTTCACGATACTGGGAACGGGCTCGGCACTTCCCGAACGCAGCGTTTCCAACGACGAGCTGTCCGAGTTCCTCGATACCTCGGATGAGTGGATTTTTACCCGCACTGGTATCAAGAGCCGCCACGTTTGCACCACCGAGTCACTTGACGACCTTGCCGTAGCGGCGAGCGAGCGAGCACTCCAGGTGTCCGGAATCGACGCGAGTCAGCTGGATCTGATCGTCTGCTCGACGACGACGGGTGACCACCTTGTTCCCGCCGAGGCGTGTGCCGTTGCTGAGCGACTGGGCGCGACGTGCCCTGCCTTCGATGTTTCGGCGGCCTGCGCCGGCTTCGTATTTGCGCTCGATGTCGCCGAGGGCTATATCGCCCGCGGCCGTGCCGAGCGCGTACTTGTCGTTGCTGCCGAGCAGATGACGCGCGCGCTCGACTGGACCGACCGTACCACGTGCGTGCTCTTTGGCGATGGGGCAGGAGCCGCAGTGATTGGGACTGGGGGAGACAACCCCCTTGCCGTTGAGCTTTCGACGGCGCCCGACGTCGAGACCTTGCGCGTTCCCGGTCTGGTCGGCGCCTCGCCGTTTAAGGCCTCCGTAGATAGCGAGAGTGTGCTGTCCATGAATGGCCGCCGCGTGTTCAAGTTCGGCGTCAACGCCATCTGCGACACGGTCCATAAGCTTGCGAGCGATGCGGGCATTTCGGTCGAAGACATTGATCATTTTGTATTCCATCAGGCTAACGAACGAATCCTGAGCCAGGCGGTCAAGCGCTTGGGCGTGCCGGACGAGCGCGTGGTTCGCACGTTGCGCGAGACCGGCAACATTTCGAGCGCATGCATTCCGTTTGCTCTCGACCGGCTGGCAAACGCCGGTGCGCTTCACATGGGCGACACCATCGCCCTCGTTGGATTTGGCGCCGGTCTGGATATAGGTGGCTATCTGCTTCGTTGGAAGTAGTCGCACATAGGAAATAAAAACGCCCTAGGGCACAACCAAAGGAGAACTACCATGGCAGATCAGAAGACCTTCGAGCGCGTTTGCGACGTTATCCGCGAGACCGCCGGCCTTGACGATGTCGAGATGAAGCCCGAGTCCACGCTCGAGGAGATTGGTCTCGACAGCCTGGGCACCGTCGAGATCCTCGTCGCCGTCGAGGACGAGTTTGGCATCCAGCTCGATACCGAGGAGAACCCCAAGACGGTCGGCGAGTTCGCCGATACGGTCGAGGCGGCATTGGAGAAGTAGAGATGCTCAAGACTCCTCTCTGCGAGCTGCTCGGCATCGAAAAGCCCGTGTTCCAGGGCGGCATGGCCTGGATTGCCGATGCCTCGCTGGCATCGGCCGTGTCCGAGGCAGGTGGGTTGGGAATCATCGCGGCCATGAATGCCGACGCCAACTGGCTGCGCGATCAGATTCACGAGCTGCGCACCAAGACGGATAAGCCCTTTGGCGTGAACGTCATGCTCATGAGCCCGTTTGCCGACGAGGTCGCCCAGGTTGTGATTGACGAGCGGGTGCCGGTCGTCGTGACGGGTGCCGGCAATCCCACCAAGTACATGAAGGCGTGGAACGAGGCGGGCATCAAGGTCATCCCGGTTGTTGCATCTGTGGCGCTGGCGCGTCTCGTGGCGCGTCGCGGAGCCACTGCCGTGGTTGCCGAGGGCACCGAATCAGGCGGCCATATTGGCGAGACCTCGACGATGGCATTGGTGCCGCAGGTTGTCGATGCGGTCGATATCCCCGTGGTGGCGGCCGGCGGCATCGCCGATGGCCGTGGTGTGGCGGCCGCCTTTATGCTCGGCGCTGCCGGCGTCCAGGTGGGAACACGCTTTCTGGTCGCAAACGAGTGCACCGTATCCGAACAGTACAAAGAGCTGGTGCTCAAGGCAGGCGATACGTCGACGCGTGCGACCGGTCGCTCGACGGGGCATCCGGTTCGCGCCCTCAAGAGCCCCTTCACCAACGCGTATGCCAAGAACGAGGCGGCGGGCGCAAGCCCCGAGGAGCTCGGGGCCATGGGCACGGGCGCGCTTCGTAAAGCCGCAAAGGACGGAAATTACGAAGAGGGTTCGTATTTGTGCGGACAGATTGCCGGCATGGTCAACGAACGCCAGAGCGCACGCGAAATCGTCGACGATCTGGTCGATGGCGCCGAGCATGTCCTGAAGGGTGCGTCCGCATGGGTAGCGTAGCGTTTCTATTTGCCGGTCAGGGTGCCCAGCATCCCGCGATGGGCGTCGACCTGATCGAGACATCGCCGGCGGCTGCCGAGGTGTTCGCCATTGTCGACGAGGTGCGCCCGGGGACGAGCAAGCAGTGCCGGAGCGCCTCGAAAGAGGAGCTCTCGCAGACCGAGAACACGCAGCCTTGCGTGTTCGTGCACGACTTAGCTGTCGCAGTCGCCCTGCGCGAGCGCGGCGTGGTGCCTGCCGCCTGTGCGGGATTCTCGCTGGGCGAGGTCGCAGCGCTCACCTTCGCGGGGGCATTCGATACGCGAGCGGGTTTTGAGCTCGTGTGTGAGCGCGCGGCATTGATGGCCACGGCGGCCGAGCGTCACCCCGGCGGCATGCGCGCCGTCATCAAACTCGATGCGGCGCAAGTCGAGGGCCTGGCAAAACAGGCCGGCGAGGACTGCTGGCCAGTCAACTACAACAGCCCACAGCAGACGGTTGTGGCCGGAGCGCCCGAGGCGCTGCAGGAGCTCGACGTCCTAGTAAAAGAGGCTGGCGGCCGCGCCATGAAGGTCGCGGTGTCGGGTGCATTTCATAGCCCCTATATGGCCGAGGCGACCTGTGGCCTTGCCGCATATATTGAGGCCGGTCACGCGCCGTCCCCGTTGCTCATTCCTGTTTTGGCAAATATGACAGCGGCGCCCTATCCGGCGGATCCCCAGACGGCATCGGATGTCTTGGCCAATCAGGTGAGCCATGCCGTACGCTGGGTCGATACGCTGCATGCTCTGCAGGATCAAGGCATCGACACATTTATTGAGGTCGGCCCCGGCAAAACGCTGTCCGGCCTGGTCAAGCGTACGCTGAGCGACGTTCGCGTGTATTCGTGCGAGACGGCCGAGCAGGTCGCAGCTATTGCCGACGAGCTCGCATAGTCCACAGGGCTGTAACCCGAAAGGAATGACATGGGCAACTTGAACAATGGCGCGCTCGAGCGCAACGACTCACGTCGCGTGGCACTGGTCACGGGCGGCTCGCGGGGTATCGGCCGCGCCTGCGCTATCGGTCTGGCGGAGGATGGCTACGATATCGCCGTCGTCTATGCCGGCAGCGTCGATGCGGCGCGCGAGACGTGCGACGCCTGCGAGGCGGCTGGCGCCACGGCGCGCTCATATCAATGCGACGTGGCCGACCCCGCTGCCGTCAACGCGTGCGTGGAAGCGGTCCTCAACGACTTTGACTCCATTTGGGCGCTCGTCAACAACGCTGGCATCACCCGCGATGGCCTGCTCATGCGCATGGGCGATGACGCCTTCGATCGCGTGCTCGATGTCAACCTTAAAGGAACGTTTAACACGACGCGCGCGCTCACCAAGACCTTTATGCGCCAGCGCGGCGGCTGCGTCGTCAACATGAGCTCGGTTGTGGGCCTGATGGGCAATGCCGGGCAGGCCAACTACGCTGCCTCCAAGGCGGGCGTGATCGGCCTGACCAAGGCGGTGGCGCGCGAGCTTGCGCCCCGCGGTGTACGAGTGAACGCGGTCGCCCCCGGGTTTGTCGAGACAGATATGACGGCAAAGCTTTCGGAAAAGGTTCGTGCGGCAACCGAGGAGCAGATTCCCCTTAAGCGCATGGCGCGCCCCGAGGAAGTGGCCGGCGTGGTGCGCTTTTTGGCGAGCGATGCGGCTTCCTACATTACGGGCGAGGTTGTACGCGTTGACGGCGGAATGGCGATGTAGAAATCAGGGCCGAAGAACGGCTTGGATGAGGAGACCATGATGGAACAGAGAGTTGCAATCACCGGCATAGGTGCCGTATCGCCGCTCGGCAACACCGCGCTTGCCACCTGGGCGGCAATGTGCGCTGGCACGTGCGGCATCGGCCCGATTACGCACTTCGATACCGATGCATTTGCCGTCAAGGTGGCGGCCGAGGTCAAGGGCTTTGACGGCAACGAGTACTTTGGCAAGCGTGACGCCAAGCATCTGGACCCCTGCGTTCAGTTTGCGATGGCGGCTTCGGACGAAGCCATGCACGATGCGGGCTTTGATGTCGAAGGCGCCATCGATCGCGAGCGCCTGGGCGTCTACGTGGGCTCGGGCGTGGGCGGCATGACGACGCTCGTCGACAACGTCCATACGATTGCCGAACGTGGGCCCCGCCGCGCATCGCCCTATATGATCGCGATGATGATCCCCAACATGGCATCGGGCAATATCGCAATCCGCCACAAGGCAAAGGGCCCGACCCTGCCCGTGGTGACCGCGTGCGCAACCTCGGCCCATGCGGTGGGCGAGGCGTTCCGCGCCATCAAGCACGGCTATGCCGACGCGATCCTCGCGGGCGGCGCCGAGGCGGCCATTATCCCCGATGCCGCTGCGGGCTTTACGTCCTGCCGCGCATTGACCACCAACCCCGATCCCGCGACGGCCTGCCGTCCGTTCGATGCAGACCGCGACGGCTTTGTGATGGGCGAGGGCGCCTGCGTGCTCGTGCTCGAGAGCATGGAACATGCGCAGGCGCGCGGTGCGCACATTTATGCCGAGGTCGTGGGTTACGGCAACACCGATGATGCCTATCACATCACGAGTCCTGATCCCGAGGCTGCCGGCATTGCCCGCGCGATATCGCTGGCGGTGACCGAGGGCGACGTCAAGCCTTCCGAGGGTCTCTACATCAATGCCCACGGCACATCGACCAAGCTCAACGATTCGTCCGAGACGGCGGGCATTAAGCGTGCGCTCGGCGAGGACGCGGCGCGCGCCGCGCACGTCTCGTCGACTAAGTCGATGACCGGCCACATGATCGGTGCCACGGGCGCCATCGAGGTCATGGCCTGCGCCATGGCGCTCGAGCAGGGCGTGGTGCCGCCGACCATTAACTACCGCACGCCCGATCCCGCCTGCGATCTTGACTACACGCCCAATCGCGCAGTTCGCGCCGACCTTACCTGGGCGCTTTCGACCAACCTAGGCTTTGGCGGGCACAACGCCGCCATCGCGCTGCGTAGATATACGAGGAGCTAGAGCATGGATTCCAAAAGACTTGCCGAGATAGCCGATGTGATGGAGGACCGCGGCCTCACGCGCGTGCGCGTTGAGGAGCCCGATGGCACCGCGGTCGAACTCGAGCGCGCGAGCGCCGCACAGCCGGTTGCCGTGCCCATGCCCATGCCGAGCGCTATGGCCGCTCCAGTTGCAGCTCCCACAGTCGCGCCTGCCGCACCGGAGCCCGCCGCGCAGACACCTGCCGCCGCACCAGAGCCCAAGGGCACCGAGGTGACCGCTCCCATGGTCGGCGTTTTCTATGCTGCCCCGGCGCCGGGCGACGAGCCGTTTGTGCACGTGGGCTCTAAGGTCAAGGCCGGCGAGACGCTCTGCATCATCGAGGCCATGAAGGTTCTCAACGAGGTAACGGCAGAGGCAGACGGCGAGGTGCTCGAGATCTGCGTGGCCGACGGCGACCTCGTGGAGTTTGGCAGCTGCCTCATGAGGATCGGATAGGTGATATCCATGAACAAAGAAGAGCTTAAGGAACTGTTGCCGCATCGCGAACCGATGCTTTTGCTCGACGAGGCCGAGCTGGTGGGCGACGAGGCCCACGGCAAGATCACGATCACGGGCGACGAGTACTTTTTGCAGGGGCATTTTCCGGGAAACCCGGTGGTCCCCGGCGTGATTCAGTGCGAGATGCTCGCCCAAAACTGTTGCGTGCTGCTGATGGGCGATGAGGAGGCGCGCGGCGCGACGCCGTTCTACACGAGTCTGGACAAGGTGCGCTTTAAGCGTCCGGTGCGCCCGGGCGACACGGTTGATCTGGTGTGCTCCATCACGCGTGCGCGCGGGCCGTTCCGCTTTGCGACGGGTACTGCGAGCGTCAACGGTGAGGTTTGCTGCCGCGCCGATATGTCTTTTGCACTCATGCACGAAAGTTAAGGAAGGCTTCATGTTCGACAAAGTGCTCATCGCCAACCGCGGCGAAGTCGCGGTCCGTGTTATCCGCGCGTGCCGCGATATGGGCATCAAGACCGTCGCCGTCTACTCCACGGCCGATGCGGACGCGCTGCACGTGCAGCTTGCCGACGAGGCGTATTGCATCGGCGGCCCGCGTCTTGCCGAGAGCTACCTCAACGACGATGCCGTGCTCACCTGTGCCGTAAAGTCGGGCGCAAAGGCGATCCATCCTGGGTACGGCTTCTTTTCCGAGAAGGCGAGCTTTGTACGCGACTGCGACAAGTATGGCCTGGCTTTTGTCGGTCCTTCGGCCGAGGTGATCGACAGCATGGGCGACAAGGACGCCGCACGCCGAACGGCTGCCGCGGCGGGCGTGCCCATCGTGCCGGGCTGCGATTTGCTCAAAAGTCCCGAGGAGGCGACGGCCGAGGCCGAGCGCATTGGCTGTCCCGTGCTCATTAAGGCGCGCGCGGGCGGTGGCGGTCGCGGCATTCGCAAGGTCGAGCGCGTGGAAGATGCGGCAAAGGCGTTCATCGAGGCGCGTGCCGAGGGCGAGGCCGTTTTTGGCGACGGCGAGTGCTACATGGAGAAGTTCGTCGCGCCGGCGCACCACGTTGAGGTGCAGATTATGGCCGATAAGCAGGGCCATGTATTTTCGCTCGGCGAGCGCGAGTGCTCGGTGCAGCGTCGCAACCAAAAGCTGATCGAAGAGAGTCCCGCGCCGTGCCTCGACGGACACAACGACATTCGTGCTCGCATGCACAAGGCAGCGCGTGACCTGGCTCGTGCCGTCGGCTACGAAGGAGCCGGTACCATCGAGTTTCTGTATTCGGACGACGGCAATTTCTACTTTATGGAAATGAACACGCGCTTGCAGGTGGAGCATCCGGTTACAGAGTTTGTGACCGATACCGACTTGGTCAAGTGGCAGCTGCGCGTGGCAGCCGGCCAGCCTCTGCCCTTTGAGCAGGAGGACATGCCGGTCCGCAACCACGCCATGGAGTGCCGCATCAATGCCGAAACGCCGGACTTTCTGCCGTCCTGCGGAACGGTCACCGCGTTGCGTGTGCCGGGCGGTCCGCGCGTACGCTGGGATTCCGCCATGTTTACCGGTGCGAAAGTTCCGCCGTACTACGACTCTATGCTCGGCAAGCTCATCGTGTGTGCGCCCACGCGTGACGGCGCTATTCGTAAGATGCGCTCGGCCCTGGGCGAGCTCGTGATTGAGGGCGTGAGCGAAAACAGCGAGCTTCAGCTCGACGTGCTGGCAAACGACGAGTTCTTGTCGGGCATGTACCACACCGATCTGATGGGGCATCTCTATGCTGATGAATAGAAAAGCGAAGACGGTCAATGTCCTTGAGGGGCCGATAACCGAGTCGTGCGCCGAGTTTCCCGCACGCCACGTGTTTATCAAGTGCCCGGAGTGCCGCCGTGTGATCGATGAGGCACGCCTGCACGACAACCTCGAGGTCTGCCCTCGTTGCGGCAAACACTTTCGCGTGAGCGGTCGCGCGCGCATGCGCATGACGGTCGACGAGGGCACGTTTGAGGAATGGGATGCCAATCTGGCGTCGGAGGACTTCCTCTCGTTTCCCGGCTATGCCGACAAGCTTAAGAGCGTGTGCGAGCGTTCGGGCGAGCGCGACGCCGTTGTGTGCGGCAGGGGCAAAATCTGCGGTTGCGATACCGCGCTCTTCTTTATGGACGCCAACTTTATGATGGGCTCGATGGGTTCCGTGGTGGGCGAGAAGATCTGTCGCACATTTGAGCGAGCGACCGAGCTCGGATTGCCAGTTGTCGGCTTTACCGTTTCGGGCGGTGCGCGCATGCAAGAGGGCGTGACATCGCTTATGCAGATGGCCAAGATTTCTGCGGCGGTTAGGCGCCATAGCGAGGCGGGCGGCCTGTATATCACGGTGCTCACTGACCCCACGACCGGAGGCGTAACCGCGAGCTTTGCCATGGAGGGCGATATTATCCTGGCCGAGCCCGATGCCCTGACGGCATTTGCCGGCCCGCGCGTGATCGAGCAGAACATGCACAAGCGCCTGCCCAAGGGATTCCAGCACTCCGAGTTTTTGCTGGAGCACGGCTTTTGCGATGCCGTTGTTCCGCGTGGCGAGATTGCGCTCACGGTAGGCGAGCTGCTGGCACTGCACGAAGGGCACGCGCCCGGCCTGGGGGCACCGCATGAGATCGTGCATACGGGTCGTCGCGGCAAAAAGCTGGGACACTTGTTCAAGCGCTCGACCGCACCAAAAACCGCGCTCGAGATTGTCAAGCAGACCCGCTCGGCAGATCGCGCCACGGCGGGCGAGATGATCTCGCTGGGCCTGGATGGATTTGTGGGGCTGCATGGCGACCGTTACTTTGGCGACGACGCCGCCGTGGTGGCTGGCATTGGCTGGAAAGACGGGCGACCCGTGACGGTTATCGCCGTCGAGCGCGGTACCACGACCAAAGAGCGCATGCGTCGCAACTTTGGTATGGCACATCCCGAGGGCTACCGCAAAGCGCGTCGCCTTATGCGCCAGGCCGAAAAGTTTGGTCGACCGGTTCTGTGTCTGGTCGATACTTCGGGCGCGTTTTGCGGCATCGGTGCCGAGGAGCGCGGCCAGGGCGAGGCGATTGCCCAGAATCTCATGGAGATGAGCGGCCTCAAGACGCCGATTGTCTCGGTGGTGACAGGCGAGGGCGGCTCTGGTGGCGCGCTGGCGCTGTCCGTGGCCGACCGCATCCTGATGCTCTCGAGCTCGGCCTATTCGGTCGTGAGCCCCGAGGCCTGTGCGTCGATCCTGTGGAAGGATACCGAGCGCGCGAATGAGGCCGCCGAGGCGCTTAAGCTCACGGCCCCCGATCTGTTGGCGCTCGGCATCATCGACGGCATTGTTGACGATAGGGGCCTGTCGCATGAGGAGATCGCCGGTGCCGTCATGTCCTCGGCATTTGATGCCTTCGATACGCTTGGGCAGCTCGACGACGCGACCCTCACAAACCTCCGCTACGAAAAGTACCGCGCAATCGGTCGATACCGCACGATGTGACAAAGGGACAGCCCGCATGTCATATTGGGAAAGGCATTCCATGCTACAAGTTTCTAACACCTCGTTTACAACGTCGGTTTCATCAAACGCCATGGCCGTGGTGGACTATCTGTCCAAAAGCATGATGTCGGCGCTGCCGTTTATTGTCTGCGCGGCGTTGTTCCGCACCGTCGCTGTCATTATGGGCGAAGGCATGCTGGGCCTGTGGTCTGCCGATTCCGATATCTATCGCCTGTTCTACAGTTGGCTCTATAACGCCGGCTACTACTTTTTGCCCATTTATCTTGGTTGGGCGGCCGCCCGCCAGCTCGGTTGCTCGGAGCAGCTGGGCATGATGCTGGGCGGCGTATTGATTGCACCCGATTTACTCAAGCTTGTCGATGCCGCATCGACGACGGGGGCATCGATGACTTCCGTGTATGGTCTGCTTCCTGCGCCGGTCAACGATTACACGACGACTGTTATTCCGGTTCTCATCTCGGTGCCCGTGCTATGGCGAGTGGAGTGTTTCTTTAAGCGCGTTATCCCTAAGGCCGTGGCGTTTTCGTTCGTTCCGTTTGCGACCATGCTTGTCATGGTTCCGGTTTCGCTGTGTATTACGGCGCCGGCGGGCAGCTGTCTGGGCATGCTGTTGGGCCAGCTTATGTTTATGCTTGGCAATTCCGGTGGCATCGTGTCGCTGCTCACGCTCATGGGGCTTGCTGCGGGCTGGGAGTTCCTAAAGATCGCCGGCGTCAGCAACGTTGTCCTATCGCTCGCCTATGCGCAGTTTATGAGTGTGGGAACGGATTCGTGCATCCTGATCGCCGCGACGATGGCAACGTTCGCCGTTTGGGGCATGCCCTTTGGCGCGTCGCTTCGCGTTGCGGATAAGGACGAGAAGGCGCTCATGCTGGGCTATTCAATCTCGGGTGTTCTTGGCGGCGTAAGCGAGCCGGCGCTGTACGGTTGCGGCTTTAAATATGGCAGGTGCCTGACGTGCATGGCCATTGGCGGCGCCGTCGGAGGCCTTGTTGCGGCCGTGGGCCACGTTACGGCCTATACCATCGGCATGACGAATGTCCTTATGGTCATTGGCTTTGCCACGGGCGGCATCTCGAACCTGCTGTGGTGCTGCGCTGCCGGCGGTGTGGCATTTGCGGTGTCTGCGGCGCTGAGCTACTGCTTTGGCGTGGTGCCGGCGAAGGGACAGACGACGGGGGACGGAGCCGATTCACCCGAAACCTCGAAGAGCGTGGCCGAAGTAAGCGCGTAAACCTGTGCGACACAAGGACGATTCCTTTGCCATATTCCAAGGCCGTGGCCCGTGTGGGTTGCGGCCTTTTTTGTATCTGGGGGACAAAGTGGCTACACTACAATCCGTTTGAGCAATAGATATATAGGTAGTACCGTGGGGGCGGATGTAGATGGTCGAGTGGATTGTTAAGCGTGCGCAGGGCGACCGTGCGCGCGTGGGCACGTTGACGGGCGTGGTGTGTATTCTCGCCAATGTGGCACTATGCGCTGCGAAGGGCGTAATTGGCGTGCTGTCGGGATCGGTTTCGATTGTGGCGGATGCCATGAACAACCTGTCCGATGCAAGCTCGAATATCGTGAGCGTGCTGGGCTTTAAGCTGGCGAGCAAGCCGGCCGACCCCGAGCATCCTTACGGCCACGGTCGCTACGAGTATCTCTCGGGTTTGGTCGTGGCGGCGCTCGTGCTGCTTATTGGCATCGAACTGGTGAAGTCCTCGGTGGAGCGTATTGTCAACCCGGAGCCTGTCGAGTTCTCGCTTGCCCTGGTGGCGGTCCTGGCACTTTCGATGGTTGTAAAGCTGTGGATGGCGGCCCTCAACCAAAAGCTCGGCGATCGCATTGAGTCCGAGACGCTGCATGCGACCGCGCAGGATTCCAAGAACGATGTCCTTGCCACAGGCGCCGTGTTGGCGTGCGCAATTGTTTCGCAGGTGACGCACATCAATCTTGACGCATGGGTCGGCCTTGCCGTTGGCGCCTATATTGGCTGGAGCGGTTTTGAGCTCATCCAGGATACGGTGAGCCCGCTTTTGGGCCAGTCGCCCGATCCTAAGCTGGTCAAGCACATTCGAGACAAGATCATGAGCTATCCCGGCGTTTTGGGCGTTCACGATTTGATGGTTCACGACTACGGCCCGGGCAGGAAGTTTGCAAGTGCGCATGCCGAGATGGCGGCCGAGGACAGCCCGTTGGAAAGTCACGACACGCTCGATAACATCGAGCAGTCGTTTAGGGACGAAGACGGCATGATCGTTACGCTTCACTACGATCCCATCGTGACCGATGACCCCAAGCTGGCGAGCATGCGCTTGCGCATTCACGCCATGGCCCAGGAGATCGATAGCCGCCTCTCGATTCATGACCTGCGCTGCGTGCCGGGTCCTACGCACACCAACGTGATCTTTGACTGCGTGCGTCCCTCGGATCTGCAGATGAGTGCCGAAGACGTAAAGCACGCGCTGACACAACGGGTCGAATCGGAATATCCCAAGTCGATTGCCAAGATTACGATCGACGAAGACTACGTAGGGCATACCCACGAGTAAGGCTATGCCGGCAAAGCAGGTTATGCAGAAGGGGAGAGCATGAAGAAGCTGTATCTACTCCGCCACGGTCAGACGGAGTTCAACGTCAAAAAGCTGGTCCAGGGCCGCTGCGATTCACCGCTCACCGACTTAGGCCGTCAGCAAGCCGGGATGGCAGCCGCATGGCTCAAAGCCCACGGCGTCGTCCCCGACAAAGTGGTCTCATCACCCTTAGGCCGAGCCATGGACACGGCAAGTCTCGTCGCATGCGAGCTCCTCGGCCCGGACGCAGCAGCCGAGCCCTGCGAAGGCATCATCGAGCGCTGCTACGGCACCTTCGAAGAAGGCCCGCACGGCGCGCTGCCCACCGACGTCTGGGATCCGGGCGAGGACCTGGTCCCCTTCGGAGGAGAAGGAAGCCAGGCGCTGCAAGAACGTATGGTGGATGCGCTTACCAATATCATGGGCTCCGAGGGCATCGAAACCCTTCTAGCAGTAAGCCACGGCAGCGCCAGCCGCCAATTTATCAAGGCCGCAGCCCCAGAGGGCTTCGAGCTCCCAACAAAACTCCCCAACTGCGCCATCATGATCTTCGATTTCGATGAGGCAAAGCCACAAGCAGAAGGCGAACCGTCCCAATGCAAGTTCACCCTCCAGCAAATAGTGGACCCCCAACAAAGTCATTAGCCTGAGCGAGCAAGGTTTAGCAGACATCAACGTGGCGTTCCCAGTGTGCGGCGGAGGGGGCGGGCCTGAGACATATTAAGGTTGTCGCGAGTTCCGCACGAACAGGAGAGCACTTAATGTGCTCTCCGTCGTGAGCAGGACTGTAGAGCAGCAACCTTAATATGTCTCAGGCCCGCCCCCTCCGCCGCACACTGGGAACGTGCCACGCACTTTACCTGCGTAAACAATGTGAGTGAAATATGAATCTCGATGGATACGCCCGCAGCCGTGTATACTAAACAGCTGTGTGAAACCAGGGGAGTATTCTGGCTGGACAAAATGCCTGCTTAATAGGGTTGTCAGGTAGTCCGGGCGAAATACAAGGCTGGGGAGCACGTCGTGTAAGTAGTGGTCCTCTAGGGGCGTACGCTCGGTGGTGTACGCATTGTCCCAAGACCACGCGAGAGTTGGGATCATATCTTGATCAGCATGATTCTCGGCCGCAAGATTGGCATGACCCAGGTTTGGGACGAGGACGACAACGTCGTTCCCGTCACGGTCATCCAGGCTGGCCCCTGCGCTGTCTCGCAGGTTAAAACTCAGGCAACCGACGGCTATGACGCCGTCCAGATCGGTTTCGGCGACATCAAGGCCAAGAACGTGAACAAGCCCATGGCTGGTCACTTCGCTAAGGCTGGCGTCGAGCCTGTCCGTTTCCTTCGTGAGGTCCGCGTCGAGAACGGCGAGGAGCACAAGGTCGGCGAGGTCGTCACCGTCGCTGATTTCGCTGATGTCGAGAAGGTCGACGTCATCGGTACCTCCAAGGGTAAGGGCTTCCAGGGTCGCATCAAGCGCTGGGGTCAGCGCCGCGGTCCTATGACGCATGGTTCTCACTTCCAGCGTCACCCCGGTTCTATCGGTCAGTGCGCCTATCCTGCGCGCGTCCTCAAGGGCGTCAAGATGGCCGGTCACATGGGTAACGAGCGCGTTACCGTCAAGAACCTTTCCGTTGTCCGCATCGATGCCGAGCAGAACCTCATCTTGGTCAAGGGCGCTGTCCCGGGTGCCAAGAATGGTCTCGTCGCCATCCGTATGGCCTAAGGGCCCAGCCCATTTAGCCCAGCGTCATACCAAGGAGAACACTTAAATGGCAAAGTTTGAAGTAAAGAACAGCGAGGGCAAGAAGGTCGCCGAGGCCGAGCTCGCCGCTGAGGTGTACGGCATCGAGCCGAACATCCACGTTATGCACCACATCGTCAAGTGCCAGATGGCCTCTTGGCGTCAGGGCACCCAGTCTGCTAAGGGTCGCTCTGAGGTTTCCGGTGGCGGCAAGAAGCCTTGGCGTCAGAAGGGCACCGGCCGTGCCCGCCAGGGTTCCATCCGTGCTGCCCAGTGGCGTCACGGTGGCGTTGTCTTCGCCCCCAAGCCCCGTTCCTACGCTAAGCGTATGAACAACAAGGAGGTCAAGCTGGCTATGCGCTCCGCGCTGTCCGCCAAGCTGGCCGATGGCGAGCTCGTGCTCGTCGACGACTATGGCTTCGAGAAGCCTTCCACCAAGGCTGCCGTCGCCATGCTCAAGGCTCTCGGTCTTGAGGGCAAGCGTCTGACCATCATCGTTCGCGATGAGGATGTCAACGCCTACCTGTCGTTCCGCAACATTCCCAAGACGTTCATCATCACCGCTGACGAGGCCAACACCTACGATCTCGTCAACAACAACGCCGTGCTGATGCCCGCCGACATCGCCGCTCACTTCGGGGAGGTGCTTGCATAAATGACCGCCCACGAGATCATCATCCGTCCGATCGTGTCCGAGCGTTCCTTCTCCGGCATGGAGCTGAACAAGTACACGTTCGAGGTCGCCAAGGATGCTAACAAGTATCAGATCAAGGACGCTGTCGAGGAGATCTTCGGCGTCAAGGTCGTTCGCGTGAACACCCTGACGGTCAAGCCCAAGACCAAGCGCGTGCGCTATGTCGCCGGCAAGACCCGTTCTTGGAAGAAGGCCATCGTCACGCTGGCCGAGGGCGACACCATCGAGGTCTTTGGCAACCAGGCCTAAGACTCGCTGCTGTTGAGTGAGCTCATGCCTCCCAAATAGGGGAGGCGGGAGCTCAAGGTTTTGGGCGTATTAAATGGACACGCCCGGAACCGTGTATACGTCCGGTGTCATCGCACCCGAGGCAGAACCTCGAATCCCTGTCTGCGATGGCTAACGGATTCCTATTGAAAGGGATTGTAATGGCTGTAAAGCACCTTAAGCCGACCTCCGCTGGTAGGCGTTGGCAGACGATCTCCGACTTCTCCGAGATCACCTGCACCAAGCCCGAGAAGTCTCTTCTCGAGCCCCTGCCCAAGAAGGCCGGTCGTAACAACAACGGCCGCATCACCACCCGCCACCAGGGCGGCGGCGTGAAGCGTCGTTACCGCGTGATCGACTTCAAGCGCAACAAGGACGGCGTGCCCGCCAAGGTTGCCACGATCGAGTACGATCCGAACCGTTCCGCTCGCATCGCTCTGCTGCACTACGCTGACGGTGAGAAGCGCTACATCCTGGCCCCCAAGGGCCTCGAGGTCGGTCAGACCATCATGTCCGGTTCTGACGCCGACATCAAGCCGGGCAACGCTCTGCCCCTCGCCGACATCCCCGTCGGTACGCTCATCCACGCCGTCGAGTTCCAGCCGGGCAAGGGCGCTGCTATCGCCCGTTCCGCCGGTAACTCCTGCCAGCTGATGGGTAAGGAGGGCAAGTACGCCATCGTCCGTATGCCTTCCTCCGAGATGCGCCGCATCCTCGTTACCTGCCGCGCCACCGTCGGTGAGGTCGGCAACGCCGATCACTCCAACATCGTCATCGGCAAGGCCGGCCGTAAGCGTCACATGAACGTGCGCCCGACCGTCCGCGGTACCGTCATGAACCCTGTCGACCACCCGCACGGCGGTGGCGAGGGCAAGAACCACACCTCTGGTCGTCCCTCCGTTACCCCCTGGGGTAAGCCGACGAAGGGCCTTCGTACGCGCAAGAAGAAGAAGGTCTCGAACCAGCACATCATTCGTCGCCGTAAGAAGTAATTTCGGATACCGAGTTTTAGGAGAAAGCACTTATGAGCAGAAGTCTCAAAAAGGGCCCGTTCGTGGAGACTCGCCTTCTCTCGCGTATCACCGCGATGAACGAGGCTGGCAAGAAGGACGTCGTGAAGACCTGGTCCCGCGCGTCCACCATCTTCCCCGAGATGGTTGGTCACACCATCGCCGTCCATGACGGCCGCAAGCATGTGCCCGTGTATGTTACCGAGTCCATGGTTGGTCACAAGCTCGGCGAGTTCGCGCCGACTCGTACGTTCCGTGGCCACAAGGCCAAATAGGGGGTTAACCGTAAATGGCAACTAAGTCTATTGAAACTGAGGCTACCGAGGTTCGCGCCGTCGCTAAGTACGTGCGTGTTTCCCCCAGCAAGGCCCGCCTGGTGGTCGATCTGATCCGCCGCAAGCCTGTCGCTCAGGCCTTCGACATCCTCCACTTCTGCGACCGCGCCGTCGCCGTGGATGTCGAGAAGGTTCTCCGTTCCGCCGTTGCGAACGCCGAGAACAACAACGGTCTGCGTGCCGACAACCTGGTTGTCGCCGCTGCCTATGTTGACGAGGGTCCGACGCTTAAGCGCATCCGTCCCCGCGCCAAGGGTTCCGCTTCTCGCATTCTGAAGCGTACTTCCCACATCACCGTCGTCGTTGCTCCTCGAAAGGAGGCGTAAAGCTGTATGGGTCAGAAAGTCTACCCCACCGGCTTCCGTCTTGGCATCACCGAGAACTGGCGCTCCCGCTGGTTCGCAGAGAAGGATTACGCTAAGACCCTCGGTAACGATCTCGAGATCCGCAAGTACCTCGAGAAGCGTCTTTCCCGCGCAGCTGTCTCCCGCGTCGAGATCGAGCGCGCTGGCGACAAGGTGAAGGTCATCATCCTCACTGCTCGCCCCGGCGTTGTCATCGGTAAGAAGGGTGCCGAGATCGATACCCTCCGCACCGAGCTCGAGAAGGTCGCTGGCGTCTCCAAGGGCCAGCTCTCCGTCGACGTTGTCGAGATCAAGCGCCCCGAGCTCGACGCCAACCTCGTTGCTCAGTCTATCGCCGAGCAGCTCGAGGGCCGCGTCGCCTTCCGTCGCGCTATGCGCAAGGCTGTCCAGTCCGCCCGCAAGGCCGGCGCCAAGGGCATCCGTATCCAGTGCTCCGGTCGTCTCGGCGGCGCCGAGATGGGCCGTCGTGAGTGGTACCGCGAGGGTCGCGTGCCTCTGCACACCCTCCGTGCCAAGATCGACTATGGCACGGCTGTCGCTAGCACCACCATGGGCGCTTGCGGCGTGAAGGTCTGGATCTACCTGGGCGAGAAGCTCCCGGGCCAGCCTGTTCCCAACCCTGCACTCGAGGGCTCTTCCCGTCCTCGTCGTCGTAACTCCGAGAGGAGGGGTCAGTAGTGCTTGCCCCTAAGCGTATTCTTCACCGCAAGGTGCAGCGTGGCTCCATGAAGGGCCAGGCCAAGGGTAATACCGAGCTGCATTTCGGCGAGTTTGGTATCCAGGCTCTCGAGGCCCATTGGATCACCAACCGTCAGATCGAGGCCGCTCGTATTGCCATGACCCGCTACATGAAGCGTGGCGGTCGTGTCTACATCACGATCTTCCCCGATAAGCCCATCACCAAGAAGCCTGCCGAGACTCGCATGGGTTCTGGTAAGGGTAACCCCGAGGAGTGGGTGGCCGTCGTCAAGCCCGGCCGCATCATGTTCGAGGTCAAGGGCGTGCCCGAGGAGGTCGCTCGCGAGGCTCTGCGTCTTGCACAGCACAAGCTTCCCATCAAGACCAAGATTGTTGCTGCCAAGAACGCTGAGCAGCGCATCGAGAAGGAGATGGCTGAGGAGGCCGCTCTCGAGGCCAAGTGGGCTGCTGAGGACGCCGCCGCCGCCAAGGAGGAGAACTAATGAAGCCCGCAGAGATTCGTGAGCTCTCGGACGCTCAGCTCGTTGAGAAGCTGAAGGAAATGCGCGCCGAGCTCTTTAACCTTCGTTTCCAGATGGCCACCAGCCAGCTGGACAACACCGCTCGCGTCAACACCGTGAAGAAGGACATCGCTCGCGTCCTCACGGAGCAGCGCGCCCGTGAGATCGCAGCGGAGAAGTCCGCTGTCGCCGAGTAGGACCTAAGGAGAGAACATGACTGATTCGCGTAACTCGCGTAAGGTCCGTACGGGTGTCGTTACCTCCGTCTCCGGTGCCAAGACCATTGTTGTCACCATCACCGAGCGCAAGCGTCACCCCAAGTACGGCAAGATGATGACCAGCTCCAAGAAGCTGCACGCTCACGACGAGGAGTGCACGGCTGGCGTGGGCGACACCGTCCGCGTTATGGAGACCCGTCCTATGTCCAAGATGAAGCGTTGGCGCCTCATCGAGGTCGTCGAGCGCGCTAAATAAGCAGTCGCTCTTACGACTTGTACGTTTCCGAAGATGTGCGTATGCTTGGCTTGCATACCACGAGCCGCATAAAGGCTGCGCACCTCTCTTCGGTTCTTAGTTCGGAGGAACATCTACCATGATTCAGATGCAAACCATGCTGAACGTCGCCGACAACTCCGGCGCTCGCAAGATTCGCTGCATCAAGGTGCTTGGCGGTTCCAAGCGTCGTTATGCAGGCATCGGCGATGTGTTCATCGGTGCTGTCCAGGAGGCTACCCCTGGCGCCAACGTCAAGAAGAAGGACGTTGTCCGTTGCGTCGTCGTTCGCACCGTTAAGGAGATCCGCCGCAAGGATGGCTCCTACATTCGCTTTGATGAGAACGCCTGCGTTGTCATCAACAACGATGGTTCGCCCGTCGGTACCCGTATCTTCGGGCCCGTCGCTCGCGAGCTTCGTGACAAGAAGTACATGAAGATCGTCTCGCTCGCTCCCGAGACCCTGTAGTTAGGGGAGATATATGTATATCAAGAAGGGCGATAAGGTCCAGGTTCTCTCTGGTAAGGATCGCGGCAAGCAGGGCGTTATCCTGCGTGCTCTCCCCGCCGAGAACAAGGTCGTTGTCGAGGGCGTTTCGGTCGTCAAGAAGGCCGTCAAGCCCAACGCTGCCAACCAGCAGGGCGGCATCGTTTCGCAGGAGGCTCCCATCGACGCCTCCAACGTCAATCTCGTTTGCCCCGAGTGCGGTAAGGTTACCCGCGTCGGTCACGAGAAGGACGGCAAGAACAAGCTGCGCGTCTGCAAGAAGTGCGGCCACAAGTTCTAAGCTGCCCGCAACATTAAGTTGCTAGCAAAGGCCCGGATGCCACGGCACCCGGGCCTTTTTTGATTCCTACTCATTGGGTACTCATTGGGGACAGACTTAGATGAGTAGTTGTTGGGGACGTTCTTAAATGACTAGTCAATGGGGACAGTCTTGTAACGAAAGCGTCACATGTGGTCATTGGGGACAGACTTAAATGCGTGGCCGTTGAATGCCGACACCTGGGTACTCATTGGGGACAGGCTTAAATGAGTGGGGAACGCCCCCCCCAGGTGCCGGCAGCTGGGGACAGTCCCTTTGTGCCGCCAGTTTGGGACGGTCCTTTGATGTCTGATGTCCCCAGGAGGGGTGAAGTAATACAGCTGGCTCTGTCTTTAGGGCTTTGGTGCTCCGCCCCTATATGTTTCACAAGGATTGTCGCATGCGCATTTACGCGCAGAGTCTTGCGCGATGATGCGCATGGCCGCGCAAACATCTGTCAACCATGGCCAAATAATGACCGAAAAGCAAATATACACGCAAATACAAGCAAATGTGCGCTCATTTGTGCGAATATAAGGCTATTGGAAATGAAGAACTTCCGATGACTCAGGAGGCACATAATGGCAGATTCCAAGCAGGCTCCACTCGATTCCGCGGCAGCCGCAAAGGCAGCGTTCGCTTCGGTTCAGGACAAGCCATTCCCCGATGATATCTTTACGGCTCCCGAGCTCCGCTGGGCCGTGATCGGTTGTGGCGTTATCGCCAACCAGATGGCCCAGTCTTTAGCTCTTGCCGGCCGCAAGCTTGCGGGCGTCGCAAACCGTACGCTATCCAAGGCTCAAGCTTTTGCCGAGCAGTATGGCATCGAGAAGGTCTATGAGACGGTTGAGGACCTCTACGCCGATCCGGATATCGACGCCGTCTATATCACCACGCCGCACAACACACATATCACCTACCTGCGAGCCGCTCTGGCAGCTGGCAAGCACGTGCTCTGCGAAAAGGCCATTACCCTCAACTCTGCCGAGCTCGGCGAGGCCCGTGCCATCGCCGACGAGCACAACGTGGTCCTTATGGATGCCACCACGGTGCTCCACATGCCGCTGTATCAGGAGCTGCGCCGTCGCATGGATGCGGGCGACTTTGGCCGCATGAACCTCGCCCAGCTCAACTTTGGCAGCTATAAGGAGTACGGCGACCTGACCAACCGTTTCTACAACCGCAGTCTTGCCGGCGGCGCCATGCTCGACATTGGCGTGTATGCCCTGTCCGTCATGCGCCTGTTTATGGCCAGCCAGCCAACCGAGGTCGTGTCTCTGGGCAATACCTGCGAGACTGGCGTTGACGTCGCGGGTGGCATTGTCTGCCGTAATGCTGAGCAGCAGCTGGGCGTCGTGAGCCTTACGCTCCACTCCAAGCAGCCCAAGCGCTCGGTCATCAGCTTCGATAAGTGCTATATCGAGGTCAACGAGTATCCGCGTGCCGACCATGCGACCATCGTGTGGACTGCGGACGGTCACCGTGAGGAGGTCCACGCTGGCACCGAGGCATACGCTCTGTGCTACGAGATGGCCGACCTGGAGAAGGCCGTTGCCGGCGATGATTCGAAGCGCGAGCTTCTGGGCTATGCTTCTGATGTTATGGAGCTGATGACCAAGCTCCGCGCCGACTGGGGAGTCGTGTACCCCGAGGAGGAGTAAGCGATGCTTGCGGAAGATAGGCTCAACGCGATCGTGACGATGGTGCAGCAGGCCGGCTCGGTTACCGTGCCGGAGCTTGCTGAAGCCCTGGGCGTGACGGCGTCTACCATTCGGCGCGACCTGCAGGCGCTCGACCGCGCACACCGTATCGCCAAGGTGCACGGTGGCGCGACAAGTCTTGAGCGCGCGCACGTGACGCGCGACCTAACGATCAGTGAGCGCAGCGATCTCCATAACGACGACAAGGAGCGTATCTGCGCCCGCGCCGCGGCGCTTGTGGAGCCCGATAGCTTTGTGTATATCGATTCGGGATCCACGACCCTCAAGCTCATCGAGCATCTTCCGCGCCTTGAGGGCGTCACCTATGTGACCGATTCCGTGCTCCATGCCCAGCATCTCGCTCTGCGCGGCATGCGCACCGTGGTGCTGGGCGGCGAGCTCAAGCCCGAGACCGAGGCACTCGTCGGTCCCGATGCCTTGGCAACCCTGGACCGCTATAACTTCAACTGCGGTTTTTGGGGTTCCAATGGCATCGCCGCCGAGCAAGGTCTCACCACACCGGATATCGAGGAAGCGCAGGTCAAGCGTATCTCGATGCGCCATACCGCCAAACGCTTCGTAATCTCGGACGCCAGCAAATTTGGCATGGTGGCGCCCGTCAAGTTTGCGGACTTCCGCGACGCAACGATTATTACTGCGGGCGAAGTACCCGCCAAGTACCAGTCGATGGACAACGTCATCACGGTCTAGCGACGGGACAAGGCCAAAACCACCACAAAGGTGCCTGTCCCCATTGTGGTGGTTACGCCGTTCCTTTGTCTCGATCTGTAACATCTGGGGCCGATTTTGCCGAGTTACTGTTACAGATCGAGACGTTTTGGGACCGCGGCTGAGCCATTGGGGCAAAACCACCACAAAGGTGCCTGTCCCCATTGTGGTGGTTTAGGGCTCCCAGGGGCAGGGGGCTTCGATGTGGATGTGCTCGCCGGTTACGGGATGCGTAAAGGACACG
This sequence comes from Collinsella sp., assembly GCA_036302865.1. Taxonomy (GTDB): domain Bacteria; phylum Actinomycetota; class Coriobacteriia; order Coriobacteriales; family Coriobacteriaceae; genus Collinsella. The sequence goes on along the minus strand of JAXJBU010000068.1, from coordinate 67,960 downwards.
CTGTGGGCATGGAGCATCAGGCCGCAGGGACGCGGCGTGCCGTAGAGCTCGTCGCCTACCAGGGGATGACGCTCGCTGGCCAGATGCACACGGATCTGATGCTTGCGGCCGGTGAGCAGCTCGACATCGATATACGAGCGCGTGGGCAGGCCACGACGGCTCTTAAGACGCTTGAGCACCTTCACGCGCGTTTGAGACGGCTTGCCGCTGGCGCCGACGCGCATCTTTCGGCTGTCGTGGCGGTCGCGGGCGATGGGCTTGTCGATGAGCTTTTCGTTCCAGTCGATCTTGCCCTCGGCCAGCGCCAGATAGTGCTTTTCGAAGGCGTGGTCGATCACCATTTGGTCAAAGGCGGGCTGCGTCTGCTTGTCGAGCGAGAACAGCACCACGCCGGTGGTGTCGCGGTCCAGGCGGTTAAGCGGCTGCATGTCGGTCGCGGCAAAGCCGTCGCCCATCGCCAGCAGCAGGTCGCTGGCGTAGTCGGTGAGCGTGCGCTCGCCGGTGCCGTCGCCGTGGACGATCATGCCGGCGGGCTTGTCGATGGCCATGAGCCAGGCGTCGCAGTAGAGGACTTGAGGTTCTTCGTTCACGTGTAAGCCTTTCGGTTAGCTGATTCCCACAAACATGCAGCCCGAGGTCGCCCCGCGCAGGCGGGCGGCGGGCTTGCGGCCGGCTTGTGCCGCCTCGACGGCGCGACGGACGCGAGCGACGGCACGGCCAATCTCATCGGCCTCGAGCAAAGTTCCGTCGACCATGAAACGGCGCACGCCGGCATCGAGCAGCTGAGGGACCTGCGGCGTGAGGTCGATGGGGTAGGCATCGTACAGGCGAGAGCGGCCGTGGATGTCGGTTCGGACGGGCATGACCTTTCCGTCGATATTCTTGAGCGAGAGCTTGCGGGCGCGCAGGCGGCAGTTGGCGCAATCGTGGATGCAGCCGTTGGCAACCTGCAGAATGCAATGCTCGCTTGTCATAACGCGCGGGCGGCCAAAGACGGTGATGCCCAGAGCCGCGGGCGCGGCGGCGCCGAGCGAGACAATCTCGTCGAGCGTGATCTCGGGCGAGAGCCAAAACGCACCGGCTCCACGCTCGGCAAGCGCCTCCATGCAGGGCGTGTTGTGCACTGGCAGGCAAGAGCGAATCTCGGCCGTGGCGCCGGTCTGCGCGGCTACGGCGAGCTCGGAGATATTGCCGACGGCGACGGTGGCTCCGGCATTGATCCAGGGGTCAACGCGCTCGTGGTCAACAGCACGGCAGACCTCGTCGAGTACGGGCACGATACCCTGCTCAAATGCATCGGCAGGGGAGAGTCCGACAGCCTCGAGCACGTCGGTGGTCATGTAGAGGCGCGTTGCACCCTCCGCGCGGGCTGCCTCGACGGCCTCGAGCGAGGTGACGGTGGCGCAGATCTGCGGCTCATCGCGGTAATGCTCGGGTATGGCGTGCGTACATTTGTCGAGCCCCGGAATCTCGAGCGTTTTCGCACGCTCCTCATACGGTGCCAGAATGGCCTCCTCCAATGCTTTACAGGCGGCGGCGCGCACCTTGTGCACGGCGGAGAAGCCCATACCGCAGCCCTCATCGAGCGCCACATCAAAGCTCGCTGCCTCAAAGGGAGAGGAGCCCATGCGCCCGACGTGCTCAACCAGATCGGACGCCTCGACCGCGCGGGTCTTGGCGGCCTCGACGGTAAAGCCCGTGGCCGTGGCCGTAAGCGAAGGATCGTCGCAACAGGTGAGCGTAACGGCAAACGGCTCGCCCAGGCGCGCCACGACGGACACGTCTACGGCGCGGCGGCGCAGCACATCGCGCTTGAGCGCGGCGCCGGCGGCGTCAATGGCGCGCTGGCTTCGAATCACGCGCACGCGGCAGCCCTCGGGCATGCTACGGGGCACGCGACACTCGATAACATCGCCGGCAGCGGCATCATCGGCGGCAATGGTGGTCAGGAACTGGTCAAACTCGTTATCGTGGCGAAGCTCCAGCAGGTCGCCCTTGCCCACGGGCTCAAGCAGCTCAATGCGGGCGATGGCGGCGCGGCGACGGCGATCGTCGGGCTTGAGTCCGCGTACATCGCGGTTGGCCAGACGGCTGCCCAGCACCGTGCCCACAATCTGGCCGCGGTTGTTGGAGCGCTCGTAGCTCATCATCTCGTCGCCCGAGGTGCCATCCTGGTAGGCGTGCGTAAAGTCGCGATTAAAGCAGCGCTTGAGTTGGCGCTGACGGGCGGCATCCTCATCCTTAGAGGTCGAAACATCGGCCAGCATGTCATCAATCTGATGACGATACACATCGACGATGGAATACACGTAATCGGGGGCCTTCATGCGGCCCTCGAGCTTGAGCGATGCAGCGCCGGCGTCATACAGACGGCGAACGAGCTGCGACGTGTTGGTGTCGCGCGGGCACAGCGCGCGCTCGCGACCGGCAGGGGAGAGCGAGCGGCCGTTCTCGTCAATCAGCTCGTAGGGCAGGCGACAGGGCTGAGCGCACATGCCGCGGTTGGCCGAGCGGCCCGCCATGGCAAAGCTCGACAGCAGGCACAGACCCGAGTAGCAAAAGCAGATGGCACCGTGGCTAAAGACCTCCAGGTCCACATCGGGCGCGGCATCGTGAATGGCGGCAATCTCGTCGATGGAAAGCTCGCGCGAGAGGGTCACGCGGTCGGCGCCCTGCTCGCGGCACCAAAGGGTTCCACGGTCGTCGTGGATGTTCGCCTGGGTTGAGATGTGCGTCTCGATGCCGGGCATGGTGCGCTTGACCTCAAAGAACAGGCCCCAGTCCTGGATGATAAAGGCGTCGGCGCCCAGCGTGGAGCAGCGATGGACGAGTTGCAGCGCATCGCTCATCTCGGACTGCTTGATGACGATGTTGACCGTGACGTAGACGCGCGACCCGGCTAGATGTGCGGCTCGGCAGGCTTGCTCAAAGGCCTCGTCGGTAAAGTTGGTGGCCTTGCGGCGGGCGTTGAAGCTGCCCATGCCGCAGTAGATGGCGTCTGCCCCGGCAGCAAGCGCGGCGGCAAAGGGCTCCGGGCCTCCGGCGGGTGCCAAGAGCTCGGGTCTGCGGTTGGTGGTTCTACTGGCGGTTGCGGTCATATCCTGCCTTTCAAAATGCTCAGATACTCAAAAGTATAGTGGTGCCGTCGCGGCGGGCGACGCCCGTGCTCCAAGCAGGATAAAGTCTTCAGCAGCCCTTGCAGCAAAAATGATCCGTTTCCCTTCGTTCCCATCGGATCAGGTGATCCATAGGTGGCGGAGGAAAACGGATCATTTTGAGCTTCACTGTCCGGTCGTGCCGTTCAGCGGCCGACAGGCACCGTTGGGCGATAAAATATTCTCGCAACGTGATAATAATCTTGCATCACGCGGAAACCTTGAGTACTATCCCAAATCAAGCGCGGTGTTCAGACCGAATTGTGCCTCCCGGTGTGAACGCCGCGCTCACGCTCTCTATCTGATCGTAAGGAGAAAAACATGAGCAAGACCGTCGTGTCTTCCGATAACGCACCTGCAGCCATCGGCCCGTATTCCCCCGGCATCCAGACCGGCAACATGGTGTTCCTGTCCGGCCAGCTGGGCATCGACCCCGCAACCGGCAAGATGCCCGAGGGCGTCGAGGCCCAGGCTAAGCAGTCCCTTGCTAACGTTGAGGCCCTGCTGACCGCTGCCGGCGCCACCTTTGCCGATGTCGTTAAGACCACGGTCTATCTGGCCGACATTGCCGACTTCGCTGCCGTGAACGAGATCTACGCCTCCAAGTTCGAGGCTCCGTTCCCCGCGCGCAGCGCTTTCCAGGTTGCCGCCCTTCCGGCCGGCGGTCTGGTCGAGATCGAGGTCGTCGCCGCTCTCTAAGGCGTTGGCAACAACTAAACATGACATGCAAAAAGACCCTGCAGTGCGTGTGAACTGCAGGGTCTTTTGTCAAGCGATGCGACAAAAATGATCCGTTTTCCTCCGTCCCCAAGGAGTCAGCGGGTTAGCCTTCCTTGCGGACTTTTTGCAGGTAGCGGTAGACGCTGGGCTCCGAGATGCCCAGTGCGGTGGCGGCGCAGGCCACGGCACCCTTGAGCATGAACACTCCGTTGCCGTTGAGGTGGCGAATGACGTCCACGCGGTCGCTTTGACCAAGCGACGTCACATCCAGCCCGCGAGCGCTCAGCAGCTCGGAAATACTGCGGTCGATGAGCTCCTGCGTGGACTCCGAAAGGCTTTCGACCTCGATGGGGGAGGGCTCGGTGCGTGCGGGAGCGGCGTCAAAGCAGGCCATAAGCTGCTGGGCCATGGCACTGATGTTGCGCACGGCCGAAAGATCGGTGTTGACGCAGAGCATGCCGACGATCTCGCCGTCCTCGCGAATGAAGTACGTCGCCGACTCCAGCGTCTTGCCACCGGCACCGCGGCCTTCGTAGCCCGTAATGAACGGCAGATCGCGATATTTACCATCGTGCATGATCTTGAGTGCCAGATCGGTGGCGGGACCGCCGACCTTACGGCCGCTCACGATGCCGTTGCGAATATCGACGATGGCGTGGTCGGGATCCGAGAAATCGTGCAGCACGATTTCGCTGTTCTTACCGAGTACCTGCTCCAGGAAATCGACCATCGGCAAAAAGCGGCGTACGGTCTCGTTCACGGGCAACTCCTTTGGGTTCTATCGAAGTGTTCATAACAATTTTTTATCATGGTAACACGCTGCTCATCATCTCGTATATCCGCAGGTACATTGCGTAATACAGATGAACGGTAGGAATTTAGCGGTAAACGGTTGACCAAAAGAAAAGTAAGATGTCATTTTGACCAGACACTTTCCTGACCTGCGGAAATGCATTATCTCAGCTGAAGAATAGTCTGATAACAAAAAATTATTATTGAGAATGAGAATCATCTTTAATACGATATGCAACGAAGGCACAACCTCAACCCCGCACTGCGTCACAATAGAGCGTTAGATGCGAAAACAACTATTTCGAGGATTGGTGGTCAAATGACCCAGGAGACGGTTACGAACGGCACTGAAGCCCTGTTCACTCGCGAAGGCATGCCGCCCGTTAAGGAAATGATCCCGTGTGCCCTTCAGCATGTACTGGCATCGTTTGCCGGCATCATTACCCCGGCGGTCATCATGGCCGGCGTCTACGGCTTTAATAGCCAGCAGAGCACCGACATCATTCAGGTTGCACTCATTCTTTCGGCGATCGACACGGCCCTTCAGGCCTTCGCTCCCTTCCGTCGCATTGGCGGCGGCCTGCCCATCGTCATGGGCGTTTCGTTCGCGTTCCTGCCGGCCCTTCAGGCCATGGGCGCCTCGGGCTTTAGTTTTGGCGCGCTGCTGGGCGGCGAGATCGTTGGCGGTGCCGTCGCGGTCCTCTTTGGTCTGGCCTACAGCAAGATTAAGTGGCTGTTCCCGCCCGTCGTGACCGGCACGGTCATCTTCTCCATTGGTGTCTCTCTCTATCCCACGGCCGTCAAATACATGGCCGGTGGCATGGGCACGCCGTTGTGGGGCACCCCGCAGGCATGGTGCGTCGCTCTTATCACCTTCGCCGTGGTCTTTGCGCTCGCCAACTTTGGCAAGGGCACGCTCAAGCTGGGATCCGTGTTCTTTGGCATGATCGTTGGCATGATCGTTTCGATCCCCTTTGGCATGATCGACTTCTCCAGCGTCGCCACCGCTCAGGTCTTCGCTCTTCCCAAGCTCATGCCCTACGCGCTCGAGTTTGATCCCGAGGTCTGCATTACCCTCGCCGTCGTGTTCCCCATGGTTGCCATCCAGGTTATCGGTGACGTCTCCGCCGCCTGCCTGGGCTCCATCGACCGTATGCCCACCGAGCGCGAGCTCTCCGGCGCTATCGTGTCCCAGGGCCTCACCTCTATGGTCGGCGGCCTGCTGGGCGGTCTTCCCACCAGCGCCCTTGGCCAGAACGTGGGCATCATCTGCTCCAACAAGGTCGTTAACAAGTGGGTCTTTGTGATCATCGCGGCCGTCTTTGCCATCGCCGGTCTGTTCCCGCAGCTCTCTGCCGTCCTTTCCGCTATCCCGCAGCCCGTCATCGGCGGCGCGACCGTCGGCGTCTTTGGCACCATCACCATGAACGGTGTGCGCATGTTCACCCGCGAGGGCCTCACGCAGCGCACCACCACCATCGTCGGCACCTCCGTTGTCTTTGGCTTGGGTATCTGGATGGCCAGCGGTTGCCTTGCCGGCGAGGGCATGCCCACCTGGGTGTCCACCGTCATCGGCTCCAACGCCGTAACCCCCACCGCCATCATGGCCATCGTGCTCAACCTGATCCTTCCGCAGACGCCGGTCGTGGCTCAGCACATCGATGCCGCCAAGGATGCCGCTGTGAATCTGGTCCTGCCCGAGAGCAAGAAGTAACCAATTTCGGTGCTATTCGCCGGCGGACGCATCGCCTCGTCCGCCGGCGCCATGCGGCGCCAAGCCGCACTTCAAAGGGCTTGTCCCTTTGGTGAAGCGTTGACGGGAGAGGGCCCGTTTCCGGTGTAGGCCGGCGCTTCGCACTTCCGCCATGTCAGAGGTGTCAAACCCCGCCTCTGATGTTGAAGGGAGCATTTATGCTTCTGGTCGCTAACGGTTCCGTCTTTACCCGCAATGCTCAGGCCCCGTTCATTCCAAACGGTGCGGTCGCCATTGACGGAGATACGATCGTCGAAGTAGGTCCCGAGTGCGAGCTCAAGGCCAAGTACCCGGATGCCGAGTACGTCGATGCCCAGGGCAACCTCATCATGCCCGGACTCATCAACTGCCACACCCACATCTACTCGGGTCTGGCCCGCGGCCTTGCCATTAAGGGCTGCAACCCCACCAACTTCCTGGAGAATCTCGAGCAGCAGTGGTGGAAGATCGACGACAATCTGACGCTCGACGGCACCAAGGCAAGCGCCTATGCCACGATTCTGGACTCCATTCGCGATGGTGTCACCACGATCTTCGACCACCACGCGAGCTTCTGCGAGATCCCGGGAAGCCTCTTTACCATTAAGGATGCAGCTCAGGAGCTGGGCATGCGTTCGTGCCTGTGCTACGAGGTCTCCGATCGCCGCGGCCAGGAAAAATGCGACCAGGCCATTGCCGAGAACGCCGAATTTGCCCAGTGGGCCGCCAAGGAGCGTCGCGACAACGACAACCACATGATCGCTGCCATGTTTGGCGGACATGCCACCTTTACACTTTCGGACGAGACCATGGATAAGATGGCCGAGGCCAACAACGGCCTGACCGGCTTCCACATCCATGTGTGCGAGGGCATGAACGACGTGTGGGATTCCCGCCTCAACCGCGGTGGTATCAGCCCCGTCGAGCGCCTGCTGCAGCACAACCTGCTGGGTCCCGACACCATGCTCGGCCACTGCATCCACGTGACGCCTGCCGAGATGGATATCGTCAAGGAGTCCGGCACTTGGCTCGTCAACAACCCCGAATCCAATATGGGCAACGCCGTGGGCTGCGCCCCCGTGCTCGAGTTCTTCCGCCGCGGCATTCCCGTGTGCATGGGCACCGACGCCTACACCCACGATATGCTCGAGAGCCTTAAGGTCTTCCTGATCATTCAGCGCCACAACGCTGCCATGCCCAACGTGGGCTGGTGCGAGGCCATGACGATGCTGTTTGAGAACAACGCCAAGATGGCGAGCAAGTACTTCGATCGCAAGCTTGGTGTGCTCGAGGCCGGCGCTGCCGCCGACGTTATCGTTATGGACTACAAGCCCTTTACGCCGCTGAGCGAGGAGAACATCGACGGCCACATGCTCTTTGGCATGATGGGCAAAAACTGCCGCACCACCATCATCAACGGCCGCGTCCTGTACAAGGATCGCGAGTTCGTTGGGATTGATGAGGACAAGATCAACGCGTGGACCATGGCTGAGTCCAAGAAGCTCTGGAGCACGCTCAACGATCGCACCTACTAATTCACAAGTAGATTCACGCGCGTCGGGTGTTTCGCCGCATTCGACGCGCGTATAGGCGACCTCCGCGGGGTCGCCGGCGCTGTGCTAGCGCTACACCGTATTTGCGCCCGCCGCGCGGTCTCGCCGGGCGTTACAGAGAGGAGCTCACTATGAGCGACATCATGAGGCCGATCCCGTTTTCGCAGCTGATGAACTGGATCATCGAGGAGCACAAGACCCAGGGCGCCATCTTTGGCGTGCGCAAGATGGTCACGACCAACCAGGAGGGCGCGCTTCCCATTTTTGACGAGCGCATCGAGACTCCGTTTGGCCCGGCCGCCGGTCCCAATACGCAGTTGGCCCAGAACATCGTGGCATCCTACGTGGCCGGTTCCCGCTTCTTTGAGCTCAAGACCGTTCAGGTTATGGACGGCGAGGAGCTCTCCAAGTGTGTCAACAAGCCCTGCATTGTGGCGCAGGACGAGTGCTACAACTGCGAGTGGTCGACCGAGCTCGAGGTTCCGCAGGCTTTTGCCGAGTACGTGAAGGCATGGTTTGCCTGCCACCTGATCGCTCGCGAGTACGGCCTGGGCAGCCCGGACGGCTTTGTCTTCAACATGTCCGTGGGTTATGACCTGGAGGGCATCAAGAGCCCCAAGGTCGACGCCTACATCGAGGGCATGAAGGACGCCAGCGGCTCCGAGGTTTGGAACGAGTGCCGCACGTGGGCGCTCGCTAACCTGGACAAGTTTGAGCATGTCGATGCCGCGTTTGTCGAGTCCATCCCGGCACGCGTCTCCAACTCCATCACCGAGTCTACCCTGCATGGCTGCCCGCCCGCCGAGATCGAGCGCATCGCGACCTATCTGATCACCGAGAAGGGCCTCAACACCTACATCAAGTGCAACCCCACGCTGCTGGGCTATGAGTTTGCCCGTCAGCGTCTGAACGAGCTGGGCTTTGACTACATTGTCTTCGATGACACGCACTTCCGCGAGGACCTGCAGTGGGTCGACGCCGTGCCCATGTTCGAGCGCCTGATTGCCCTGTGCGCTGAGCGCGGTCTTGAGTTTGGCGTCAAGCTGACCAACACGTTCCCCGTCGACGTGACGAGGAACGAGCTGCCCTCCACCGAGATGTACATGTCCGGCCGTTCGCTGTTCTCGCTGACCATTGAGGCTGCCCGTCGCATTACCGAGCAGTTCGATGGCAAGCTGCGCATCAGCTACTCCGGCGGTGCCACGGTCTACAACATCCGCGCCCTGTACGATGCCGGCATTTGGCCCGTTACCCTGGCGACCGACGTGCTCAAGCCCGGTGGCTACGAGCGCTTTAGCCAGATGGCCGGCGAGTTTACCGACCTGGATGGCAAGCCGTTCGCGGGCGTCTCTCTCGAGGCCGTGACTGCGATCCAGGCCGACTCGCTCACCAATCCGCTCTACAAGAAGCCGCTGCGCCCGCTGCCCGACCGCAAGGTCGCCGGCAAGAGCCCGCTTTCCGACTGCTTTACCACGCCGTGCCGCACGAGCTGCCCCATCCAGCAGGATATTCCCGCCTATCTGGCGGCTGTTGACGAGGGCCGCTACGAGGACGCACTCAACATCATCATCGAGCGCAACGCCCTGCCGTTCATTACCGGCACCATCTGCCCGCATCCCTGCGGCCGTGCCTGCGAGCGTGCATTTTACGAGCCCGAGGGCGCCCAGATTCGCGCCAGCAAGCTCAAGGCCGCCCGCGAGGCCATGACCACCGTGCTGCCCAAGCTGCGCGCCCAGGCCATCGCCAACGACGGCGAGCGCAACGTTGCCGTTATCGGCGGCGGCCCGGCCGGCCTGGCGACGGCGTTCTTCCTGACGCGCGCCGGCGTGCCCGTCACCATCTTCGAGGCCCGCGACTCGCTCGGAGGCGTGGTCCGTCACGTGATCCCCGAGTTCCGTATCGCCAGCGACGATATCTCCCATGACGCAGAGCTCTGCCTGGCCTTTGGTGCCAAGGTGCAGCTCAACGCCCGCGTGGAGTCCATCGACGAGCTCAAGGCCCAAGGCTTTACTGACGTGGTCGTGGCCACCGGTGCCTGGATGCCCGGCTCTGCGGGCTTGGGCGAGGGTGCCGAGCTCGATGTGCTGGAGTTCCTCGAGGCCGCCAAGAAGGGCGAGAAACTCGAACTGGGCGAGGACGTCGTGGTCATTGGCGCCGGCAACACCGCCATGGACGCGGCCCGCGTGGCCAAGCGCCTGGCCGGCGTGAAGAACGTGCGCCTGGTGTATCGCCGCACCAAGAAGCAGATGCCCGCCGACGAGGAAGAGCTCGATCTTGCTCTTGCCGACGGCGTTGAGTTCTGCGAGCTGCTGGCGCCCAAGGCGCTCAACGGCTCCGTGCTGACCTGCGACGTTATGGAGCTCGGCGAGCCGGATGCAAGCGGCCGTCGCAGTCCCGTCGCCACGGGCGAGACCGTCGAGCTTTCCGCCACCACGGTGATCTGCGCCGTGGGCGAGGGCATCGATGCCAGCCTTTACGATGCCGCGGGCGTCGAGCACGACCGTCGCGGCCGTCTTGCCGCCACCTCCACCGGCGTTGAGGGCGTCTGGGCTGCGGGCGACTGCCGTCGCGGTCCTGCCACCGTGGTCGAGGCTATCGCCGACGCCGCGGAGGTCGCCCGTGCCATCGCCGGCGTGGACTTTAACAAGTACGCCGACTGCAACGAGCAGGCCGGCCGCGAGGACACCTGCTACGAGCGCAAGGGGTCGCTGTGCCGCGACAAGCGCAACTGCACCAAGACCCGCTGCCTGGGCTGCGGCTCGGTGTGCGAGGTCTGCTGCGACGTGTGCCCCAACCGCGCCAACGTGGCAATTAAGGTGCCGGGCCTGGCCAAGCATCAGGTCGTCCATGTCGACGGCATGTGCAACGAGTGCGGTAACTGCGCCGTGTTCTGCCCCTACCAGGAGGGTCGTCCCTACAAGGACAAGCTCACCCTGTTCTGGAGCGAGCAGGACATGGAGAACTCCGAGAACGAGGGCTTCCTGGCCGTGGACGAGGACCACTTTAAGGTCCGCGTCGCCGGCACGGTCCGCACCGTCTCGGTCGATGCCGTCAACACCGGTCTTCCCGAGGCCGTCCGCCTGACCATCAGGGCCGTGCGCGACAACTATTCGTACCTTCTTAAGAAATAGGCGAGTCTCTTATGGCCAAATCCATTCAACATAACGTGGCCTACGTTGCCTGCGGAAGTGGTTGCGCTTCCGCAGGCGGCGACGCCCGCTGCAGCGAAGGCTGCATTGGCTGTGGCGCCTGCGTCACGGCCTGCCCCCACGGCGCCATTGCGCTGGTCGATGGCATCGCCCGCGTGGATCGCTCCAAGTGCACGGGCTGTGGCCTGTGCGGTATGGCGTGCCCGCAGCGCGTGATTGCCTTCGTTCCCGGCTACCAGAACATTCTGGTGCGCTGCAACAACACAGATAAGGGCGCCATCGCTCGCAAGATCTGCGACACGAGCTGCATCGGTTGCGGCATGTGCGCTAAAAAGTGCCCTGCCGGCGCTATCCGCATCGAGGACAACTGCGCCCATATCGACGGCGTGGACTGCCTGTCGTGCGGCATGTGCGCCGTCGTCTGCCCGCATGGCGCCATCCACGACCGCACCGGCATCGCCGCCGGCGTGTAGAAGGGAATCACCATGGCACAGGAATTCACTTTTACCGTTAACGGCGTCGAGCGCACGACGACGGAGAATAAACCGCTGCTGCGCTACCTGCGCGACGACCTGCATATCCATTCCGCCAAGGACGGCTGCTCCGAAGGTGCTTGCGGTACCTGCACCATCCATGTGGACGGTGCGGCCGTCAAGGCGTGCGTGCTGACCACTGCTCTTGCTGCCGGTCGCAACATCGTAACCGTCGAGGGCCTGCCCGAGGACGTGCGCGAGGCCTTTGTGTACGCCTTTGGCGCCGTGGGCGCCGTGCAGTGCGGTTTTTGCATTCCCGGCATGGTCATGGCGGGCGCAGCGCTCATCGCCGAGGACCCCGAGCCCACCGAGGAGCAGATTAAGTACGCCATTCGCGGTAACGTCTGCCGCTGCACCGGCTACAAAAAGATTATCGAGGGCATCTCGCTGGCCGCTGCGGTGCTCCGCGGCGAAAAGCAGATCGATGAGGACCTGGAGCGCGGCGATGACTACGGCGTGGGCAAGCGCGCCTTCCGTATCGACGTGCGCAAGAAGGTGCTCGGCGAGGGCAAGTATCCCGACGACATCGACGAGCTCGATCAGCCGGGCCTGACCTATGCCAGCGCCGTGCGCTCCAAGTATCCGCGCGCCCGCGTGCTCTCCATCGACACCTCCAAGGCCGAGGCCCTGCCCGGTGTGGTGGGCATCCTGCGCGCCGAGGACGTGCCGGTCAACCAGGTCGGCCACCTTATCCAGGACTGGGACGTCATGATCGCCCAGGGCGATATCACCCGCTGCGTGGGTGACGCCATCGTGCTGGTGGTTGCCGAGGACGAGGCGACGCTCGAGAAGGCCAAGAAGCTCGTAAAGATCGATTACGAGCCGCTGGAGCCCGTGCGCAACATCGCCGAGGCCAGGTCTGCCGACGCCCCGCGCCTGCACGACAGCTTCTTTGCCTTTGGCAACACGGTGGAGCTCAAGGACAACGTGTGCCAGAGCCGTCACGTGACGCGCGGTGACGCCGCCAAGGCGCTGGCAGAGAGCGCGTTTACCGTGACGCAGCGCTTTACCACGCCCTTTACCGAGCATGCCTTCTTGGAGCCCGAGTGCGCCGTTGCCTTCCCGTACAAGAATGGCGTCAAGGTGCAGTCGACCGACCAGGGCGCCTACGACACGCGCAAAGAGTGCGCTCACATGTTTGGCTGGGATAGCGAGCCCGAGCGCGTGGTCGTCGAGACCATGCTCGTGGGTGGCGGCTTTGGCGGCAAGGAGGACGTGTCCATCCAGCACTTGGCCGCGCTCGCCGCATATAAGTTCCAGCGTCCTGTGAAGTGTAAGCTCACGCGTGCCGAGTCGCTCGCTTTCCATCCCAAGCGTCACGCCATGGACGGCACCTTTACACTGGGCTGCGACGCCGAGGGCAACTTTACCGGCCTGGATTGCGAGATCAACTTTGATACCGGCGCCTACGCGTCGCTGTGCGGCCCGGTGCTCGAGCGCGCCTGTACGCATGCCGTCGGCCCCTACAAGTACCAGAACACCGACATTCGCGGCTTTGGCTACTACACCAACAACCCGCCCGCCGGTGCGTACCGCGGCTTTGGCGTTTGCCAGTCCGAGTTTGCGCTCGAGAGCCTGATCGACCTGCTGGCCGAGAAGGTCGGCCTGGATCCGTGGGAGATCCGCTACCGTAACGCCATCGAGCCGGGCGAGGTTTTGCCCAACGGCCAGATTGCCGATTGCTCCACGGCACTGAAGGAGACGCTGCTCGAGGTCAAGGATGCCTACTACGCGCATCCCGGACACGCCGGTATCGCCTGCGCCATGAAGAACGCCGGCGTGGGCGTGGGCCTGCCCGATGCCGGCCGCTGCAAGATCCGCGTCGAGGATGGCCGCGCCGTGGTCTACGCCGCCACGTCCGACATCGGCCAGGGCTGCAACACGGTCTTTTTGCAGGACGTTGCCGAGGCCTGCGGTCTGCCGCTGAGCTGCATTGCCAATGGCGAGTGCTCCACCGAGAACGCTCCCGACTCCGGCACCACGTCTGGCTCGCGTCAGACGGTCGTGACCGGCGAGGCCGTGCGCGGTGCCGCCTTCCTGCTGCGCGATGCCATGCTTGACATCGAGGCCGGCAAGCCCGCACCCGATACTCCCGTGAGCGCGCATGGCGACGGCATCAAGATTGAGTACGACGACGGTCGCGCCTATCAGCTGCGCACGCAGGAGCTCGTCGCCGGCCAGGGTATGCATCCTCAGGATCCCGCGGCTGCCATCAAGGCGCTCGAGGGATGCGAGTTTGGCTACGTGTACCTGGAGCCGACCGACAAGCTGGGCGCCGACGTTCCCAACCCCAAGAGCCACATCTGCTACGGGTTTGCCACGCATGTGGTCATTCTGGATGATGACGGCCGCGTGAGCGAGGTCTATGCCGCGCACGATTCCGGCAAGGTGGTCAACCCCATCTCCATCCAGGGTCAGATCGAAGGCGGCGTGCTCATGGGTATGGGCTATGCGCTTACCGAGGACTGGCCGCTCAAGGACTGCGTACCCCAGGCAAGGTACGGTACGCTCGGGCTGTTCCGTGCGCCCGAGATTCCGAATATCCACGCCATCTACGTGGAGAAGGACGAGCTGTTGCCCGTGGCATACGGCGGCAAGGGCATCGGTGAGATCGCAACGATTCCCACGGCGCCCGCCGTACAGAACGCCTATCGCGCATTCGACGGCAAGCTGCGTCCGGATCTGCCCATGGTGGATACGCCGTACAGCCGCGTTCGCAACCGCGGGTAGGGTGGGGTGCGGACGACCATTGCTGATGGGCTGTTCGCGCTCAACATCAACTGTATATGCTGCGCCTTTGGCCTCGACTTTATCGCGAGCCGGGGCCTTTTGTTTGGAGCGCCTCCGCATACGGAAGCTGCGTCCCGGAATCCAGCCTCGGAACGGGATTAACTTTCCCAACGGGGCCGCATGCGGAAACTGCGTCCCGGAATCGTGCCTCAGAATGGGATGTGTTTTCCGCTGGCCGGCCGTTTGGAAAGCGCATCCCAGTTTGAGTGTTTATTCCGGGATGCGGTTTCCGCTGAAGGACTCAACCGGAAAGCCTGTCCAGCTCTGAGACGGGATTCCGGGACACGCTTTCCGCCAGGCCCGCCATCCGGAAAGCGCATCCCGTTTTGAGTGTCCAGGCTGGGACGCGCTTTCCGTTGGCGTGGCCGTTGGGAAAACGCGGCCCAGATAGGGGGGATGCGATTCGGCGATGCGTGGCCTAGCAGCTCCTACAGGTCCACCTCGTTGAGCCATGTCGGCAGCGCGGTCTGCCGGATGCCTGCCGTCTGCAGCTTTTTGGCGAGCATTCCTGTCGAGCGGACCTCGTTCATGGTAAAGCGCAGCAGAGGGTGACCGTAGAGCGATAGGTGCGCCTCGCGCTGTCGTTCGGCAACGAGCACCTCGGCGGTGGTGCGTCCGGCCAGCATGGTCTGGTCGGTATATTTGATGAGCCCGTCGAGCTCGCCCAGTGTGAGTTCCCGCGCCTGGCGCTCCCAGGCAAAGTCCGTTCGTATGGGCTTGGCCGAATCGAAGGGGTCCGTCAGCTCGTATTGAAGCCAGTCGGGCGCAAAGCCCGTCTCGATCATGACGGCTCGGGCGACCGATTCCCCGCCGCTCTCGGCGCGGACGTCGGCATATCGAAGCGTTGTGAGGGCGGTGCGAATCGCGCGACCATTGCGTGCAGTCGCTCGTTGCTCCACGGCCTCCATCAGCTGTTCCGGCGCAAGGCCGAGCTTTGAGATCGTCGAATCGGCAATGGGCATGCCGTCGGCAAAACCAGTTTGCAGCAGGCAATCTGTGGCCGTTTGGATGGGCGGCGTTACCGATATGCCGGCTCTGCGTATTGCTCCGGCCGGCTCAATCTGGTGTCGCTGAATATGTGCGCCCGGACGAGCCGACGGCTTTGTCGAGCTGCAAACATGCACGACGTTCAGGTGTCGCCACGAGACCTCGAGCCCCAGCAGGCAAGCTGCCGAAAACGAGCAGAACGTCCAATCGGGATGGATGATCGCAAGGGCGCGGATAATCTCGCAATGGCGTTGCGCTCGGTTGAGTTCATCCCAGCGCGTTTTTCGCGCAAACAACCCCGGAATGGGCGAGACAACCGTGCCGCCGGTGCGCCGAAGGAGCGCTTTTCGGATCGCCGCGCTCGGGGGAATCAGACAGCGCCCCTCTTGCTCGGCTTGAGTGAGCAGTTGGTCGATGAGCTGGTCATTGCAATGGGTCATGAGCTACCGCCTCCTTTTGGGTAGCAAAAACGTATCAGCTGGAACTTGCCGCTCAGCTGACCAAAAGCTGACCAAAATCTAACCATGCAGGTAGATGACCTGCTTTTGGCGACATATTTCTTGTTTGAATCGGTGGGTGGTAATCGGCGACCGTGAACGGTAGCTAGATATGAAGTCTTGGTAAGTTTCGGGACGTGTACTTTTTGAAAAAGAGCATTCTATCTGCTGTTTTGTGTTTCTGGATCGCATATTTGAAGGCATGTGATAAGGGCGGCGGACTGTCGCCTTGTACCTGAGGAAACCGTGACCCGGAATTGCCGCTCGGAACGGGACAAGCTTTCCGGAACAGCCCTCAACCGGAAACTGCGTCCCGGATTCGACGCTCAGAATGGGATTCGCTTTCCGGATGGCATGCTTGGCGGAAACTACGGCCCAGTTTTTGGCTCCAGAACGGGATACATTTTCCGGAACGGTCCACGTGCGGGGGTGTACCGCCCCTTTTGCGTGCGCCGCTTGTCGAATTGCGTTATAGCTAGCTATATTATAGGAAGGTATAATATAGCTAGCTATAACGCAAAGGAAGGATGGCCCTATGTTTATCGGAAGAACAGTGGAAATGTCCGAGCTCAATCGACTGTATGGCACGGGCTCCTTTGAAATGCCTGTGATTTACGGCCGCCGTCGCGTGGGTAAAACGCGTCTTATCACAGAGTTTATCCAAGGCAAGAAGGCTATTTACTTTCAAGCTCGTCGTACCAATGCAGTGGCAAACCTGCACGGCTTTAGCCAGGCGATACTTGCGGGTTCGGTTGGTGCTGCAGGTGTGTCGTTTCGTAGTTTTGACGAGGCGTTCGATGCGTTGGCCACCATGGCTCGCACGGAACGTTTGATTGTCGTGATTGACGAGTATCCCTATCTCGCCCAATCGAATCCCGAGATCAGCTCGTTGCTGCAAGACAAGATCGATCACTTGTACAAAGAGACCAAGCTCATGCTTATCCTGTGCGGGTCGTCGCTTTCGTTCATGGAAGAGCAGGTGCTGGGCTACGAGAGTCCGCTATACGGTAGGCGTACGGCCCAGTTTAAGATCATGCCGCTGGATTTTACGACGACCCTCGGCTTGTGGCAGAGCATGGGTCGCGAAGACGCTGCGGTTTGCTATGGCATGACGGGCGGCATTCCTGCATATATCGAGAAAGTCGATCCTACCGTATCGCTCGAGGACAACATCAAACGTCTTTTTCTTACTCCTACGGGCTATCTCTTTGAGGAGCCGAGTAACCTGCTATTGCAAGAGTGCCGCAATCCCGAGCAATATGATGCGATCGTGCAAGCAATTGCCCAGGGGCGCTCGAAGATCTCAGAGATTGCGAGCTCTATGGGAATCCCTGCGAGCAACGTAAAGAGCTATGTGGATAAGCTGGCGTCGCTTGGGATTGTCGAGCGCGAGCTGCCCCTAAACGAGACGAGCAATAAGCGAGCCGTGTATCTGCTGAGCGACCAGATGTTTAGGTTCTGGTACAAGTTTGTGCCGCAGAACATTGGGCTGATTCAAAACGATATGGCCGAGATGGCGTATAGGCGCATTGAGCCGCACGTATCGGATTACATGGGTACGGTCTTTGAGCTTATATGCAGACAATACGTGTACGAACTCGCACGCGCGGGCGAACTTGGTGTGGTGCCGGCAACAGTTGGCCGTTGGTGGGGAACGGACAATCGGATGCGTACGCAGGAAGAGATCGATTTGATTGTCGACGACGGAGAGGGCGCGGCGCTCTTTGCGGAGTGCAAATGGCGTAACGAACCGGCAGGCGAGGATGTTCTGGAAAAGCTCGTGTACCGAAGCGAGCTCTTTAGGCGTCAGCATAAAAGCTACGTGATCTTCTCGAAGCGTGGCTTTACGCAAGGATGTCAGGAAGCTGCGGCGAGCAGGGGAGATACCAAGCTGATTTCGTTTGCCGAGATGTGCGAGCGGAGATAACCAAGCGCGCTCTGATGTGATTGCTCGGAATGGGTCGCGCTAAGGATGCCAAGCGTAAAACCTACAATGAAAATGGCGTAAAAACTACATTGAGAACGGCGTAAAAACAGCATTGAGAATGGCGTAATTTCGTATATCGCATGATCGCCCGAGCTTGCACACGGCCTTTTGCGAGCTCTTGCCATGAACGAGAGCCAGGCTGTCACGTACAAGACGCTCATAAAGGACGCCTCGTACGGTGAGACGGGCCCCGACGAGAGGACCATCGCTGCGCACCTGGATCTCTTCAACAGGCTCAAGCTGACCGAGGACCTGTGCGGATGGGAGCCATCGAGGTCAAGCTGAGTGATGCGAAAGCAGACGATGGAGCGAGAAATCTCAAGGCGCTGGAGAGGAAAGTGCTCTCCAATCCTGCCGCCCAGAATGCCGCGCCGGCGTTTTTGGCGGTCGTGGTTGGAAAGGGGAGCATTGCCTACACACGCGACGACGGCGTGGCGGTGATTCCCATGGCGGCACTTGGGGCGTAGTGGTTTTGCGGGCGTGCCGTGCTTCCTTTACCGAAAATCCATTTGGTAAACCAGATGCTCGCGGATAGAATAAAGTTGACGGCAGCCCAAGTTCTGGAGAGCTGGGAAACGCCGTTGCTTGGTCAAGAGGTCGGTGCCTTAATGGCAGCGACTTGTTATGCTTCGAATGCTGCTTGAGTGCCTCGGAAAGTTCGATAAGCGCCGTGAAGAGCGAGACCAAAGCAACCAAGAGCTCTACGAGCTCTGATGGGCCCGGGATGACCTCTGATTCAAGTCACCGGGCCTCAATCTTTTTCATCCATTTGAATAGAGCGGGCGACTCTCTTGGGGCCATCTGCATGGCGCGTGCCTGGCGCGCGTGGCACAGCATCCCATTTTTGTGTCCGCACGGGTGGCTACGCTTACCGCAACGTAGCCATTCGTGGAAAGGACGGATGTCATGGCAACGGATAAGACCGGTTATGTGAGCGTTGGCGCCGAGATAGAGGACGAGGTTATGCCCGACCGCGTGATCTTTAGCATTGGCTTTGGTGGTCGCCGCACCACCAAGGAATCGTGCCTGGAGGATTACAACACCGATCGCGCCCGCGTAGCCGCCGCGCTGGCGCCCTTTGGTTTGGATAGCGAATTAACATGCTGTCGGTACACTTGTTATGCGCAGATGACGCGCAAGAAGGCGACGATTGTGGGCTACAACTACTATGCGTACGGTACGGTTGCCGCGCCTGTCGATTCGACTGACTTTGCTGCTGTGTGGACCGCACTCAATACCTGCGAGTCACATGCCGACATGAGCATTCGATTTGAGTTGGCGGATCAGCGCGCGGCGGAAGACGCCCTGATTGCCCGTGCGGTTGAACGTGCTCGCGGCAACGCGCAGGCACTTGCCGTTGCGGCGGGGTCTATGCTGGGCGGCGTCAAGCATATCTCGTATAACAGTCGGGCGGCGGGCTATGGTCGAACATACTGTGTTGCCGCGTGTGCTCCCGATGGGGCGTCCGGAGGCTCCGAGGAGACGGTGCTGGAGCCAGAGCCTATCGAGGTCGAGTGCTCCGTGGATATGGAATGGTGGCTGGAGTAGGAAGCAGGTGCTGAGCGGCTGAGGGACCGAGGCTTCGCTACCGAAAAAACCATTTGTTAAACTCAATGTCCGTGGGTAGAGTAAGGTCGACGGCAGCCCAAGTTGTGGATAGCTGGGCAGCGCGGTTACTTCGATTAAGGGGTCAATGCCTTAACGGCGTCGACCCCTCTTCTTTTGCTTCGTACGCTGCTTAAGTGCCTCGGAAAGTCCGATAAGCGCCGTGAGGAGCGAGACCAAAGCGGTCAGGAGCTTCACGAAATCAATCAGATCGGTCATGGGCATCACCTCCCGTCGCATGGAGGGCGCTGCCCGGCACATGGAATTGCCGTCAACAACTGCCATTCAATCAAAGCGCGGTCATAAATACGAATATATGTTCGATAATAACAGCAACGTGATTCCCTCGAATAGCAGCCTTTCGTAAGGGCGGCAGAAGACGGCGCTGGGCGATTGGGGCTAGACGCGCAGGTCTTCGTCACCGAAAGCCCGTTTGATTAACCAGCCCTCTGTAGGTACACTGCATATTGATGGGCCCGGGATGACCGCTGATTCAAGTCACCGGGCCTAAATCTAATATGAGAAAGCCATTGTCAATAGGCATGTTCGTTCGAGCCCGGTTTGAAACCGGGCTTTTTCGTTTCCCGTCGGGAGGGCCCGCGCACGCTGCATGGCTTAGTCGACGCTTGCCTGGCAAGCTAATATCCGCGGGCTCTTGCGGGTGCGCTTCCGGCGGTCAGCCCGGTATGTCCGCGCACCCCACCGCATTTCGATTCTCCGTCCGGCGCTATCGTACGAATCCAGTCTTTTGTCGGGCGCGGCCCCGGGGCTGCCCATCAAAAAGGTCGTGAACTCGCGCCGGCGATGCGTCGAGGCGCGGGCCCTCCCGGCGGGAGTCGGTTGTCGCCGGCTGCTAGAGGACGGTCCCCTCGGACCTGCACCCGATCTCCCAGACCCAGCAGGCGAGCTCGCGCGCCACGGCGGCGTTGGCCTTGCACGCGCTCTTGCCCGCCGCGGCCAGCGCCTCTCGGCGGCGGTGGAGCCTGGCGGTGCAGTCGTCCGCCCTCGAGCGTATCGCCGGGGGCACGTCGGTGCCGGGGGCTGGGGCCTTGGGCCTCGGGGAGCACGTGGAGTAGTGCCATGCGGACTCTATGAGCGCCGTGCGCGCGAGCGCGTTGCCGGCCTTGGTTATCCCGCCGCGCCGCTCGGACTCGCCGCTCGAGTGCTCCGACGGGGTCAGCCCGCACCAGCTCGCGAAGGCCGGCGCCGAGCGGAACCTGCTGAAGGACCCGGCCTCCGCCGCGAGCCTGAAGGCCGTCAGGGTGTCGATCCCCTTGATGCAGGAGAGCGCCTCCACCGTCGCCCGCCAGCGGTCGGCGCCGGCCAGCGCGACGACCCTCCTCTCGAGCTGCCGCCTGTCCGATTCCGCGCAGCGGGCGGCCGTGACGTAGTACTCGAGCGCGTCGCGCTGCGGGCCCTCGAGCCTGATCTCGGATATCCACCTCCAGTGGGCGCGCGTCCAGGCCTTCTTCCTCGTCCCGTCGGCGTTGCGCTCGTCCCAGACGTGGCCCAGCCTGATCAGGAACATGTTGAGGCGCTGCCTCGAGCGGCGGAGCTCGCGGGTCGCGTCGTCGAGGGCGCGGTCGAGGTCCCGGGCGGCCTCGACCGCCATGTCGGGCAGCGGGACCTCGACGATGTTGTGGGTGGCGAGCATGCGGGCGATGAACTCGGCGTCGCGCCGGTCGTTCTTACGCCGGGCGTCCGCCGCCGGCCTCTGCATCTTGGAGACGGCGGCCACGGCGCAGTCGAGGCCGAGCGCGCGCAGCTCGCGCGCCATGTGGAAGCCGGTGGGGCCGCTCTCGTAGCACGCCCTCGGGTCCTCGAAGCCGAGGGCCCACTCCGCGATCTCGGAGGCGTCGGTGCCGAAGTCGCGGCGCACCACCTCGCCGGTGAAGGGGTTGAACGCCGCGGCGGCGACCGATCGCGCGTGGACGTCCAGGCCGATGGAGGTAACATGGGGCATGGGAAGCCTCCTCCCCGCAGGTGCGGTAAGGGCTACCGCACGGGCCGATACTCAAAGCCCATTGTGGCACCCCGAGCCCGCGGAAAGAAGCTGCGCCGCGGGGGAGGCGGCCCCCAATGGCTTTCTCATATCGTCTTTTCATCCATTTGAATAGAGCGGGCGACTCTCTTGGGGCCGTCTGCATAGCGTGTGATTAGCGCATGGTATTGCGCCCAGCTTTCATGTCCGCGCGGCCACCTATCCTTACGGCAATGTAGCCGCTTATGTAACAAGCGGCAAGCAACGGAGAAAGGCCCTAACCGTGTCAGCTGAAAAGACGCCGTGTATCTCGGCTATCGATACGACGAACTTTGCGCGCCAGATTGTGCTGGACTTTGAGTTTGCGCCGGTGCCAAAGCAGCGCCAGCGCCGTGGGCTGCGCAATGAGATTATCGAGGTCGGCGCCGTTAAGCTCGATTACCACGGCAACGTTATGGGCGAGTTCTCGCAGTTTGTGCAGACGGAATTTACCGAAGGCGTTGCGTATCCCGTCCGCGAGCTCACGGGGATATCGGCCGTGGACACCGCGATGGCCGATCCGCTCTACATGGTGATAAAAAGGCTCAGCGATTGGATCGGTCGCTACTCCGCCCAGGTGGTCTGTTGGAGCGGTGCGGACCGTCGGCAGCTTTTGACCGAGTGCCAGGCAAAGCACATCGACCTTTCCACATTTCCTACGGACTGGGCCGACCTGCAGGCGTTTTACACCTCGATCATGGACGTTGGCAGCCACGGGCGCGTCTCGTTGGGCGACGCGGCAACGTGGTTCGGCATCGAGTTTGACGAGTCGACGGGCCATGCCCACAGCGCCCTAGCCGATGCGCGCGTGACCGCCAAGCTGCTCAAGCAGGTGATGGACGGGGACTATCACGTGAGTCCGCGCGCCCAAGAAGTCCGCCAACGTTGGGGGATGGGCGAGCGGGCCCAGACACGCCTCTCTAGCAAGTGCCCCGAGCTGGGCGACCTGCTGCTGAAGCTGAAGGCGGCGGGAAGGTAGGGGCGTTAGCTGTCTGCATGGCGCGTGCCTGTCGCGTATCGTTACTCTTCCTGCTGCTTGGCAGGCAAGATGTAGACGTTCTCGGCGTCCACGGCGATCTGCGCGGGGCGGTTGTAGAGGGTGTCGATCTCCTTTACGCTCTGCTTGAACGGCGTGACGTCGGGCGTCTTTGCCTGATGGAGCTTTTCGAGGAGTTTCTCGGATTGCTTGTCGTTGAACTTTCCGATGCTCTCTCCTGCGCCTTCGAGCGCCTCGTCGATGAGTGTATGGTCGCCCACGGGGGTCTTTGCGATGGCGTGACCGAGCAATTTGCCCGCGGACGCGATACCGCCCAGCAGTGCCGCATCGACGGTGTCGACAGCCCCCGCTTCGAGTGCGTTGTAGCAGTCGGTGTAGAGCTCGCGGTACGCGATCGAATCAGCCTCGATCTTCGCAGTGGCGTCCGCGAGCTTTGCGGGCTCGAAGTTCTGGGCGAGCATGGGTTCGAGGAACAGCGAGAACGCGTGGATGTAGGTGGCGAGCTGGCAGTCTTTGAGGTAGTCGAGCACCTTGTCGAGGCGTCTGCCCAAGCCGTCTCGCACCTCGATGAACCCTTTCTTTTTCAGATCCGCCTGTGCCTGCGAGCGGAAGAGTTCCATGTCCTGCGCGGACGACTGCTTGATGTCGAGCACCTTCATATGGGCGTTTGCCATGTAGGTGGCGTTGCCGTAGTTGAGGCCGTAACCGTTGAGGATGTCTGCGAGCGTCTTGAGGTTGCCACGCATGTTGGCCTTGTCGCGCTGACGCATGTACTCGAACATTTCGTCGACGGACTCCTGGATGGAGTCGAGCTTTTGGTTTATCTGCGCGATTGCGGCTGCCATGAATAGCGATGTTGGATCGTAAGGCACCTGCGTGACGCTCGTGGCGATGTCGCCCTCGACTACGTGGAAGCGCGCCTGCCCAAGGCCCTTGGCGGCGTCGCGGTAGCCCCCTGTGAGACCGCTGCCGTCCTTGAACGTGTTGAGTTTCGACGGATCGAGCGGGTTACCATATTTGTCAGTCGCCTGGAGCAGCGTGGGCACGCTCACCGTGTTGGTGACGGTGCGAAACATCGAGGGGAGCGAGGCGAACGCCACGCCGAGTTGGGGAATTCGCTCGAGCGGTAGCTTGATGGCGCCGGAGACGTCCACCCGCTTCTGAGTGAGCGCGAGGTGGATTTTGGTCGATGCGAGCTGTTTTGCCACGAGCTCCTCTCGGCCGTCGTTCGCCGAGGGTTTGGTCTCGTTGTCTGCCATAGCGCGCTCCTTGCTTACGTTGATAGTCGTGGGCATTATCTCATCGCCTGGTGGCTTGCTAGAGCGGGGTAGAGGCCGAGCGTCTGGCGAAACTCGTTAACTGATTGCATTTCAGCGGATTGGGTTGATTATAAGAGAAGGACGGCTATCCATCTGCCCTTCCCAGTTGAGTTCGCTTTGAGCTACTGTTCGTGCCTATGCTGCTTGGGCTCAAGCCTTCTCGCTGCCGTGAAGCAGGCCGTGGCCGCCATGGCCAATGCGATGCTGGCCATCCAAGTGGAGTCGCCGGTTGCAGCGAGCTTTGGTTCATCGGCTGTCGTGCGTCCCGACTTTTTTGTAGCCGCCTCGTCGGCGTCCTTTTCAGGAGTGGCAGGATCACTTTTGTTGTCGCCGGGTGAATCTACGTCGGTCTTTCCGCCCGCCTGCTCCCCTTGGGCCTTCCCCTCCACGGTGAAGGACGCATCGGTCGCCGTCCCGTCCTTCCAGACGGCCGTGACGGTGTGTCCGCCGCCGGCGAGCGTGTCCAGGTAGGACGGCCTGAGCTCGATAATCGTGCTGCCCCTGGTTGCGGTGTAGTTCTCGGCGGAGACCTCAGTTCCGTCCACGAGGAGACGCGTGAACTCATCGAGAGGACCGCTGAAGCGGAAGGTCAGACCGGCCTCGCCGTCCTTTGCATACGCCTGCCCGTCGCCCTTGGTGGCGGCATACAGCGGAGCGGTCACGTCGAAGGTGACGTCCCCCGCGTCGTCGACATCAAAGGTCTGAACGCCGGTCTTGCCGTTACGCTCGGCGTAGGCGGAGCTGTAGACGAAGGTCTCGTGGCCCGTCTTGTCGAGGACCGCGAGGGCTTGGATTTCAAACGAGCCCATCGAGAGCGACGTGGGGAACTCGATTTCGATATAGCCCCTTGCCGCATCGTAGCTGCAGCTCAACGTTTTGCGGGTCTTTAAAGAGTTCGGGTCCTCGACATAGCCGGGGTCGCCGAGGATCGGGGAGACAGACTTTACGCCGTCCGCGTCGCCTACATTGCAATAGATACGGAGGATCCCGCCGACGGGGACCCTCTTCGCGGAGATGGAAACGTTCGAGACCGTGGGCGGGTTCCGGTCGATCGCGCTGCCGGTCACCTCGAAGCACAGCTCGCTCGGGTCGCCAACCGAGAAAGTCGCGCCCGAAATGCCGTTGGCCCTGGCGTAGGAACTCTCGTACACATCGGTCTCGAACCCTAGGCCATCGGTGACCGAAAGGCCGATCAGCCTGTGCCTTCCGATCCTATTGCTGTCGAATGTGAGGTCAAACCCGTCGATAGACGAGCCTCCGTGATAATAGGCTGACGAAACAGAGCAGCCGTCGTCCGAATTCTCCCAGCCCTGCCGCAGTATGGGGGAAACGGAGCGAACGCCGTCGGCATCGGAGACGGTCCAAGAGATGTGGAGGTCGGCACCGGTTGCGACCTCCCTGCTCGAGAGCGACACGGAGGACACGGTCGGCGGGTTTTGGTCCTCGGGTCCCTCGGTCACCTCATACTCGAGGGGGTCGGTGGTGAAGGTCGGACAGTCGAGCCCCTTCTCCTCGGCATACGTCGTGTCGTAGACATCGGTAACCCATCCAAGACTATCGGTCACGCCGAGGCCGATGATCCGGTACCTGCAGGGCCGGTCGCTCGGGGAGGTGGAGATATCGAAGCCCGCGGTCGTGTTGCCGGTCGACGAGAAGGCGAGACGGGAACTGATTCCATGGTCTCCGGTATCGTTTTCGACAAGGACTTCGACTATGGGCGTGACGGACCGTACCCCGTCAGGGTCATCGACGCTATAGCCGACATGCAGCGTGGAGCCGGCCGTGACTGTCGTCGCGGATATCGTCACGTTGGAGATGCTGGGCGGGTTCGGGTCCGACGCGGCTAGGGCGGTTGAGGGCAAAGCAAGCGCTACGGTGGCGGACAGCGAGGCGAGCAGGCTAAGCGCGAAGCGCCTGGAGAATTTCAAGGAGGTCATTGGTGGTGCCGATCTTCCATAATTGTTGCAGCGATACCAGTATATCTTTGGCCCATGCTAGCCAGATGTTCTTTCCGCGAACGGCTCGTTAGTTTAGAGACGGCATATGGACGCCTGTCTCGTCCACGTTTCTCGTAAGGGCGATTATAAGGACATGAAGAGACTTTCTCGGAACAATCAATTGGGGATATCAAAGAAATGCTGGACGCCTCCTGATCGCTCAATGCCTTTGAGGTGAAATGCGGCGCATCGGCTACGTTGTTGAGATCATTTATCGAGCGATACGTCATTCCAGCTGAGGCCACCGTCATGAGGCTTCTGTTCCTACACCCCCCCCGCAATCCCGCGCGCGGCACCCAACAGCTCGTACTCCCTCTCGCTCCACTGGCACAGCTCGGCAGTCTCGACGGCGTCGCGACACAGGTCCAGAAACACCTCAGCTCCCTCGCAGAAGCACTCGCGGGCAAAGTCACCCGAACCGCTTGCGACGCACGTGCCGTCGGCAAACAGCTTCCAGCTAGACAGCTCGCGCGAGTCGTCTCCAAGCAGCTTGATCTGCAGTACGTGCGGGTCGCCGGCGGTGTAGAGCTCTTTCTCGAGCGCCTGCACGGTAAAGCGCATCTGGTGGGGGAGACTGCTCTTGACCATGGCCGAGGCATAGCCGTTCGGCTTGTCCAGAAGATGCATTCGTTTTGGCTTGGCTGCCAGGTTGTGGAAGTTGCGCTCACTGCGCACGGAGAAATTGTCCATACGGACTCCTTTCATCGATATTGGCAGGGCCACCGTGCCTCTTGGCCGGTTGGCGTCGGGATCGTGGAGCCAACTCTCTACCCCGACTCTGGATAAAACGCGCCCGCTCCTTGCGGGCACGATGGGGTCTATCAACGTGTACGGACAGAAATCAAGCGCCATCCGCGAAATGACGCGCGGATGGCGTTGGTTTCCCAAGTGATTATTCGGCTTCCATCCGGAAAAGTGTCGAAATCAGCCGTGTAAAAGTACGGAAAAGTGTCGAGATGGGCACCTTAAAACTTCGGAAAAGTGTGGCTGGATGACAAAACAGCACTTAGAAGTCGGTGCTGGATGCGGGATCCTGTGGTCGCCTTCAGCCCTCGCTACTCGTCGTCCTCGTCGTTGGGGTCGCCCTTGAGGGTGTTGATGTCCAGGTACTGGTTGTCGTCCTCTTTTTGCTGGGTCTCCGACTCCGCTTGGGTGGGGCCGCGGAACAGCTGGAACCCCTCAAACGCAATGACACCGAGCAGGGCAATGATAATGGCGATAAAGGCAACCTTGACTGCCTGCGGAAATTCCGAGAAACGCAGCGCCTTTTCCTCGGCGTAATAATCGGCGAAGCGCTCTTCGCCCGTGCTTTTGGTATACGCCGGCGCGGACGCGGCCTCCGGGTCATATTCCGGTGCAGGCGTGGCGGCGTACGGATCGTTGAGATAATCGCTCGATGCGGTGCCATAATCCTCGGTCTCGATGCGACCGGTGCCAGCATAGCCATCGGAATAACCGGAATATGCCGCACCGCCCTCATAGTCCGCGGCGCTCGTGTTGGCGGCAAAAAGCGGGTTAACTGGAACATCGAGCGCCGGCATGCCGGTAGAGGTCTCATCCAGATCGGTTGCAGCCCAGGAATCGTAGGCAACCTGATGGGCAACGGGCTCATCGAGCCTTGCGACCGGAGGCTTGCGTGCCGCAGGAACAGGCAACTGCTGGGCGCTGTACATAACGGTGCTGTCGGCCGATTTGCCCTGCGTCGCTGCTGCGAGAAATGCCGCCGTCTCGGACGGGTCGCTTGCGGGGCGGGGAGCGGGCGTGGGCGCCGAAGTGGGTGCGGGCGTAGGCGCGGGCGTCGAAACAGGCGACTGCGCAGGAGTCGGCGCAGATACGGGCTCAGGCGCAAGTGCGGGATTGGGGCTTGACGGGCGAGCCCCGCCGCCGCCCATGAGTTCGTCGGCGGTCCACGGGCGATCATCCATCACGTCGTCAAGGCTCAGCGAAAACAGGTCGTCTTCACCCTCATCGAACATGCGGTGCACATGTCCACCAATTGCCGGAATCAATCCGCGACCGGTGCATGATGCCTTGCTCAACGCCATTCTGTCCCATCCTTTCGAAATACTAATGACATCGATTATATGGAACTTCCCAAGCGGCTCGGTCTCGGATTCGTGCTTTCCAGAACTCGCGCCCAAAAAGGGAGGGGCAATCCAGGCGAGTGCCTACTTGTCGCCGGCCGCCGCCTTGGCCTCATTGAGGTAGCTATAGAAGCTGTACTTGGAGATGCCAAAGAACTCGCAGGCGCGCTCACTCGACTTGGAAATGAGGAAGGCACCGCGACGGTCGAGGTAGCCAATGGCACGAATGCGCTCGTCTTTGGTCATGAGTGCCGCGGGCTTGCCCACAAACTGCTCGCACTCGTGCAGCAGGTCCTCGAGCAGGTCGCCGATGTTCTTGGTAATGGGCTCGGGCTCGGTATAGCCCGTGCCGCCGGTGCCGGTAAAGGCGTCGAGCGAACGCTCAAAAGCCTTCATAAGCGTAATGTCAAAGTTGATGCCCAAAATGCCGACGGGCTTGCCCTCGTCGTTGCGGATAAAGATCGTCGACGATTTGAGCAGCTTACCGTCGGTGGTTTTAGTGAGGTACGGCTCGCGGTCGTGTACATCGGTGACGTCCTCGTGCATGGACTCAAACACAATATGGCTGGGGCCGTCACCCAGTTTGCGCCCGCTGACGTGGCCGTTTTCGATCACTACGATGGAGTGGTCCACGTCCTCGGTCTCCAG
Organism: Collinsella sp.; assembly: GCA_036302865.1. Classification (GTDB taxonomy): domain Bacteria; phylum Actinomycetota; class Coriobacteriia; order Coriobacteriales; family Coriobacteriaceae; genus Collinsella. Next base: position 39,395 of record JAXJBU010000068.1, on the reverse strand, counting down.
ATCGTGGACGACGACTTCGCAGTTGGGGCCAAATTGGAGCGCCAGGCCGTGTGCGAGGCGCTTGTAAAACTCAATCTGTGCGGGGGTCATGGGTGCCTTCCTAAAAATTAGTTTGGGCACACTTTGCCATAAACCACACCTGTTCGCAAATAACGAAAGCGTTGCTGCGTTATGTAACCGTTCGTCGGCGAAAAGGTACCGATTACGGCAACAAACAATTTGTTAGGTTTGCCAATCAAAAAGTGTGATAGAACAGTGCTAACAAACTTTTTGTTTGGCATCCACATAAAAGTTCAGTCGCATGAATGGGAATGGGCTGAAACGCGTATGCGGGGGCCGGCAAGAGAGGACTTAAGGAGTTCAACGTATGGCCGATAAGATCCAGTGGGCGGGCAACACGATGCCCAAGAGCGATGACAAGCACTTGGGAATCATGAGCCTCGACCACGTGAAGAAGGCCCGTGCCTTCCACCAGTCGTTCCCCCAGTACACCGTCACTCCGCTTGCCCGCCTGGACGGCCAGGCCGCGCGCCTGGGCCTGTCCAACCTGTGCGTTAAGGACGAGAGCTATCGCTTTGGCCTCAACGCCTTTAAGGTCCTGGGCGGCTCGTTTGCCATGGCCAACTACATTGCCGACGAGACCGGCAAGGACGTTGCCGAGTGCACCTTCGATTACCTGACCTCCGATCAGCTTGCCAAGGACTTTGGCCAGGCCACCTTCTTTACCGCCACCGACGGCAACCATGGCCGCGGCGTGGCATGGGCTGCCAACAAGCTCGGCCAGAAGGCCGTCGTGCACATGCCCAAGGGTTCCACCAAGCCCCGCTTCGATAACATCGCCGCCGAGGGCGCCACGGTGACCATCGAAGAGGTCAACTACGACGAGTGCGTGCGCATGGCCGCCGCCGAGGCCGACGCCTGCGAGCGCGGCGTCATCGTTCAGGACACCGCCTGGGAGGGCTACGAGAAGATCCCGTCCTGGATCATGGAGGGTTACGGCACCATGGCTTCTGAGGCTGCCGAGCAGCTGCGCGAGATGGCCATCAACCGCCCGACGCACGTGTTTGTCCAGGCTGGCGTGGGTTCGCTCGCCGGCGCCGTGGTGGGCTACTTCACCAATCTGTATCCCGATAACCCGCCCACCTTTGTCGTGGTCGAGTGCGCTCCTGCCGCCTGCCTGTACAAGGGCGCTGCCGCCGGCGACGGCGACCCGCGCATCGTGGACGGTGACATGCCCTCTATCATGGCCGGTCTGTGCTGCGGCGAGCCCAACATCCTGGGCTGGGATATCCTGCGCAACCACGCCACCGCCTTCGTGTCCTGCCCCGACTGGGTCACCGCTCGCGGCATGCGCACCCTGGGCGCTCCCGAGAAGGGCGACCCGCGCGTCATCTCCGGCGAGTCCGGCGCTGTGACCACCGGCCTGGTCGAGACCCTCATGCTCGATCCCGAGTATACTGAGCTCAAGGAACTCATCGGCCTGGACAAGACGAGCTCGGTGCTCTGCTTCTCCACCGAGGGCGATACAGACCCCGACCAGTATCGTCGCATTGTCTGGGAGGGCGAGTACCCGACCTGCTAGCAGGATGACCTGTCCGGGCGGCGGAGCATATGTTTGCTCCCTGCTCGAACAGTCCTGCTCGCACGGAGAGCACATTAAGTGCTCTCCGGCTCGTGCGGAACTCGCGACGGAGCAAACATATGCTCCGCCGCCCTACGTTCACTTGCTTGCCGGGTACTCGACCTTACGTTGCTTGGCACAAGTGATCTATCTGAAAGAAATCCACCTGTAGGTAAACCCTTGTAGAAAGGTTGACTGTTATGACTAAAGAACTCGATTTCGACGCTATCAAGGCTGCTGCTGAGTCCCATCGTGCTGATATGACTCGCTTCCTGCGCGCTATGATCTCCCATCCCTCTGAGTCCTGCGAGGAGGGTGAGGTTGTCGCCTGCATCAAGGCCGAGATGGAGAGCCTTGGCTATGACGAGGTCAAGGTCGACGGCCTGGGCAACGTCATGGGCTTTATGGGCGAGGGCGACAAGATTATCGCCATCGACTCCCACATCGACACCGTCGGCATCGGCAACATCGAGAACTGGGATGCCGATCCCTATGAGGGCTACGAGACCGACGAGATCATCTACGGCCGCGGCGGCTCCGACCAGGAGGGCGGCATGGCTTCCGCTACCTACGCTGCCAAGATGATGAAGGACATGGGCCTTATCCCCGAGGGCTACAAGATCATGGTCGTCGGCACCGTCCAGGAAGAGGACTGCGACGGCATGTGCTGGCAGTACATCTACAACAAGGACGGCATTAAGCCCGAGTTCGTCATTTCCACCGAGCCCACCGACGGCGGCATCTACCGCGGTCACCGCGGCCGCATGGAGATCCGCGTCGACGTTCACGGTACCTCCTGCCACGGCTCCGCTCCCGACCGCGGCGACAACGCCATCTACAAGATGGCCGACATCATCGCCGACGTCCGCGCCCTCAACAACAACGGCTGCGACGAGTCGACTGACATCAAGGGTCTCGTCAAGATGCTCGACCCCAAGTACAACCCCGAGCACTTCGAGGATGCCCGCTTCCTGGGCCGCGGCACCTGCACCGTCAGCCAGATCTTCTACACCAGCCCCAGCCGCTGCGCCGTGGCCGACTCCTGCGCCATCTCCATCGACCGTCGCATGACCGCCGGTGAGACCTGGGAATCCTGCTTGGACGAGATCCGCAACCTGCCGGCCGCCAAGAAGTACGGCGACGACGTGAAGGTCTCCATGTACATGTACGACCGTCCGTCCTGGACCGGCGAGGTCTACGAGACCGAGGCTTACTTCCCCACGTGGATCAACAAGGAGACCGCTCCGCACGTCAAGGCCCTCGTCGACGCCCACAAGGCCATGTTTGGTGACGAGCGCATCGGCTGCGAGCCCAGCATGGACAAGCGCACCGGTCGCCCGCTGTGCGACAAGTGGACCTTCTCCACGAACTGCGTCTCCATCCAGGGCCGCTACGGCATTCCCTGCGTGGGCTTTGGCCCGGGTGCCGAGTCTCAGGCTCACGCTCCCAACGAGGTCACCTACAAGGACGACCTGGTCACCGCTGCCGCCATGTACGTGGCTGCCCTGAACCTCTACGATCCGAGCCAGGCCGATGGCGACGCCACCGTGTTCCGCGCCGGTCTGACCAACAACAAGATCGATTAGTCCCATTCCTCGATTTTGTTGAGCCGGGGGCCGCTCGTGTCCCCGGCACCCCCTGTTGACTTGGGGCCCGCGGTCGTTATCTCCCATGCTTCCTCAACGGTGGCGGGTCCTCGTCATGGTGCTCTGCATGTTCTGGCCACACGCGCATGCCGGAGCACATCTACTCATTGCGATCGTTTCATCTTTAGAAAGGACATTTCCATGGACACTAAGTTTACCGAGCTCGTCGAGCAGCTGAACGGCCTCGATTTTAAGGGCATGTACGGCAGCGACTTCCTGCACACCTGGGACAAGACCACCGATGAGCTCAAGGCTCTCTACATCGTCGCCGACGCCCTGCGCGAGCTGCGCGAGAACAACGTTTCGTCCAAGATCTTCGACTCGGGCCTGGCCGTCTCCCTGTTCCGCGACAACTCCACCCGTACGCGCTTCTCCTTCTCTAAGGCCGCCAACCTGCTCGGCCTTGAGCTGCAGGACCTGGACGAGAAGAAGTCCCAGATCGCTCACGGCGAGACCGTCCGCGAGACCGCTACCATGATCTCCTTCATGGCCGACGTCATCGGCATCCGCGACGACATGTACATCGGCAAGGGCGACGCCTACATGGCCGAGGTCTCCGAGTCTGTCCAGCAGGCTTACGAGGACGGCGTTCTGGATCACCGTCCCACGCTCATCTCCCTGCAGTCCGACTCCGATCACCCCACGCAGTCCTCTGCCGACATGCTCTACCTCATCAACGAGTTTGGTGGCCTCGAGAACCTCAAGGGCAAGAAGGTTGCCGTTACCTGGGCCTATTCGCCCTCTTACGGCAAGCCGCTGTCCTGCCCGCAGTCGCTGATCAGCCTGCTGCCCCGTTTTGGCATGGACGTCACCCTTGCTCACCCCGAGGGCTACGACCTCATGCCCGAGGTCGTCGAGCGCGCCAAGGGCTATGCCGCCGAGTCCGGCACCACCTTTAAGCAGGTCAACACCATGGCCGAGGCCTTCGAGGGCGCCGACATCGTGATCCCCAAGAGCTGGGCTCCGTTTGCCGCCATGGAGAAGCGCACCAACCTGTACGCCGAGGGCGACGACGCCGGCATCGCAGCGCTCGAGAAGGAGCTGCTCGCCCAGAACGCCACCCATCAGGACTGGTGCTCCACGACCGAGCTCATGGAGAAGACTGCCAACGGCCAGGACACCATCTTTATGCACCCGCTGCCCGCCGACATCTCCGGTGTCTCCTGCGAGCACGGCGAGGTTAACGCCGACGTCTTCGACATGCACCGCGTGGGCATGTACAAGGAGGCCAGCTACAAGCCGTACGCCATCGCTGCCATGATGTTCCTGCAGAAGGTTGCCGATCCCGCCGCTACCCTCAAGGCCCTCGACGAGCGCAACACCGCCCGTTGGCTCCAGGCCTAAAGCCGGGTTGAGGTAAGCCATGTAAAGGGGGCGCTCTGCCAACCGGCGGGGTGCCCCCTTTTTGCATCGTGGGCGTGCGGAATAAGCGCTTTCGATGTGGACGCCCGCGGCGCGAGTTATGGGTACGATGGTTTCAGGGGAGGTATCACCATGAAACTTGGATGCGTCATTATGGCTTCGGGCGAGGGCAAGCGGTTTGGCTCTAACAAGATGCTTGCCGATATCTATGGCGAGCCGCTGATTGCCCGGACCATCGATTCGGTTCCCCGGGGCTTTGATGTCGTGGTTTCGACGCGTTGGCCCGAGGTCGCCCAGATTTGCGAGGACAAGCATTGCCCGTGCGTGCTGCACGATGGCGAGCTGCGCAGCGAAAGCGTCCGTGCGGGCCTTTCGTGGGGAGTCGAACGCAACTGGAAAGGCTGCCTCTTTTTGCCGGGCGACCAGCCGCTTGTGAGCGCGGATTCTTTTGAGGCCATGGTTCGTGCATTTGACGAGCGTGGCCGCAAGCACCCGGTGCGCCTTGCGTGCAACGGTGAGCCTTCGAGCCCGGTGCTCTTTCCGGCGGAACTGTTCGATGCACTTATGTGTCTTGAGGGCAAGGACGGCGGGGGCTCGATTCTCAAAGGCCGCGTCGACGTTGCACTGGTCGAAGCGCGTGCCTATGAACTGTGGGATGTCGATACCGCCGAGGGGCAGCGACGCATAACGGAGCATATCGCGGCCTGCTCGTATTTTGATCGCGTGGCCAACTGTATTAATCAATAAGGAGCAACATGATCATTATCAAAAACGGCGCGCTCGTGACGCCCCAGGGGCTTCGCCGCGCCGATCTTGCCATGGAGGGCGACAAGATTGTGCGGATTGCTGCGGCAATCGAGCCGGGCGAGGGCGATACCGTCCAGGACGCTACCGACTGTTGGGTGTTCCCCGGCTTTATCGACGGCCACACGCACATGCAGTGCTGGACCGGCATGGATTGGACAGCCGATAGCTTTGAGACCGGCACACGCGCGGCTGCCTGCGGCGGCACGACGACCATTGTGGACTACGCGACGGCCGATCGCGGCGTGACCATGCCCGATGCCTTGGTCGAGTGGCATCATCGCGCCGACGGCACCTGCACGGCCAACTACACCTTCCATATGGCACTCGCCGAGTGGAACGAGCGCAACCGCGCCGATCTTTCGGCCATGCGCGAGGCGGGCGTGTCGTCGTTTAAGACCTACTTTGCCTATGACCACCTGCGCCTGGACGACGCCGAGACGCTCGAGGTGCTCGAGGAGCTCAAGCGTATTGGCGGTATCCTGTGCGTGCATTGCGAAAACGGCACGCTCGTGAACGAGCTGCAGAAGCGCGTGTACGAGCAGGGTATCCACGGGCCTGAGGGCCATGCGCTCAGCCGTCCGGACGTGTGTGAGGCCGAGGCCGTGAGCCGCCTGCTGTATCTGGCTCACTTGGCTGGGGACGCTCCGGTCAACGTGGTGCACCTTTCGACCAAGCTGGGGCTCGAGGCCATTCGCGCTGCCAAGGCGCGCGGGCAGAAGAACATTTATGTCGAAACCTGCCCTCAGTATCTGATGCTCGACGATACTTGCTACCTGGAGCAGGGCGAGGACGGCTTTGCGGGCGCCAAGTATGTGATGAGCCCGCCGCTGCGTCATGCCGGCGACCGTGCGGCCTTGCGCGAGGCACTTGTGGCCGGCGAGATCGATACGATTGCGACCGATCATTGCAGCTTTAACCTGCACGGGCAAAAGGACCGCGGACGCGATGATTTCCGCGCGATTCCCAACGGCGGGCCCGGCGTGGAGCATCGTCCCGTCGCGATTGCCACGAGCTTTGAGGGCCAGCTGGGACCCGAGGATCTGTGCCGCTTGATGAGCGAGAACCCGGCGCGCGTCTTTGGCATGTATCCGCGCAAGGGCTGTCTTGCCGAGGGCGCCGATGCCGACGTGTGCGTGTGGGATCCCAGGGCGCGCTGGACCATTAGCGCGGCTACGCAGCATCAGGCCGTGGACTACACGCCGCTCGAGGGTTTTGAGGCGCATGGTCGTGCCAAGGCCGTGTTTGTGAACGGCGTGCTGGCGGCGCGCAACGGCGAGCCCACCGGAGCCCAGCCCGGTCGCTACGTGCCCCGCTAACAGGGACGACGCCAAATTAGCTACCCCTGGAGGCTGGTGGCGACGATGGGGCGGCCGAGGGCTGCCTCGAAGCGGTCGGCCATCGTGGGGTCGCTGAGTGCGTCGACTTGGTTGAGCATAACGCGTGCGGCGCTGAGTTTCAGCGCCTGCATCTCGGCATTGAGCACCTGGGCGACGCGCTCGGGCGTGGCGATGTCGGTGAGCTCGCAGCCGCAACGCTCGCAAAAGAGCTCGGGGCGGTGGACGGCTTCGTTGATGGGCTTGCTGAGTCCCGAGGCGCCGACGAGCCAGATGACGTTGGCCGTGCCGGAGGGAATTACCGGCTCCCAGGCGGCATGCGCCTTGAGCGGGAGTCGCTTGCTGCCATCTGCCTCGGCCAATACATAGTCAAAGCGCTGCGCCAGCTCGTTGAGCGGCTCAACGGGGGCGGAGAGCTTGCCTGTCTCCGGGCCCAAAACACCCGCCTGGCAGATACTTCCGCGGTTCATGCCCGCGCATGCCTCGCAGGTGCAGCCGGGAACATGCAGGGCCCCCGGCTTCCAAGGCGCGGCGTCCAGGCGACGATTCGACCCGTCCCATGGTACGCCGGCGACGGGAAACATGTGCGTGGTGGTACAGAGAAGCACCCTGCCGCCGGCGCGCATGAGCTCGAGACCCAACGCACGCAGCAATGTCGACTTGCCGCCACTGCCGATAATTGCGGTAATGCCCGGCTCGATCTTGAGCGCGGAGGCAAGGTTTCCGCTCGTCGTTTCCATCTGTTCACCGCCGTATAATACTGTGATAATAAATAATCATCAGAGTAGCGGTCGAACCGCTTTTGCTCTGCTCAAACCGTAGCACAGGGAGGTGCCCCGGGAATGCTCGTTTATGTTCGCGGCGCCGGCGATATCGCCACGGGTGTCGCTGCCCGTTTGGTGCGCGCCGGCGTGTCGGTTGTCATGGCCGATATCGCGGTTCCCACGTGCATCCGTCGCACAATCAGTTTTTGCGAGGCCATTCGCCTGGGCGAGGTCGAGGTCGAAGGCATTCGCGCTCGCTTGGCACAGACGCCGGCTGAGGCGCTCGAGATTACCCAAGCGGGGGATGTTGCCGTCGTGGTGGACCCTCAGGCCAAGATGCTCGATGAGTTTAAACCCGCGGCTGTGGTCGACGCGATTCTGGCCAAGCGCAACCTGGGTACCACGCGTGACATGGCGCCTGCCGTTATCGCCGTGGGGCCGGGCTTTACCGCGCCGGTTGACTGCGACGCTGTGGTCGAGACCATGCGCGGGCATTTTCTCGGCCGTGTCATTACCCAAGGTTCGCCCCAGCCCAACACGGGCGTGCCGGGCATTATCGGCGGATACGGCAAGGAGCGTGTTATCCACAGCCCCGCCGCTGGCGTGTTTCGGTCCGACCGCGCAATCGGCGACATCGTGAGCGCCGGAGACGTGATTGGCTACGCGGGCGATACACCCATGTGCACGCAGATCGATGGCTGTCTGCGCGGGCTTTTGGCGAACGGCGTGCAGGTGACTGAGGGCTTTAAATGCGCCGATGTCGATCCGCGCGGCGATGCCAGCTATATCAACTACATTTCGGACAAGGCGACGTCGGTCGGCGGCGGCGTGCTCGAGGCACTCGCTATGCTCACCGATGTCTTTAGAGGATAGAAGGCGGCAATGGAAAAGCTCGATGTTGTGAATGCGGCGCTTGCCGCCCTGCGTGCTGGCGAGACGTGCGAGCTGGTGGTCGTGGCCGGCACGGCGGGGTCGTCGCCGCGCGGCGTGGGCGCCTGGATGGCCGTCTTTGCCGACGGTAGCCAGGCGGGCACCATCGGCGGCGGCAAGATCGAGCTCTTTGCGCTGGACGAGGCACGCGAGCTCCTGAGCGCGGGACAGTCGCGTCTGGTCCGCTATACCATGGGCGGCGAGAACTCCGATACCGGCATGATCTGCGGCGGAGCCATTTGCCTGTGCTACCTGCATTTGGATGCGACTCAGGCACCGTTGTTCCAGTCGGTTGCCGACGTCTTGGCGTATCGACGCATCGGCGACTTCGTTATCGACTTTGAACCGTTTATCGCAAACGCGCTCGAGGGCGATGTGGCCGAGTACCATGGCGGGGCATCGCGCCATACCATTGCCGGCTGCCCCGAGCTTTCGCTGGTGGAGGAGGGGAGTAAGGTCACCTACACCAACGCCGCCTCCGAGATTCCCCCGGCGCACATCGAGACGCTCTGCCCCGAGGGCCTGACCTACATCTTTGGCTGCGGACACGTGGGCGCCGCGACGGCGCGCGTGCTCACGGCGGCGGGCTTTGCCGTCGTGGCGTGCGACGACCGCCCCGGCACGCTGACGCCCGAATGGGTGCCCGGTGTCTACGACCGTCGTCTGGTCGACTACAAGAACCTGGGCGAGCAGTGCCCCATCGGTCCGCGCGACTTGGTGGTCGTGGCCACAGCAGGCCACAAGTCCGATATCGACGTGGTGATCCAGGCGATGCGCGCCAAGCCCGCCTACCTGGGCTGCCTGGGCTCGCGCCGCAAGACGGCCTTTGTGCGCGCCCGCCTGGAGCAGGAGGGCTTTACGCAGGACCAGATCGACGGGCTGCACCTGCCGATCGGCGTTGCCATCGAGGCGGAGGATCCCGAGGAGATCGCCATCTCCATCGCCGCCGAGATGATCCACCTGCGCCGCACCAAACTCGTCCCCCGCAAGCGCTAATCGCATCCCCATCAATAAGTCGCGGTGAAATACGGATTGTTTAAGCCTGTTAGGCCGCCAAACAGTCCCTATTTCACCGCAACTGCTTGTTGGGACCCATTTGTGCGGGGGAGTTGTGGAGTTGTGCAGGCAGACGAGGTTTTTCTGGAAATACGCTCCCGATGCGCGTATAGTACCGATTGTTTTGTCGGCTCCTGCTGCGTCGAGTCCAAACCGCGAAATGCCATGAGCGGCGCGGATGCAGCCAGGAGGCACGAGGACAACCCATTGTGGCCACGCCCCGTGCTTAAAACCCCAAGAAGGAGTGAACAATGGCAGAAGAGAAGTATGTGCCGCGTCTGAAGACCAAGTACAACAACGAGGTCAAGCAGCAGCTTCAGGACAAGTTCCAGTACGAGAACGTCATGATGATCCCCAAGTTTGAGAAGATCGTCGTGAACATGGGTGTCGGCGAGGCCGCTACCGATTCCAAGGCCATCGACGGTGCCGTGCGCGACCTGCGCGCCATCACCGGCCAGCAGCCGATGATCACCCGTGCCCGCAAGTCCATCGCTACCTTCCGCCTGCGCGCCGGTATGCCGATCGGCTGCAAGGTTACCCTGCGTGGCGACCGTATGTGGGAGTTCTTCGATCGTCTGACCTCCGTCGCGATCCCCCGTATCCGCGACTTCCGCGGCATCTCCGCCAAGAGCTTCGACGGCCGTGGTAACTTCTCCATGGGCGTCACCGAGCAGCTCATCTTCCCCGAGATCGACTTCGACTCCGTCGATCACCAGCGTGGTATGGACATCACTTTCGTGACCACCGCCAACACCGATGAGGAGGCCAAGGCCCTTCTGGACGCCTTCGGTTTCCCGTTCAAGAAATAGGTTCACCTGCCCTATAAGCGCCGTTCCCACAAGGGGGCGGCGCTTGGGGCGAACAATACTCTATGTGAGGAGGATATAAGTGGCTAAGACATCGATGATCGTCAAGTGCAATCGCAAGCAGAAGTTCTCTACTCGTGAGTACACGCGCTGCCAGCGCTGCGGCCGTCCGCACTCTGTGTACCGCAAGTTCGGCCTGTGCCGTGTCTGCTTCCGCGAGCTTGCACTCAAGGGCGAGCTTCCCGGCGTTAAGAAGGCCAGCTGGTAAGTCACTACCAGCGTTTCAAGCATCAGTTTGGAACAGGGAAAACGCGCTAAAAAGGCTTTGCCGTTAAGGGCGGCGAAGAACCAAGAGCACGTGTTCATCAAGAACGAAGGAGAATCTGTATGAACCTTACAGACCCGATCGCAGATATGCTTACGCGCATCCGTAACGCTAACTCTGTGAACAAGGCCACGGTCTCCATGCCGAGCAGCAAGAAGCTCGTCGAGATCGCTCGTGTTCTGCACGAGGAGGGCTACATCGAGGGCTACGATGTCGAGGACACCGTTCCCCAGAAGACTCTGCACATCACGCTTAAGTATGGTCCCAAGAAGGCTAAGGTCATCAACGGCATCCGCCGCATTTCCAAGCCGGGCCTGCGTAAGTACACCGGCGTTGCCGACATGCCCCGCGTCCGCGGTGGCCTTGGTACCGCCATTATTTCCACCAGCCATGGCGTCATGACCGACCGCGATGCTCGCAAGCACAACGTCGGCGGCGAGATCATCGCTTACGTCTGGTAATTCGCTCGGTAGGTAGAAGGAAAGGAGATCACCGTGTCTCGTATCGGTAATAAGCCTGTCCAGATTCCCGCCGGAGTCGAAGTGGCAGTCAACGGCAACAACGTTGTCGTCAAGGGCCCCAAGGGCCAGCTCGAGCTCGATGTCTTTGAGAAGCTCGCTATCAACGTCGAGGACAACGTCCTCACCGTTTCCCGTCCCGACGACGAGCGTGAGACCCGTGCCCGCCACGGCCTCACCCGTGCCCTCATCCACAACATGGTTGTTGGCGTTTCCGAGGGCTTCGAGAAGAAGCTCGAGCTCGCCGGCGTCGGTTACCGCGTGCAGCAGAAGGGCAAGAACCTCGAGTTCTCCCTGGGCTTCTCGCACCCCGTGATCGTCGAGGCTCCCGAGGGCATCACCTTCGAGGTTCCCGACAACACCCACGTGAACGTCAAGGGTATCAACAAGCAGCAGGTCGGTCAGATTGCCGCTGAGATCCGCGGCCATCGTCCTCCCGAGCCTTACAAGGGCAAGGGTATCCACTACGTTGGCGAGCACATCCGCCGCAAGCTGGGTAAGGCCGCCAAGTAGTCGTAACCGACTCACTCGCATAAGACCAGCACCCCGTCAGGTGCTGGCAAGATCAACCTTTTTAGGAGTTTACGTATGAACAAGCATAAGGCGAAGCTGGAAGGCCTCAAGCGTCGTCAGCGTCGTGTTCGCGGCAAGGTCTCGGGTACCTCCGAGCGTCCGCGTCTTCGCGTGACCCGTACTAACGCCAACATCTATGCCCAGATCATCGACGACAGCAAGGGCTCCAGCCTGACGCTCGTCTCTGCCTCGACCCTCGAGGCCGAGTTCAAGGGCACCCACACCTCGAACAAGGAGGCTGCGGAGAAGGTCGGTCAGCTCGTTGGCAAGCGTGCCATCGAGGCCGGCATCACCAAGGTCGCCTTCGATCGCGGTGGCCGTATCTACCATGGCCGCGTCAAGGCCCTCGCCGACGGTGCTCGTGCCGCCGGTCTCGAGTTCTAGGAGGTATGTAGCACATGGCTCGTAATCAGAAGCAGCAGCGCGAGGCCTCCGAGTTCGAGGAGCGCGTCGTTTACATCAACCGCGTGTCGAAGACCGTCAAGGGTGGTCGTCGCATGAGCCTCGTCGCTCTCGTCGTCGTTGGCGACGGCAAGGGCAACGTCGGCGTTGGCATGGGCAAGTCCGCTGAGGTGCCCATGGCCATCTCCAAGGCATCTCTCGATGCCAAGAAGAACATGTTCCACGTGCCGGTGACCGAGCAGGGCACCATCCCGCACGAGGTTCTCGGCCACTTTGGTGCCGGCCGCATCATCATCAAGCCCGCTGTCGAGGGTACCGGCGTTATCGCCGGCGGCGCTGTGCGTCCCCTCTTCGAGCTTGCTGGCATCAAGAACGTCCTGTCCAAGTCCCTCGGTACCGACAACGGCCTCAACATCATCAAGGCTGCCGTCGAGGGCCTCAAGGAGCTCTCCAGCCCTGAGGACGTCGCGGCTCGCCGTGGCCTGACGGTCTCCGAGATGTTCGTCGGTAAGGAGAACTAAGCATGGCTGACACCATCAAGATCAAGCAGGTCCGCAGCACCAACGGTTGCAAGCAGGACCAGGTCCGTACTGTCCGTGCCCTCGGTCTCCACAGGATCCGCGAGGTTCGCGAGATTGCTGACAACGAGTCCGTCCGCGGCATGATCTTCAAGGTCAAGCACCTTGTCGAGATTGTAGAGGAGTAGCAAATGCAGCTTCACGATCTTACTCCCGCGCCCGGTTCCACCAAGAACCGCAAGCGCGTCGGCCGTGGCAATTCTTCGGGTCACGGCACCACTTCTGGCCGCGGTCAGAAGGGCCAGGGTTCCCGCTCTGGCGGCACCAAGGGTGCCGGCTTCGAGGGTGGCCAGACTCCGCTGGCTATGCGCCTGCCCAAGCTTCCGGGCTTCCGTAACCCCCGTCGTATCGAGTACACCGCTGTTAACGTTGAGCGTCTCGAGCGTAAGTTCGAGGACGGCGCTGTGATCGACGGTGCCGCTCTTAAGGCCGCTCGCATCACCAAGAGCGAGTTCGAGCCCGTCAAGGTGCTCGGCAATGGTGAGCTCACCAAGAAGTTCACGGTCAAGGTCGACAAGGTCAGCGCTTCTGCGCAGGCCAAGATCGAGGCCGCCGGCGGAAAGGTCGAGCTGCCGTGCTAAATGGTCTTAAGAATGCTTTCCGCATCAAAGAATTGCGCGAAAAGATTCTTTTTACCATAGCTATGCTCGTCGTGTACCGCATTGGTGCGCACGTTCCTGTGCCCGGCATTCCCTTCCAGGGGATGCTGGGCCTTTTCTCGACCGATAACAATTCGGTCGCCGCAGGTGCTATGGCCCTCCTGAATCTTTTCTCTGGCGGCGCGTTGAGCTATGTGTCGGTGTTTTCGCTGGGCATCATGCCTTACATCACCAGCTCGATCATCCTCCAGATGCTCCAGGCCGTCGTGCCTTCCCTGCATGAGCTTGCCCGCGAGGGCGAGGTCGGTCAGACCAAGATTACGCAGTATTCGCGTTACCTCACCCTGGCTCTGGCAATCCTCAACTCCGTGGGTTACCTCTTCCTCTTTAAGAGCTTCGGCATCAGCTTCAATGGCGCCGGCGCTCCCGAGATCATCTTCGACCTCATGATCGTCGGTACGCTCACCGCGGGCGCCATGCTGATCATGTGGATTGGTGAGCTCATCACCCAGCGCGGTATCGGCAATGGCATGTCGCTGATCATCTTCGCGAACATCATGGCCGGTCTGCCGCAGGCTATCTTTTCCAGCACCGAGGGCAATGCTGGTGGCATCATCACCATGGTGATCATCTGCGCCATCATCCTGCTGGTTATCCCGCTGATTGTTTTCCTTGAGCGCGGCCAGCGCCGCATCCCGGTCTCCTACGCTAAGCGCGTCGTGGGCCGTCGCATGATGGGTGGCCAGACCACCTACCTGCCCATCAAGGTCAACACCGCGGGTGTCGTGCCGATCATCTTCGCTTCGGCGCTGCTGTACTTCCCGGCTCAGATTGCCGTGTTCTTCCCCGGCATCGGCTGGATTCAGGCAGTTGCCTCCGCGCTTTCGACCGGTTGGCTCAACTGGGTGCTTAACGTTGTCCTCATCGTGTTCTTCGCGTACTTCTACACCTCCATGGTGTTCAACCCCGATGACACGGCCGATAACCTTAAGAAGCAGGGCGGCTTTATTCCGGGCGTCCGTCCGGGTAGGGCTACCGCGGCCTACATCAAGAACGCGCTCAACAAGATCACGCTTCCCAGCGCTGTCTTTTTGGCGCTCATCGCCATCGTGCCTTCGATCATCTTCTCCTTCACGGGTAACCATCTGATCCAGGCATTTGGCGGCACGTCCATCCTCATCATGGTCGGCGTCGTGCTCGACACGGTCGATAAGCTCGAAGGTCAGATCAAGATGTATGATTACGATGGATTCTTTAAATAGGCTAGAGGAGGATTGCTCATGAACCTCGTATTGCTCGGAGCTCCGGGTGCCGGTAAGGGCACCGTCGCACAGGAGCTCGTCGCCGAGTTTGGCGTCGCCCATATTTCCACGGGCGACCTGCTGCGTGCTGCCGTCAAGGGTGGCACCGAGCTTGGTATTCAGGCTAAGAAGTACATGGACGCTGGCGAGCTCGTTCCCGACCAGCTCGTGATCGACCTTGTCAAGGAGCGCCTTGCCGCCGATGACGCCCAGCAGGGCTTCATCCTCGACGGCTTCCCGCGCAACACCGCCCAGGCTGTGACGCTCGATTCCGAGCTTTCCGCCATGGGTCGCGAGATCGACTGTGCCCTTCTGGTCGATGTGGCCCCCGAGGTCATTATCGATCGTCTGTCTTCGCGTCGCACCTGCCGCGCCTGCGGTTACACCGGCACCGCTGCCGATGCCACCTGCCCCAAGTGCGGTGGCGAGATGTATCAGCGCGACGACGACAAGCCCGAGACCATCAAGAACCGTCTCGACGTCTACGAGAAGTCCACGAGCCCGCTCGTCGACTACTATCGTGGCCAGGGTCTGCTCAAGTCGGTCAACGGTGACCAGGCTCGCGAGACTGTGTACGGGGATGTCAAAGAGGCTCTCGGTCTATGATCAAGATTAAGTCTGCAACGCAAATCGAGCAGATGAAGAAGGCAGGAGCGCTATCTAAGATGGCGCTCCGCCACGTTGGAGCCATGGTGCGTCCCGGCGTTTCGACTTTTGAGCTCGATCAGCTCGCGGAGCAGATTATCCGCATGCATGGCGGCACCCCGGCCTTTAAGGGTTACGGCGGGTTCCCGGGGACCATTTGCGCATCGATCAACGATGCCGTGGTCCACGGTATTCCCAACCCCGACATGATCCTGCGCGATGGCGATATCATCTCCATCGATACGGGAGCCGTTGTCGACGGTTGGGTCGGCGATAACGCTTGGACGTTTTTCGTCGGCACCCCCACGCCCGAAGCCAAGGCTTTGTGCGAGGTCACGCGTGATTGCCTTAAGGCTGCCATCGAGCAGGCTGTTCCCGGTAACCATATCGGGGACGTCGGCTATGCCGTTCAGTCCCTCGCCGAGTCTCACGGTTACGGCGTGCTTCGCGATTACGTGGGGCATGGTATCGGCCGTGTGATGCACGAGGACCCCAACGTTCCAAATTATGGAAAGAAGGGGAGAGGCGTTCGCCTTCAGGCTGGTATGGTCATCGCCATCGAGCCGATGGTTACGATGGGTTCCAACCATGTGAGCACGGGCTCCGACGGTTGGATCGTTACGACCAACGACCACCTGCCCGCCGCGCACTACGAGAACACCGTCGCCATTACCAATGACGGTCCGGTGATTCTGACCACGGATGCCCAAGGTGCTTGGTGTTCGCTCCAAGGCGGAGAAATGTAACAAGTTCCACTTAGTTGTGGAGCCATTACGAAGTTATTACGATGCGTGCATACGTGTTGTAGAATACTCAATCGCTGTCGTTTTCTAGAGAAAGATGATTGCTTGTGAAGAAGGAAGACGCAATTGAGCTCGAGGGTACGGTAAAGGAACCGTTGCCCAACGCCATGTTTAATGTCGAGCTCGAGAACGGTCATTCGGTTCTGTGCAACATTTCTGGCAAGATCCGAATGAATTACATCCGTATTCTCCCCGGTGACAGGGTTGTCGTGGAGCTTTCCCCGTACGACCTGACCCGCGGTCGCATCACCTATCGCTACAAATAGCGGCACGCATACACGCACTCCATTTCCGACTGCAGGCTTAGCTCAACCTACGGTCGGATTGTGTGTGAAGACCAGCCATAGTTTTAAACGCCTGCGGCTGGGCGAGTAGATAGTAGGGAAGTAGTTTGAGCGCTACCGAAAGGAAGAACGATGAAGGTACGTCCTTCGGTCAAGAAGATGTGCGATAAGTGCAAAATCATTAGGCGCCATGGCAAGGTCCTCGTCATTTGCGAGAACCCCCGTCATAAGCAGCGTCAGGGTTAAGAGAGGAGACTACGTTGGCCCGTATTAATGGTGTCGACCTCCCGCGTGAGAAGCGCGTTGAGATCGGTCTGACCTACATTTACGGCATCGGCCGCACCACTGCGACGAAGATTTGCGTCGAGTGCAACGTTAACGTGGATACGCGCGTTAAGGACCTCACCGAGGATGAGGTTAACGCCATCCGCGATTATATCGATAAGAACCAGATCATGGTTGAGGGCGACCTCCGCCGTGAGCGCAACCAGAACGTCAAGCGCCTTATGGACATCGGCTGCAACCGCGGCCTTCGTCACCGCAAGGGCCTCCCGGTCCGCGGCCAGCGCACCCACACTAACGCTCGTACCCGCAAGGGCCCGAAGCGTCAGATCGGTGCTAAGAAGAAGAAATAAGGAGCGCTAGATAGATGGCTACTGCTAAGAAGAACGTTCGCGCTGCCCGTCTGAAGCGCGCGGACCGTAAGAACATTTCCGTGGGCCAGGCTCACATTCGTTCTACGTTCAACAACACGATCGTTTCGATCACCGATCCCCAGGGCAACGTCATTTCCTGGAAGTCGGCTGGCCAGGTGGGCTTCAAGGGCTCCCGTAAGTCCACGCCGTTCGCTGCTCAGATGGCTGCCGAGGCTGCTGCCAAGCAGGCCATGGAGCACGGTATGAAGAAGGTTTCCGTCTTCGTCAAGGGCCCCGGCTCCGGTCGTGAGACCGCCATCCGCTCCCTCCAGGCTGCTGGCCTCGAGGTCTCGAGCATCCAGGACAAGACCCCCATTCCGCACAACGGCTGCCGCCCCAAGAAGCGTCGCCGCGTGTAACTGAAAGGATCGTATCAATATGGCAATCGACAGGACTCCTGTTCTTAAGCGCTGCCGTCAGCTCGGGATCGATCCCGCTGAGCTCGGTTACAGCAGCAAGAAGGAATCTATCCGTCAGCCCAAGCGCCGTCGCAAGGAATCTGAGTACGGCATGCAGCTGCGCGAGAAGCAGAAGGTCAAGTTCATCTATGGCGTTCTGGAGAAGCAGTTCCACGGCTACTTCAACAAGGCCCGCAAGATGAACGGCGTCACCGGTGAGAACCTCATGATCATCCTTGAGTCTCGCCTCGACAACGTCGTCTTCCGTCTTGGCTTCGCCCGCACCCGCAAAGAGGCTCGTCAGTCCGTCCGTCACGGTCACTTCACCGTGAACGGCAAGCGCGTGGACATCCCGTCCTACCGCGTCAAGGCCGGCGACGTTGTCGCTGTCGGCGAGAAGTTCCGTGACCTCCTCCCCATCAAGGAGGCCCTGATTTCCTCCGAGCGCTTTGAGGTCCCTGGCTGGCTCGAGGTCGATATCGAGAAGCTGTCTGGTAACGTGCTCGCTCTGCCGACGCGTGAGCAGATCAGCGGTGATATCAACGAGCAGCTCATCGTCGAGCTCTACTCTAAGTAGTCCATCCGGGCTGCTGAGGCTGGAGGTAATACATGTCAGAATTCATTAGGCCTCAGGTTCAGGTCGAAGAGATCAACGAGACGTCTGCTCGTGTCTCCGTCGAGCCGCTCGAGCGTGGCTACGGCGATACGCTGGGTAACTCCCTTCGTCGCGTTCTTCTGTCCTCGCTCGAGGGTGCCGCCGTCGAGGCTATTCAGATCGATGGCGCGCAGCACGAGTTCATGACCATCCCTAACATGGTCGAGGATGTCACCGACATCGTCCTGAATGTCAAGGGTCTTGTCTTCAGGGCTCTCGGCACGACCGACGAGGCGACCGCCACCATCTCGGTTGACGGCCCCTGCGAGGTCACCGGTGCGGACTTCTTTATTCCGTCCGAGTTTGAGCTGGTCAACCCCGAGCAGCACATCGCAACGCTCACCGAGGGTGGCCATCTCACCATGAGCATGCGCATCGGCTATGGCCGCGGCTATGTTTCTGGCGAGGCCAACAAGCGCGACAACGATCCCATCGGTGTGATCCACGTCGACTCGCTGTACTCGCCGGTTTCCCGTTGCGCCAAGCTCGTTGAGGCTTGCCGTGTCGGTCAGCACACCGACTACGACCGCCTTGTCCTCGAGATCGAGACCAACGGCTCCATCGCCCCGCGCGACGCCGTGGTCCAGGCTGCCAATATCATCAACCAGCATATGGCCGCCTTTATGAACCTTGCCGAGACCCCCGAGGTCGAGGAGGAGGCTTCGATCTTCGCTCCCGAGGTCACCAACGACAACGCCGAGCTGGACAAGCAGATCGAGGATCTGGACCTTTCCGTCCGTTCCTACAACTGCCTTAAGCGCGCCAGCATTCACTCGGTCCGTCAGCTCGTTGAGTTCTCGGAGAACGATCTGCTCAACATCCGTAACTTCGGTGTTAAGTCGATCGAGGAAGTGAAGGACAAGCTTGAGTCCATGGGCCTGAGCCTGAAGGCTTAATGCTTCGCATATTTGAGGAGAAACTAGACCATGCGTCACAACGTTAAGAAGGGCCTGAAGCTCGGCACCGATGCGAGCCACACCAAGGCCATGAAGAAGAGCCTTGCTAAGGCCCTCTTCGAGAACGACCGCATCAAGACCACCGAGACCCGCGCTAAGGCGCTGCGTTCGGTCGTCGATCCGATCATCACCTGGGCCAAGAAGGGCGACCTGCACTCTCGTCGTCTGGCTATCGCCAAGCTCGGCGATAAGCAGCTCGTTGCCGAGATCTTCGACAAGGCTGCTCAGGGCATGTGGCAGGACCGCAACGGCGGTTATACCCGCATCATGAAGCTCGGCAACCGCAAGGGCGACAACGCTCCCATCGTTATCATGGAGCTCGTCACCGAGCCTTGCACGCCTAAGGCCAAGAAGGCTGCTCCGGCCCCCAAGAAGGCCGCTGCTCCCAAGAAGGTCGAGGCTGTCGAGGAGGCTCCTGCTGAGGAGACCGCTGAGTAGACATTCCGTCTGCATAGGCTATATTCGAGGGGTACGTTCGCGTACCCCTCTTTTTTTGTCGCGATACCGTTACTTGTTTGTTGGGAGCGCCCATGACTGCGCCGTCTGATTTCAATTCGACCCCCGAGCTTGACGCCACGCTCGTATTTCGCGTGGCCTATGATGGCTCGTCGTATAGCGGATTTGCCGAGCAGCCGGGACAGACGACGGTTGCGGGTGAGCTGCGCCGCGCTATCGAGACGCTCCTGCGCCGTCCGATCGACCTGACGTGCGCAGGGCGCACCGATGCCGGCGTGCATGCGGTGGCGCAGTACATTAGTGTGCCCGTAACGGACGCTGAGCTTGTCCTGACGCGCCGTAGGTGGCTGAGGGCCATGGATGCCCTGCTGTCCAAAGATATCGCCATAAACGAGGTCTACAGGGCCCGTAAAGGCTTTTCTGCACGTTTTGACGCGCGTTCCCGTACGTATACGTACCGTATTGCCGATCGAGATGTGCGCCCCGTGCTGTCCCGCGGTGCCGTGTGGTGGCATCGCTATCCCTTGGATGTTGAGGCTATGTCTGTTGCCTGCCCCGCGCTGCTGGGCGAGCAGGACTTTAAAAGCTTTTGCAAGGTTGCCTCGGCCGTTGGCAAGCCCACGCATCGCTGCGTGATGCGTGCCGAGTTTGGCCATGAGATTGCGTTTGGCGAGGACATCCTGACGTTTACCATCGAGGGCAATGCGTTCCTGCATTCGATGGTCCGTACGATCGTGGGCACGCTTGTCGAGATTGGCATGCATCGCCGTGAACCCGAGTGGATGCGCGAGGTCATCGATGCTTGCGACCGTACCGCTGCGGGCCCCACGGCTCCTGCCTGCGGCCTTACGTTTATGGGCGTGGATTACGATCCCGCCGAGCTCGTCGTGCTCGACTAGGGGAGGGCTCGACGCGTCGTGCGTCGACATCCGTCATCTGTGGGCTGCGCGTGTTCAACATCTGTTCTTGGCGTGCAATACAACCGGTGTCTCATTGCTTTTATTGCCGGGGTGTACCATGAACCACGGTTTGATTCATTGCTGTCGAGAGGACGGATAACTTGGTTCGACGTGGCTCGCATCCGCGACTTTCGGTGATCCTTGTGGTAGAAGGTTCGCCCAGCTATGCGATGCGTGCGCTCGAGAGTATCCAGAACCAAGACCTCTACGATTTGCAGATTGTCGTTGTCTGCCGCGATACTGCGCCCGGTGTGCGCCATTCGCTTCAAGTTGCTGCCGACAGGGACATTCATATTGATTTGATTGACGTCGAGGACGCGAAGCGCGGTGCTTGTCTTCGTGCCGGTTTTGATACCTCGCGCGGCTCTCAAATCATCGCCATGAACGCCGATGAGTGGTTTGCTCCGCAGGCCCTTTCCAAGATGGTCGATATCGCGTGCGATACTGCGGCAGACATTGTGCTCCCCTCGGTGTCGCTCGATCGCTACGATGCGCATCGCGAGCGTCATTCGCGCGTCTTGGATGCTGCCTCTATTGCCATAGAAGACGAGTCTTCTATGGTGACTGGGCTGCCCCAGTTGATTTTGGGCGGCCTAGTCGCTCAGACCTCTGGCGTGATGTATAGCCGTCCGCTGTTTGAGGCATGCCTGTCGCGCGGCAAGGCGTACCGTACGGTTGAGTTTATGGCTTATGCGCTCTCGCAGGCACGATTCGTGTCCGGCTGCGGCGACGCTTGTTTCCACGCGGCGGCACCTAAGCTTACAGATGCCTTTGATCCCACCATGTATGCCAGGATATCCGATGACACTCGAGCGCTCGACAAGCTTGCGGACTCTCTCTCGGAAGCAGACAGCGGTGGTCGGCTCAAGCTGGCAAGCCAAAAGTTCTACTTTGCCGGACTGGTCGCCTGCATCGAGAATTTGTGTCTGAGCCCGCATGGGGTGTCGTCAATTGAGCGTTCCGCCCGCATGCGTGATATGCTCGATGCGCCTCGAACCCGTCAGATGGTCGCCGCGCTCAAAGACAACCATCGGGGACTCGGCCTGTTGTTTGGGCCGATTGCCAGCGCCAAGCCCGCGCGCTGCGTGATGTGTACGCATCTGGCAGCTTTTCTTAACCGGACGGGCGCAAAAACCGCCTAAACGGCTCATTACGAAATAAATTTGCATAGAATTGTTTCGAAATGCGTTCTTATACACAAAAGCCTTCAAATAGCGTTAAACTATTCAATCACTGAGTGATTGTCTCCGCCATCTTTTGGAGTGAGGGTTTGTATGGCTAAAAAACGCAATGGGCGCCAGGATGCCATTAGAGATATTGTACGCAATAAGGACGTCCGCACGCAGCGCGTGCTGGTCGATGAGCTCCGTGCTATGGGCTTTGATTGCACGCAGGCGACTGTCTCTCGCGATATTGCCGATATGGGGCTGCGTAAGCTCCCTGAGGGCATCTATGTTCTGGCAGAGGACCTGCATCTGCAGCGTATGGTTTCCGAGCTCGTAACGGGCGTTCTACGTACCGATAATCTGGTTATGATCAAGGCTCAGCCTGGCACGGCTTCCGGCATTGCCGCTGCCGTTGATGCGGCAGAGTTGCCCGATGTGCTTGGCTCGCTTGCCGGCAACGATACGATTTTGGTTATTGCCCAGACGGCCGAGGACGGCGAGCGTCTTGAGGCGCTGATCAATAAGCTGAGCAATTCTCGCAAGTAGGCGTGCGGGTCGTGCGCTCGGCACTGTGCGCGCTGACATAGTGGCTTGTAAGGGGTATCGACGTTGGTCGGTACCCCCTTTTTGTCTGCCGGTATAAAGACCGCCCACCACCAGGTCGCTTTAAACTAAAAAGGCCCCCGAGCAGTTTAATAAGCTGCTCGGGGGCCTTGTTGCTTATGGCCGGATGATTTCTAGCCGACCGTATCGTCAGGCGTGGGCGAGGGGTCGGGAGTGGGCGTGGGCGTAGGCGTGCCGCCATCGCCGCCGGTCGAACCACCAGTGGATCCGCCCGTCGAGCCACCGGTCGTACCGGTGCCGCCGGTGGTGTCGCCGCCCGTGGTCTCGGTGGTCGTGGTCGTCGTGGTAGTCGTTGTGGTAGTGGTTTCCTCTTCGTCCTTGTTCTCGTCCTTGTTCTCGTCCTTGTCGTCGTTCTCCGTCTTCTTGGTGTTGTTGGTGCCGTAGAACTTCCAGACGCTGTTGTTCTTGTAAGTGGGAGCCGTTCCGGTCGCAAACTCCTCGCGCTCGGTACCGGTCAGAACGGTGTTCATAAACCGCTTAAAGACAGGCAGGTTGGTGCTGTCGCCCAGCAGGTCTGTGCCGTATTTTTGGATGGGGATCTCGCCCGCGGAATAGCCGGTCCACAGGGCGCACGCCAGCTGCGGGGTATAGCCGCAGAACCACAGGTTGGTGGTGTTGTCGGTGGTGCCCGTCTTGCCGGCATAGGGCTGGTTGACGCTCAGGGCACCGGCAGCACCCGTACCGCCGCCCTGCATGACGCCGGACAGAACATCGGTGACCGCGGCGGCCTCGCCCTCGGTAAGCACCTGTGAGGGATTGTCGGTGTGCTGGTACAGCACCGAACCGGTACGAGAGTCAATCTCGGTGATGGCGATCGGCTGGCGATAGTAGCCGCCGTTGGCAAACGTCGCGTAGGCGGCGGCCATCTCGAGCGGCGAGATCGAGCCGGTGCCGAGCGTCATGACGGGAACGTCCTCGATGTTGTCCTTGGCGGGGTCGATGCCGAGCTTTTTGACGAGCGAGATGATCTTGCTGTTGCCGACGGCTTCCGCCACCTGGATGTAGCCGGTGTTGGAGGAGTATGCCGTCGCCTGCTTAAGCGTGATGTTGCCATAGCTATGGTTGGCGTAGTTTTGGACCTCGGTCGTGGTGCCCTTGGCCTTGAGCGGCGAGTTGCAGTTGAGGGTGACGTTGGGGTTCATGCCGTTTTGGATGGCAGTTGCCAGCGTAAAGGCCTTAAAGGTGGAGCCGACGGGACGCTTGGCCGTGGCATGGTTTACGTGGTTCTCGTCGGCGTTGTAGTCGTAGCCGCCCACCATGCACTTGATGTAGCCGGTCTTGGGGTCGACGACGACCATGCCCATGTCCAGGCCGTCGAGCGAGAGCGTGTCGAGCTGCTCGCGGACGGCATTCTCTGCCACCTGCTGCATCGTGGGGTCGATGGTGGTCTTGACGGTCAGGCCGCCCTTAAAGAGCACGTCGGTCGAGAACTCCTGCTCCAGCAGCTGCTTGACGTAGGAGACAAAGTAGGGCTGCGAGTATACGTCGACGCCGCTGCCCGAAATCTCGGTCACGTTGAGGGTGATGGGCTCGGCCTGTGCGGCATCGTGCTCCTCCTGCGTAATGTGGCCCAGGCGCAACATGTTGTCAAGGACCTTGTTGCGACGGGACAGCGCCAGGTCAGGGTTGACCGTGGGGTCGTACTGCGAGGGCGAGTTGGGAAGGCCGATGAGCAGCGCGGCTTCGCTCAGGGTGAGGTCGGCGGCGCTCTTGGACAGATAGGTCTCGGCTGCGGCCTCGATGCCGTAGGCGCCGTGGCCGTAATAGATGGTGTTGAGGTACATCATGAGGATCTCGTCTTTGGAGTACATGTCCTCCATCTTGACGGCGATGTAGGCCTCGCGCACCTTACGCTCGATGGTCGAGTCGAACTGCTCCTCCTGCAGGATGGTGTTGCGCACCAGCTGCTGGGTGATAGTCGAGGCGCCTTCGTGACCGCCGCCGAGGGTTGCCACCGCAGCACGCGCGATACCCCACAGGTCGATACCGCCGTGCTCGTAGAAGCGTTCGTCCTCGACGTCAACGGTGCCCTGCAGCACGTAGGGGGAGACCTCGTCCTTGGTGATGGACTTGCGGTTTTGCGTGTAGAAGCTCGCGATCTTGTTGCCGTTGCAGTCGACGATCTCGGTGGGCTCGCTCACCAGATACGCGTTGGCGTCGGTGTAGTCGGGCAGATCGGACAGCCAGCGGTTGACGTTGCCGACCATGCCGATGCCAAATGCCACGCCCGCAATCAGCAGAAAGCCCAAAAACGAGAGCAGGATTATGGGCAGAGCATGCGTCTTTGAACGGCTGCGTCCCTGTCGTTGGCGAGGACCCATATATTGACCTCCAGGTATGTCGTGCCGGACGGTGGATGTACCGTCGGGGCAGGATGGACATAAGTTATTACACGATAAACCAAACGGGGCGCGCGAGGCCTCGTGTATGCTGGAAGACGGCATTTTTCAGAGTGAATGCATACCTTGGTAAGGAGTTTGCCGATGGCGATTCGGACGATGGGGCCGAGCGGACAATACGAGACAGGATTGGATGCTGCCGGTGCGGCGCTGCCCGAGCTGCTGGCGCCGGCGGGCGGACTCGACCAGATGCTTGCGGCCATCGCCGCGGGTGCCGATGCCATCTATGCGGGGTTGGGCGGCTTTAACGCCCGTGTGAGCGCCCATGGCTTTACGGATGACGAGTTTGCGCGCGGCTGCGCCGTGGCGCATGCCCATGGCGTGCGTGTGTACGTGACGCTCAACGTGTTCGTGTTTGACGATGAGTTGTCCGACGCGGTGGCGTTGGGAGCTCATGCGCTGGGGCTGGGCGCCGATGCTCTGATTGTCGCCGATGCCGGGTTGGCCTGCGCGCTGCGCGCGGCGATTCCCGGGGTCGAGATTCACCTGTCCACGCAGGCGGGCGTTCATAGCGAAGGTGCCGTGCGGCTTGCCGCCGATGAGCTGGGGGTTGAGCGCGTGACGACGGCACGCGAGCTGACGGTCGACGAGATTGCGGCGCTATGTGCCACGGGCGTGCCCATCGAGGTATTCTGCCACGGTGCGATTTGCATCGGATATTCGGGGGCGTGCGAGTTCTCGGCCCTGCGGCGTGGGCGCTCTGCGATGCGCGGTGATTGCACACAGCCGTGCCGTCTGGCGTACGACCTAGTGGACGAGGCGGGACAGAGCGTTGTCGCCGTCGAGGGAGATCGCCTGCTGTGTCCGCGCGACTATCTGGGTATTGCGCATCTGCCCGAGCTTGTAGATGCCGGCGTGGCGTCGCTCAAGATCGAGGGGCGCATGAAGAACCCCGATTACGTATTCAACGTGGTGCGGGTGTGGCGCCGGGCACTCGATATGCTGTGCGACGGCGCGTGGAACCCCGGTGCCGTGGAAGAGCTTGAGCGCGAGCTGGGCCGGTCGTTTAACCGTGGGTTTACCGATGCGTACCTGCGAGGGCGTTCGGGCGACGAGCTTATGAGCTTTGAGCGCGCAATTAACCAGGGCGTGCGCGTGGGACGCTTGGTCGCTGTGGGCCACGAAGAGGTGACCGTTGAGCTCGACGCCGCCGTGGCGGCGGGTGACACGCTCGAGATTCGGTTCTATCCGGGTGTCGACGCGCGTCCCGATGTGCCCAAGCGCTGGCCGCAGGTGCCCTGCCCGGTGGATGCCGCAGCGGGGAAGCGCGTCGTCGTGCATTGCAAGCGTAAGGTGGACACGGGCTGCGAGGTACACCTGATTCGCAGCGCCGGCGTGTTGGATCAGACGGCGGCGGTGTTGGAACGCATACGGGCCGAGGCGGATGCGATTGCGCCCGTTGCACGTGCCGTTGAGGTACTGCCCTTTGAGGACGTTGTGGTGGATGGCGGTGCGTCGACGGAGTTGGTGGAGTGCGCGGTTCCCACTCGCATGGTTTTTGCTTGGCAGCTGATGGATGCCGACCCGCGCGGAGAACTCGATTTGTCCGACGCCGTTGTGGTGCTTGACGAGGTGTGCCGCACGGGTGACGCTGACCGGACCCGCTCACTGATACAGCGTGCCGGGCGCGTCGTCTGCCGCAACCTGGGACAGGTGGCGACCGCTCGCGAGCTGGGCGTGACGTTTGACGTGGCGGCGCCGGTGTTCTGCGCGAATCGGGCCACGCTTACCTGGCTGCGCGAACTCGGTGCGGGGCGGGTGTACTTGCCGGCCGAGTTGCTCGGCAATGATGCAGAGCGTATTGCCGAACTGACGGCCGAACCAGGTGTTCTGGGCCCTGTCGATGCCGATTGCCCCGAGCTCATGGTGTGCGAGCACTGCCTGCTGACCGCCGAGGGCGTCTGCGCTACGGATGCGACGGGGCAGGTCCGTTGCCGCGACTGCTTGCGTCGTCGGCAGGTACGCTATCTGGTCGAGCGTGACGGTACACGTCTGCCAGTTGCCATTGACGCATGCGGCAGGACGAGGATTTTCCTGTCGTAGGTGCCGTGTCGCGTCAGTTTGTTATCATATGAGAGTTTATGGACTTCCAGCACCGCCGTTTTCGGCGAGGGTGCTATAGCAAAAGGAGGATACCCAATGCTGTCTGTTGACGAGCAAATGCGTATCATCACCTCGGGCGCCGCGCAGATCGTTCCCGAGGCCGACCTTCGCAAGAAGCTTGAGAAGGGCGAGCCCCTCAACATCAAGCTCGGCGTCGACCCCACCAGCCCCGACCTGCACCTGGGCCACGCCGTGCCGCTGCGCAAGATGCGTCAGTTCCAGGACCTGGGCCACAACGTCACCCTCATCATCGGCAACGGTACCGCGCTGATCGGCGATCCCTCGGGCAAGAATTCCACCCGTCCGCAGCTTTCGCAGGAGCAGATCGAGGCCAATGCCGAGACCTACGTGAGCCAGGCCATGAAGATCCTGGATCCCGAGAAGACCACCATCGTGCACAACGGCGACTGGATCTTGTCGATGGATCTCGCCGGTCTGCTGCAGGTATGCTCCAAGTTCACCGTCGCCCGCATTCTTGAGCGCGACGACTTTACTAAGCGCTACCAGTCTCAGACGCCGATCGCCCTGCACGAGTTCCTGTACCCCGTGATGCAGGCCTTCGACTCCGTTCAGATCAAGGCCGACGTGGAGATGGGCGGCACAGACCAGCTCTTCAACCTGCTCGCTGGTCGCGAGCTCATGGAGAAGATGGGTATGGAGCCCCAGATCGCGCTCACCATGCCGCTGCTCGAGGGCACCGATGGCGTTCGTAAGATGTCCAAGTCCTATGGCAACTACATCGGCCTGACCGACGCCCCCAAGGATATGTTCGGCAAGACCATGTCCATCCCCGACGAGATGATCGGCAAGTACTATCGTCTGGCCAGCTCGCTCACCCCTGCCGAGGTCGACAAGATCGACGCCGCCCTGGCCGATGGCTCCGCCGACCCCTACGAGCTCAAGCGCGCTCTGGGCCGCGACCTGTGCGACACCTACCACGGCGCCGGCGCCGGCGACGAGGCTCAGGCCGAGTTCGACCGCGTATTCAAGGAGGGCCAGCTCGCCGACTTCCCCGAGAAGCACGTTGAGCTGACCGTCAACGACGAGGGCCAGATCTACCTCGCCGGCCTGCTCAAGGACCTGGGTCTTTCGGCGAGCGCCGGCCAGGCTCGTCGCGATATCGACGGCGGCGGCGTCAAGATCAACGGCAAGGCCGTGGCTCCCAAGAGCTACAACATCGATCCCAGCGCCCTCAAGCTGGGCGACACCCTCTCCGTAGGCAAGCGCAAGGGCTTTAAATTGGTCTAGCAAGTAGGTCAACCTAACATGTGCAATAGGGCCGCAGCCGGAACGATTCCGGCTGCGGCCCTTTGAGTTGCGGTGAAATAGTTCCTAAAAATGCCATACGGGCGCCCAGGCAGGAACTATTCCACCGCAACTTTTTTCTCCGTCCCCAAGGGATCATTTGGCGGTGCCGTTAAGCGGAGAGGCGTATTGTTGCCCCATCGTTTGGGCATACAATTGCTATTGGCTTGCTGCGGTGAAGGCTCGTCCGCTCCGCAGTTATTTCTACCGTTAAAGGAGTATGTATGTCCGTTGAGGTCATGAGGTCTGTGATCGAGGCTGCCGAGGGTCGCGTGCCCGTCGACGCGCTGTTTACCAATGCGCAGATTGTCGACGTGTACGGTCAGCGCGTGGCGCCCGGTAGCGTTGCCGTCAAGGATGGCGTAATCGTCGGTGTGCTCTACGACGGTCGCGACGATGCCGCCGGCACCTACGAGGCGACCGAGGTCATTGACTGCCGGGGTCGCTATATCGCCCCCGGCTTTATCGACGGACATCTGCATATCGAGTCCTCGAACATCCGTCCCGCCGAGTATGCGCGCATGGCGGCGACGCGCGGCACCACCACTGCCATTGCCGACAGCCACGAGATTGCCAACGTTTCCGGCCTGGACGGCCTGCGCTTTATGATCGAGGACGGCCGCCGCGCGCCTATTTCCATCAAGTACATGATGCCCTCGTGCGTGCCCGCGCTGCCCGATGAGCAGGCCGGTGCTGTGATTACCGCCGCCGATATGCAGGCGTTTTTTGCCGAGCATCCGGGCGACGTCTTTGGTCTGGGCGAAATGATGAACCTGCCGGGTGTCTTTATGGCCGACCCCGAGACCTGTGCTCGCATCGATGCTGCCAACCAGACGCCGTCCAAGCAGGTCGACGGCCATGCGCCGCTCGTTGCCGGCAAGGACCTCAATGCCTATGCCGCGGCGGGCATTATCGCCGACCACGAGTCGACGATTCCCGAGGAGGCACTCGACAAGCTGTCCCGCGGCATGTACGTGATGCTGCGCGAGGGTACGTGCAGCCACGACCTGGCCAACTTGTCGCCGATGCTGCTGGAAAACCCCGCCCGCGCCCGTCGCTGCTGTTTTGCGACCGATGACCGCGCTCCCTCCGATGCGCTTTCGACCGGTATGATCGACAATGCCTGCCGCGTGGCTATCGAGGCCGGCATTGACCCCGTGGTTGCCATCTCTATGGCGTCTCTGTCCACGGCCGAGGCATTTGGCCTGGACCACGGTTGCCGCGACCCGCACGAGCTGCGTGGCGCCATCGCTCCGGGCAAGCGTGCCGACCTGCTGGTACTCAACGACCTGACGTTTGCCACGGCTCCGCATCGTGTTTATGCCGCCGGTGCTTTGGTGGCGCAGGACGGCACCTTTGTGGGCGAGATTGCACCCGAGATGGCCGAGGTTGCGGCCCTTGCCGATGAGCTGCGCGCCTCCGTTAAGCTGCCGAAGCTTTCGCTCGACGTGTTCGACTATGCCTTTAAGCCGGGCGAGGCTGTGATTGACGTGGTGCCGGGTAAGGCCATCACGGGCATGGCTCGCCCCGAGAGCGCCGAGGGCCTGCGCCGCATTATGCTGATCGAGCGCCATGGCCGCGGCGTGTCGCTGCAGGCCGAGGGCGTCGACGGCGACGGTCCCACTGGCCTGGGTCTTGTCGGCAAGCATATCGGTCGCGGCTGGGTGCGCGGCTTTACCATCACGGGTGGTGCCATCGCCTCGACGATCGGACACGACTCGCACAACGTGTGCGTGGTGGGCGACAACGCCGCCGATATGATGACTGCTGTCGAGGCCGTGGGCCAGGGCGGTCACGTGCTGGTGCGCAACGGCGAGGTCGTGGCGCGCATTCCGCTGGCGCTCGGTGGCCTGATGAGCGAAGGCACGGCCGAGGACGTTGCCGCGCAGCACGACGACTTTATGGTTAAGGCACGCGCCATGGGTATTGAGCCGCCGCTCGACCCCATCATGGGCATCATCTTCCTGCCCCTACCGGTCATCCCGACGCTCCGCATTCGCCCCGAGGGCATGTTCGACGTCACGACCTTCACCTACGCCGACTAGTTATCGGGGATGTTCTTCAACGATTAGTCGTCGGGGACACTCTTTGACATGTCGCCTGACGCCGCGACCATGAGGCCTCTGGCATGTGTGAGCTATTTGCTAGGTCCTTGTAACGTTTGCGCCCACGGAGTCTTATCTGAGCTCCCTTTGGGTACGTTGGAATCGGATATACGTCCGATTCCATCAAGCCCGAAGGGAGCTTTTCTATGTTTAAACTGATTGCATCCGATATGGACGGCACGTTGCTTGACGAAAACGGTCAGGTGCCTCCCGAGACCTACGAACTGATTCTGGCGCTACACGAGCATGGCGTGCATTTCGCCGCATCGTCAGGTCGTCGCTACGATCGCCTGTGCGAGTTCTTTGCGCCCGTTCGCGACAAGATGGACTTTGTCGCCGCCAACGGCGCCCAGGTCTACGCCGACGGCAAGATGGTAGACCGTGAGGTGTATTCACACCTGGCGATTCGAAGGCTCGCCCAGGCTGTCGCGACGTTTCCCAATCTGCATCTTGCGCTTTTTGACCGAACCAAGTCCTTCCTGCTCGATGACGAGTGCAAGTTCGTGCGTGAGGTCGATAAGGACCTTCCCAATGCCGAGCGCATTTGGGAGCTGCCCGATCCCAGCGTAAATATCATCAAGGCGAGTATCTTTTGCGATGACGGTGCCGTTATGGACAGTGCGTACGTGCTACAGCGCGAACTCGGTCAGCTCTTTACTTTTGCGCCTTCGGGCAACGCGTGGATCGACGCCATGCAGCCCGGTGTGTCGAAGGCCTCGGGTATTGCACAGCTCGCGGAGCATTATGGCATTGGGCGCGATGAGATCATGGCGTTTGGCGACTCTATGAACGACTACGAGATTATTCGCTTCGTCGGCACGGGTTGCGCGATGGAAAATGCACGTCCCGCGCTCAAGGCCGTTGCCGATCGCGTCGTAGGCTGCAACCGTGACCACGCTGTCCAGCAGGAACTCCGCCGTGTTCTGGAGAGTCTCGCCTAATCCGGCAGATGGGGACGTTCCCGTTCTGCCGGCAGTGGGGGACAGTCCTTGCAGCTTTTCGCGAAGAGTGTCCCCAGTGACTAGTCGTTTAAGAACGTCCCCAATGACTAGCCAATGACTAAGCGAGGGCGGCCATGATGGTGCGGGCGACGCCGTCATGGTCGTTGTCGTATTCGGTGATGGCGTCGGCGGCCTCGCGGTCTTCGGACTCGGCGTTGATCATGGCCATGCCATGGCCCGCTGCCTGCAGCATGGGGATGTCGTTGATGTTGTCGCCGAACGCCCAGGCGTCGGCGAGACGCTCGCCCAGGTGCTCGCATAACCACGTGAGGGCCGTCCCCTTGGTGGCGCCCTCACCCATGACCTCGATATTCATGGCGTACGAACGCGTGACCTCAATGCCTCCGAGCGTGTCGAGCTCTGCTGCGATGGCGTCGCGATCGGCCGGGTCGTGCCAGTACATGGCGATGCGTTCGAGCGTCTCGACCTCGTCGATCTTGCTGTCGATATCCATGTCGATCGGTGTTCGTGTGCGCTTGAGCGAAGCCGCGATGTGGGGGTCGCCGCCACAGAACTCATCCAGACGCCCGTATAGCGAGCGGGGGAGGAAGCACTGCCCATCCGCGAAGATATCGAAGGTCACATCGTGGCCGGCGGCAATGCGATGGATGCGGTGGGCAATGCCACGGTCGAGCGGACGGCTCAAGATGCACGTGGCGCGCGAGGCGTCGGTGGGCGTATCCTCGTCGAGCTGCCAGACGCTGGCGCCGTTGGCACAGACCGCGTAGTGCACGGCGGGATGGGCGAGAATGGGCTCAAAGATGCCCGACAGCGGGCGCCCCGTGCAGGGAACAAGCTCGATGCCACGACGTGCGAGCTCGTCGAGCATTGCCCAGGTGGCATCGCTCATCTGCTTATCGCTCGTCAGCAGCGTCCCATCCATATCGGAAAACACAATCATTCGTTGCGATCCTTTCTACTGGCATAAAAAGCGTGGCCGAGGGCTTGGGTCCCTGACCACGCTCGAGTTCTATAACGGTCCGCGTCCTAGCGGTCGGCGAGCGGCTTGTACTCCAGCGGCTCGATCACCGGACGATAGGCGGGGCGGATGATGCGGTGCGCGCAGAAGAGCTCTTCCATGCGGTGCGCCGACCAGCCGGCCATGCGGGCGACGGCGAATAGCGGCGTAAAGAGCGTCTCGGGCACGCCGAGCATCTTGTAGATAAAGCCCGTGTACAGGTCGATGTTGGCGCAGATGGGCTTGGTCATGCCGTGGTCGCGCATCACCTGCGGTGCCAGGTGCTCGATGCGCTCGATGAGCGCGAACTCCTCGCCCAAGTCCTTCTTGGCGGCAAGCGTGCGCGCGTAACGG
Organism: Collinsella sp.; assembly: GCA_036302865.1. Lineage (GTDB taxonomy): Bacteria > Actinomycetota > Coriobacteriia > Coriobacteriales > Coriobacteriaceae > Collinsella. Next base: position 6,907 of record JAXJBU010000068.1, on the reverse strand, counting down.
CGGCACACCTCGGCGCGCGGGTCACTGAGCGTGTAGACGGCGTGGCCCATACCGTAGATGAGGCCCGTGCCGTCGAAAGCCTGCCTGTCGAGGATCTTGCCCAGGTAGGCCGCGACCTCGTCCTCGTCCTCCCAGTTGGAGACATGCGCGCGGATGTCCTCGTGCATAGACACGACCTTGGCATTGGCGCCGCCGTGGCGCGGGCCCTTGAGCGAGCCGATAGCCGCGGCGTAGGCGGAATACGGGTCGGTGGCCGAAGACGACAGCACACGGCAAGCGAAGGTGGAGTTGTTGCCGCCGCCGTGCTCGGCATGCAGCATGAGCATCACGTCGAGCAGCATCGCCTCATCGCGGGTGAACGCCATGCCGCCGCGCAGGACCTGCAGAATGGTCTCGGCGGTGGAGAGGCCGGGCGTGGGGTGCGGCACGTGAACCTCGGAGCCGCGAAGCTTGGCAATCGAGGCCATGTGGGCGAAGGCGGCGATGCGCGGGAGACGTGCGAGCATGGAAATGGCGACGTCGATTTCGTGCTCGGGCGTGATCACGTCTGGTTCGGCATCGAAGGCGTAGAGCAGCAGCACGGCGCGCTGGAGCACGTTCATGATGCTCGACGACACCGTGGTCATAGGGAACTCTTTGACGTACTCGTCGCTCAGATGTCTAAAGGCGCCCAGGCGCTCGCAAAAGCCGTCGAGCTCTTCCTTGTTGGGCAGCGAACCCGTGATAAGCAGATAGGCGACTTCCTCGTAGCCGTAGCGATTCTCGGCCTGGGCATTGTTGACCAGATCCTCGATGCTGTAGCCGCGAAGCGTGAGCTTGCCCTGATCGGGCACGACCTTTCCGTCGACCTTGTTGTAGCCGTGCACATCCGAGATGCGAGTGAGGCCCGCGACCACGCCCGAGCCGTCGGCATTGCGCAGGCCGCGCTTGACATTGTGCTCAACAAACAGGCCCTCGTCATAAGGGTCGGTCGGCAGGCCGTGGTAGAGGCTTTCGCTCTCAGGCGAAATCTGGCGGCTTGCTTCGTAATCCAGAACCAGGCGGCTCAAGTGGTCATCGAAGCGGTAATAGATTTTCTTGGCGTCGTAGGCCATGCGCGCTCCTCTCCGGGCCGCATCGGGGTGACTTGCATGGGCATGCGCGCGTCAGGCTATCCCCAGCGGCTTGCTCGCTACAGGCGGTACATAAAGTTGAAGACGTCCTCGCGCTGGATGGACACGTTGACGCCCGAAAGCTCGCCGGCCTCGGCCAGCGCCTTCTGCAGCTCGGCGAAGTCGAGCTTGGACTCGGCGGTATCGGCCAGCATGGTCATGGTGAAGATGTCCTCGATAATGGACTGCGTAATGTCGCGGATGTCGACGTTGGCCTCGCCCAGAACACGGGTGACGCCGGCGACGATACCGGGGCGGTTCTTGCCAAGGACGGTGATGACGATGCGGGAGGACGAGATCTCGGCCATGGGAAACCCTTTCGCGTGGTTGCGGCGCGCGGGGCGCTCCGCTACGGTACAGTGTTCATCATTGTACCTGTCTGGCGCAAAAAGGGGCACGCTCGCTGCGGCGTTACATGTCTGCAACATGAGCGTGAGGGGGCAGTCCACACGGGGAAGAGCCAACTGATCGTCTTCACGTCGCGTATGACGATATTTCGGTCGTCCGGCTCGGTGATGCCGTAGCCGAACACTTGGAGCGTCTCGATGGACTCTTGAACGCGGGGACGAGTCTCGTCGCGCCCTCTAATCCTCGGCGGACCAATCGAGTCCGAACTCCTTTCGGGCATCCTCTTCGCTCATGACTTCGAGAAGGTCTCCGGGTTGGCAACGAAGGGCGAGGCATAGCTGCTCGAGTGTGTTGAAGCGAATGCCGCGAATATGCCCTTTTTTAATACGGGACAGGTTCACGGGCGTGGTTCCAATCCTTTCGGCAAGTTCGTTCGAGGAAATCTTTCGCTCGGCCATGATCTTGTCGAGGCGAACAATTACGGGCATGGCGTTTCCTTACGCAATCTCGTCGGAGTCGAGGTACAGCTCTCGGGCGTACAAGAAGAGCTGGGAAAGCATGAACAGGACGATGCCGAGAACCAGAGAGGTCCAATCGAATGATGAAGCGATCTCTTGGGCGCCGACGGCCCCCTCGCCGCCAAACATCGAAACGGAGGTTTTGAGTGAGCCGGCGTAGAGGCTGGTGGCAGCTTGAACAACGAAGAGAATGCCGAGCACCTTCAAGCATGTCGCAGACCCTTTCTTGAAGGGGTCTGCGCTCTTGATCGTCCACACGAGAACGGCGCTGAGGATGGTCGTAGCGATACCGATGACGGCAGGGACCAATGTCGAGATCGCAAGGGCTGGATACGCGGGGGAGTCTGCAATTACAGGGTTGTCGAGCACTTCGATTGCTGGCTTTAAGGAGAACGCCACTTGTGCGATGGCGGTGGCGCAAAGGGTCGCAGAGGCTATCGCACATGCGATGCGGAAGGAATGAAGCCGGGGAGTGCGATTGTCGGAACTCATAATAACCTCCGAAGAATTTAAAAAACTCAGGTTACTTTTTAACAGTTTATGTTAAATTGACTTTGCCGGCAAGTAATAAGGGCCGAGCATTTTGTTCGGCCCCTCTGTTCCGACTGGATGAGGTTAAGGTTGGCGATGAATATGCTCAAAATCTCGAAGGCGATCTTTAGGTCGCTTCTCTCCTCCAGGTCGCTCTGTGTTGTCGTTGTTGCGTTGATGGTTCTTTGTGCTCTGCCCGTCTTCAGGAGCGCGGCTGGCATCGACGGACGGGTCGAATACCTCGAGTCGGGAATAACCCGTGTTGAGCAGGAATTGTCAGCATCCTATGCGGATGCGCTTGTGAATGCGGGGGAGGACGGTGTCTATACCTCTTCATCAAGCATGCCCGCGCTTCTGTACCCTCTTGCCGCGGGACGTCTTATCTTGGCACCGCTCTCTCCCCTACTTCCGTTTCTGCAGATATCGGATGGAGAGTACACCTATTATGACGGATCGAAGGAGTACTTGCTATGGGTCGCAACGGCCGTTGCCGTCTCGTTCCTTGCCGCGCGTCTTAACAAACGTGAAAAGCTCATCATCCAGGCACCGATGGGCGAGCTGGGTAGACTTGTTGCATCGAGCGTATGGGCGAGTGTTTTTGCAATGCTTGCCGTCCTCGCCATCAATCTTCCAGGGATAATCGCCGCGCTTGTGAAGAATGGCCCGGGCTCGCCGTTCTATCCGATAGGCTACATTCAATATGCGACTCCGGTTGTCAAACCGGCTTGGCTGGTGTTCGCGCAGACGGCCATCTTGCAATTCTTGGTGGCAGCGTTCATCTCGCTTGTCGTTCACCTTGCCGTGAAGATTGCCAATAACCCTACGCTTGGAATCGTGTTCGTATGTGCCCTGATGGGGGTGACGATGGTTCCCGGGTATTACGGAAGATCCATCGCTTTACGTGAGTTCGCCCTGTTGAATCCCCTTACGTATGCGAACACTGAGTTGACCGTCGGCGCCTATAGCCCGTACCCGACAACGCAGATAGTGAATCTGCCTGGACTTTGCTTCGAGCGTGGCGCGATTGCCCTCGTATGCGCAATCGGGATCGAGGTGCTGGCAATTAGCCTGCTTTGCGTTGCTGGAAAGAGCGGCTGCGCGTGCCCGATATCCCCGATTTGTCTTGAGAGAGGTTCCTTCACTGCATCGAGAACGGCAACTCGTTCGAGCGCTTGTGCCTCCGCCGTTGCATACGTAAGAACGATGGGGAAACTGCTCCTGCGTTCTCCTACCCTCGCCGTATGCGCGATTGCAATGTCGACGACGATGCTGGCCCCGGCTCTGGTCGAGATGTTTCCTGACGCTGATAACGTTTCCGCTGTTCGGTATAGGGATGGGGAGCTCCGTTCAATAGATCGGTATCTAGAGCAGAACGCTGCGAATATGGACGTCGAGGGCAAAGCGGCCCTGGAAGACATGCGGGATGCTCTTTCGGGTTTCGTGTACGCGCCTATGCCTGCGGAGGGGTTTCGAAGCCTTGCGACGTACGAGCGCGCTCGAGGTGAGCTGGGCGCGGCAGATGCGACTCTCCTGCAATCGATCGGAATCGAGCCGGAGACTCCTTCTCGTGCGGAGGCGCGCGCCCTTCTGCTTGAGTCGATCGCGAGCTTGCCGGACCCCAAGGTTTACGAGTTAAGTACGAAGATGCCCCCATTAATCCTCCTTTCGTATCTCCAGGCAGCGCTTCCCTCCTTATTTTTGCTGTTGCCCGTGGTTGTCACATCGCTCGCGTGCACCCACCTGCAGTGTCGTTCCCTTCTGGTTCTCCAGATCCCCGCAACAGCGCATGTGCGTTTTCTGACGGCTGTTGCGCTGGCTCTCCTGCTTGGCTTGGTGCTGCTTTTGGTGTCGATGGTTCCCGCTGTCGTTGTGTCCGTGATTAAGAACGGTGCGGGTGGATCGGAGTATCCCGTCGCTCTCATTCGGGCGGGAGCTTCGACAACGTCCATGGTGGGGGAGGCGGTGTTGTGCAGTATTCCGTTGCTGGTCATGGCATACGGCGTGATTTCCGTCGTCGCTGCGTTGACAGCAGCGATTAGCCGCAACCCCGTTGTCACCGGAATGGTTTGCGCGGTTCTCTTGGTGTTGGGTTCGTTGAGCGCTCATGTTGAAAGCGTGGGCATGGGCGTCGCGCTGCTGGCTCCATTCGCCTCGTTTGATCCCGCTTCCCAGGTGGGGACGATTGGGTTCCTTGGGCGAGGGACGAACGCGATGCCTTTTGGAGAGGTCGTCGGCGCATCGGGCGCTCTGCTGGTGGTCTTGGGCGCCGTATCTCCGTTGATGGTGCGCCTGAGTGTTCCAAAGATCGAAAGGGGATGATCTCGATGATTGACCTTCAAACGCTGACGATCTCTTATGGAAAGAAGGTGCTCGTAGATTCGGTGAACGCTGAGTTTGCCCCGGGTACGGTCTACGGTCTCGTCGCTCCGAACGGGCATGGAAAGACGACGTTGCTGCGTGCGATGGCAGGTTTGCCGGGTCCTCGCGTGGACGGGAGCATCGTTCTGGATGAGGTGCAGGGTACGGGTGCGAGAGAGGTCCGTTCTATGATCTTCTATGCACCTGGTGAGGGGACGCTGCTGTATCCCGGATTGCGTGCGGAAGATCACCTCAAGATGGTTTGCGATATGTGGCCGCATGCTCGCGATATCGAAGAGATAGTGGAACAAACGCAGATAGGCGAGTTCGCGAAGATGAGGATCCGCACTCTGAGCCAGGGCATGAAGCAGCAGCTTACCCTGGCGATTGCGTATGCGACGGGCGCGCGGTACCTTCTATTAGATGAGCCCATGAACGCGCTCGACCCCAGCAGGGTGGACTTGCATTCCGAGATTCTCAGGAAGCTGGCCGATTCTGGTACGTGCATCATCATGTCATCCCACATCTTGGATTCGGTCGATAGGCTGTGCGATGAGATTCTGTTTTTGAAGGATGGGAGGCTCATTAGAAGCATTCCGCAAGATGATGCTGCGCCGAAGTCTCCTGGATCCCATTTCGCAAAGCCTGCCGGACGCGCCGAGGGTGCGCTAAGCACGTATCGGCGACTCTACGAAAAGGGCGGGTAGAAATGCAAGTTAAAAATCTATGTGGCCAATGTGATACCGTTGAACCCGCATATCGATACCGCTCAGCCATTCGCCTCGCCCCCGTCGCACGTATCTTCATCCGGTCTGTTACTTTTAATCTAACAATTCTTTGAGGAACGTAGGTGCTTCTAAATGTACTGTCGACTTCTTCTCAAACTAATCCTAAGAGACAAGGCCGTATGGATTTGTACGCTCGTTCTCGCCGCAGCCTTTTCCGTCCCCATTGCGTTCAATTCACCCATCTACGGGCCCTTCTTTATGAAACAGGGCATGCAGAGCTTTGTCGACGCATTCAATACGCGCGCGCCCCAGGCCAGCGGCACAGACCTATCGCCAGAGCAGCAAGATGACGCTGAGCTTGCAAGATACGCGAACGCCGCCCTCGCCGCTCAAACCGACGCCGCCTTTCTCGACTCTGCCGAGAGCTACTACGCGCTCATGGGCGAAGGCTTCCAATCCGGATCCATCGTGGGAGACCGAGAGTCCAATGACGCGGCGCTCGCATATTGCCGTGCCCTGAGCAGCTCCGGCATCACGGATATCCCTGCCTCCGCAAGCGACCTGCCATTCCTTTCCTTCCTGCCCTACGCCATTGCCCAGGCGCCGTCCTTCCTTCCCTTCATCCCCTTCCTTCTCTCGTCGATACTCGTGCTCGGCGCCACAAGGCCTGCGACCCTGGCGGCGAAGGCGCCCGTGCCCATATTCCGGCGCCTTATCCAGATCGTGTTTTCGATAATCGCCGCGGGGACCGCGATGCTACTCGCCGGCCTCGCACCCGGGGGCATTTGCGCCTTGGCCCTAAACGGCTTCGGGCAAATTGGGTACCCGATCGCCTTCTTCCATGACGGCGCGCTTGCCACCACGACTGCGGGAAACGTCTTCACAGCCCTGTTTATCGCGCTTCTTGCGGGCGGAACCTTGATATCCGTTTGTTCCGTCGTCCTATCGACCGCAACGAGGCGCGTCCTCGCGGGCCCCCTTGCCTCCGCGCTGCTTGTCGCGGCCCCGGTATTCCCGTTACTGTCCGATTCGGCGCTGGAGCATAACGCCGCGCTCAATCTCCTGCCGCTGGCCGTATTCTCGCCTATCGAGGCAACGGGTTACGTGGGATGCTTCCCGACGGAATTCATTGGCTCCGGTTCAGGCAGCGCATCGATGCTTGCCGTGGCCCTGATATACGTCGCGGTCCTTTTCGCGGTCGGCGCCGTTGCGACACGTTCGCCCAAACAGCCTGGACCCGCGAAAAAGCACCATGGGCTTGAGCTCCTGGACG
>JAXJBU010000067.1:0-25711 GCA_036302865.1 Collinsella sp. | reverse complement strand
CTGGGAGAGCGCTTGACTGGCAGTCAAGAGGTCAGGGGTTCGATCCCCCTCGTCTCCACCCGAGCATTGAATGAGGCTCCAACGCAAGTTGGGGCCTTTTTTCATATAGGCACACAAGGTCAAAGGCGGCACCATGATCCTTCTGGTCGACAAGATCGAAAAAAGCTTCGGCGCACGCGTCCTCTTTAGCGGCGCGTCCTTCCAGATCAACCCCGGCGAGCGTTTCGCCCTCGTGGGTCCCAACGGCGCCGGTAAAACCACCATGCTCAAGATCATCATGGGCATCGACAGCCCCGACGCCGGCCAGGTCCAGTACGCCAAGGACTGCCAGGTGGGCTACCTAGAGCAGGAAACCAACCTGGAGCACAAGGACACCACCATCCTCGCCGAGGTCATGGCGGCCGCTAAGGAAATCCGCCGCATGGGCGAGCGCGCCAACGAGCTTCAGGCACAAATCACCGAGCTCTCCGAGCAGGGCAAGGACGTCGACGCACTCCTGAACGAATACGGCCAGGTCCAGGACCGCTTTGAGCACCTAGGCGGCTACGAGCTCGAAAGCAACGCCCGCAAAATCCTGTCCGGTCTGGGCTTTAAGGTCACCGACTTTGAGCGTCCCTGCTCCGAGTTTTCCGGCGGCTGGCAGATGCGCATCGCGCTCGCCAAGCTTTTCCTGCGCCACCCCGACCTGCTGCTCCTGGACGAGCCCACCAACCACCTGGATCTCGAGAGTGTCCAGTGGCTGCGCGGCTTTATCGCCAGCTACGACGGCGCCGTCCTCATCGTCAGCCACGACCGCGCCTTCATGGACGCCTGCGTCGACCACGTCGCCGCGCTCGAGAACCGCCGCGTAACCACCTACACCGGCAACTACAGCAGCTACCTCAAGCAGCGCGAGGACAACCTTGAGCAGATGCGCGCCAAGCGTGCCGCCCAGGAGCGCGACATCGCCCACATGCAGGTCTTCGTCGATAAGTTCCGCTACAAGCCCACCAAGGCCGCCCAGGCCCAGGAGCGTATCCGCAAGATCGAGCAGATCAAGAAGGAGCTCGTCATCCTGCCCGAGGGCCACAAGCATATCGACTTTAAGTTCCCCGACCCGCCGCGCTCGGGCGATATGGTCGTGGGCCTCGAGGGCGTCTCCAAGTCATACGGCGACAAGCACATCTACAGTGACATCGACCTCAAGCTCTACCGCGGCGAGCATGTGGCGCTCGTCGGCCCCAACGGCGCCGGCAAGTCCACCCTCATGAAGATCCTCGCCGGCCTGGAACCGCCCACCACCGGCACCCGCGACCTGGGCACCAACGTGGGTGTGGCCTACTACGCCCAGCACGCGCTCGAGGGCATGACCGAGTCCAACACCGTCCTGCAAGAGATCGACACCGTCACGCCCAAGTGGACCGTGCCGCAGCAGCGCAGCCTGCTGGGCGCCTTCCTATTTAGCGACAACGACTCCATCGAGAAGCAGGTCCGTGTCCTCTCCGGCGGCGAAAAGGCGCGTCTGGCGCTTGCCAAGATGCTCGTGGCCCCCGAGGCGCTCCTGTGCCTGGACGAGCCCACCAACCACCTGGACATCGACTCGGTAGACATGCTCGAGAACGCCCTGCAAAACTTCCCCGGCACCATCGTGCTGATCAGCCACGACGAGCACCTGGTACGCGCTGTGGCCAACCGCATCATTGACATCCGCGATGGCAAGGTCACGGTCTACGACGGCGACTACGACTACTACCTCTACAAGCGCGAGGACCTCGCAGCCCGCGCCGCGGCCGATGCGGCAGGGGAGAGCGCACCGGCCGCGACCAAGTCCGCTAAGGTCACCGCGGCCCAGCCCGACACCCCCGCCACCGCCTCCAAGCCCGCCGAGGGCAAAAAGACCAAGGAGCAAAAGCGCGCCGAGGCCCAGGCCCGCGCCGCGCTCAACAAAAAGCTCAAGGGCGTGCGCAACCAGCTCAAGAAGATCGAGGCCGAGCTCGACAAAAAGCGCGCCCGCTATGACGAGCTTATGGAATTGATGGCGAGCGAAGAGCTTTATGCCGATCAGGACAAGTTCAATGCCGCGCTGGGGGAATATAACGGCCTTAAGCAAGAACTGCCCAAGCTCGAGGACGAATGGCTGGAGCTTTCCACCCAGATCGAAGAGGAGACCGCGCGTGAATTCTCGTAAGGCCGCTGCCGTGGCGATGAGCGTCATCGCCATCGCCTGTCGCATCTGCGGCATCTTTATGAGCGCGATGACCGTGCTGCTGTGCTTTAGCGGCCTGACCGCCAAGCTGCAGATTGTCGGCTTTGTCGTTGAGCTTTCTCGCGCGCTGCCGAGCGCCATCGCCGGCTACGGCGTCATCACCTCACCCTTTGGCGGCGTTTTCCGCTTGGATTACGCCATCGTGGCCGTCATCCTGTTTGTAGCTGACTACCTGCTCACGCGCGCCTCGCGCCGCGTCCGCTAGGGGAGCGCCATGTCCAGCAGCTACATCATGAACCTGCTCGCCAGCGCCGTCGCCGTCATCGTGGGCATCGTCATCCACGAAAGTGCGCACGCCGCCGCGGCCTGGGCACTCGGCGATAAGACAGCCCGTTCGCGCGGCCGCGTGTCACTCAACCCGCTCAACCATATCGATCCGTTTGGCACTATCATCCTGCCGCTGCTCATGCTCGCCGCCGGTGGCCCGGTGTTTGCCTTCGCCAAGCCCGTGCCCGTCTACCTCAACAACCTCAAGCACCCCAAGCGCGACGAGGTCCTGGTGAGCGCGGCCGGCCCCGCATCGAATATCGCGCTCGCGTGCCTGGCTGCAGCCCTCATGCACCTGGCCTATGGCAACCTCTACGCCAGCATGTCCTTTGCTGTGGCGTCTCAAATCATGAACTTCGGCGCCACGTTTATCGTGGTTAACCTGTCGCTTGCGTTCTTTAACCTTATTCCGATTCCGCCGCTTGACGGCTCGTCTATCATCGTGCCGTTCCTTAAAGGCAAGGCGCTGACCAACTACTACCACCTGCAGCAATACGCTATGCCCATCCTCATCCTAGTGCTGTACCTGCTGCCCATGTGGACCGGCATCGATGTGATCGGCCGCTATTTCGACGTTACCGTGTATCCGCTCGCTGAGCAGATGCTCAACTTCGCAATCGCCGGCATCTAAGGTAAACTTACAGGTCGACCGTGCAAAACGGTCGCAACATGCACCCAAACCGCGCCGCGAAGGCGCCGTCAAAGGAGGTCGAAGATGTCGTATCGCGTGTCGACGCAGGTCTACAGCGGACCGTTCGACCTGCTGCTGCAGCTGGTAACCCGCCAAAAAGTAGATATCGGCGCCATCTCCATCAGCGAGGTGGCCGAGCAGTACCTTGCCGAGGCCGAGCGCATCGAGGCGCTGGACCTGGACGTAGCAAGCGACTTTTTGCTGGTCGCGGCAACCCTTTTGGACATCAAGGCCGCCTCTCTGGTGCCGCAGGAGGCCCCGCGCAAAGTCGATGACGACGATGACGAGTTCGACGAAGACCTCGAGGAGCTCAGCGCGCTCGACGGCGACGCCTTGCGCGAGGTCCTGATCCAGCGCCTGATTGCCTACAAGCAGTTTAAAGGCGCGGCGGCAGCCCTCGGTGCCCGCATGCAGGCCGAAAGTCGCATGCACCCGCGTGTGGCCGGCCCCGACCCCGAGTTCTTGGGCCTAATGCCCGACTATCTGGCCGGCATTACCCTGCGCGGCCTGGCCGTCATCTGCGCCGACCTGGACGGCAAGCGCCAGACCTTCCTGCTGGAGGCCGAGCATGTGGCGCCGCATCGCGTGCCGCTCGACCTGACCGTGGCCTCAGTCGACCGCTTTACCATGGCGCACCAAACCTGCACCTTCCGCGAGCTACTGGACGGCGATGCCACCACCGAGCAGCTCGTCGTCACCTTCCTAGCTATGCTTGAGCTCGCCAAGCGCGGCTCGCTCACGCTGAGCCAGGACGAGATCTTTGGAACCATCCGCATCAACCGCGTCGAGGGCGCCGAGGCCTATGTGCCCGGCGAGGGCCCCGAGCTCACCGAATAGGAGCCGCAACCATGTCAACCCTTTCCACGCTGGAGGCAAACAGCCTCAAAGGCGCCCTCGAGGCGCTGCTGCTGGTGTCAAGCGACCCAGTGAGTGCGCCCGCGCTGGCCGGCGCACTGGATATCGCCCCCGGCGAGTGCGCGTCGCTGCTCGCCGAGCTCAAGGTTGAGTACGAGGAGGCCAACCGCGGCTTTCAGCTGCGCGAGGTCGCCGGCGGCTGGCGCTTGTTTACGCACCCAGCCTACCACGATGTGGTCGAGGCCTATGTGTTGAGCTGGGATACGCAAAAGCTGTCGCAGGCGGCGCTCGAAACTTTGGCCGTCATCGCATACCACCAGCCCGTAACGCGCGAGGTGGTCAAGGGCATCCGCGGCGTCAACTCAGACGGCGTCATCGCGTCGCTCGTGGACAAGGGTCTGGTGCGCGAGCTCGGCCGTGACCCCCAGCGCGGTCAGGCCATCATTTACGGCACGACCAACGCCTTCTTGGAAAAGTTCGGTCTGCGCTCCACCCGCGACCTGCCCGATCTGGAGCAGTTTGCCCCCGACGAGCAGTCGCGCCAGTTTATCCGTGAGCGCCTGAGCGGCCGCAGCATTCAGTCCACGCTCGAGGAGCAGGCCGAGGACCTGGACGAAGAGCGCGAACTGCTTGATACCGATGTTGAAGATGTTGAGGCAGTCGAGGACTTGGAGACCCTGGTCGTCGACGAGACCTCGGAGGATTTGCATGACGAGGACTAACGAAGCAGGGGAGACGCGCGCCATGGGCAACGCAGTACCCGCAACCGACGCCCAGCCCGTCTACCCGCATACCATGCGCCTGCAGCGCTTTTTGGCGCGTGCGGGCGTAGCGAGCCGCCGCGGGTCGGAGGACCTGATGACCGCCGGCCGCGTGACGGTTAACGGCGAGGTTGCGACCGAGCTGGGCACCAAGGTCGATGTCGACCGCGATCACATCGAGGTCGACGGCATGCCCGTCAAGCTCAACCAGGGCGCCGTGTACCTGATGCTCTACAAGCCGACCGGCTACCTTACCACCATGAGCGATCCGCAGGAGCGCCCTTGCGTGGCTGATCTTGTCCCGCGCGACCGCTTTCCGGGGCTCTTCCCGGTGGGTCGCCTGGACCGCGACACCACGGGCCTTTTGCTCTTTACCACCGACGGCGACCTGTCGCAGGACCTGCTGCACCCCAGCAAGCACGTCTACAAGACCTACCAGGCGCTCGTGGACGGGCAGCTGACCGACCGCGATCTGGACCCGCTCCGCCGTGGCATCGAGCTCGACGACGGCCTATGCCAGCCGGCAATCTGCCGCGTCATCACCGCACGCGAGGCCGAGGCCGTAGCTCCACAGGGCGTCAGGCCCGGCACCACCGCCGTGGAGGTCATTATCCGCGAGGGTCGCAAGAATCAGGTTAAGCGCATGTTGAGCAAGATTCACCATCCGGTAATCCGCCTGCACCGCTGCAACTTTGCCGGCCTTGAGCTCAAGGACGTGGCCAAGGGCTCGTGGCGCGAACTCACCGATCGCGAGGCGCAGATCCTCAAGGCCGGCGGCATCCCGCCCAAGCAGGCCAGCTCCAAGCGCGTCGCCGCGCCGGCGACCAACACCGCCAGCCGCACGCGTCACCACGGCAGCCACGGCTCCGCACCCAAGCGCAACACCTACCGCGAGCGATACACGGGCTAGGCAACCCGCCGCGCCCCAACGCCCGCGAACCATACCAGCACGTCAATCATCGAAAGGAAGCATTGCATGATCGTCGCCATCGACGGCCCCGCCGGTTCCGGCAAGTCCACCATCGCCAAGGAGATCGCCCGCCAGCTGGGCTTTAACAAGCTCGACACGGGCGCCATGTATCGCGCCGTCACATTCGCCGCGCTCGACCGCGGCATCGACCTGGACGACGAGGCGGCCATCGACGCCCTCGCCGAGCAGATCGAGATTCGCTTTACCAACGGCACCGGCGAAGACACGCGCCTGACCATCGACGGTAAGGATGCCTCGGCTGCCATCCGCACCCCGCAGGTCGACGCCAATGTGTCCAAGGTCTCGGCCTACCCGGGCGTGCGCGCCGCCATGCTCATCCACCAGCGTCGTGCCGCCGAGGACCGCGACATCGTCGCCGAGGGTCGAGACATCGGCACCGTCGTGTTCCCCAACGCGCAGGTCAAGGTGTTCCTGACCGCCGACCCGCGTGAGCGTGCCCGCCGCCGCGTACTTCAGCGTCACCAAAACGATGCCCAACCGCTCACGCCCACGCAACTCGAGGCCGAAATCGACGAGACCCTCGACGCCCTTAAGCAGCGCGACAAGCTCGACAGCAGCCGCGAGGTCGCCCCGCTCGTGCCCGCCGAAGACGCCGTGCACGTCGACTCCACCGCCCACACCATCGATGAGGTCGTCTCGATAATCGAGGACCTCATCAACCAAAGGAGGTAACCCATGCGCCTGTTTAAGCAGACGCCCGAGGATTACTACAACGCCCCCTACGCCGAGTTCCCAGCGTTCATCCGCGGCACCGTCGTCGTAGTCATGGCCATCCTTTGGGCCTTCTCCAAGTTCATGTGGCGTTGGAAAGTCGAGGACGCTGACCTGCTGTTTGAGCGCCAGGAAGGCCGCGGCAGCGTGGTCATCTGCAACCACACCTCGATGGCCGAGCTCCTGGCCGTTGAGACGGCGTTGTTCTTTGGGGGCCGCCGCATTCGTCCCATCTTTAAGTCCGAGTTCGCCAAGAGCAAGATTGTGCGCTGGGCCTTTAGCCGCGTTGGCGGCATCCCCGTGGAGCGTGGTACTGCCGATATGAAGTGCCTGCGCGCCGCTCAGCATGCGCTGCAGCGCGGCGAGGACGTCCTGATCTTCCCCGAGGGCACGCGCATCCGCTCGCGCGAGATCAAGCCCGAGGTCCACGGCGGCTTTGCGCTCATCGCCCAGATGGGCAAGGCGCCCGTCAACCCGCTCGCCATCTGCGGCTGGTCCGACATCACGCCCGCAGGCAAAAAGCTCATGCGTCCCAAGAAGTGCTGGATCCGCGCCGGCAAGGCCGTCTCGCTTTCCGACGCACCGGCTGGGCTTAAGCGCACGGAGCGCCTGGAATGGTTTGAGTCCGAGGCCATGAACCGCGTCTACGCTATGCGAGACGAGCTGTGCGCCGAGCATCCGGGCAGGTTCTAGCCATGAGCGAGGAAGTCATGAACACTGCCGAGCCTGCGCCTGGCAAGGCAGACGCTCCCACCATCGAAATCGCAGCCCACGCCGGCACCTGCTACGGCGTACAGCGTGCGCTCGATATGGCGCTGGCCGCCGCCCCGCAGGCAGGGGAGAGCACTCAGGTCCATACCTTGGGTCCGCTCATTCATAACCCCATCGTGGTACGCGAGCTCGCTGAGGCAGGCGTTGGCTTGGCCGAGAACCTGGATAATGCCGCAACCGGCACCGTGATCATCCGCGCCCACGGTGTGGTGCCGCAGGTCATCGATGCCGCTCGCGAGCGTGGCCTTAACGTCATCGACGCCACCTGCCCTTACGTCAAGAAGGTTCACGTGGCAGCCGAGCGCCTGGTGCGCGAGGGCTACCACGTGGTGGTCGTGGGTGAGCCGGGGCATCCCGAGGTCGAGGGCATTCTGGGTCACGCCGGCGACGATGCGCAGGTCGTGAGTTGCGCCGCTGATGCGGACGCGCTGCCGTTCAAGGGCAAGGTAGGCCTCGTCGTGCAGACCACCCAGACCGCGCAGAACCTCGCCGAGGTCGTGGCAGCCATCACCCCGCGTGTACAGGAGCTGCGCGTGATCAACACCATCTGCGCCGCCACGAGTGAGCGTCAACAGGCAGCAGCCACACTTGCCAACCGCTGCGACTGCATGGTAGTCGTGGGCGGCAAAAACTCGGGCAACACCCGCCGCCTGGCGCAGATTTGCGCAGACGCCTGCGAGCGCACGCATCACATCGAGGAAGCTTCCGAGCTCCAGGCCGCGTGGTTTACCGACGCCCACCACATCGGCATCACCGCCGGAGCCTCCACCCCGCAAGAACACATCGAACGAGCCGTCGCTCGCATCAAGGAGCTTTACCACTAATCATGGACCAGACCGTACCCGTATACGCCGCCGAGGTGGCCGATTACGGGCGCAGCCGCGACCCCGAGCCGGGTGAGGGCGCGCTCGTAAAGAACGTGCGTCCCGAATCGCCCGCGTGGGATGTGGGTATCGAGCCGGGCATGCGCGTGCTCACGGTCAACGGTGAGCAGCTGACCGATATGATCGTGTGGCTCTGGGAGGCCGACGATGATACCGTCGACCTGGAGGTTTTCGATCCGCGCGACAACACCGTCACCTCCGTCGAGCTCGACCGCTTCCCGGGAGAGGACTGGGGCCTTGAGTTCGATGGCCCTATCTTCGATGGCATGCGTACCTGCGTAAACGCCTGCGTGTTCTGCTTTATGACCATGCTGCCCAAGGGCGGCCGCTCAACGCTCTATATTCGCGACGACGACTACCGCCTGAGCTTTTTGCAGGGCAACTTCGTCACGCTCACGAACCTCACCGACGAGGACGTGCAAAACGTCATCGCCCGCAACATGAGCCCCATGAACGTGTCGGTCCATGCCGTGAGCCCCGACGTCCGCCGTCGTATGATGGGCCGCAACGCCCAGCGCGGCATGGACGTACTCGAGGCCATCATGGCCGCCGGCATCGAGATCCACGCCCAGATCGTACTGTGCCCTGGCATGAACGACGGCGAAGAGCTGGAAAAGACCCTGCGCTTTTGCGAGGAGCACGAGCAAATCACAAGCCTGGGCATTGTGCCGCTCGGTTTTACCAAGCATCAGAACCGTTTTAGCTGGTCCTACAGCGACAAGCCCGAGCTAGCGCGCGAGACCATTGCCATGATCCGACCGTTCCAGGACCGCGCCTATGAGCGTTTTGGCCGCCACACCTTCCAGATGAGCGACGAGTTCTACCTGGACGCCGGCATCGATCCGCCCGAGGCAGACTTTTACGACGGCTACCCGCAGTACTACGACGGCATCGGCATGATCCGCTCGTATCTGGACGAGACGGACGATGTGCTTGCCGCCGATGCCGAGCGACTGGCCCGCGTCCGCGAGGCCATCGCCGCTCGCAGCCAGCACCTGCTGTGCCTCTCGGGCGCCAGCGCACGCGACACAGTGGCCCGCTTTGTGGAATCGCCGCAGGGGCTCGCTGGCACCGTCACGGCCATCAAGAATCGCTACTTTGGCGGCAACGTGGACGTGACCGGCCTCATCGTCGCCTGCGACATTCTGGAACAGCTGCCGCAGGACCTCTCGGGGGTTATGCTCTTTGTGCCTAAGCTCATGTTCAACGCTGACGGCATGACGCTTGACGAGTATCATCGTGACGATTTACTCGCAAGCCTTACCAGTCGCGGCGCCGAGGTTCATGTGGTGTCGACCATGCCGCATGAGCTGCTCGATACCCTGGAGCACATCCTTGGCATTGTGCCTGCCGACTCTAACACTTCCACTGACCCTACCCATTAAAGGAGAGCAGATGAAACCTATCGTCGCCGTCGTCGGACGCCCCAACGTGGGCAAGTCCACGCTCGTTAACCGCCTGGCCCAGACCTCGGACGCCATCGTCCACGAGTCACGCGGCGTCACGCGCGACCGCTCGTATCACACGGCCGATTGGAACGGCCGCGAGTTCACCATCGTCGACACGGGCGGCATCGAGCCGCTCAAGAGCGATGACGTCTTTGCCACGTCCATCCGCGACCAGGCGCTCGCCGCCGCCGAGGAAGCCGCCGTCATCCTGTTTGTGGTCGACGGCCGCACCGGCGTCACCGAGGAGGACGAGTCGGTCGCTCGCATGCTCAAGCGCTGCGACAAGCCGGTCTTTCTGCTGGTGAACAAGCTCGACAACCCCGATCGCGAGAACGACAGCATCTGGGAGTTCTATTCGCTCGGTATCGGCGAGCCCACGCCGCTCTCGGCCCTGCACGGCCACGGCACGGGCGACCTGCTCGACGACATCGTGGCCCTGCTTCCCGAGGAAGAGGACGAGGTCGCCGATGAGTTCCCCGACGCGCTGAACGTCGCCATCATCGGCCGCCCCAACGCCGGTAAGTCTTCGCTGTTCAACCGCATCCTGGGCGCCGACCGCTCCATCGTGTCCAACATTGCCGGCACCACGCGCGATGCCATCGACACGGTCGTCGAGCGCAACGGCAAGCACTACCGCATGGTCGACACCGCGGGCATTCGCAAGAAGAGCACCGTGTACGAGAACATCGAGTACTACTCCATGGTTCGCGGCCTGCGCGCCATCGACCGCGCCGACGTAGCGCTGCTCGTCGTCGACGCCTCCGTGGGCGTTACCGAGCAGGACCAGAAGGTCATGGGTCTTGCCATTGAGCGCGGCTGCGCCATCGTGGTGCTGCTCAACAAGTGGGATCTGCTCGACGACGACCGTAAGCGCGAGGCCTGCATGGAGACCATCGACCGCCGTCTGGGCGTCATGGCTCCCTGGGCCCAGTACCTGCGCATCTCTGCCCTGACCGGCCGCAGCGTCGAGAAGATCTGGGCGATGGTCGACGCCGCCGAGAAGACGCGCTCGCAAAAGATCAGCACCTCGCGCCTCAACACGTTCCTCACCGACCTGCGCGAGTTCGGCCACACCGTGGTGGACGGCAAGCGCCGCCTGCGCATGCACTACGTGACCCAGACGGGCGTCAACCCGCCGACGTTTACGTTCTTTGTCAACCACAGCGACTTGGTCAACGACACCTACCAGCGCTACGTGGAGAACCGCATGCGCTCGACCTTCGATTTTTCCGGTACGCCCATTCGACTCTTCTTTAGGAAGAAGGAGCAAAAGGATGCTTAATCCGATCCTGCTGACCGCCATCTGCGCCGTGGTCTCGTTCTTTATCGGAGCGATTCCGTTTGGCCTGATCCTGGGCCGCGTGTTCAACCACACGGACATTCGCAAGGCGGGCTCCGGCAACATCGGCACCACCAACGCGCTGCGCGTGGCCGGCCCCAAGGTGGCCGCGCTCACGCTGCTGCTCGACTGCCTTAAGGGCGCCATCTGCGTCCTTATCGTGCGTCCGCTCATCGCGAGCGTGGGCTATGGCTTCCCCGTGAGCATCATGGCTCCCGGTGCCGCCGGTGACTGGATGATCGGCGTCATTTGCCTGGCTGCCGTGTGGGGACACATCTTCTCGCCTTACCTTAACTTCCACGGCGGTAAGGGCATCGCCGTGGGCCTGGGCGTGATTCTTGCCTGGTACTGGCCCATTGGCCTGTCGCTGCTGGGCATGTTTATCGTTGCCGTCGCCATCACCAAGTTTGTGTCGGTGGGCTCGCTTGCCGCCGCCATTGGTCTTCCCATCGCTGCCTGTGCGGTCTTTCCGTACAGCAGCCTGGGCCTCAAGTTTTGCATGGCGATGATCGGCATCACCGTAGTGTGGGCCCATCGCGCGAACATCAAAAAGCTCATGACCGGTAAGGAGTCCAAGCTCTCGTTTACCAAGCGCGTCACCGAGCCCGACGATAAGTAGGAGAGAGTCATGAATGTTGCGCTGATTGGCTCCGGCTCCTGGGGAACCGCCGTCGCCGGCCTTGCCGCCGCGCGGGCCGAGCGCGTGACCATGTGGGCCCATAGCGAGCAGACGGCCGCCGGCATTAACGGCGAGCACCGTAACCCCCGGTATCTGGTGGGCTACGAGCTGCCCGGCAACGTCGTCGCCACCACGGACCTGGTGCAGGCGCTCGACGGCGCCGAGGCCATCATCTTTGCCGTACCTTCGACGCACCTTCGCAGCGTGTGTTACCAGGCCGCGCCCTTTATCGCCGCCGATACCCCGGTGCTCTGCCTCACCAAGGGCATTGAGCCCGAGTCCGGCCTGCTCATGAGCGAGGTCATCGCCAGCGAGATCGGCAACGAGGCACGTGTCGCGGCTCTTTCTGGCCCCAACCATGCCGAGGAAATCTGCCGCGGAGGTCTT
Source organism: Collinsella sp. (assembly GCA_036302865.1). Taxonomy (GTDB): domain Bacteria; phylum Actinomycetota; class Coriobacteriia; order Coriobacteriales; family Coriobacteriaceae; genus Collinsella. Next base: position 13,682 of record JAXJBU010000067.1, on the reverse strand, counting down.
TCTGCCGCCGTCATCGCCAGCGAAGATCCACAGATAGGGGAGACCTTTAAGGACCTGCTTCTGTCAACGGCCTTCCGCATCTACCTGTCGCAGGACATGACCGGTGTCGAGGTCTGCGGCGCCATGAAAAACGTAATCGCCATCGTGTGCGGCATCTCCGCCGGCACCGGTGCGGGCGACAACACGCTCGCCCTTATCATGACACGCGGCCTGGCAGAGATCAGCCGTCTGGTGCACGCCCGCGGCGGTCAAGCTATGACCTGCATGGGGCTTGCCGGCATGGGCGACCTCATTGCCACCTGTACCTCGGAGCATTCGCGTAACCGCACTTTTGGCTACGAGTTTGCCCACGGCGTGTCGCTCGACGAGTACCAGAAGCGCACGCATATGGTTGTCGAGGGCGCCGTCGCGGCCCGCAGCGTCAGCGAACTTGCCCGTTCACTGGGCGTAGACATTCCGCTCACCTTTGCCGTGGAGCAAACGCTCTACAACGGTGTTACTTTGGATAGGGCGCTCGAGATTCTTACCGACCGCGTCCCTTCTCAAGAGTTCTACGGACTCACTGACTAGCGTAGAAAGGCTACTACCATGGGTTCCATCAAAATCGCTCCGTCCGTCCTTTCGGCCGACATGGCCAACCTCAAGGGAGAGCTCGACAAGATCGCCGGCGCCGACTACGTTCACTTTGACGTTATGGACGGCCACTTTACCGGCAACCTGACCTTTGGCGTTGACATCCTTAAGGCCGTCAAGCGCTCCACCAACGTGCCGGTCGATGCGCACCTCATGGTGTCGAACCCCGACGAGACCGTCGATTGGTACGCCGATGCCGGTGCCGACATGATCACCGTGCACTACGAGGCCTCCACGCACCTGCATCGCACGCTCACGCACCTGCAGCAGCGCGGCGTCAAGGCCGGCGTGGTGCTCAACCCCGCCACCCCCGTGTGCGTACTTGAGAGCATCATCGACGTCGTCGATATGGTGCTGCTGATGAGCGTGAACCCCGGCTTTGGCGGCCAGAGCTTTATCCCGGGCACTATCGCCAAACTGCACGAGCTCAAGGCCATGTGCGAGCGCCACGGCGTGTCGCCCATGATCGAGGTCGACGGCGGCATTTCTTCCAAGAACATTGCCGAGGTCGTCAAGGCTGGTGCCAACGTTCTCGTGGCCGGCTCCGCCGTATTTAAGTCCGAAGATCCCGCCGCCGAGGTTGCGCTGCTGCAGAAGCTGGGCAATGAGGCCGCACAGGAGGCATAAACCCTTATGACCGCAGGTCAAAACCGCATACCCGTGAATCTTGACTACGCCGCCTCGACGCCCATGCGCGCCGAGGCGCTCCTTGCGCAGCGCGAATATGACGACAGCGAGCTTGCCGGCGTCAACCCCAACTCGCTGCACTCGCTCGGCCGCAAGGCCGCCGCGCGCCTGGAGGTTGCCCGTCGCGAGATCGCCCATAGCTTTGGCGCACGCGTCCGCCCGTCCGAGATTGTTCTGACCAACGGCGGCACCGAAGCCAACCAGCTGGCGCTGCTCGGTCTTGCCGAGGGCGCCCGCCAGCGCGATCGCAAGCGCGATCGTGTAATCGTTTCGGTCATCGAGCACGATTCAATTCTGGACAACCTGCCGCTGCTGCGTACCGCCGGATTTACCGTCGACCTGGTGCAGCCCTGCCGCATGGGCTACATTGAGCCTGCCACGCTTGTCGAGCTGCTAGGCGACGACGTGGCGCTCGTGAGCATCATGGTTGCCAACAACGAGACCGGCGTGGTGCAGCCCATCCGCGAGCTTGCCGCGGCCGCGCATACCGTGGGCGCCCTGTTCCACACCGATGCCATCCAGGGCTATCTGCATATTCCGCTCGATGTCACCGAGCTGGGCGTTGACGCCATGACCGTTGCCGCGCATAAGATCGGCGGTCCTGTGGCATCCGGCGCGCTCTACCTTAAGAACCGCACGCCGCTGCGCCCCCGAATCTTTGGCGGTGGACAGGAAGCCGGACGACGTGCCGGCACGCAGGACCTGCGCACGCAGCTCGCCTTTGCCGCTGCCGCCCGCACGCTGACGCCCCATGTGGCCGAGGAACGCGAGAAGCTGCAAGCCCTTTCCGACAAGCTCTACGCCACGCTTACGGCCCATCCGCGCATTCACGCCACGATGGGCGACTATGCGCATGCCGACCGTCTGCCGGGTATGGTTTCGATCTACATTGACGGCATGGACTCCGAGGAGCTCATCATCAAGCTCGACGCCGCCGGCTTTGAGGTATCGGCCGGCTCGGCGTGCTCGAGTGGCAGCATGGACCCGAGCCATGTTTTAAGCGCGATGGGCATCGGTCGCGAGCAAGCTCTCGGCGCTCTTCGCATCTCGTTCGATGACCGCGTGAACCCAGCCGATCTGGACGACTTTGCCCAAGCGCTGCTGTCGATCGTGGGTGCCGCATGATCGTCGCCGAGCTCGAGCGCGCTCTGCTGGCACGCTATCCAAAGACGGACACCGAGCCCTGGGACCACGTAGGCTTATCCGTGGGCGACCCTGCCGCCGAGATCACCGGCGTGACCTGTGCGCTCGATGCAACCGAGACCAACGTACACCGCGCTCTCGAGGCCGGTGCCAACGTTCTGCTGACGCATCACCCTATCTATATCAAGGCTCCTGAGGCCTTTTGCCCAGCTGATGCCGCACGCCCCCAGTGCAGCGCGGCACTCTACGAGGCAGCGCGTTGCGGCGTGAGCATCATATCGCTCCACACCAACCTGGACCGCTCGCATGAAGCCCGCGTCTGCCTGAGCGAGCTGCTGGGTGCCGCACCCGTGAGCTCACTGGAGCACGTGGACGACCCCGAGTCCACCGGCCTGGGTGCACTCGCGACCCTCAACAACCCCTGTAGCCTGCGCGATCTCGCCGCCCGTGCCGCCACAGCATTTGGCAGCGACCCGCGTGTGTGGGGCGAAGCCGAGCACGCATGCCGAACCGTCGCTATTTTGGGCGGCTCCCTGGGCGACTTTGGAGAGCTCGCCATCGCCACGGGCGCAGATGTAGTCGTGACGGGCGAGGCGGGCTACCACGTGGCGCAAGACCTTGCCTTGCGTGGGCTACCGGTGATCTTGCTCGGCCACGACCGCTCCGAGGAGCCGTTCGTTGATATATTGATGAACTCTGCAGTTGACGCCGGGGTCGACCCCCGTCATGCGATTAAAATACTGAACCCTTGCCAATGGTGGACTGTGACAAAAGGAGAGAACTTATGAGCGCCGGCGCTACGCTACTCAAGCTGCAACAGATTGATTTGGAGCTCGCCCGCAACAAGAGCGAACTTGCCAATATGCCGGAGCTCAAGGAGCTCGCTTCCAAGCGCAAGACCTATGTGAAGCTCAAGTCCGAGATGACCAAGCTCTACGCCCAGCGCAAGGATCTGGACATTGAGCTCGACGATCTCAATACCACCGAGATTCAGACCAACAACGCCATCGAGGCTGCCAAGAAGCGCCACGTCGACGGTTCCGACTACCGCGAGGTTCAGGACCTGGAAAATGAGCTCGCCACCCTGGCCAAGCGTCTGGACAAGATTGAGCACACCCGCAAGGACGTCGTTGTCGCCCATAAGGAGGCGCTCGACCGCGAGGCCCGCGCGCAGGCAATCATCGCCAAGTTCGAGGAGGGCGTGAAGGCCGATACCAAGGCCGCCCGCGCCAAGGCTGCCGACCTGCAGGCTCAGATTGACGCCGCCGCTAAGGAGCGCACCGCGCTTGCTGCCACGCTGCCGGCCGACGTTCTCACCGACTACGAGCGTCTGCTCAAGCAGTTCCGTGGCCTGGCCGTCGAGACCATCCAGGGCAACATCCCCACGGTCTGCCACACCGCGCTGCAGGCATCGTCCATGAGCGACCTCAACCACGACGGTAGGTCAATTACGCACTGCCCGTACTGCCACCGCCTCCTGGTGCTCCCGAGCAAGGAAGCTTAAACGATGGCGGCACCCAACAATTCAATGCAACTTGAGGGAAATACGATCCTGCTGGGCATTACCGGCGGGATCGCCGCCTATAAGTCGTGCAATATCGTGCGCCTGCTGCAAAAGCGCGGCGCGCGCGTCAAGGTCGTTATGAGCGAGCATGCCACCGAGTTTGTGGGGCCGCTTACCTTCCGCGCACTCACCAATGAGCCGGTCGCGGTGGGCCTATTCGACGATCCCTCCGACCCCATCCACCACATTTCGCTGGCGCAGGAGCCCGATCTGGTGGTCGTGGCGCCCGCGACGGCCAATATCATCGCCAAGATGGCCAACGGCGTCGCCGATGACCTCATCTCCACCACGCTGCTTGCGACGCCGCGACCCATCGTGATCGCACCCGCTATGAACAACGGCATGTGGAAGGCGCCGGCGACGCAGGCCAACATGGCCACGCTGCGCGAGCGCGGTGTCCATGTGGTGGGTCCGGGCAGCGGCTACCTTGCCTGCGGCGACGTGGACACGGGACGCATGAGCGAGCCCGAGGACATCGTAGAGGCTGTCTGTGAGGTGCTCAACCCCGCGCCACAGGACCTGGCGGGTAAGCGCATCGTAATTACCGCCGGTCCCACGCACGAGCCGATCGACCCCGTGCGATTCATTGGCAACCGCTCTTCGGGCAAGATGGGCATCGCCCTGGCGGGGGAGGCCGCACGCCGCGGCGCTGCGGTCACGCTCGTGTTGGGACCGACATCACTCGATGTGCCCTGCGGCGTGGAGTGCGTGCGCGTGCAGACCGCCGCAGAGATGCTCCAGGCGGCCCTGAGCGCCTTCCAGACGGCCGATGCGGCAATTTGTGCGGCCGCCGTCGCCGACTACACCCCCGCGGCCCCTGCGGACCATAAGCTCAAAAAGGCCAACGAGCGCCTGGATCGCATCGAACTGGTCGAGACGGTCGATATTTTGGCCGAGCTCTCGCGCCAGAAGGGCGAGCGATGCGTGATCGGATTTGCGGCCGAGACCGATAACGTTGTCGAGTACGCAGAGCGCAAATTGGCCCGCAAGGGGTGCGATGTAATAATCGCCAACGATGTCTCACGCACCGATTCGGGCTTTGGGACCGACACCAACAAGGCCTGGATTGTGAGCACAACGGGTACGCAAGAACTTCCCGTACTAACAAAACCCCAGCTCGCAGATACAATTTTGGACTTGCTTCAAAATTTGTAAAAAAGTTCTTGCACAAGTCTAAAGTTTCGGGTTAATATACTCCCTGTTGCGAGCGAGAGCAGAGCAACAAACAAAAGCTTCGGGACGTGGCGCAGCTTGGTAGCGCACTTGACTGGGGGTCAAGGGGTCGCTGGTTCGAATCCAGTCGTCCCGACCAGAAGTTTGCAGGTCAGGCACCTAGTGCCTGACCTTTTTTGTTTTAAGCAATTGCTTAATTTTGATTAAGCAACAGGGTGCCAAAAATCTACCTGCGCGATAATCGCTTTTTGCGGTTACTTTCGCGTTTTGCACGCGCTTGAGCCGATTTATTAACGCGACATGAATCTACATACGCGTAGCTGGTATACAGACGAGTACAGGCTGTATTTATCGCGGCGATTTACGCAGATATGGCGACTGTAACGAACTAGTGTGTCGCTGTATTTATTCCAGCAGTTCACTTGATCTGTGGACAAGTGAGCGGTTACAACAAAACGCCAACCAGGATGGACTCCATACGAGGATGCCGCAAAGGTAATGGCGGGGAAGTGCGGCAGGCGCTCTGAGAGCCGCTGTATGACCCCATTTCTCCTCAACCCGATTACCTGTACAATGAACCTCGAATTGTTTGAGTAATCGCCAAAAGAAAAGCCCTCGCAGGATTGCGGGGGCTTTGCGATGAAAGAGATCAGAAGCAGAAAGCGGGGAGGACATAAAACGAGTCCGTCGCGCTGTAGCTGTAGCAAATACCGCCGCTTTGAACATAGCGAAAGGATGTGGAGCTGCGCGGTCTCACGGAACGAGTCCAGTGGCTATAGCCTGATGCACCGGAATAGTTCGACCCCGTCACGCCCTTGGATTTGTAGCACTCGTACTGGATGCCGTCAGATTGCATATCCCCGTATACTTCGGTTGCCGAGAGCAGAAAAACCTTGTCGGTCGTCGCCGAGGGGGCACCGCCCCCGCTACCGCCAACGTTATCGGTTGTCTTTGTGACGGGTTTCACCTTTGACTGGAGCTCGCTGGGCAGGAGCAACCAGAGGTCACCGCTGTTGAGGCGGGTACGGAGCTCGGACTTATCCCAACCACCGGCATTGGTGTCCGTAGCGTTCATTCTCTGGCTACCCAAGGCAGAGTTGGTCGCCTCGAACGTCAAGCCTGCCATGCCGCTACCATCGGCCAAGTCGTCGTGGTTGATGCCGATGATACGGTACTCGAGCGTCTTGCCATTGGTCAGCTTCATCGAGAACTTGGTGCCGGCATCCATGGCGGCCTTGGCCTTGGCGTAGGCGATAGACGATGTACCGTTCTTGGCAATGTCTTTGGCAACCGCCTCCTGCTCGTCGAGGGTCCAGTCCTTCGCGTCCTTGGCGATGGCCACCTGGACGGCCGCGGAATCGGCGCCTGCGGAGCCGCCACCGGACGCGCCTCCCTCGACGCCGCCGACCGTCCCATTGTTCACCGTGTTGCCGACCAGGTTGAACTGGTTTCGGATGGCTCCGGCCACGCCGGGTCCCGCGAACACGATGACCAGGCCGATGACGGCAATGATCAGGACGTACTCGATAATTGATTGCCCTCGGAAGCGGGTCGTTTCAGGAGCGACCCCCCCCCGAAGGTTAATTGCCGCTGCATGCATATACGGCTCCCTTCACTCGGGGTTTGCAATACGAGCCGAGCGTAGGGCTATTCCATGTATTTGCAACGGTCTTGCCGCTGCGGCAACGATGACGGCAGGGGAGAAAGTCATGCGCTATTAGCGCGGCTATAACGTCCGCTTCGAATGCCGACCGTATTCATATCGAGGCAGCCATTTCATACCTTCAGAAAGACAACTGAAAGCCGCAAAAAAGCGGGACCCGGCTATAAGCCGAACCCCGCCCAAGAGAAGCCTTTAGAGCCGAGACAGACAACGCGTGTGGACAATCACTCAGCCTCCACCGCCATGCGCACGACCTCTTCCATCGGGTAGCGAGTGCCGCCGTCCCCGTCCAAAGCCTCGTTGTAGGCCTCGATGTCCGCCATGTCCTCAGCCTTCTCGAACGCGGCCCTTCTCACGAACTCGGAAAAGGTCATGCCCGTGGCGTCCGCATGGCCCTGAATCAAGGCCATTTCGCCCTCATCGAACTTGACCGCGATCTCGCGCATCGCCATGGTCGCTCCCGTAAACGCCGTCATCGAAGTGAATCCATTATCCACCCACCGTATACGCCCCGAACTCGAAACACCAAGCAGGATGGACTCTATACGAGGACGCAGCAGAGGTAATGGCGGGGGAGTGCGGCAGGCGCTCTGAGAGCCGCTGTATGACCCCATTTCTCTTCAATCCGACTACCCGTGCCATGAACCTGAAGCCGTTCGTTCGGTCGCCAAAAGAAAGCACGCGCGGGGTAACGCGGGCTTTGCGCTAGACAAGCTAGAAGCACCAGGCGGGGGAGACGCAAAACCAGCCCGGCGCGGAGTTGCTGTCCGACGGATTGCCGCTGCTGTCGACATGGAGGAAGCCCTTCGAGGCGTTCGGAAACACCGAACGCTCCCACCAACCGCTGCCAATGGCAATGGCAGAGTTGGGATTATAGTTCTCCGTCACCTTGCCTTTGAAGGCCTCGTACTGGGTGCCCTCGGAGGAAGTCCAGGGATAGGATGCCCAATAGGAGGTGGGGGGGGCGATCTCAGAGTAGCTGAGCAGGAACAGCTTGTCCGAGGTAGCCGTCACGGCGGCGTTCTTGTTCTCATCACCGCCCCCGACATTGTTCGATAGCTTTTTGACGGCCTTCACCTTGGACTGGAAATCGGAGGGCATCAGATTCCAGATCTTGCCGGAGTTCATTTTCTGACGGAGTTCAGACTTCTCCCAACCGCCGGCGTTGGTGTCAATCGCGTTCATGGGGGACCAAATGCCCGTCGTGGTGGTGAGGAACGTGAGGCCCGCCTTGCCGGATCCGCCTGCAGGGCCATCATGATTGATGCCGATAATGCGGTAAGTCAGTGTCTTGCCATCGGTGAGCTTCATCGAGAACTCGGTGCCGGCATCCATCGCGGCCTTCGCCTTGGCGTAGGCGGGCGACGCCTCGCCCTTGGCGGCGATGTCCTCGGCAACTGCCTTCTGCTCACCGAGGGTCCAGTCCTTCGCGTGTCCTTCGCGTCCTTGGCGAGCGCCGCCTAGACGGTCGCGGAACCCGCGCCGTTACCGCTGCCGGAACCGCTCGGTTCCCAAGTCCCACCTGCTGTCCCGCTTACCAATACTCCCGCCACCGTGTTGAACTGGTTCCTGATTGCCGACGAGACCCAAGGGCCGGCTATCATCACAACCAGGACGATAATCGCGATGACCAGAACGTACTCGATGGCTCCTTGGCCTCGGAGGCGGGTATTCCTAGGAGATACCCACCCCCCGAAGGTTAATTGCCGCTGCATGCATATGCGACACTCCCTTCGCATGGGGATTGATATTGCATGCAGAGCGTACGTTAAAGCGAACCGACTAGCCCGTAACGTGCCGCTGAGGCAACGGCGGCACGGGTGCCCGCGCCACATAAACTGCTTGCCGTTTTGTTTCTTCAGACCTACTGCCACGCCTTCGGGAGGATAACGCCGGGGGCGCAGTGATTGAAGTCACTATGATTGGCATAGGTTGGGACATTCCAATCGGAACAGTCGAGGTTTAGATTTTTGCAATAGCTAAACATGCCGAGCATATCCATAACATCTGAGGTCTTCCACCCTGGTCCAAATTTCACGCTTTTCAGCGAACTGTCGGTGGAAAAAAGGAGACGTAAATCGCCGGCTTTCCGCGTCGACCATCCGGAGATGTCAATCTCCTCGACCTTGTAAAGGTTTTTGAGCGCCGAGTCGAATTCGACGACCGAGGACGTATCCCAGCTTGAAATACTGAAGGAAGTCGCATTGCCGCAATACGCGAATGCGTGCTGCAGATTTGTGCAGTTCGACATGTCGAACTTTGCCAGATCAAAGCTCTTGCAGTTCTCCATGTACTGAAAGCAAAATGCCAACGAGTGGATTTCTATGCCATCGTCAATGGCCTTTACGGCCACGATATTATTTCTGTTAGGCCACCAGGGGGCAGTCGTCTTGCCGTCGTTTCCCACGGTCGCGGTGGCGTATCCATTTTCGAACCCCGTATACACCGCCGTCACGCGGCGGCTGTTGAGCATGTCACCGACTCTGGGGACCCCGCGGCGCTTGTAGAACATGAGGCTGTGGTCGTCCTCCGAGTACACGGCGAACGCTATCCCGTGAACGGGGTCCACGATGTCGGCGTCGGTCAACGACCCGTTGCCGCCGCCCGTGCCGCCCGACTCCCAGCTCCCCTTTGAGATTCCGTTGCCGAGCGTCCCCGCCACCGTGTTGAACTGGTTTGTGATCGCCGACGAGACCCACGGTCCCGCGATCAGCACCACCAGGACGATGATCGCGATGATCAGTACGTACTCGACTGTCGACTGCCCCTTCGGGCGGCGGGTAAATCTGGGAGATACCCCCCCCCGAAAGGAATTTCCGCTGCATGCATGTGCGGCTCCTCTCGGATTGCTTTGGCTGATGCTGCAGAGGATAGACGCGATTACTAAGGATGAGTCAACAATGCCGCAGCGGCATTCACACTAAGAGGGTAAGGCGTTCGGAGTGACATCCCGTTCCAAAACGTATACTTGATTTAAGGCGGAGTGGAATGTGGGCGCGCAAGGAGATGCGGAATCGATGAGAGCCTCAAAAAAAACTACTGCAGTGTTATCATCTTTCATCCTCTCTATTCTTCCATTTCTGATTCTATGGGCGGCTTGGTCAGTCCTCCCTGATACAATTCCCGCTCATTGGAGTGGGGGTGTGGTTGATCGATGGGGTAATAAGCTTGAATTGCTGGTTGTTCCGCTGTTTTCTCTGATTGGTTCTATTGCAATTTCTGTGTACCTTATTGTTTCCACGCGGCGAAGAGAGTTCGCGGATTTCTCTGCTCGAATGCGACGGGACTTTGTTGCGTGCTATATTTCTAGTCTTCTTTTATCGACAACCTGCTCAGTGATAATTGCCGTTTGGGTTCAGTTGATTCTTACGCAAAGCACTGCGGTTGATGGGGGACTTGGACTATCGATCCTGTATTCCCTTCCCGGGCTATATGTGATCTTGTGCACTTTGCCGCCTTTTTATGCGAGCGGCGAGAGCAAAAAGGCAGAGCGCCTGATAACAGTTCTTATTGGCTGCGCGGAGATTGTTCTTTGTGGAATAGTGCTTGAAGGTTCGGCTGCCTCTTATACGATGATTGGACTGATGATTCTGTTCTGTGCGTTTGAGATTGTGTCACAGGTAAGGGATAGCCGGTCCTTATGAGTTGAATTACGCGCGTGCGGATATAAAGGTTGGCATGTTAAGCTGGTCGTTTTCTCGTTCTGGGACATTTGCAGTAGGATGAGTGGGACTAGGCGCGCTGCGGTGTGATGGTGACGGTTGAGACTTGTATCGCTGCAAATCCGCTGATGCACATTTTGCTATTGGGCTTGAAGGTGGGACCTACAGGCCTTTGTTTGGGATGTTCCGGTCGTCCAACACGTGTTGCACGGCTTTATATTGTTACGCTCGTTCGGCGCTCCGTTGGAGCATTTCCGGGTTTGTCGGCATCATGACTTGGCCAAGTGACACGCTTGCCGGGACGGTTGTAACGCCGCGCCGGTTCCGTGTGCTCCTTCGTTGTTGGCCTGTCCAGCCGGGGGCGGATTCGGCCTCATGTTGTGGCGCACGGCCTTCAGGGGCTTCCCCTGGCGAGTTATGTTCGTCCGTATGGGTAAGGGTCGGGTTGAGCTGACAATCCCGTGTCGGAAGGGGCTTGCACCATGCGCGCGATGACAGAGATTGAGTGGCTGGACGGCCGTGTGACGAAGGTGCCGGAGCTCGCCCTGGTCGAACCGTCGGACCTCGACCGTGTCTTCTGCATCCTTTACGAGGGGCAGCCGAGGGTCCAGCCGCGTCGCGGGGGAGCTCGTGAACCTTTCGCGGGCCTGCGCGTTGTCCTGCCTCATGCTCGGATCTCCCTACCCGCCAGGCGCCCTCGAGGCCCTGGCCGCGTGCGCTCGATACCTCTGCGGTCCGGCTTTCACGTCCGACCTCGCCGCCCGCGTCCGCGCGCGGATCCCATCCGGCCTCACGCGCTTGAATATCGAGCTGAGCCCAAACGATGACCCACACCCCATCGGTCTTCATGATGATGCCTCGATGAGCCAGCTCGCCCAGAGCTTTCGATACAGTCGGTTGAGTCGAACAGACTTTTTTTCGAGCTTGTCCTGACGCATGAAAAGACCTTTTGTAAGTTCTTTTCCGTTGGCATCCTTCCTATTAGGCCCTTTGGACGTCTGGAAGGAGCAAATCATGATCAGAATCGCAAGCTGGAGGCGATTCTTCGCGACCGCAAATAATGAGTCGTAGGATGGCCTGTTGATTCCACTCAGGATCTCGCTCTTTGCAATCTCATCCTGTCGAACGTCAAGCGCCGCCTCCATCTCGCTAGGCGTCTCGGCCTGATCGGCAACCGATGGAGCGTCCGTGTCTAAAGGCCACGGGAGGCCACGGCCTTTTTGCGGTTTGTAGCTACTTGTACTCATGTTGATTCCTCCGGTGCGAGGCTATCCAACCCAATTGCCGACTGTGCCCATAATATAGTTGATTTCCGATCTCAGCCGAACACATTGAGCGGATAGGCCGTTCCCGCAGTTAGCCGAACGCCCCCGAGGCCCCATTCAGGCCACGGGGGCGTCGTTTTCCCAGTTGAAGGAACGGTGGAGATGTGTTTCGATGGGTCCGGTGGCCATGCTCCGCCCGCCGCCCGGCACCTCTTCCCAGACTCAGCCGGACGGTCGGTCCGTCTATTCCGTTTTCGCCCTTAGGCTAGGCCAGCGGGGCATCGCCCCTCTCTGCGCGCGCCCTCTCGGCGGGGCCGGCGGGGCCGACCTGTCGGTCTACGACGGGTTCCTGAAGGGGGCGGTCGCCGATGGCAGCTAGCGAGGAGCTGGCCCGCAGGGTCGTGGAGGCCGGGCGGTCGTGCTCGCTCACCACCGCCGTCCTGGAGGAGTGGTCGAGGCTCGGCACCCCGAAGCAGGTGGAGTACCTGGCGGGCTACCTCGAGGCGGAGAGGTCCAGCCGCGAGGCCTCGAAGCGCGCGACGCTGCTCAGGCGCTGCGCGCTGCCGGCGCCCAAGACCTTCGACGGCTACGACTGGTCGGCCGTGTCGTGGCCGGAGGGCATGGGGCGCGAGTCGCTGCTCGCGCTCGACTTCGTCGAGCGCAGGGAGGACCTCGTGCTCATGGGCGACGTCGGCACCGGCAAGACGCACATGGCGTCGGCCCTCTGCGCGCTGGCGTGCGAGAGGAGGCTCGAGGCGCGCTTCTTCACGGCGTCCTCGCTCGTGATGCGCCTGAGGCGCGCCCGCGACGACGGGAGGCTCGACCGGGAGGCCGCGCTCATCGGCAAGGCCCGCCTGCTCGTCATCGACGAGCTCGGGTTTCTCCCGCTCGACGCGGACGGGGCGAGGCTGCTCTTCCAGGTCTTCGCCGACGCATACGAGAGGCAGTCGGTGGTAATCACCACGAACCTGGAGTTCAGCAGGTGGGGGTCGGTGTTCGGGGACGACCAGATGGCCGCCGCCGTGATCGACCGCATCGTCCACCACGGGAGGCTCGTCCAGTTCCGCGGCGAGTCCTACCGCGTCCGCCATGCCCTCATGCAGGAGGGCTAGCCGCTCAAAAAGCGTGCGCGCTTCCGATGCTGCGACTGCTCAATTTCCGATAGTCTTTTTGCTCAAATCCTCTTGACGAAACACAGAATACGTGCGGGCGGCGCTTGCAGCCGATCGCGCGGTACCGCCCGCACCCGTTGCAGCATCGCGGCCACGCCGCCAGGCGCGGGCGGGCCGCCGACAGGTCGGCGGAGGCGTCCACGCGCTCGCCGCGCCTGGCCTTCGGCGCCGTCACGAACCTGTGCGACGCCACCTCGGCGCTCACCGCCGAGGGCGACCTGCCCAGCTCCCTGGCGATCTCCCTGCACGAGGCCCTGCGCTCCAGCATCCTCTGGACCGTGTCCCGCTCGTGCCTGGTGAGCCTGCCGTAGGCCCTCGGGGCCGCCTCCGCGGAACCCTTCTTCCTCTTTCCGGACCGGCCGTCCTCCGATCTCCCGGGGCCGGCCGGTCCGGCCCTCAGGGTACCGGGTTCCCACATTCATCCGCACATGTGCGGATGAATGTGGGAGGTGTTCGGATGAAGTTGATAATCAAGGCCAGCGAAAGTGCATGTTATTTAGGACAGTCAAATTCTTTGAAAAACAAATGGATGCTGTAGAATTACAAATAAGAGTCACCCGGAAGGAGCGATCGATGAAAAGTGAGTATTTGCTCGCTTGAGCACTGTTGAATATCGCGAAACAGCACCGCCGATATCGCGCTTGGGCACCGGGGCCGACACTGGCCCCGGTGCTTTTTTATTGCTACCGGTCTATCCGCGGCGCTGCCGCATGTTGGCCT
>JAXJBU010000066.1:0-1890 GCA_036302865.1 Collinsella sp. | reverse complement strand
TCCCAACGTGGAGCAATGCGATTGTGCTGCCCAAGCCGAGGCCGAATGGGCCGAAGCCACGGAAAATCCATTTGCAGCATTGAAGAATCTCAAGCTTGACGAGTAAAACTGTGGTAGTATCGCTACTTGCGCGTAATCGCCACACTGGATAGTTCATAAGGAAGGTCACTATGCCCGTACCTAAACAAAAGCAGGGTCGTATCCGCACTCACACCCGCCGTTCCGCCAACATGAAGATCTCGGCTGCGGCTCAGTCCACGTGCCCCCGTTGCGGTGCTGTCAAGCTCCCGCACCACGTGTGCCCCAGCTGCGGTTTCTACAAGGACCGCGAGGTTATCGTTACCGAGTAACTGTATACTCTGGACGCGATGCCGTTCCAACTGGAACCACAATGGCCGGCTCAATGAGTCGGCCATTTTTGTATAAGGAGTATGTATATGAGTAACGTTCGCGTTTGTGTAGACGTTGTGGGTGGAGACGAGAAGCCTCAGGTTGTCCTCGACGGTATCGAGGCGGCGCTTGCGGCTGATCCCGATATCGAGGTCTTGGCCGTCGGCCCCGCGGAGATCGTGAACCCCTTTGCCGCGGCTCACGCGCGCGTTGAGGCCTTGGAGGCGCCCGATGTCATCGCCATGGATGACGATCCCATTCGAGCCGTGATGACCAAGCGTAAGTCCTCGATCGTGCTTGCCTGCCGCGCTATCAAGAAGGGAAACGCGGACGCGTTCTTCTCTGCCGGCTCCACCGGCGCTATGACCGCGGCCGCTACCGCCTACGTGACGCCATTTAGGTATCAGGCCGAGGGCAAGAAGCAGCCGGTACGTCCGTGCCTCACCAATGCACTGCCCAACCGCGCCGGCGGCCTGACGGTCCTGTGCGACATGGGCGCCAACCCCGATGTCGAGGTCGACGACATGGTGCGTTTTGCCCAGATGGGTAGCGCCTATGCGCGCGTCGTCTTGGGCATTGAGCATCCCCGCGTCGGTCTGCTCGGCAACGGTACCGAGGATGAGAAGGGCTCCAACTTTACCAAGGCGTGCTTCCCTGCCATGAAGGCCGCCGTTCCCGGCTTTGCGGGCAACTGCGAGGGAACCGACCTGACTTCGGGTAACTTTGACGTCGTCGTTGCCGATGGCATGTCGGGCAACATCGCGCTCAAGGCAACCGAGGGCGCCGCTAAGTTTTTGCTGCAAGAGCTCAAGGGCGCCTTTATGGCTTCGTTCGGCACCAAGATCGCCGCGCTGCTCATCAAAAAACAGATGCGCGAGATCAAGGCTAAGCTCTCGGGCGACGCCAAGGGCGGCGCCATTCTGCTGGGCCTGCGTGGCGTGGTCCTGATCGGCCACGGTGCCACCTCGGTCGAGGCCGTCAAAAACGGTACGCTCGCCGCGGCGGAGGCCGTGCGCGCCGGGCTTGTCGAGAACGTCGCCAACTCTATGGACGGCATCGTTTTGTAGGAGCGAGTTAGAGCGCTGTTATGTGCCTCGCGGCCTGCGTCGTGGGGTAGAATCAAAACCGTGTCTTGGCGCTGCGCTTGCGGCGCCAGCGCGTTGATGTTCACGCAATACGAGAGGAAGCGCTATGGACCGCTCCGAAATCTTCGATAAGATCGCCGAAGTCGCCGCTGACGTTCTGGGCGTCGATGTCGCCGACATTAGCGACGAGACTACCTTTGACGATCTCGATGCCGATTCGCTCGAGCGTCTGCAGCTGGTGACGGCCATCGAGGACGAGTTCGACCTCGAGATCGATGACGAGACCCTGCTGTCGCTCAACTCTGTCGCCGACGCTGTCGACGCTATTGAAAACGCCAAGGAGGCCTAAGTCTTGGCTTTATCTCAACGACTCAAGCGCGCCCAGGAAATCCTGGGCCACGAGTTCAATAACAAG
>JAXJBU010000065.1:0-47811 GCA_036302865.1 Collinsella sp. | reverse complement strand
TCACTTAGATAAAGATACCACACCATTCCCACGCTGACTTTTGCTCAACCGATACAGCCGGAGGGCTGGATAACAAGAAAAGGCGGTATGCGCCCCGTGGAGGGGTAGCGTACCGCCTTTTCTTGTGGGGGTTTCCAAAGGGGGCAACGCCCCCATTTGGCACACGACTTTGCGAAGCAAAGTGTAGTGTGTTATACGCTCTGTCGGCGTTGCCGTGAAAATGCCGTTGCCGCCGGGGAGGGCAAGGGCATTTGAAGCGGCAGGAAAACAGGGCTGTGCTTGCGTGGCGTAGAGCCGTAAGCACAGGTCTGGTTTCAACAGCAGACTGGGCGTATATGAAAGCCCCCGTCCCTCGTCCTACGCTCCGACTTGTGGACAAAGTGTCCCGAAGTTGTGGCTACACTCCCGGAAAAGTAACAGGACAGCGGGCAACCGTCAAGGCTGAAATGAACGGGTTTACACCCGGCCTTGACCGCCACCCGCCGTCCCGCTGAATGGGTGGACAAGGCGGCCAATCCCTCAAAGTGCTTGGCCGCTCTCGTTCTGATTTTGGAGCGTTTCTTTTCTCATAATGAAATGGGCGGGAAGCCATTTTAGGGCTTTCCCTCCTTGATTGCCCATCTGCAAAGACGGGCGGGACTGTCAACGGCGGCGCATGAAATGCGCCGTTCATTTTGACCGTTGACTGGCTTGGCTGCCTTTGCTATTTCTCTGATAAATGAAATTTCGATTTTTAGAAATCGTTTAAGATAGCAATGCGGCTCCACTTGAAATTTTTTCTTTTACTGCAAAAACAGCCTCTTGGATAGAATAGGTTGTCGTTTCTATAACATTCGATTCATATATCCCCAAATTACAAAATTGCTCCCACATTGTTTCTACTAATTCAACATTTGTTTTTCTGTCTAATTTTGAGCGTTCCACAGCTCGTTTCATAGTTTCTTCTTTACTGGCTCTTAAAACAATATAGTGTACTTCATAATCTTCTCGAACAAGGGCTCTCCATGGTTCTAAAAACCACGGCCCGACAATTCCATCTACAATTACATCATATCCGCCGCGGGCATAGCGCTTTGCAGCTTCTAAAAAGGCTTCAATGACAACTAAATTTTGTTCGTTGGACTCTGGTAAATGCGGCGGTATTGCTCCTTTGCTTAAATAATGAAAAAAGTCGTCTGTGTGCATATGCACAGATTTATCCATGTTCGATTCTTTTGCGACAATCGACGCAGTTGTTGTCTTTCCTGTTCCCGGCGAACCTGTAATCACAATAATTCTTCCTTGATTCATCTACATTCTCCCTCGCAATTCAGATTTACCGCTCTCTTTCTGGTTTTGGAGCGTTTCTTCTCTCAAGATTGAAATGGGCGGGAAGCCATTTTAGGGCTTTCCCGCCTTGATTGCCCATCAGCAAAGACGGGCGGGACTGTCAACGGCGGCGCATTTATGCGCCGTTCATCTTGACCGTTGATTGGCCCCGCTAACTTTGCTACTCTGTTCTAAGTAATTCCTCAATTTGTTTTTTCATATATTCTACAAGTGCCATCGCTTCCTTTTCTACTGTCTCCCATTCATCAGACAAATTTCCCAAATAAGCTTCCTTTGCCGTTGTTAGCAGGGGGGGGGGAATCTCTCCGGCAATTTTAAAATTACCCATTTTGCGGCAACATCTTTTGTCGTGATTTCTTCTGTTACTAAAGTAAACCACATTCGTGATAAGGTTAATAACACATTTCTTTCATCACCCTTAAAGCTGGAAATCAAACCAGGTAAAGAAAACCGAATTGCTTTTTTAATTTCGTGAAATGGGATAGCGGGAATAAGCTCTTTGCTTTCCGCCCCCTTCAAAGTTATGCTATTTTTTCTTGCTTGCCATAATAAAATCATTATATCTGGGTCATTGCAGGCTTGCGGATATTCTCCTGCTTCCATCTCTCCCCTTAGCCATTCACCATACATATACTGACATTTTGGCGGAAATTGCAACGGAACAATATCAGATTGATTGATAATAGTTACCTCTAAAGGTCTTTTTTCAATACAGCCTACGGAGCCAGAAATTTTCAATAATTGCTTTGTTAGATCTGCTCTGATTGAATTACTCAATTCTTGTTTAGTAATTATCAGTATATCTATATCACTATCTGGACGCAGCCCATTCATTGTTGCTGAACCATATAAATATATCCCCAATATTTGACCTTGTAATATGGTTTCTGCTATTGAAATAACTTGATTTACTTGTTGTGGAAATTCATTTATATTCATTGTAACTCCTATATGTATTTATTTTTACTCCTCAACAACTGATAAAACAGCGTCTAAGGCTAATTCTAAGGCTATGGATATACTTGTTTTTCCCCATTCTCTTTCTTGGTATTTATGAGGGTCTGCAAGAGTATCGGCTGAAAAAAGCAGCATAGCCCATGTAACTTTTCTAAATTTTGCACACGCCGCCAATGCGGAACATTCCATTTCTACTACTTGACATCCCTCTTCTTTCCGATACTGAACCATTTCTACTGTTTCTCGATAAAAACCGTCTGTTGTCCATGTTTTAACTTCCCAATATGGTATATTCTTTTGGCTTAAAGCAGATTCAATCGCATTTATACCAGCCTTTGAAATCTCTACTTCTCGGGAGGGAGGAAGATAATGGTAAGATGTTCCCTCATCTCTCAATGCAGAAACAGGTATCAAAAATCTATTTTCCGGGATGTCTTCCAATACGCCGCAGGAGCCGACGGAAATAATCTTTGTTACACCCCCTGCAATTAAATATTCTAAAACTTGGACGGCAGCAGCACTTCCCACAGGAGCCGGACATAGACATATTTTCTCCTGATTATAAAGACATTCATAAATAGGATATCGTCTTGTTGCACTTTCAAATTCATCTATCTGTATTCCATCATGGGTATGTGCATAATTTTCAACCTCGTCTCCTAAAAAAGCAAACACTGCTTTTGCAGGAAAACATTTTTTCCCATTTCCCGGCTGAAAAACAGCTTTTGATGCGGTATCGTACTCTAAAACAGGCCGTACGTATCCGGATGTCCAGAGCCTGCTGCTGCTTTCCAACGTGTTCGGGGTGACCGTGGACTCCCTCATCAAAGGAGATGTGGAAACCATGGCACAGGTAATGAACGAAGCGGTCAAGAAGTACAACGCCCTCTCCACAATCACGGTCGTGAGCGCGGTCGTGTTTTTGGTGCTGAGCGCGTGGGCGGCGTTCCAGCTCGAATGGGGCTGGGGCATGCACATCGCGCCCACCGCGGCGTTTGCCGCCGTGGCGCTCGTCGTGATGCTCGTGGCGTTCGTGTATATGGAACGCATGAAGAAGCAGCACGACCTCGTCACGTACCGCGAGGTGTTGGCGTTTAGCCGCGGCGAGCAGGTCGATCGCGACACGCTCGAGGGGCGCCGTGAGCGCGAGATGAACCCTTGGGTCAAGGGCACGCGCAACGCGGTGCAGATCATCATCGGCGCCATCGCCGGCGGACTGGTGGGCGTCGGCATCGGCATGCTCGCCAAGATGCTGAGTTAAAAGCGCGGGTACGCGCCCGTTCCCCGAAATGGTATCCCCCTTAGCCCCCATTCTGAAGATGTATGCCAGAATGGGGGCGATTCCCGTTAGCAGGTGCCCATGAACGTCACCGTACGCGCGTCCCTCATCGCATTGATCGCAATCGTTGGCGCCTGCTGGGCAATCCCCGCCCTCCTGGTGAGCTTCGTCCCATCCGATGCCGGTATGATCGCCATGATGACGCTGATCTACCTCGTGCTCCCCGTAACTGCGATCGCCCTCGGCCTGCTCGCCGCAAACTCCGCGAGGACGCTCTTCTGGGTACCCGCGGCGCTCGGAATCGGACCCGCGGTCCTGTTTCCCCTCAAGGTCGAGGGCAGCCAGGACCTTGCGTTCCATGGGGTTGCCTATACCGCAATCGGCTACGCCGCCATGGGCCTGTACACTTGGATGACTGCTCGACAACATCGCTAAGCCATCGCAGCAACAATCATGCAGGTAAACCCCGTGCAAAACAGTTTTTGCAGCGCCCGGCAAGCCTTGCCGCATATGATGTACAACAGATTCGATAGCGCACCCGGCGTGTTCGCGGGACGCTCCTTCACGACCGGGAGGTGACGATGGACATCAGCAACCAGATCAAGACGCGGCGCGAGGCGATGGGGCTCTCCCAAGAACAACTCGCCGAGAAACTCTACGTGTCGCGTCAGACGATCAGCAACTGGGAGCGGGACAAGACGTATCCGGACGTCCAGAGTCTGCTCATGCTGAGCATCCTATTCGACACCTCCATAGACACGCTCGTGAAGGGAGACGTGACCGTTATGGAAGAGGCAGTCGAAAGAGATCGCAAGCGCATGGGAACGCGGATGCTATGGCTGGCCGTGCTGATGCTCGCGTTGCTGGCGGTGGCGTTCGCGCTGATACTGTCGCCGGCGTTTAACTGGATGGAGGGCACCTGGGGCGCCGGCGTCGCCGCGGCTGCGGCGTTCCTGCCGGCGATAGCGGCGCTTGTTGTCGCAACCGTCCTCGAGCGCATCAAGCGCGAGAACGACCTGGTGACATACCGCGAGATCCTCGCTGTCCGCAATGCAGACAGGTGCTTTACAGCCACAAGCGCGATAGTTTCAACAACAAGATGCAGTGCCCCAGAGCCCCTAGCAGTCGACGATGGTCTTGCCGATCATGATGTTGAGGATTTCGACGTCGGTGTCCTTCATACCCACGCGACCCACATAGCCCATGCTGGCGATTGTCTGCTCAACGGTATCTTGGATCAGGCCCTCGCCGGCGCGGAAGCCGCGGCCCTGCATGGCCATATCGTGGCCCAGAATCGCCGCATCAACGGCTGCGGAAATCTTGGCGGCACAGCTCGCCTTGGCGCCATCGCACACGATGCCGCCCACGTTGCCGAGCGTATTCGAGACCGTCGCGCCGATCTGATCACGCGTGCCACCGCACAGCCAGGTAATCGCAGCGCCGGCACCGCACGCGGCGCAAATAGCACCGCAAAACGCCGAAAGTGCACCAATATAGCTTTTGATATGCACGGCAATAAGGTCGGACAGCATCACGGCGCGCACCAGGCGCTCGTGGTCGCAGCGCAGGTACTCGGCATATTCCATAACGGGCAATGCACAGGTAATGCCCTGATTGCCCGAGCCGCACACAATGGCGACCGGCAGCGCGCAGCCGTTCATGCGGGCGTCGGACCCGGCGGCCGCACGGGCACGGGCACGGCAGGCGACGTCATCGGCACGAGCGCCCAGCAGCGTACGGCCCACCTCGGCGCCCCAAGCGTGCGCCAGGCCCTCGGCACTGATCGCACCGTTCAGCTCAATCTGACGCTCAACGGCAGCGCGGGCGTCATCGATGTCGCCGTCCTCGATAAAGTCGATGATGGACTCAATCGACATGGGCGTACCGGCGTTATCGGCGGCACGCTCGGCCACAACGCGCTCGGCGCAGGCGGCACACTCCCCCGCCGACTTGCCACACACCGGAATGCCATCGAGTGTATGGCACGTAACATTGGTGTGATGGTCGGTGATCTCGACGACCGCAGTATGACCTCCGGCCGTGGCAGTCACCTTAATGTAGAGGTTGGGCACACCCTCGACAAGCGACACGTCGCAATAGCCCGCATCGGCAAGCAACTCGGTCACGCGGGCGCGATCCGCACCGCCAACGCTCTCGAGCACCTCGAGCGCGCTCTTGGCGTCGCCGCCCACGGCACCCAGCACGGCCGCAGCCTCGATACCGTGCATACCGCCCGAGTTGGGCACGGTCACGCTCTTTACGTTCTTGATGATGTTGCCCGAGCAGGCAACATCCATATGATCGGGTTCGCAACCGAGCGTCTGGCTCGCCAGCGCCGCTGCATAGGCAACGGCAATGGGCTCGGTGCAGCCGAGCGCACAGACAAGCTCGCGGTTCAAAACATCGCAAAACGCGGTATCACGAAGGGAATCGGCAGGCATAGGTATCTCCTACTTGTATAACTGGCTGGGCTCTCAAAATAGTTCGCTATTTTATTTGATAACAATGCATCAAAAACCACAACCATGGTTCCGGCGGACGGCGCTCGAACACAAATTGGCGGCATTATTCATGAGAAGCCGGTCTTATTGCATGCTAAAGCGTTTGAGCAAAAAACGCCCGAGCGTTTACACAAAAGTCGCGCTATCATGCAGTCGAACGCGGTAAAACCTTTAGCAATTCCGCCGCACGGACCAGAGAGGAACCATCCATGAAGATTGGTATCGGTAACGACCACGCCGCCGTCGAGCTCAAGAACATCATTTCCGAGCACCTGAAGGAGCGCGGCTGCGAGGTCGTGAACTTTGGCACCGACACCTCCGAGAGCTTTGACTACCCCATCGCCGGCTACAAGGTGGGCAAGGCCGTTGCCAACGGTGACGTCAACCTGGGCATCCTGATCTGCGGCACCGGCGTCGGTATCAGCCTGGCTGCCAACAAGGTAGAGGGCGTGCGCGCCGTCGTGTGCTCCGAGCCCTTCAGTGCCAAGCTCTCCCGCATGCACAACAACACCAACGTGCTCGCCTTTGGCGCCCGCGTCGTGGGCTCCGAGCTCGCCAAGATGATTGTCGACGAGTGGCTCGACGCCGAGTTTGAGGGCGGCCGCCACGAGCGTCGCGTCAATCTCCTCAACGAGATCGACCACACGCGCGGCCTCAAGGTCGTCGACGAGGCCTAAACCACTCAGTCCCACAAGCTAACAGCAGGGGCCCGCTCGGAACACATGCCCGAGCGGGCCCCTTCATAGATTCTGGAATAAAAGGGCGCCGCGGATGGAGTTCCGCGGCGCCCAAGCCACACGCTAACAGCTTTAAGGAGTCAAAGCTGGTTTAGC
The DNA here is from genome assembly GCA_036302865.1 of Collinsella sp. Classification (GTDB taxonomy): domain Bacteria; phylum Actinomycetota; class Coriobacteriia; order Coriobacteriales; family Coriobacteriaceae; genus Collinsella. The sequence goes on along the minus strand of JAXJBU010000065.1, from coordinate 40,912 downwards.
CAAAGAAGCGCTTGATCTCGATCTCGGCGTTCTCCAGGCAGTCGGAGCCGTGAATCACGTTGGCGTTGACATCGACAGCGAAATCGCCGCGAATGGTGCCGGGAGCAGCGTCAAGCGGGTTGGTAGCGCCCATGAGAGTGCGCATCTTGGAGACAGCGGAGAGACCGGAAACGACCATCTTGACGACCGGACCGCTCGTCATAAAGTCGCAGAGACCGCCAAAGAAGGGCTTGTCGGCCAGATGGGCGTAGTGCTCCTCGACGGTAGCGCGCTCGAGCGTGGTCATCTCCATGCGCTCGATGACAAGGCCGCTGCGCTCAATGCGAGCAACGATCTCGCCGATCTTGCGGTCGCGCACGGCGTCGGGCTTAATCATGATGAAGGTCTTCTCGATAGCCATAAAAGTAGCCTTTCAAGTAGGTTCGCGCGTGCCCAAGTCCCATTCCGGCACCCGCCTGGACTGCATCGTAACAGAGTTTTAGCTGCAGTTAAACAAAAAGCTGTTTATTGAAACGTTGCAATTTATTAAAGCGCTCCATATGTGTCACTTCTGTTTCGAAGCCCGATTAGAGTACCATCCGACCGCCCATCAACCGCGCCGAACAGAGCAGGCGGTCGGTTGCCGCCCGCGAACGTATCCCCTTCACAACCTGCCCAAAGGTCCTACAGAAGTTCTCGACAAGCCCCTCCCCCATAGCAACAAAATACGGGCTCCCACATCAGCAGGCGCCCGTAAAGCGAAAACGATTTATCAATACATGGCCAAAACGGCTTCAGCCAAACCTCTACTTTGCCCCGTGACCCATCTCGACGACCTTGGTCAGCGATCCAAACACGCCCTCGTCAGCCACGAGCTGTGCCTCGGCACGCTGCAACTGCACGGCAACGGCGGCAGGAGCGGTGCCGCCCTCGGTCGTGCGCGCGGCAACAATCGACGGGATGTCGAGCGCCTCGGTAATGTCGCGCTCAAAGAGCGGGCTTGCCTCCTGGAACACCTCAAACGGCAGGTCCTCAAGATTACAGCCGCGCTTCTCGCACATCAGGACCAGATGCCCCACCACGGCATGTGCCTCGCGGAACGGCAGGCCACGCTTGGCCAGGTAATCGGCAACATCGGTGGCGGCAAGGTGCCCCACGCCGCACTCGCGCGCCATGGCATCCTCGTTGACGGTCCAAGTCGAAATCATTCCGGCCATAACGGACAGGCACTGCATGAGCGTATGGGCGGTATCGAGCGCGCCCTCCTTGTCCTCCTGCAAGTCCTTGTTATAAGCAAGCGGCAGGCCCTTCATGGTTACCAGCAGCTGCACCAGGTTGCCGTACACGCGACCGCTCTTGCCGCGGATAAGCTCGGCAAAGTCGGGGTTCTTCTTCTGCGGCATGATGGACGAGCCAGTGGAGTACGAGTCGGAAAGCGTGATAAAGCCAAATTCGGAGCTCGACCACAGTACGATCTCCTCGGAAAGACGCGACAGGTGCATCGCCATGACGGATCCGGCGTAATGCAGATCGAGCAGAAAATCACGGTCGGAAACGGCATCGAGCGAGTTGGGGATCACGCCCGCAAAGCCAAGTTCGGCAGCCGTCATCTGGCGATCGAGCGGATAGCTCGTACCGGCAAGCGCAGCGGCACCCAGCGGGCAGTTGTCGGCAGCATAAAAGGCGGCCTTCAAACGCGTAAAGTCGCGCGCGAACATCCAGGAATACGCCAGCAGGTGATGCGACAGCAGCACGGGCTGAGCATGTTGCATGTGCGTGTAGCCCGGCAGAATCACCTTGTCGTACTTCTTGGCCGCATCCACCAGCACATGGCGCAGCTCAAGATTGGCCTCCATGAGCTCCTTGGCCAGCGCCTTGACGCCCAGGCGCGTATCGGTCGCCACCTGGTCGTTGCGCGAACGCCCAGTATGCAAGCGCTTGCCAGCCTCGCCGATGCGACGCGTCAGCTCGCTCTCGATGGACATATGAATGTCCTCATCGTTGATGTCGAAGGTAAAGTTGCCGGCATCGATATCCTGTTCGATTCCGGTCAGGCCCTTGGCAATCGCCTGCTCGTCCTCGGCACTGATGATGCCCTGGGCGGCCAACATCTTGGCATGCGCCTTAGAGCCGGCGATATCCTGCTTATAGAGATGTTTGTCGACCGGCAGCGACGCGCCAAACTCCTGCGTGACCTCGGCCACGCCCGCCTCAAAACGACCGCCCCAAAGAGCCATGGAACCGTCTCCTTTCTCCAAATACCAAAACAAGCGTCCAAAGCAATGTGCCCTGTCGCTAAAGCGATTTATCAACCGCTAGTTTTACACACTCCCTGCCGCGCGCGGGGCCATGTGGCTAATTTGCAAAGAAGTGACGCACCATGCACTTGGCGCCCAACGTCTCCCTCCGGATGTTGCCCTGCGAACCATCGATCCAGGCCTTCAGGCTCATAGGAACGTCCTCGACCCTTACAGCATCGAACTCGGGCGCGAGGGCAAGCAAAGCATGCGCGATAGCATTGAACATAATGGATACTCCTCATATATATAGGCACAGAGCCGCCAAATTGATAGAAGGAGCCCCGCCGGACAACCCCGGCGGGGCTCGGACTCAGCCGCAGACGCGGCATCATATATGCGGGCGGAACGTAGGGGCCACCGATGTTAAGAAGTGTCAGCAAGCATAACGAAAGGTAGGGACCCCGTGCGCCCGTTATGTATCACGCGGATGGGCCGCGCGGATACCAAGGGAAGGAGGCGCTAGGCCTGGGCAGCAGCAGAGCTGGGGCCCTGGACCTTTGCCCACGTCTTGAGCGACAGCGTATCGATCTCGATAAAGCCGGCGCTGGCCTTCTCGTCAAACGTGGTGTCGCGGTCGTAGGTAGCCAGGCCGTAGTCGTAGAGGCTGAAGGGACTCTTGCGGCCGACGACATGGCAGTTGCCCTTAAAGAACTTCAGACGGACAGTGCCGGTCACGAACTTCTGGGTATCGGCCATAAAGGCGTCGAGCGCGTTCTTGAGCGGGCTGTACCACTGGCCGTTGTACACGGCGGTGGCCCAATCCTGCTCGAGCTTGATCTTGGTCTTGAGCAGGTCGCCCTCGACGCAGATGTCCTCGAGCGCCTTGTGGGCGGTGATGAGCGTCAGGGCGCCGGGAACCTCATAGCACTCGCGGCTCTTGAGGCCCACCAGACGATCCTCGACCAGGTCAAGACGGCCAAAGCCGTTGTCGCCCGAAATCTTGTTGAGGGCGATGACGATCTCGGAGAGCTTCATCTTCTTGCCGTCGACGGCGACAGGCTTGCCGGCCTCAAACTCGATCTCGGTATAGGTCGGGGTGTCAGGCGTGTCCTCGGGGTTCTTGGTCATAACCCAAGCGTCATCGAGCGGCTCATTCCAAGGGTCCTCCAGGTGACCGCACTCGATGGCGCGACCCCACAGGTTGTCGTCGATGGAGTAGGGGTTGTCGTTGGCACCCTCGGGAACCGGCACGTTGTGGGCGTGGGCATAGGCGACCTCGTCGGGACGGCACTTCAGGTCCCACTCGCGAACCGGGGCGATAACCTTGAGCTCGGGGTCGAGGGCCTTGACGGCGGCCTCAAAACGGACCTGATCGTTACCTTTGCCAGTGCAGCCGTGGGCGACGTAGGTCGCGCCAAACTCGTGGGCGACCTCAACAAGCTTCTTGGCAAGCAGCGGGCGAGACAGGGCGGAGAGCAGCGGATACTTATTCTCGTACATGGAGTTTGCGGCGATGGCTTTGGTCAGGAACTCATCGGAGAACTCGTCGCGCAGGTCGAGCACCTGGCAATCGAGAACGCCCAGGTCGAGCGCCTTCTGCTTCTTGGCATCCAGTCCGGTCTCTTCCTGGCCCACGTTGCCGCAGACGCAAACGACATCGAGATTCTTCTCGTCCTGGAGCCACTTGACACATACGGATGTATCAAGACCACCGGAATATGCGAGAACGACTTTTTCCTTGCTCATGGCTGTTTCCTTTCGCCCTTGGTAGCTAGTTAGAACATCGGTCAGTTGCAAGTCATTTCAAGGTCATATACCGTGCAATATCAGGTTAAATAGCAAAAACCAGCACATACATGCCCTAGAAACATGCAGCAATGTCGTGCTAAAACCCAACGACCTCAAAATGACTCTGTTGAGGCAATTCGCCCCATGCGGACAGAGACGATTGTTATCGTCGTCGGGAAATTGCGCGCTGGCGTCGGATGGCATTGTCTGCAGTGGTGATGATCTTTACGAACTGCATCTGCCTCTCCTTTCACGTATCGCCGGGCGCAATTCAAATATCGTAAACGGTACCTTTTACTCGGTAAGCGGTTGTTTTTCCGTCTCCGTTTTCGATGGTCGCTATATTACGCTAAAGTGCCCGCAGCACAAGCGACAAATTCAAATTTCTGAAAAGTTTTTTCATTACTTTGTGAAGCGTGGTGCAAATACGCACCATTCCTGCGAAAATACGCTCGACTACTAGTTGATGGTTATAACGTCTGAAACAATCTCGAAACGAAAGGCGCATTTTTATGCAAACTTACGAATCGGACGCCAACATCGGCAACATTAAGATTCTCGCCGTCGATATGGACAAGACGCTGCTGACCGACGAGCGTGTGCTGCCCCAGGGTCTTGATGAGCGCCTGGACAAGCTCGCCGACGCCGGCATCGTATTCTGCCCCGCCAGCGGACGTCCCGCCCCCAAGCTCGAGGAGATGTTCGAGGGCATCAAGAACCGCCTCGCCTTTTGTCCCGACAACGGAGCTTGCGTGATCTATCGCGGCAGCTATATCTATAAGAGCAATATTGACGTGGAGCTGTATCAGCAGGTCTTGAGCCGTGCCTCGGAGGATCCTCGCGCTGTCCCCGTCCTGTGCTGCTTCGACGAGTTCTACGTGCTTGCCCGCGACCATCAATACCACGACGAGATCAGCGTCTACTACAACACAATCAACTACGTCGACAGCTTTGAGGGCATTGATTTCGAGTCCAACAAGATTTCGGTCTTCTTCCCCGGCTACGACGCCGAGCCCGCTTTCCGCGAGACCTATAGCCCCGAGTTCTCGGACAAACTCTACGTCACCAACGCTGGGCGCGAGTGGATCGACTTTATGAACCTGGGCGTCGACAAGGGCGCCGGCGTCGCTCACCTGTGCGAGCACCTGGGCATCGATATTGCCGATGCTGCCGCCGTGGGCGACACCTACAACGACATCCCCATGCTGGAGCGCGTCGGTCACAGCTTTATCGTGGACAATGCCGAAGAGCATATGAACGCGCATGCTAAATGGCGCATTCCGAGCAACAACGACGGGGGCGTACTGACGCTCATCGACGCCATCATGGCGGCTCGGTAGCCGTCCCATCGGGCCTGGCCGGGCGGCACGGGATAACTTTTCGCTCGGTCAGGTCCTGCGCAAGACGAAAGCCACATTAAGTGGCTTTCTTTGCGTGCGGAATCTACGAAAAGTTATCCCGTGCCGCCCGGCCAGGCCCTAGGTTTACTTACCTGCCGCCTAGATGGCGTCTTGGCGTCTAGATACTTGGCTGATTTTTTTGGAATGAAGGGGGCTCCTTGTTGGCAAGGAGCCCCCTTCTGCTTTTGGCTACTTTGGTGTTGTTGGTACGTCTTTATTTGGCATCGGCCCAGGTTATGCCGGTGCTGGCTTCAGCGATCAACGGTACGCGTAGGTCTACTACGTGTTCCATGACGTCTTGGACCATGGAGGTCAGGCGCTCGACTTCGTCGACGGGGCACTCAAAGTCCAGTTCATCGTGTACCTGCAGAATCATGTGGGCGGCAAAGCCCTCTTCTTCCAGGCGGCGGCTTACGCGGGCCATGGCGATCTTGATGATGTCTGCTGCGGTGCCCTGCATGGGGTGGTTCATGGCCGTGCGCTCGCCAAAGCCGCGGAGTTGCGGGTTTTTGGCCTTGAGCTCCGGAATATGACGACGGCGGCCGTACATGGTCTCGGCGTAGCCCGTCTGCTTGGCGCGTGCCACCACGTTGTCGAGGAACGTACGCACGCCCGGGTAGGCCTCGTAGTAGCGGTCGATCATGTCGCGCGCCTCGGCCATCGAGATATGCAGCGACTGCGACAGGCCGTAGGCCTGCTGGCCATACACGATGCCAAAGTTCACGGCCTTGGCGCGACTGCGCAGGTCGGGCGTTACCTCGGACACCGGCACACCAAACACGCGCGCCGCCGTCTCGGCATGGAAGTCCTCGCCCTCGTTAAAGGCGCGCACCAAGTGCTCGTCACCCGAGAGATGTGCCAGCAGACGCAGCTCGATCTGCGAGTAGTCCACCGCCAAAAAGACGCTTCCCTCGCCTGCCGAAAACGCCGTCTTGACGGTACGGCCCAGCTCAGAGCGCGTCGGGATGTTCTGCAGGTTCGGGTCGCTCGAGGACAGACGCCCCGTTGCCGTGATGGTCTGGTTGTACGTGGTGTGCACGCGACCGTCACCGCGGCGCAGCGGGCCCAGCGTGTCCAGATAGGTGGACTTGATCTTGGACTTCTCACGCCAGTCCAAGATCAGACGCACGATTTCGTGGTCACGCGCAAGGTCGCTCAGCACCTTGGCGTTGGTCGAATAATAGCCGCGCTTAGTCTTCTTGAGGCCCTTGGTCGGGAGCCCCATCACATCAAAGAGCACATGCGACAGCTGCATAGGACTGCCAATATTAAAGGTCTCGTCACCCGCCAGGTCGCGAATACTGCGCTCAACCTCGGTAATCTGGGTCGCCAGACCCTCGGACAGACTGTGCAGACGGTCGGGGTCCACGAGCATGCCCGCGCGCTCCATCTTGGCAAGTACCGGAACGAGCGGCATCTCGATGCCATCGAACACGTTGGCGGCATTCTCACGGGCCATGCACTCGCGCAACGGCGCCACGAGCGCCAGCGTCAGAGCCGCAGTACGGGCGGCAGGCGCCGGAGCGTCCTCACAAGCACCCTCTGCGCCGCGCGCCGCAGGCAGCGCCATCTGCAGATACGTATCGGCCAGATATGCCTCGTCAAACTCGGAGCGGTCGGAATCCAACAGGTAAGCGGCGACCACGGTGTCGAAGATGCACGTGGAATCGACTGCTAGCGGATCCATGAGCTCGGGCTCAGAAGAATCGATGGGCGAAAGCTCGTGCAGCAGCGCCTTCGTATCCGGGCTCGCCACGCGGCCCTCCATAAACAGGCGCGCAAGCACGCCGGCGATCACACCGTGAGCGAAGTTGAAGCCATCGACTACGGCAGTGGAGGCGCCGTCGCCCTCCTCGAGCGCGAACAGGCCCTTGGACGTCGCCAACCACAGCGTGCGCGTCAGTCCAAAGAGCGCGCCCTCTTCCTTGTCGTCATCCACCACGGCGGCGACCCACTCGCCGGCATCAATCGCGCGGGAGACCTCAGCCGCAACGGCACCAAGCGCGTCGGCATCGCCGGCGGCTGCGCGAACCATAGCAGGTATCTCAAACACACTGGAGGCAGCAGCAGCCCCGCCCTCGCCGCCGATCAGCGCCAAGAAACGGTTCTGCATGGCGGTGATACCAAGTGTGCCCAGCGCCGCGGACACTTCGTCGGCAGAAAACGCCGGGAAGGACGTTTCGTCAAAGTCGAGCTCGACGGGCGCATCGGTGCGAATGGTTGCGACCTTGCGGCTCAGCAGCGCATCGTCGATGTGCGCACGCAGGTTCTCGCCCATCTTGCCCTTGACCTCGTCGGCATGCGCGATGACCTCGTCCAAGCTGCCGTACTGTGCGATGAGCGCGCTCGCCTTTTTGGGGCCGATGCCCGGTACGCCGGGAATGTTGTCCGACGTATCGCCCTTTAGACCGTAAAAATCGGGCACGAGCGCCGGCGTAATGCCGTGATACAGGTCGTCCACGCTCTCGGGCGTCATGATCGCCACGTCGGACAGGCCCTTGCGGGTCGAGACCACGTTGACGTGCTCGGTCACGAGTTGATACATGTCGCGGTCGCCGGTCACCAGCAGCATGTCACAGCCGGCTTGCTCGCCCAGGCGCGCCATAGTGCCCAGGATGTCATCGCCTTCCCAGCCCTCGGACTGCAGAATCGGCACGTTGAGCGCGGTGAGCAGCTCCTTGATCATCGGAAACTGCGCATGCAGATCGGGGTCCATGGGCGGGCGTTGCGCCTTATACTGCGGCAGCATCTCCATGCGCACGCGCGGTTTGCCCTTGTCAAACGCCACGACCACACCGTCGGGGTTAAAGGCATCGATCATCTTGAGAAACATGTTCAGAAAGCCGAAGATCGCGTTGGTGGGGCGCCCGTCCGGCGCATTCATGGTGGGCGGCACGGCGTGGAAGGCGCGGTGCATGAGCGAGTTGCCGTCGATAACGGCAAAGGTGCGGCGCTTGTCAGACATATTGAATACCTCGCTTTGGGCTGGGCACGGTTTGCTCACTCCAGTTTACACGCTCCCCGCCCCGCGGCCACCGCACATCAGGCTTCCCTGCCGCCGCGGGCCCGCGCGTGATACGATGGCTCACGGTACATCAACCAGCACGATCGATCCGAAAGGAGCCTGCGTCATGGAGCGTCCCTGCGCATGGAAAAAGTACACGCCACAGCAAGTCGAGGAACTCGAGGAGCTTTGCCGCGGCTATAAGCAGTTTTTGAGCGAGAATAAGACCGAGCGCCTGTGCGTCAAGACCGGCATCAAGATGGCCGAGGAGGCGGGCTACGTCGACTTGGAGACCGTGATTGCCGAGGGCCGCACGCTCAAGGCCGGCGACAAGGTGTACGCCGCCAATCACGGCAAAGACCTCATGCTCGTCAACCTGGGCACCGCCCCGCTCGAGCAGGGCTTTAACATCCTGGGTGCTCACGTGGACTCGCCGCGCCTGGACCTTAAGCAGAATCCCGCCTTCGAGGCCGGCGACATGGCCTACCTCGACACGCACTACTACGGCGGCGTCAAGAGCTACCACTGGGTGGCCTCCCCGCTTGCACTCGTGGGCGTCATCTGCAAAAAGGACGGCACCACCGTCGACATCAACATCGGCGACAAGGCAGACGATCCGGTCTTTACCATCTCCGACCTGCTGATCCACCTCTCGAGCGAGCAGATGTCCAAGCCCGCCAAGGACGCCGTCGACGCCGAGATCCTCGACGTGATCGTGGGCGGCCGTCCCGTCAAGTTTGACGAGGACGACAAGGACGCTCCCAAGGAGCCCGTCAAGCAGATGTTCCTGGACATCCTCAAGGAGCAGTACGGCGTCGAGGAGGAGGACTTCCTCTCCGCCGAGATCGAGGTCGTGCCCGCCGGTCCCGCCCGCGACATGGGCCTCGACCGCTCCATGATTTTGGGCTATGGCCACGACGATCGTGTCTGCGCCTATCCGTCCATGCTCGCCCAGATCGACGTCGCCAACGTGGAGCGCACGAGCATCACGCTCATCGTCGATAAGGAGGAGATCGGCTCCGTGGGTGCCACCGGTATGACGAGCCGCTTCTTCGAGAACACCGTCGCCGAGATCATGACGCTCGCCGGCGAGGATAGCCCGCTGGCCCTGCGCCGCGCGCTCGCCCGCAGCCGCATGCTCTCCTCCGACGTGTCCGCCGGTTTCGACCCGGGCTATGCCGGCAAGTTCGAGACGAAGAACGCCGCCTTTATGGGTCGTGGCCTGTGCTTTAACAAGTACACGGGCAGCCGCGGCAAGGGCGGTTCCAACGACGCCGATGCCGAGTACGTGGCCCTCGTCCGCGACATCATGGACGAGGCCGGCGTGGACTTCCAGACCTGTGAGCTCGGTCGCGTCAACGCGGGCGGTGGCGGCACCATTGCCTACATCATGGCCAAGTATGGCATGAACGTCATCGACTCCGGCGTTGCCGTCCTGTCCATGCACGCCCTGTGGGAGGTCGCCAACAAGGCCGATATCTACGAGGCCTACCGCGGCTACAAAGCCTTCCTCGAGCGCGCCTAACCAACCCTTCATCAGTTGCGGTGAAATACGGACTAAACTGGCCCATAAACGGCCAAAACAGACCGTATTCCACCGCAACTTTTTTGGCAGAGGAGAGTCCATGCTGCAGGTCATCATTTCGCCCGCCAAGCAGATGCGCGCGGCCCAAGATGCTTTTGAAGTCCTGGGCATCCCACCCTTTGTGCGCGAGACGGCTCGCCTCCACCGCGCACTGCTAGATATCGAGCGGAATGAAGGCAGCGGCGGCCTGCAGGCGCTGTGGAACGTGAGTGACAAACTGCTGGGACCTTGCCTCAACACACTGCATGAGTTCTGGCCCATCCTGAAAAGCGGCGATCTCGACAATCCCGCACTCGCCCGTCACCTCTCCCCTGCCGTCATGTCCTATCACGGCATTCAATACCAGAGCATGGCACCCGAGGTGATGGATTCCGCACAGCTCGCATGGCTGCAAGACCATCTGTGGATCCTCTCCGGCCTCTACGGGTGCGTTCGTCCCTTTCATGCCGTCGAACCGTATCGGCTGGAGATGGGCGCGAAGCTTGTCGTCGACGGTGCCCGAGACCTCTACGCATTTTGGAGCGATAAGCTCGCGCGGGCTATCGCCCCGGCAGGCTCAAACACCACGATCGTCAACCTCGCCAGCGTAGAGTATGCCAAAGCCGTTCTGCCCCACCTCGCGGGCGACGCCACAGCCGTCACATGCCTCTTTGGCGAGGGCATCCGCAACGGGAAGCCCATCCAACAGTCGACCGCCAGCAAAAAGGCGCGCGGCTCCATGGTGCGGTGGATGGCAGAAAACAAGCTCGAGGATGCAAGCGAACTTACCGCATTCAATATCGGCTATCGGCACATCCCCGAGCTTTCAGACAAAAACACCCTGGTTTTCATGAACGCGCAGGCACTATAGGCCCGCCGTTTCCAAACACCCCGTTACTCCGCCAAGCCATCGGCCTTTGCAATCTCGCTCGTCGAGCCATCTTGGTAGGTAATCTTAACGTGCTCTACGTCGGATACCGTAACGCCCGACGGAGGTTCCAGACGCCACTCCGTCAGAGCGATATCCATGGTCGTGGGCACATCGCCCTGATCTTTGAGCTTCACCATGAGTGTTTTGAGTGCCTCATCAAACGTCACGCGTTCGATTTCTTCGCCCGGAATAGACCCGCCGCTCAACTGCAGCTGCACAAACTCGTCGCGCGGATACCAATAGTCGCCCGGTGCGGCAACCGTGTTGCCACCAGAAACTTTCATGGTCATAATCGGCAGGGCATCGTCGGCTTCAAACCCCCAGGTGACGCCGCCACGACCGCCGAACGTCCAAATACAAAAGGCAATCACCAACACGGCAAGCACCGCAAAACCAATCGCGACAAGGCCATGGTGCGCACGGCTTTCCTCGGCCGATACATCCCATTGTGTCTCTCGATATAGATGCTTGTCTTCCATGTTCGCCTCCCCACAGGCACGCTTGTTGGCCCAATCGTACCCATTCAGGCTATACTTGAGCCCACCACATAAACGGGGAGCTTGCAGGACAAGACGGCAGGCTGAGACTGGGCGCGCCCGCCCTGACCCGCAAACCTGATATGGGTAATGCCAACGAAGGGAGCCGTGCCAATGAGCACACAGACCGAGCCCAAGCTCGTCACGCAAATCGACTTCGCCCGCGCCGGGCAGATCACACCGCAGATGAAGGAGGTCGCCGAGCGCGAGCATCGCGACCCCGAGTACATCCGCGAGCGCGTGGCCGACGGCCGCATCGCCATTCCCGCCAACATCGTGCACATCAAAAAGGGCATGCGCGCCTTTGGCGTCGGTGAGGGCTTGTCCACCAAGGTCAACGTGAACCTGGGCATCTCGGGCGACAAGGCCGATGCCGCCGAGGAATGGAAGAAGGTCAAGATCGCCGAGGACTTTGGCGCCGACGCCATCATGGACCTCTCCAACTCGGGCAAGACGCGCCAGTTCCGCCAGCAGCTCATCGACGAGACGCCGCTCATGGTAGGCACCGTCCCCATGTACGATGCCATCGGCTACATGGAAAAGCCGCTGGTCAAGCTGACCAAGAACGATCTGCTCGAGGTCGTGCGTGCACACGCCGAAGACGGCGTGGACTTTATGACCATCCACTGCGGCATCAATAAATCGGTCATCAAGACCTTCAAGGAGACCGGCCGCCTCATGAACATCGTCAGCCGCGGCGGCTCGCTGCTGTTTGGCTGGATGGAAGTCACCGGTAACGAGAACCCCTTCTACGAGTTCTACGACGAGGTGCTCGAAATCTGCCACGAGTACGACGTAACGATCTCACTCGGCGACTCCTGCCGCCCGGGCTGTCTCTACGACTCCAACGACGCCACCGAGACTGCCGAGATGATCGAACTGGGCAAGCTGTGCAAGCGTGCTTGGGCCGCCGGCGTCCAGGTCATGGTCGAGGGCCCGGGTCACATGGCGCTCGACGAGATCGCCGCCAATATGAAGCTGCAGAAGCGTCTGTGCCACAACGCCCCGTTCTATGTGCTGGGGCCGCTGGTGACCGATATCGGCGTGGGCTACGACCACATTACCGCCGCCATCGGCGGCGCCATCTCCGCAAGCTCCGGTGCCGACTTCCTGTGCTACGTGACACCGGCAGAGCACCTATGCCTGCCCAACGCCCAGGATGTGCTCGACGGCCTCATGGCCACCAAGATCGCCGCACACGCCGCCGACATCGCCAAAAAGGTGCCCCACGCCCGCGACATGGACGACAAGATGGGCCAGGCACGCCGCAAGCTCGACTGGGACGCCATGTGGGAGTGCGCGCTCGACCCGGTTACGGGCAAGAAGCGCTACGAGGAGTCCCCCGCCGCCACCGAGGGCACTTGCACCATGTGTGGCAAGATGTGCGCCGTCCGCACCGTCAACAAAGTGTTTGAGGGCACGACGATCGACCTCGGTATGGAGGACTAGTCTCTTCGCCGCAATCGCCTTTTAACATCGAGTCGGCGCCCGCCAATTGTTGACGTGTGAACATTTGCTTACATTTGCGTAAAAATTACATCTCGCGCCCGGGTTCGGCATATCGCCGGCCTGGGCATCTTTATAATGCTGGCTTAAAGACCCATTTGAATCCGACCAGACAAGGGAGCGAACATGGATCGCAGCAAGGTACCTGCCGTTCTATCCATCGCAGGATCCGATTCCAGCGGTGGCGCCGGCATTCAGGCCGACATTAAGACCATCACGGCGCACCGTCTGTATGCCGAGACAGCCATCACGGCCATCACCGCACAAAACACGCTCGGTGTCACCGCCGTGCAAAATATCTCCCCCGATATCGTCGCTGCGCAAATTGACGCCGTCTTTGACGATATTCGCCCCAACGCAGTCAAAATCGGCATGGTTTCTTCTGCAGAGATTATCGAGGTTATCGCCGACCGCCTGAGTGCCTGGAACGCACAAAATATCGTCGTCGATCCCGTCATGGTCGCCACTTCGGGCGCCCGCCTCATTGCCGAAGATGCCGCTGAGGCGCTCACGCGTCGCCTGTTCCCGCTGGCGACCGTCATCACGCCCAACATCCCCGAGGCCATGGCGCTGCTCGACTACGAGGTCGATTCCGAGCGCACCCAGCAAAACGCTGCCATGCTCCTCACCCGCCGCTTTGGCTGCGCGTCCCTCGTTAAGGGCGGGCATTTTGTCAACGAGGCCAACGACGTACTGGCCGAACCCGCGCCGCTCGATGATGAGGGCAACCACCTAGGCGATCCGCTCACCACGTGGTTCCGCCACAAGCGTATTGAGACCGACAACACGCACGGCACCGGCTGCACGCTCTCGTCCGCCATCGCCTGTGCGCTGGCGCAGGGCATGGATCTTGCCGACGCCATCAATGCCGGCAAGGCCTACCTGATAGGCGCTCTGGCCGCCGGCCTGAACATGGGCAAAGGCTCCGGCCCTGTCAACCACATGTGGCAGTACTGAGACAGTTTGCCGCAGCTCGCTATTGATGCTGACCATCAGGCAAAACTCGCTGACGGTACCGCAACACGCTGACTGCGCTTGGGGTTTTGCGCCCACTTGGGATATTCGAGGGATACGAGAAAGGGGCCGTGGCGACGAACCGCCACGGCCCCTTTTTGTTGCTATCGCCCGCGGTCGCTCCTGCCCTGAATTAAGGCGAGCGCGACGACCGAGACAAAGCCGCCCAGAATCGCGCCGAGCGCCGCGCCCATGACGAAGGCCATTACCACGGCACCCCGTCCGTGACGCAAACCTGCAGGCGGTCGAGCGGCTCGCCGAGGATGCCCGCGAAGTCGTCGCCGCTGTAGGTGGTGCCGTCGTCGCACACGGTGTCGAGCCAGCCGGCGCGCGCGGTGGTCTGCGAGCGATACCACGCCTGCTTGTACTCCTCGCCGCCCGGCGTCACGTAGTACATGCGCACGCCGTCGATGGTGTGGCCGGCGATACCGGCGCAGCCGTTGACAGTGTCGTTGCGGTCACCCTTGGCGACCCAGTCGAGCCAGCCGTCCTCGATAGTGTGCACCTGATACTTGAGCGTGCCGCGATCGACTCGGGCGCAAAGGAGGTCGTGCTGACGGCACGGGTATCCCGCGAAGCCGTCGTCACCGTCGCCGAAGTCGGTCACCTCATCCAGCCAGCCGCCGCCCTTGAGGTGGAGGGAGTAGTGGACGGGGATGCGGGCACCAGTGGAGCGAGGGAAACCGCCTGGCGCGCCCTGCGACGCCGAAGGCGCAGCGGGGGTCGCCGCGGGCTGCACGGTGGGCGCCGACGGCTGGGTGCCCCCGACCATCGCGTCGTACCACTCCATCGCGCGCTGCATGTAGTGGTCGCGCTGGGAGCCCGCCAGCTCGCCCGGGCAGGCGGTGGACGACCAGTGCTTGTGCGGGAACACGTTCACCATCCACGCGGGACGGCCAAGCCCGTAGTACAGGCACAGCGCAGCCACGAGGTGCGCGCCGCTCTCGATGGCGGCCTCGTGAACCGTCCACGGGCCGCGCGCGCTGTTGGCGTGTTCGATGCTGATGGTCGTGTCGTTGCCGCCGCCCGTGCCGATGCCGTCGCCGCAAGCGTAGGCGCGGTCCGTGTCGTTGACGTGCTGCACGATGTAGCCGTTGCGGTCGACCGAGTAGTGGGCAGAGCAGCCGTTGGCGGCCCAGATGCTGTTGCACTGGGCCGCATTGAGGTCACCCGCCATATGGTGGATCGTGACGCCCTTGATGCCGAAGGGTCGTCCCGCCGAGAAGTTGCAGCCGAGGAGCTTGTACTCGTCCGGTTGGACGTTCGCGAAATCTGCCATGTTAGTCCTCCTTAATGTCGCCGAGCGCGAGCAGCGCGTCGAGCCATTTGTCCGTGATACCGACGGATTTGAAGGCGGCATAGGCCACCTGCACGCCGCCGACACACGCGAAGATGGACGTCACCCACGCCGAGGGGTCGGTGGGCACGCCTCCCGCCATGGCCGTGAGGGCGCCGCACCCCGCCGAGACGGCGATGGCCGTCCAGCGGGCGACGCTGCCCGTCATGGCCTTAGTCTTGATGGCCTGCACGATGTACGGCACCACGAGCACCGTGGCGACGGTGAGGCCGGCCTGAATCTCAGTCATTTGATTGCTCCTATCTGCTTGTCTCCTTGTTGTACATGAGGTCGACGCGGTCGTAGATGTGGTCGACCTTCTCGGCCATCCCCTGGCTGCGCGCCTGGCTGTGGACCAGGTCGGCGTGCAGCACGTCATTTGACGCGACGACCGACTCCATGAGGGTCTTCATCCCCTCAATCAAGGTGTTGCTGCGCTCCATCTGGGCTGCGATGCGGCCTTCCATCTGTGATCGCTCACGGTCGCGCTGCGCCCGCTCGTCCACCTCGGCCTGCTTTCGCTCCTCGCGCTTCAGGTCGAGATTCGCCTTGCGCTCGTTCTGCAGCTTGTATTCGGCGAGAAACTGACGCCCAAAGTAAACGGCAATAAGCGCCAGAAGCACGCCTCCAAGCCAAGCCGGTCCGTACGGCACGAAGAGCTTGAGTACCTCCATCCGGCCTCCCTTCCGTTCTGCAGTGTGGTGGGGCCCATTCCCCGCCACATTGCAGGTTCGGGCCCCCGTAACGCCGGCCTACACCGCCGCCATCGTGCCGACGCACACGGCCAGCGGCCCCTGCGACAGGATCACGGCACGGTCGGTGATTACGCACCCGGTGCATGAGCGCACCATCGGAACCGTCACGACCGCACCGCGCAGCATCACGTCGAGCGCCATGTCGTGGACGCCGACGACCGTGCCGAACTCCACCGTCAGCCGCTTGCCGCCCGACGGCATCGCCGCCGCCAGCCGCGCCGCCGCGCCCTTGATCTCGACCGCCGAATCGTTCATCGCTCGTACCTCCTCGCCGTGTGCTTTATGACGCAGCCAGCGTCAAGCGTCAGCGTCTGCTTCTGGATTGCCAGCTTGCCGACCACCCCGCCAGTCCTGTAGTTCATCGCTACCGCCATGCACGGCTCCACGGGCTTGTAGACGCTCTTGAACTCGTCCGTGCGCGTCACGGCGCGCTCGGTGGCGAGCAGCTCCGCCGCCTTGGCGTCCGCAGCCGCCTGCATGGCGTCCTGGGGCCAAGGCGTGACTGTGGGGCCCTCCTCGACCTTGTCGGCGACGAAGATGGCCTCGCCTCCGTTGACGTAGCAGTAGCCCCAGCTGACCTTGTTGTGTGTCTCCGTGGCGTGGTAGGTGTAACTGACCTTCTGCCACTCGCCCGTCATAGTGAATTCCTTGGTCGCCGGTCCCAGCTGTCTATCCTGGTCCCAGAAAGCCTGCAGGGTGCCCGTCGCGCCCTTGGTGCCCTTGATCCACACGCTCTGCGTGTAGTCCGTATCCTTCTTGACGCTCGGCCCCTCGTCCTGGCAGAAGCCGATACGCCCGCCACTCGAAACGACCTTGATGCCGAAGAGAACGCCCGTCTGCGGCGAGTCGGGAACGTAGACGGTCTGGATGCTGCCGTGCGAATCGCTCTGTCTGAAGCTCTTATCCGACTTCTTGCCGGTGCCGACGAGAGCGTTGGCTGCGCCCTCGACAAGGTTGCTGTCCTCGGTGTCCACGCCCGGAAGGCTGTCGTAGCTGTAGCTCTTGACGATGCGGCGCCCGACCGAGACGGTCGACAGGTCGGAGTCGGGCGAGTCGTCGACCGCCGTGCCGCGCACCGATGCGTCCTGCGTGCTGAAGTCCACGTGCACGACGTTGCAGACCTCGGCGCGGTTGGTGGATTCGGTCATGGCAGACATGAAGCGCGCGTCCCTGCCCTCGGTGAACTCCGCCGAGATGGGCATGTCGGCGGGCTCGACGTAGCGCCTGTAGAGCACGTTGCCCATTCGGTCGGTCGCCGGCGAGCGGAACCCGGCCGCCTTGAGGAGCAGGTCCACCGCGTCCAGCTTGTTCTTGGCGTCGTTGTCCCTGCCCACGCCGAAAACCAAGGTGCTGCCCAGAAGGAGGCTGCTGGGGTCGGCGTAGACTGTGAGGCCGACCGATTCGGCTATCTTGACGGCCTCATCAACCAGATTGCTGCCAGCAACGATCACGTACGGCCCGTCGAAGTCGTCGTCTTTGAGCCGCTTCAGGAGGCCGTAGGCATTGATCTGTCCCTCGCGGTAGGCGCCGTCGATGTCCACCGAGTCCACCTGTGGCATGAATGTTCCGAGGCACTCGCGCCTCTCGCTGCCGTCCGAGAAGGAGGCGTTGAGGTACACGCGCAGAAAGTCGTTGCCGACGTCAAACTTGTCGGCGAAGTCCAGGGATGCAGTCTCATAGAGTGCCGTGTTTGCGTTGCGCTCGATGGAGCCGCCGTTCTCGATGTCGCGCACGAAGTCGACTTCGAGCCCCGTCTCGCGCGAGACGCGCACGAAGTCGTAGGAGGCGTCGAACGGCCTCGTCCAGCTATCAGCCATTAGCGGGCTCCTCCCACGTCTCCCACGTCGGGTCGCACGAGGCCACCCACGCGCCGTCGGAACGCTTCACGCTACAGCTGAGGCGGGCGCGGAACCGCTCGCCGTATAGATCGCGCACCCAGAAGCGTCCCGCCATGTTCATGACCTCGAGGAATGCCTTGTAGTCCTCCTCGTCGAGCAGCAGGAAGTCCATGCTGTCCTTGACGTCCCTCTCGTTGATGCCGTATGAGACGGGCAGCCCCGCCCCGCCGTCGGCGAAGTGCAGCATCTTGTATCCGTGCGTCACCTTGCGGCTCGAGCCCTTCTTGAGATAGCGCCCGAGCCACGACCTCTCAGCACCGGCTCCCCAGTTAAGAGCCACCGCGCGGCTCGCCACGGTCGTCTTGACCCTCGTCGCCGTGCTTACGCCCGTCGCGGCGTAGGCGACCGCGACGTACTCGAACTCGCTGTTGAGCGGAGGCAGCGGGTCGCTCGCGCCCTCGCCCGCCGCAAGGTGAGAGCCGAGCTGCAGGGTCGAGCCGTCGGACAGGACGCGCGACACGGTGAAGTGGGACGTCTCGGGCGTGTCGTCGCTGTCGGCCTTGCCTGGGAATACCGACAGCTGGCATCCCAGCCTCTCGTCGACGAAGATGTTTAGCGACGGTTTGGCAGGCGGTGCCCAGTCGGTCCGGAAAGTTCTCGAGACGGTGACCGACAGCGACGAGCCGGCCGTGACCGTGAGCATGACCCTGTACGGCGTGAAGTTGGCGAAGGCGTGTTGCGCGTAGCCGAGGACAAAGGAGCGTGCGTCCTTGTCGACCGTCCCACTCCACAGGAGGTTGCCCCTGATGTCGCACAAAGACAGATACTGTCGGCTGACGCCCGTCTCGTCGGCCACCTTCCACGTGAAGGTATGCGGCACCGCGCGCAGGGTCGCCCCGTCCGCAGCCGGGTCGGTGAAGAATGCCTGGGGCGCGTCCGCAACGGTATAGGTCGCCGCGCTCGACCACGCTCCCCAGTCCTCGTCGAGGCCCTTGGTGCGCACGCGCACGGTGTACATGCCCTTGGTGTCCGTCGGCAACTTCAGGCTCGTAGCCGAGCCCTCGACCGTCGTGGCAGTGGTGCCCGCAGGGGTCGTGATCTGCACCTCAGCGGAGGCCTGCGCCGAGCCGTCCGGATGGTTGGGCACCCATTCGAGTGTCGCGGTCGAGCGGGTGGCATAAGCCGCCCTGACGCCCCTGATGGACGGTGCGAGCGGCGGGCAAATGGTCGTGACCTCGTTTGACTCGGTCCACGGTCCCTTGAGGCCGCTCTTGACCGCTCGGACGCGGTAGCACACCGTACCCGCCGGTGCCTCCTCGTCCTCCCATGAGGCGTTCACGTCCGCATCGACCCACGTCTTTCCACCGTCGGTCGTGAGCTGGAACTCCCAGCTGTCGACGAAGGCCGGCGCGTCGTGCCCCTTGAGCACGACCTTCGCCGCCTCCGCCTTGACTGCCTCGAGCATGCCGAGCGCCGTCGGCGTGGTGTAGATCGCCGGCGCGCTCACGCCGTAGTCCGACGTGCCGCCGGGGCCCGTCGCCTTGGCCGAGAAGATGTACATGCAGCCCGGCTCGAGGCCGTTGTAGGTGTGGCTCGTGGTATCCCAACTAACGGTGCCGACGTCGGTGAACTTCCCCGGGCCGTTCTTCGCCACGCCGACGGTCACGGTCGTCCAAGGGTAGTCGCCGTTCATGCCCGTGTAGTCGACGTCCCAGCTGACCTTCGCGCTGGTGTCGCTCAGGCGCTCCGCCCTGATGTTCTTCGGCGTGTGCGGCGTGTGGTAGGCGCGGCACGGGACCGTGACGGTGTTTGATGCGTTGGACGTTCCGTTGCCGAAGCCGCCCGTGACGTTAATCTGGCCAGTGAAGGTGTGGTTGTAGGCGTCGCCGTTGCCGCGCGCGAGCTCGACGTCGCGCGACGTGCACTGCACCCACACCCAGCCGGAGTTGTTCGTCGAGTAGACCGAGCCGTTCCACGAGCCGCCCGCCGACGAGCTGCCGTTTGCGTAGCAGTCGATGGCGTAGCGCGTGCCGTAGCCGTGTGTGACGCGGTAGGTCACGGTGGTGTCCGTGCGCCCAACCTCAGCAACGTCCACGTACGCGCACCAGCAGTACTTGCGGTAGCCGCTTCCGCCTTGAACCCAGTTTCCCTGCGCCATCCTACGCGACCCCCATCGCCATGCTCTGCTCCACCGCCGCGACGAAGCTCCTGAAGGCGGAGGCCACGCGTCCGTCGACGCCCAGCATGTCGCCGTCGAGGTAGAGGTTGTAAACGTTGCCGCCGCCCGTGAAGCCCGCGGCTCCGTTGGCGGTCGCCCCGTATGCTCCGCCGCCGGTAACGCTCACACCGAACACGGCGGCCTTCTCGACGTTGCGCACCGCCGACCTCATGGACTTCACCGGCTCGTCCGCCGTGTCGTCGATGCCGAGGGCCGCGCCCTGCATGACGTAGCCGAAAATCTTGCGGAACACGCGCGAGGGCGAGTGGATTCCGAGCAGGTTCTTGGCCGCGTCGATGGCTCCGCCCACCACGCCGGTAATCTTGCTCACGACCACGCCGGCCGCGCCGCTGATTCCGTTTGCGATGCCCTGCACGATTTGCGATCCGATGGATGCCACGCGGCCCGGGATGGAGGACAGGGCGCCCATGATGGAGCTGCCGATGCTCGAGGCCGCCGAAGTCACGAAGCCGACCGCGCCGCGGATGGCGGAGCCCAGGCTGCTGATTCCGTTGCGGCCGATGCTCGCCAGGGTGGACGGCAGGTTCTGGATCGCGCCGCGGATGGCGGACACGATGTTGGTGCCGCACGAGCGCACGAAGCCGGCCATGTTCGCGATTCCGTTGCCCAGGAACGTGATGGCGTTCCTGCCGAGGCTCAGCCAGTCGAGCGCCGACCACGCAGAGACGAAGGCCGAGAAGATGGCCGGGATGTTGGCGATGAGCGTCGGTATCGCCTGCACGATACCGAGCGCCAGCGTCACGATTGCCTGGATGCCGGCACCGAGCAGCGTCGGCGCGTTGTCGTTGATCGCGCTGGCGAGGTTCTGCACGATGACCGGGGCCTGCTCGATGATAGTCGGCAGGCTGTCCGCTATGCCCTGCGCCAAGCCGACGATGAGGTTCGCCGCGCCCTCGGCAAGAACGCCTGCGTTCTCGGCTATGGACTCTGAGAGGCCGGTGAGAATCTGCAGACCGCTCTCCATGATGGAGGGCAGGTTCTCGGACAGGTACCCGCCGAGCGAGGTCATGAGCGACGCCGCTGTCTCGGAGAGGAACGACAGCCCCATCTCGATTCCCTCGGCGAGCTTGGGAACGACCTCTCCACCGACGTCGGCGAAACCCTCGGCGATGCCGGGCAGCGAAGAGGTGATGTTCTCCTGCAGCGTGGACAGGTCGCCGTCGAGCAGCGTCAGCCCGTAGACCATGGCGAGGTGCAGTGACTCCAACGGGTTGTCCCCAACCGCCCAGATCTCACCAAGACCCTTGAAGCGCTCGCCGATCTCGTCCACGCCGTCAGACACGGCGGAGAGGATGTCGCCCATGGGTCCGGGCACGGCCTCAGCCGCGCTGTCGAGCGCCTGCGTGAAAATGTCGACGAACGCCCGGCCGAGCACGGGACCGACCGACGTGACAAGGCTCGGTAGCTGCGACAACGCCGTGCCGACGATGGTCGCAACGCGCGGGACGACGTTCGAGGCCGCCGTCTCGACCGACTGCAACAGCTCCTCGGTGAGCTTGCCCATGTCGGCGTCGTCCTTGCTCAGTTCCGTCACCCAGTTCTCCCAGGCGGCCTTGGCCATGTTGCAGGAGCCCTCGATGGTCGTCGCGGCCTCGCGCGAGGTCGTGCCGGCGATCTGCATCTGCTCCTGCATCGTGTGGATGGCCAACACAACGTTGTCGAATGAGAGACTCGACTCGTCCACGGCGGAGTTGACGGCGTGCGCATCCTTGACGAGGCGCTGCATCTCCTCCTTTGTACCGCCGTAGCCGAGCTTCAAGTTATCCAACATCGTGTAGTTTTGTTTCGCGAAGCCCTGGTAGGCGTTCTGGAGGTCCTCCATCGCCGTGCCGAAGGTGTTCGCGTTGTCGCTCATGTCGACCATTGCCGTGTTGGCGTACTCGGCGGCCTTGACCGTGTCGCCGCCGAGCGATTTGACGAGCGAGGCCGAGAAGCCCGTCACCTGCTCCATGTATCGGTTGGCGCTCAGGCCGGCCGTTATGTAGGCGCGGTCAGCGTTGGCCAGCACCGTCGTCTGGGCCTGCTCGAGCTGCTCCCACTTACCGGAGCACTGCTCGACGGTCTGGCCGGTCATGGCGGCGTAGTCCTCGAGGGACTTGCCCATGTTGCCGAATATCTTCTGGATGCCGCCGACGTTCTGCTCGTATGCGGCGTATGCGTTCATGCTCATGCCCGTGACGGCAGCGACGCCCGCCCCCACGGCGGCGACGCCCACGCCTACCGCCTTGGCAACGGTCGCTCCGGCCTTGCCGAGCGTGCCCACGACCTTCGAGGCCACGCCCTCGGCCTTGCCGCTGGCCTCATCCTTGAGGCCGACCTTAATCATCAGGTCGAGAAGGTTCACCTAGACCACCTTCAATCCCATCCGCTCGATGATGTCTGCGGCGATCTCGTCGCCGCTGCGCGTGTCCTCCGCCTCGGACCCATCGCCCGCATCGCAGTTGACGATGCTCAGGAAGGGTTCCTTGAGCCACTTCCCCTGCGCCATGAGGCGCACCGACTCGCTCAGGTACACACGGAACGCCTCCCGCTCGTCCCGCTCGCGCCACCGCGCGACCATGTACCTACAGAAAGGGCGAGCACGCCGTGGCCCGACGTACTCGCCCAGACAGAGCCATATGTGAGATGGGTCCTCGGCGGCTATCCAAAAAAAGGAGCCAAAATGTCCTTGATGCCGTCGATGCTGTCGATGGCATCCTTGATGTCGTTCACCCACTTCTTGACGGTGAAGTCGGCCTTGTACTCCTCGAGCGTCTGGCCGTCGAGCGCGGCGAGCAGCTTGTAGCTGATCTCGCCACCCTGGCGCAGCACGTCGGGCAGCAATCCCGCCATCATGTCCACGGCGAGGCCGTTG
This sequence comes from Collinsella sp., assembly GCA_036302865.1. GTDB lineage: Bacteria > Actinomycetota > Coriobacteriia > Coriobacteriales > Coriobacteriaceae > Collinsella. Next base: position 17,928 of record JAXJBU010000065.1, on the reverse strand, counting down.
ACCTCGGCGGTGGCGGCTATTTTCGCGGCCTCGGGGTCGCCCTTGACCTTGGCGCTCGCCTTGGCCTTGGCCTTGGCGGAGTCGGAGCGGAACTTGGCGTAGGAGGCCTTTGCCTTCGCGCCGAGTTCGCCGTTCATGACGTCCTCCGCCACGTCCGCCAACAGGCACATGGCGTTCTGGAACTCGTCGGCGTTAAGGTTGTCCAGATTCATGGTTAGGCTCCAATCTCCTGCTTGATATACAGCTCGTAGGGCACGATCTCGGGGTTCTTGATTGAGTAGTGGCCCGTGAACTCGAACGCGAACTGGCCCTTGGCCTTGTTCTGCGTCGTGATTTGCAGACCGCCCGTGTTGAGTGCGTTGATGAGGCGGACGGCGATATAGCCGTTGCCGTTCTCGCCCGAGTAATCGCCGATGAGCCAGATGTCGGCGAAGTCCTCCTCCGAGAGCGCGGAGCGCGGGACGATCTTCCCCTCGGTCTCGTCGGCTGCGGCTGCGAGCTTCTTGCCGAGCGCGGTGTTCAGCGTCACGAACGTGCCGCTCAGCTTGGCCTCGATGCTGTCGATACGCTTGAGCTCCATCGTGTTGGCGGGGCAGTTGTCGATATCCTCGCCGTAGTCGATGAAGCTGGGCGTAGCGGCGAAGCTGGCGCCACCGCTTGTCGCGCCCATCAGCTCGGACTCCGCGACCTCGGCTGTCTTGGGGTTGAAATTCGTGGCGAGTAGGCCCGCGTTGATGACGATCTCCTTGAACGTGTTCTCGGGGATACGCGTGAACTTAGACATATGACCTCCTAGTAGCTGGTCATGTACTCAATGGTCAGGTTGATGATTCGGCGCTTCACGGCGTTGTCCTCGTCGGCCATGGCGTTGCAGAACGGCTCGCCCTGCATCACCCACATGCCGCCGCCGTCGCACGGCAGCAGCACGCCGGAGAGCCCGAGCGCACGAGCGACCTCATCGGCCTTGGCGTTTGGCGCGGCCTCGGACGAGGTCCGGTACCAGAGGTTCACCTCGGAGTTGCACTGCGTGCCGAACGACGCGGTCGGCAGGTCGTAGGTGATGTAGGGCATCTTCGCCTTGCGCGGCACCGCCGAGTCGCGGTACACGGGAAGGCCGAAGCCCTCGAGCCACGCCTGCAGTGCCGCCGCCTTAGTCGCCATCCGGCACCTCCCACTCCTCCGCGCTGCACTGGCCGAAGCCAAACGACGCGCAGCGTGGCGCGGCGCCGTCGTCCGCGTTCGACGTGCAGCGGAATACCTGCCCGTCGAACGTACGCTGGAAGAGGTCGCCATACCGCAGCGGCTCGCCGGTGGTCACGGTGTAGACGTTCCTCACGCCGTCGTGCTCCGCGATACGCGAGGCCGTCGAGCTGTCGCGCACGATCGCCGCCGTGAAGCCGTCGCCGACGGCGAGGACGGTCTTGAAGCCGCCCTCGCCGTCAGGCTCGGTCTTTGCGACGAGCCTGACGCACGCCACCGCCATGCGCTCGTACAGGCGGCTCACAGCTTTCTCCAAGGGTAGAGACGCGCCTTGAACTGCTGTCGCCACGTGATGGGCGAGCCGTCACCGCCGACGCGCGTGTAGCTGTAGCCGCCGAAGCTCTCGGATGCGTACGGGCTATCCAGCTCCTTGGCGTGCTCGGTCTGCCACGCCGCGATCTCGCCAGCGAGGTCGACCACGGCCTGCGGGATGGCGAGCGCCCAGACGGTGCCGACGAACTCCTCGTCCGTGAGTCCGTTGTATGGCCACGCGTGCAACCCGTCGTTGAACACGGAGCCCGTGATGCGGACGTACTGGCCCTCCTTGAGACCGAGCGCCGCGGGCGGCACGAGGCGGCCGCCCTCGATGCGGACGCGCCCCGTGCGCTTGTCGGCGACGAACCAGTTGCGCAGCGACAGAAGCACCTGCTCGAGCATCTCTGCGCCTATCGCTTATCGGTGATGACGGCGGCGAGCTCGGGGCTGAGGGTCTTGACGCCGCAGAGCATGTCGATGGAGACGGTGTCGGTCTTGGTCTTCTGGTCGTAGCCCTGCACGACGCGCAGGCCGAAGCCGTCGTAGGAGGTGGAGTACGCCTTGGGAGCGCCGAGCGGCATCTCGAGCTGACGGGTCACAAGCGCGAAGGCGTTCTTGTGGAAAGCGATGGACGGCGTGTAGTTGGCCGTCTCTGCCGTGGTCTTCTGCACGTTCTGGTCGCAGTAGAAGTCGAGGCCGTACTTGCGGCCAAGCGATGCCTCCTTGAGGGCGGTGCCGTTGTCGCCGACGGCCGAGGCGTTGGTGAACGCCTCGGTGTTGAGCAGGTCGGCCTCGGCCTGGGAGCCGTAGACGAAGCGGCGCTCCGTGGAGGGCGCCTTGGCGTCCACGAGGAACTTACGGGCGGCGATGATGTCCGCCACGGCGATGGCGCCCTTGGTGTGGTCGACGCGGTTCGTGACGTCCTTCTCGAGCGCGAGCAGGTAGCCGTCGATCTTGTCGGCGAAGGCCTGCATAGCGGGAACGAGGAACTGTGCGGAGAAGTCGACGATGCCCATCGTCAGCTCCTTGGACGTGACGGCGAACGTCACGTCGAGCAGCTTGTCCATCTTGACGGGAACCTTGCCCTCCGTGGCGTCCTGCACCTCGACCTCGGTAGTGAACTCCTTGGCCTCGAAGGTGGCGGGCTTGCGGACGGTGATGGTGTCGCCCACGCCGGCGACGAACTCGGAGGAGTAGTCGCGGTGGACGAGGTTGGCCATGACGGCGTTGGTGCGCAGAACGTCCAGCGCCTCGTTGGCGATGATGTTGGGTGTAAGGATGGTGTTCGACATAGATACCCCTTAGCCTCTCTGCTCCGCCTTGTACTTCATGTACTCGGCGGTGCTCATTTCGTTGATGTCCTTGCCGCCCTCGCCCTTGGGGGCGTGGGCCACGTCGGCGCCCTTGACGGTCGTGGTTGCGATGAAGTCGGCCCAGTCGGCCTTGATGCCCTCGGTCAGCTTGTCCGCGTCCTCGATAGCGCCGTCCTTGACGGTCACGCCCTCGAGGTCTGAGACCTTGAGAACGGTGTCGATGCGCTTGGGGTCGACGCCCGCCGACTCGAGCAGCTGTCGGTACAGGCCGCGCTTCTCTGCTGCCGCCTTTTCCCCAGCGACCTCGGCCTTGTAGTCGTCGAGCTCCTTGCACTTGGCCTTGTACTTTTCCTCGTACTCGCCCGCGCCCTCGCCCTTGGCCTTGAGTGCGTCCAGTTCCTTCTTGTAGCCGTCCGCCTTACCAGCGGCCTCCTTGAACTCGTCGCGCTGCGCCTTGAGCGCGTTCACGCTCTCGGCATGCTCGTCGATGATCTGGTCGATCTTCTCGTCCTCGATGCCCATTGCCTTGAGCATCTTTCGTGTGAGTGCCAACAGAATCTCCCTTGCTTCGGAATGGGCGAGTCCCAGCCTGTTGCCTCGGCGGGGCCCGCGCCGCAATACCTCGCGGCAAGGGTGAGTATCCAAACGGAGTAACGCGGCTCTATGCGCCGCCCCTCAGGTGCTTCTCGAGAATCGCCCGGTACGTGTCCCCGTGGCCCGTCGCCGCCTTGCGCAGGAAGTGCTTGCCCTTCATGCGGGAGGTCCCCTCCTCGACGTACGGCGCGTACTCGACGTTGGTGCCGATGAAGCAGTCGTAGCCTTTGAGGAGGTGCGTGATGGAGTTGCGCAACCTGCCCGTGTCGACCGGGCACGTCGCCTTGGCATAGCCCTCCGCGACGAGGCCTACCTCCTCCAGGCCAGTCTTATAGGCGCGCAGGATGGCCTTCTCGACCTGCTCGATGTTGTTCTGCCGTATCTCGATGCACTCGGCGGTATCCAGCTTCGCGGCGTTCACGATCTCCTCGGTGATGAGGGTGCCGTGCCGGCCGTGGTCGCCGACGCCGCCGACGAGCCCGTAAGCCATCAGTCGAGCACCTCGCAGCCGTAGCCAACGCGCCCGTCGACGTCCGCCTCGATGGCCTCGATGGCTTGCATCGGAACGCCCTCGCACCCGAGCGTGCAGCCGTCGTCGGGCTCGACCTCGTCGCCGCGCTGCGTGCAGATGTAGGTATCCGGGAACGTGAAGCCGAAGCCCAGCTTTACGGCGCAGTCTCCGCAGCTCGCACAAGTGAATAGCTCTTTCATGCCTGCCTCAATCTCTCTGCGGGCAGTGTCACGGCACGGTCACGCGGCATGAAAAAAGCCCCGCCGTGGCGGGGCTGGCTGTGGTCTATTTGACTTTTATCTCGTTGGCCTTGTCCATCTCAAGCTCGATAGCAGATGGACTCTCTCCTCTGAGGAAAAATGGAATCGGGAAGAAGTCAATCTTCCCCGTTTCCTTGTCGATGGCATACGGAGTGTCGCCCGGGGCCATCTTTCCATCGAAACCGAAACCGACGAACCAATGGTATTTGCCCTCGTATGCGCACACCGGGCCGTATCCGTCTACGGCCTCCTCTTCCAGAATCGGCTTTATTGCCTCTTCCAATGTGAGCATGTCAACCTCTTGTCGTCAGGCACTCGTCGATAAGATCGCCAAACTCGGCGTCGTCAACTCGCGCGAACTCCGTCTCCTCGGCCTTGATTATACCAAAATACCAGCTCACGTCCTCATCGCCGCTCTGTGGGTCTATGAACTTGATAGCGTTTCCCGTCTTTTCCGCAACGAAAACGTGTCGTCCGCTCTTGCCGCAAAGCGCGTGGTCCCAGGAAACGGAGACCTCGGCCCTCGCGTCCCCGTTTACCGCAAGGAGGAATGACGTTATTTCTTTCTCCGGCTTATCGCCACCACGTTTCCAAGTGGCCCCCGGAAACACCTTTTTGTACGACTCGGCGCGCGCGAAGGGGTCATATGCCGATATTTTCCCCCACTTGTTCATCTTAACCGGCTTCGCAACGACGTCGAGCCCACGCCGTCTCGCCTCATACGCCGGAACGCACCTTTGGCAGTTGTACGAGTACCTGCCGTCTTTGTCCTTCTTTGTCTTAAAGTTCGGGTTTACCTTGGCAAGGTCGGAGCCTGCGGAATGCTCGCCCTTAATCTCCTTGAAAACGCGCCGGCCGTTGACAATGGGCGTCGAACCGGGCGCAAGCACCGTGTCGAGCACCTTCTGCTGGTCGCCTGCGCTCATCTTGCGGAACGAGCCGGACGGTATGCCGTAGTCCTCGAGCTGCCGCGAGAGCCGCTTGCGCGCCTCGGTCTTGGACACGCCTGCCGCATCCAGCTTGCGCTTGGTTCCTGGCATTTCCATAAACTCGGAGATGGTGCGATTCGCGGGCTTGGTGCCGTTTACGGCGGGCTTGCCCGCCTTCCATTCCTCATACGTCATGCCCTCGGGCAGGCGGCTGAAACGCTCGCCGTCGAGCACGTCGAGTCCGTCACAGCACGCCACCAGCGTGCAGCGGCAGTTGCACGTCTCGGCATACGGCGCCTCCGGGTCGCCGGGATAGCGGCACCCGTTGCTGAACTTCTCGCCGACCTCCACCTTCTCGCGGTCGAGCTTTCTGTGGCTCGAGCGCGTGCGCCCGTCGAGCGTCGCCATCCATTCCTGCTGCACCTTGATGCCGAGCCCCTTGGCCCTCTTGTAACTGTCGACGCGTCCGGCGTTCTCCGCCGCCGTCGTCGAGGTCCGCGCCAAGCGCACCGCCGCCGCGCGGTTCGACCCCGCTACGTCCTGAATGCGCTTCGCGATCTTGGGTATCGACTCGCCGAGCAGCACGCCCTGCGTAATCTGGTTGGCGATGAGCCGCCGGTTCCACGCCACGTCCTTGGCGACGTTGACGGACGGCTTTGGCAGGTAGCTGTCGTGGTCGGTGAGCAGCCTCTGCACGGTTGACGCGTCCTGCAGCGCGTAGGCCGTGTCAACGCCCACGGCGCTCTCGACCTGCCACGTGCCGTAGTTGTAGTTCTCGGCGTAGACCTCGGGCAGCCTGCCCTCGATGGCGGCGGCTGCGACGACGTTCGCGTGCGTCATGGCCTCGGCGCACTGCTTGAGCACGATTCGGTAGCGCCTGCCAGCCGCTATCTTCCCGCTTCGCCAAGACCTGTATTGCGCCTTGGTGATCTCGCCGGCCCCGAGACGCTCGCGCATCTTCTCGTCGTCGGCCTCGAACTGCGCCAGATAGCGCTTGAGGTTGGCGTAGGCCGTCTTGCTCGCCTCGCCGTACACTCCCGCCACCTCGCGCTCGAACGCCCGAATTTCGGCGTCTGAGAACTCGTGAGCGCTATCCTTCGCCATGCGCCGCCTCCAATCGTCGGCACGCATGGTCGCCCGCGCATAACGGAAAAGGGCCCCGACCGAAGCCGGGGCCCTTCCCTACTCGCCGTCTGCCTCCAGCATCTGGCGTACCTCGTCGCGCCAGCGCTCGGGAACGCTCTCGAGCGTGCGCTTGCCGCTTTTCACGGCGCGGTAGTAGATCTTCGCCAAGTTACTCACCTCCAACGATGTCGCCGAGCTCGAGAAGGGCCGCCTGCGAGTCGGCGACCTGCTGCTGGAGCGATGCGATCTGCTCCTCCATGCTCATGCCGTCCGCCTCGTGTGCCGCCCAGACGGTGTCAAAGTCGGCCTTTGCGCCATCGACCGTCAGCTCGCCCGTCGGGTCGGTGAAGTGCAGCTCCTCGTAGGTGAACACCTTCACCTTGACGGAACCGCCCTCGCCCCCCTGCTCCTCGCGCTCGCCCTCGGCGATGCCGCGGCGCAGCCAGACGTCGGCCCCCGCGATCTCGACCGTCTCGGGCCTCTCGCCCGTTCGCTCCGACTTCACAACCATATTTTTCCTCCTAACCCACGGCCCTCGCCGCGTTGAATATGCACCGCTTGACGTTCATCTGGTGCTCCATGACGGCCGTTTTCAGCCAGCCCCAGTAAGAGCACACGCGCCTCGCCAAGCGCTCGGTGCGCCTGCGCATGTAGCGCGCGAACGCGCGTCGCAGTCGTTTCCAGAGCCTCTTTCGCAAGTCGACCCGGCGCCCGCGAGCGCACCAGATGCGATAGCCCGCGAAGTCGATGGGCTCGGCACCGTTGCGCCTCACCTTCCACGGCTTCAGCGACAATCCTAGCCGCACCAAAACGCGCGCGGCGATGGCCGCGGCCTTCCTGAGCGAGCGCTTTGAGTTGCCGAGAAAATAGCCGTCGTCGGCGTACCACACCTGGCATCCCGCGAGCCTCACGCGCTTGCCGCGCCGCTCCTTCGCCGCCTCCTCGACCACGTGGTATGCGAACGAGATCACGAACGCCGCCAACCGAAGCGACAGGTAGCTGCCGAGGATAAGGACGCCGTTCATCGTCGACAGCAGCGAATGGAGCAGGTAGAGGACTTGGCTGTTCTTGACGTAGCGCGCCACCAGACCCTCCACTATCGCCGTTTGCATCGAGCCGTAGCAGTTGCGGATGTCGACGTGCACGTGGTAGACGAAGCGGTGAACCGCGCGCCTGAGCTTGCGCATCCCCAGCGCCGCGCCCTTGCCCTTGACGCCGCTCGACACCTGCCAGAAGCCGACCTTGGCGGCAAGGAGCGGCTCGAGTGCCCCAACGCACAGGTAGTTGCACACCTGCCGCTTGATACTCTCGACGCTTATCTCGCGCAGCTTGCCGCTGTTCGGGTCGTGCTTCAGGTAGGTTCGAATCGGCTCGAACGTAAGCGTCTCGGTCGAGAGCTCTAGCCAGATGCGGTCGACGAACGCCGTTTCGGTGCCGTATTCGTCGGCGACGCGCCAGCCGTTCTCCTTGCCGGAGTCGCTTTTCTTCCATCGGTGCAGGGCCTCGACGACGCTCTTGCGCGTGAACTCGAGGCCCTTGCAGTAGGTTTTCATAGATCAAAGCTCTTTCTGTCTGTCATACGAGCGTTCGCCTTGCGGCTACCAGCCCGTGAGCCTTGCGGACATATTTCACTCAAAGGAGTCAGGCTGAGCCGCGTCCCGCCAGAAAGCGGCGGGCGCGGTAGACACGGTGCGAGTAGAGATTTATAGACAGATTGCCGGGAGACGAAGTTCCAAGTGGCCCTACCGGACCTGTTCCTCGAGTTCGCGTAACGAAGACCGGCATTCGAGCCGTTCCTCAGGTTGCCGAGGAACTGAACCAGAAACCAGCGCCGCCCTCACCGTGAATCCCTGTTTGGGGTTAGGAGGGGGCCAGCCCCCTCTCAGGGCTACGCCCTGATTCACCCCCGGCTACGGCCCGTAGCAGAAAGCCGGGAGACGAAGTACCAAGCGGCCCAACCGGACCAGAGCCGCGAGATCGCGCAACGAAGACCGGCAGGCGAGCCGTCCCGCAGGTAGCCGAGGAACCGAACCAGACGGATTGTGCCTTTGACCTTACCGCCGGATGTGTCGAAGTAGAAGTAGTCGCCGACACCAGTCGTCGCCGAGCCGCCGAGCCCCTTTCCCAAGATAAGGCCGTTGACGAACTGGATGTCGAGCATGTAGCCATCTGCCGTCGGCATGCACGCCGCCGTCGGGGTCACCCCGTCCGCCACGGCGTTCTTCTTCTCATTGCGGGTGTCGGGGTTGACCGCGATGCCGAAGCCCGTGCCATCGGAGACGAAGAGCGTATCGCCCATGAACTCCCACAGGCCCAGCCCCGTCTCGACGCCGCCGACCTTGAACGGATGCTTGCCGTTCTTCGCCACCTGGCCGTCGCCAACGAGGGCATCGGTGTTGCCCGTGCACCACGGCGCACTCTGGAGCCATGTGTTCACGGTCGTGTCGAACGCCTTGGTGACGTCCATGAGAAGCGCCACGTTGCCGTCTGCGAGCGTCTCCTTGCCGCCGACAACGGCGCCGTCGAACACGTCGTATGCGGCTGCGGCGCCTCGGTCTGGGCACGTGGTGCCCGTGTCGGTGCCGTACATCATCGACGCGCCCACGGGAATCTTCGCCGCCTGCTCGGCGGTGACGACCACGCGCGTGACGCCCGTCTCGGCGAGCGCGGGGTGGATCTGGATGTTGAAGTCCGTGCAACCCGGGAAGTCCACCTGGGAGGACTTGCAGAGCGTCTTGGTCAACTGGTGGAAGTTGATATACCACTGGTCATAGACGCTCATGCCCGAGTAGCCCGTGGTCGCGGTCTTGCAAAGGTCGACGAGCGAGTCGTGCGACGTCGTGCGGTTGGCGACCTTCGCGCCCGAGACGGAGCGCGGGCGCCCGTCGGCGTCGATGCTCATGGGATACGTCGGCGTCAGCATGTACGGTCGCAGCGTGCCGTCCGGCAGCAATGCCTTGGGGTTCGGCTGCGAGCCGCTGAATCGGCTGTCGGACCACGAGACGAGCAGGTTGCCGTTCGTCAGCACCTCGACCGCCTGCCAAACGACCGGCGCGATCTCGTAGACGTTGTTGCCGTGTCCGTTGTCAACGCGCGAGAAGCCGTAGTCGACGCCGTCGATGGCCTCGACCCACGGCACGCCGTCGGCGTCGGCACCGGCGTTGGCGGACACGTGGAACCACGGGCCGCCCTCGGCGTCGAACGGGTCGACAGCCGCGCTCGTCGCCGTCGCGGGCACGAACTCGGTGGAGGCCACGCGCTTCGCAGCGGCGCTCATCGGCTGGATGTCGGTGGGGCTGCCCGCCGGGATGAGGAACGTGTACACCAGTCCCGTCTTGTGCTTGTCGACCATCGCGGCGACGCTCTCGTTGACGTAGCGGCCCGTAGAGGCGTCGCGCTCGAGCGCCTTATGGTCGCCCAGATTCTTCACCGCGCCGACAAGCGCCCACACCGCCTTGTCCGATGCCAGCGGGTCCGCGTACTCGAACCCCTCGGTTGCCTGCTCGGTTGCCTGCATATCGGCCATTTAGGCACCTACCTTTCGCATCTGGCAAATCTTGCCGTTTACCTTCTTGAGTCCCAGCGCCGTCACGGCAGCCGCCGAGTCGATAATCGACTGGTAGTTCAGGGCTGCCGTCTTGGCGTCCTTGAGCGCCGCCTGTGCGTCGGCGAGGGCCTCGGTCGAATCCTGCTCGCGCTTCTGCTCGGCAGCCTTGCGTTTGGCCTCATCCTCCTTGCGCTCCGTCTCGTTCTGCCCGCGCTCGGTCTCTTTCTCCTTGCGCCCCGCCTCGGCGTCGGAGCGGACCTTCTCCGCCGTTTCGACAGAAACCTTGAGCTGCTTGAACTCGTTGTTGACCTTGTTCACACCAGCCGCCGCGTCCGTCGCGGGCTTCTTGAGCTCCGCGATCTGCTCGGCGGTGAGGTCGCTGTATCTCAGCGCGTCCCCCTTCGGCACGCCGACGACCAGCACGTTGTTCTCCATCGTCGCCGTTGCCTTCGAGCCCGAGGCGAGCGTCGTGGCGCGTGCCCCCTTGACCTCGGCGGCGACGGCCCTGTCTCGTGCGGCCTCCGCCGCCTTCTGCGCGGTCTTAGCCTCGTCTCGCGCCGTCTCTGCGTCCTTGATGGTGCGCTGGTCGCTCGGCTCGTAGATGTACTCGGCGGGCTTGGCTCGCCTCTTTACGTCCCAGAGCGCCTCGATGCGCGTGCGCCCGCCGTAAGCCTCATCCGTGATGTAGGCCCATGCGTACACGCGCCCAGCCGCCTGGAGCAGCTCGTCGGGAATCTTCGCCTTGCTGTCGGCCACCGCAACCGTGTAGCACGTCCCCGTGGTCGACTTGGCGAAATGCACCTGCTCGCAGCCGACAACCTCGACCTCGCGCCCGGTGTCCCACTGCCACAGCTCGCCGTCAAGCACCTGCAATGCCGCCATCACTCATCACCTTCCTCATCCTCGTCGTCCTCGTCGTCGTTGTCCTCTTTGGCGCCCTTCGCGTTCGCCGCCAGGGCGGGCGGCAGTGCTGCCATGCGCTCCTCCTGCTCCCGCTGCTTGCGCTCTAAAATCTTCGCCCTCTCGTCGGGCGTGATGTTCGGCAGCTTTCGCAGGATCGTCTCCTCGTCCAGCCACTCGGCCTCCAAGCACACGGTCTCGACCTGCTCCTTGGTGTTGCTGATGCGAGTGCGCGTGAACACGGGCGTGTCCTCGATGCCCTGCAATGCGAGGATGTCCATGATACCCTCGCGGATGTGGCGCTCAAACTCGGCGGCCTCCTCGTCCATCGGCTGGTATGCCGCGTCGATATGGTCGTTGGTCGCCCCCGCCGCGATGGTGTGGACGTCCAGCGCGCCGAAGTCCTCGTAGATGTCGGCCTTGATCTGCGCCAGCGTCTCCTTGCGGCCCTCGACGGGCACCTCCTGCGTGTACGGCGTCACGGACTGCCCCTGCTCGGCGTCGACCTCGGCCACGTGCGTCAGCTTGAGCTTCGCTCGCCACAGGTCGAGGTCCCTGTCGTCCATGCCGCCGGCTCCATTGATGAGCCAGTAGATCTGCGCGCAGTCGCGCGTGTCGTTCACCAGGCCGCTCTTGATGAGGTCGTAGGCGTCGATGCTCTCGCGCATGCCGACGAGCGTGCTCTGGTGCGCGTCGCCGCCCCAGACCGCCACGATTGGCAGGCGGGAGTAGTTCTCCGCATCGACGGCCAGCTTCATTCCGTCCGCCGGTATCTCCCGATACGTGACCTTGTAGGCGCGCTTGGCCTCGGCCACCTCGAAGTCGAAGCCGCTGCCGCCCGACACCATCTCCGTGTAGCCATCCTGCTCGTAGAGGGTCGCGTGCCACGGGTGGTCGGAGTCGAGCCGCCAGAACCTCACGCCGGCGTATAGCGCCCCCGAGTACTCGTCCCACACCGGGCAGAACTCGTCGGCGGTGAACACGTCGATGTGGTCGAGGTTCCAGAACGGGAATGACACACCGTGGATGAGCGCCTTGAGCCCCATCTCCATGACGTCGTCGTCGAAGCGGTCGCCAAGCCCCTCCTTGGTCGTGTCCTTGCCGCCCGCCGAGACGTCCACGAAGCTCACGCCCTTACCGAGCGAGTACGTGCAGCGCTGGACGTTTAGGCGCTTGAACAGGTTACTCGCCAGCCTCAGCTTCGAGGCCGTGAAGTCCTCGGCCTCGGCACCGGAGCACGAGTAGATCTTCTGCACGAAACGGTTGATCGTGACGTTGTGCTGGCGGTAGTACTCGTTCGCGGTGACGGCGTTGCGGTACATCTCGCTCGACATGTGCCGCTCGATGGCATCTGCCGCGAACGCCGTCGCCGACGCCGCCTCCTTGAGGTCGCCATCGGTCACCAAAGGCCCCTTAGACAAGCCGCTACCTCCCTTCAAAAAATGGGTTTACCTGCCGTTTCGCAGGCTTGTACATGCGCAGTGTTGCCACGCCGTAACGGAGCGCGTCGCAGCTGTGGTCATCGACCTTGACGGGCTTGTCGCCGTCCGCCTTGGCGTCCCAGCAGTAGCCGCCGAGCTCGCCTATCAGCCCCGCGCAGGCTTCGGAGATACGCACCGTGCCGTTGCCCAGGCACACATCCGTCTCTCGTATGCCGTCCGCGACGTCGTTGCGCCCCTTCTTGGTCTTGAACCCGGCCTGCCGCATCGCGGCGATGAAGCTCGTGGCGCTCGGGTCGATGATGAACTTGGGCGGCTTGCCCAGCCCGCGCACGAAGTCGGCCATGTCGGCCACATAGTCGGCGTCCGTCTTCTGGTGCCCCGTGTCGCGGCCCGAGTAGCGGTACTCGTCCACCACGTGCCACACCTTGCCGTCAAACGCCCACAGCAGCGCCGCGAAGGCGTTCTGCGTGCCGTAGTCGCAAGACACCGCGTACTTGACGGCGCCGCCCGTATACCGGCTCTCGATGGCACCCTCCCACCCGGGGTAGACCAGGCCCTCGGCCAACGTCCACTTGCCCAAGATGTAGCGGTCGTAGTACACGCCGCTGCCGTAGTCCTTGATGAGGGCCTCGATGACATCCGGTGCCAGCGCGCCGTCCCAGATCGTGTAGTCCTGCCTGTAGATGTCGCTGTCGCCGTCGAGGAACCGCTTGAACCAGTGGTTCGGGCTGTCGGGGTTGCAGGTGCCGTCGAAGCGGCTGTGCTCGCAGCGCAAGCGGCTCTTGAGCATCTGGAACACGTCTTCGCTCCACGTGGCGACCTCGTCGCCGTAGACCCACTCGAACGTGGCGCCCTGAATCTTGGATACGCTTGTCTTCTTGTCCGCGCCCAGGCAGTAGACCTTGCGCCCGAAAATCTGGGCCGTGTTGTCCCGCCCGATCTGGCTGACGACGTCTTCGCTGTAGAGTGAGCGCATCGGCTCGAGGATGTTGCGCTCGAGCGTCGAGCGGGTGTTCCCGATCATCACCGCCAGTCCCTCGCCCCGCATGGCGAGAAGCCTCTGCGGTATGGTCACGGCTATGTCGACGTAGCTCTTGCCCGAGCCCGTCGCCCCGCACTTCACGTTGTAGCGGTGCGTGCAGTTGGCGAGGTACTCGCGCTGCATCCTCGTGAGCGGCATCGGCTACTCGTCCCCGCCGATTGAAGACGGCACGGACAGCACCAGCTCCTTGGCGGCCTTGAGCACCGCCGTGTCGGTGGTATCCATGATGCGCTGCGCCTTGGCGTACTCCTGCGGGTACTTGCGCTCCAAAAGCCACGCCGCCGCCTGCCAGCTGTCGCCGCTCGCGTCCATGATGCGGCCCACGAGCGTCGCCTTGCGCTCGACCTCGGCCTTTTTTAGAACGTGACACAGTTGACGCTGATTGTCTGTTCTAGGGTGGTTGATCCAGCGGCTGTATGTCTCGCGTGCGACCCCGAGATACGCGGCAATGTCCTTGTCGGTCATTCCGGCACGGCACAGGCGGACGGCATCCTCGATGCCCTCCTTGGTCAGTTTTTCACGCCCTTTTCCCGCCACAAAATCACGTTTCCGCTGGTAGATAGCCATATGGAAACGCGAACGTTCCCACCTTTTTACGCACGTGGACAAGCGCGTGCGTTTGCCCACGAGCGTAAAAAGGGGGTAACGTTTAAAGAAAAGGCCCCGGTTTCCCGGGGCCTTTCGGCTACTCGACCTTAGTCGACTTGATTCTGATCACCTCGGCCAGCCTCTCAAACGTCTCCGTCCAGCTTCTGCCGTCTGTGCGCGGCCTGTCGTATGCGGTTGCTCTCCGCCTCTTCCTCGAGCCGCCTCTTCCGCTCCGCCAGATAGCACCCCTTGCACAGCCTCCACTTCTTCGCCTGCGCCGACGTGTCGAACACGGGCCGCGCGTCGCACACGATGCACAGCCCATCCGTTCCGGTCGAAAAGCGCCCGTACCGCTGCCGCGCGTGCCTCACGGCGCTCGGCGTCACCCTGAGGTCCGCCGCGATCTCCGCCGCCGTCCGCTCCGGGTGCGCCTGCATCCGCCTTATCATCTCGTCCGTCCAAAGGACGTAAGAGGAGCGCCCCTTCCGGAGCGCCCACTCGTCCCTCAACGGATGTGTTGACTTTGTAGATGGGCCTTTTGGCCCATCTCCTACAGGTAGCCTACACGCCATTCGCATACCCCCTAAAGCTCGCCCGCCACGGCAGAACCTTATCAGGCGCCGGGGACCAACTCACCGAGGACGCTCGATATTCTCGCTCGGGCGGTCGATGAGGTCGGCAAGTCTTTGCCACGCATCGGTCCCGCAGCTGTCCAAATCGCAAAGCGCATCGTAGTGGCCGAAAAGCATTGTGCTCACCTTCATGCACCGCGTGCAGTCGAGCTGCCTTTTCCGATGCTCGGCAAAGTATAGGCACGTGCCGGAGCGCAGGAACTCTACGGCCTCGCGGCGCTCTTCATCGCTAATCCTCATACAGAACCTCAAGCCCGTACGCGACGGCGGCATCATGCTCGATGCGGCATCCGCGTGCGTTCTCCCAGCCCTTGCAGAAGTAGGCCACATGGCACAGGCTCATGTTCTCGAGCGACTTTGCAAGGTAGCAGAGCGGAATCTGTACCACGCCGCGCTCCTCCATAGCCTCGTCGCTGTACCACTCGTCAGTGAATAAGGTGTTCACGAACTCGTAGCCCATCTCACGCAGCTTAGCGTGCGCCTTGTCCCTCGCCTCCGCGATCTCCTCGTCGGTCTTACCAGCCATAGGCTGTGAAATCATCGCTCGCTTATTCAACATAGCTCACCCTTTCATTCCATAGATCTGCAGCGAACTCCTCGGCGTACTCTAGGTCCGTCCGTGCGCCGCATCCCAAGCAGCTCACGTAGAAGGTGCGCAGACCTTGATACTTGCCCTGCTGCATCTCAGCATCGCCACCGCAGAACGGACAGGGCTTCAGCACGATCTCGTCCATCAGTCCTCCTTGCGCTGGAACCCGAGCTGCTCGGTTATGTCGTTCTCGTTGAACGTCCACGAGTACATGTCGAACACTTCATACGAGTCGTCGATGATAACATTCGATACGTTCACCTCACGCAGCCGGCCATCCTCTTGCATGACCACGGCAACCGGCTGACAGGTTTTACCCGTATCCCTGCTGCTCGAGGATATGCAGCAGTCGAGATCGGTGGTCGTCTTGTCGAAAACGCCGACGAGCAGTGCTTTCTCGTAGCCGGTCTTTGAGTCCGTCTTGAACGACTGGACGAAGCACGGCACAAGGTTGCTAGTCAACATCAGTCCTCACCTTCTCCAGCTTGCGCCCGCAGAACGGGCAGAAGTTAATCGGGGTGCTCCATGCGAAGGGCGGGTCGGCAACAATGACATACTCGCCGTCATTTGGCTCATTTATCCACATCTCGACTCCCTCTTCGTCATCGCCGAAGTTGAAATGCGGCTTTCCGCAGTAGGGACAATCGCTAGGCATCGCCCTCACCCCTCAGCTTGTGGATGCGGTCGGCGATGTCGCGCATGACAACCCTTTCGCAGGTTTCGCCTTTGTCGGCGATGCACGATGAGCAGTCGCACGCACTCTTGCCAAAATAGGCGCAGGCTTCGTAATTCAGCGCGTCCGCGCCCCTGCCCAAGTCCTCTTCCAGCTTCTCCCATGTGTCTGGCGTGGTGAGGTACACGAGTGCCGGATCGAGTGCAAATCCACGGTCGGTAATCGCACGCCATTTGTTCGACCATCCGTCACTCAAATCAAAGTCCGTAGTGAATGTCCAGCGCACGATGCTATATACGTTCCCGACACGGTTGAACAGCGCCACGGTATCTAGAGGTATCTCTCGTCCCTCGGCATCTCTTGGCAATTCGACACTCATGACCCAAACTCCTCGTAGTCGCGGCACTCGCCGCACTCGTCCTCGCAGTACAGCAGGTTCTCCATGAGCCACGCCACGGCCCACTTCGCCAGGCGCCAGAACCCTTCCTTGCGCTCAGGCGCCTCCGCGTCGTAGGCGCGCTCGAACTCGAGGTGGCAGTAGCCGTAGTCGACGTGGATGTCGCTGCCGCAGAAGTGCCTGCAGTTACCGCACATCCGATGCTCCCCGGCCCCGCCGAAGTGACGCTCGATGGCGGCGTCGGTCACCCCCATCGGGTAGCCGCCGACCCTCGAGTCACTCATCGCAGTCCGCCCCCCCTACGCTCTCGTCGAGCAGGTCGATGGCATCCCCGACGGTCGCCTCGATGCTCGTCAGCTGGCGGCGCAGGTTCTGCACGAGGTTCGCGCCGGTGACCTCGGCCCTTCCCGCCTCGTAGGCGCGCTCGATCATGTCGGTCACCGCGACCTGCATCGCCGTGTCGTTGTAGCCGCGCCTGACGCGGTACTTCCCCAGGTAGGCGTGCGCCCTGTCCTGCGGCCTGCACTCGCGGTCGAAATGGAACACCTCGACCGCGTCGGCCTTGATCTGCTCCAAAGTCTCCATCACAGACGTCCCCTCTCTCGGTTCCTCTCGTTGCAGCGCTCGATTGCCGCGTCCACGTCCTCCTGCGTGAACCCCTCGGCGTCGAGCAGGCTGACGACCGCCTGGACCACGTCCATGCACTCGTCGATAAGGTTCTGGCGGTACTCCCTGCGCGCCGTCATGATCGGGCTGAGGCGCATGTCGTCGCAATCCTGCCAAGCGCCGTATACCTCGGCCGCCTCCTCGAGCGGCTTGAGCGCCTGCACCTTGGGTGCGTCCGACTCATCGAGCGCCCCGAACTCGAACTTGTAACCGTCCCGCATCAGATGCGCCTCCCCTGTGCCAGCGCCGCGCGCATGGCGTTGACCTCTCGGCCCGACTCGCTCCTCGTTCCGAGGTACACGTCCACGGGCCGCTTGCTCGCGTCCCTTCGCGCCACGTTCTCGCACCACCCGCAGCAGTACCTCTGGTTCCTGTACGCCGTGCGGAACCGCCTGCCGCACTGCCCGCACACGAGCACGTAGCCCCCGCGCCTGTCCAGCGACTCAGCCCTCATGTCGCGCCTCCCAGTAGTTGCACCTCGCGAGCCCCTGCGTGGTGTGCACGAAGTCGGGGCAGCGCATGCACGTGTACCGTTTGCAGCCCTCGCCAGACGCCGTCATGACCGCCTCGCTCACGGCGCAGAACCCGCACGTCTCGCAGCGGGCACTGCGCGGCCCGTCGTCGTAGATGCTCGCGGACCCCTTCGGTCTGCCCATGTTCTCGCTCCTCTCGTCGTCCAAGCTCATGACGCCCTCCTCTCGCATGCGGCCCTCGCATCCAACAGACGCCGCGCGTCCTGGTACGCCTTGAGCGCCACCGGATCGGCGGTCGTCCCCCTCGGGGCCTTCACCTTCGCCGGGTCGATGCCCGGATGTTCCTCGCGCCACCTGCGCTCGAGCTCCGCCCTCGTCTGCTCGGGCGTCCTCGTCGGCTTGAACGTGGCGGCCTCGATCTCCGAGGCGGTGGGCTTGCCCCTCGCCCGGTCGTCGGCGTCGATGCGCTTCTGGCGCCTGGACCAGTCGAGCGCGAGGGCGCCCCAGTTGCTCACCGGCTGGCCGTTGCCCTTGACCCATCCCTGAGACTCGAAGTAGGCCCAGAAGGCGTCCGGGTCGCCGCTCAGGCAGTTGGCACCGAAGTAACCGCGGGCCTCGTCGAGGGTCGGCGGCTCGAACTCGGGCGGCGCGGCGGGGGCATCTCCCTCATCACAGGACAGCTCAGCACAATCCAGTTCAGGACAGGACAGGACAGGACAGGCCAGGGTAGGG
>JAXJBU010000064.1:0-2211 GCA_036302865.1 Collinsella sp. | reverse complement strand
TGGCCGACAACCCGATTTCCGGCAGGAAGGCGGCGTGACATGAGCTAGAATGACGGCATTCTAGGTGATTCTCGCCTCGCTCAGGCGGCCTCCGGCCACCATCGCGAGGCGAGCCTTACACCAACTTTTGCGACACTACCCTCTCATGTTGAGTAACGATAATTCTAAAGTTAATTTTTCTAACGACGGCCGTCTGAAGCTGCTGATCATCGTGGGCACACGCCCCGAGGTCATCCGCCTGTCCGAGGTCATCAAGAAGTGCCGCCGCCACTTCGACTGCCTGCTGGCGCACACCGGGCAGAACTACGATTACACGCTCAACGGCATCTTCTTCCGCGACCTGTCGCTGGACGACCCGGACGTCTACCTGGACGCCGTGGGCGCCGACCTGGGCGAGACCGTCGGCAACATCATCGCGGCCTCGTACAAGCTGATGGTCCAGGTCCAGCCCGACGCGCTGCTGATCCTGGGCGACACCAACAGCTGCCTGTCCGCCATCGCGGCCAAGCGCCTGCACATCCCCATCTTCCACATGGAGGCCGGCAACCGCTGCAAGGACGAGTGTCTGCCCGAGGAGACCAACCGCCGCATCGTCGACGTGATCTCCGACGTCAACCTGGCCTACTCCGAGCACGCCCGCCGCTACCTCAGGGACACCGGCTGCGCCCCCGAGCGCACCTACGTCACCGGGTCGCCCATGGCGGAGGTCCTGCGCGCCAACCTCGAGAAGATCGAGGCCTCAAAAGTGCTCTCCGAGCTCGGCCTGGAGCCCAAGCGCTACATGCTGCTCTCCGCCCACCGCGAGGAGAACATCGACACCGAGGCCAACTTCACGAGCCTGTTCACCGCCATCAACGCGCTCGCGGAGAAGTACGACATGCCGATCCTGTACTCCTGCCACCCGCGCTCCCGCAAGCGCCTGGAGGCCACCGGCTTTAAGCTCGACCCGCGCGTGCGCATGCACGAGCCCATGGGCTTCCACGACTACAACTGCCTGCAGATGAACGCCTTCGCGGTGGTGTCCGACTCCGGCACGCTGCCCGAGGAGTCCAGCTTCTTCGCGAGCGTCGGCCGCCCGTTCCCGGCGGTGTGCATCCGCACCTCCACCGAGCGCCCCGAGGCCCTGGACAAGGCCTGCTTCACGCTGGCCGGTATCTCTGAGAAGGGTCTGCTGCAGGCCGTCCGCACCGCCGTCGAGCTCGACGCCGAGGGCTCGCTTCCCGAGGCGCCCGTTCCCGACTACGCCGACGAGACCGTCTCCACCAAGGTGGTCAAGATCATCCAGAGCTACACCGGCGTCGTGGACAAGATGGTGTGGAGGAAGAGCCTGTAATGATCGTGGGTGACGTTACGACGACCGACGCTCTCGTGGACGAAGCACTAGAGTTGGCGGAGGGCCTGAATAGGCCCCTTTGTTACGTCCAGCTCAAGGGCTTCTACAACGGCTCGACCGGCTCCATTTTGCGCGGCTTGCACGTGCGGCTCGCGGCCCGAGAGGTCGACTCCTATTGTTTCTGGGGGCGTCGCCACGAGTCGATCGATAGCCACATGCAGTGCTGCGCGAGCAAGCCTGAGGACGCCTCGATGCAGACGCTCTCGACGGCATACCTCCTCGGTGCCGAGGTCATCGAGAAGCACTTCACGCTGGACAAGTCGCTTCCTGGAAACGATCGCTACCACTCCGGCGACGTCGAGGACTTCAAACGCGCCATTGAGAACTTCCGATTCATGACAGGATCCTGGGCTCCTCGGAGAAGACGGTCCTCGCTTGCGAGGAGACGCCCCGCCGTGAGGCGAGGCGCTCGCTTGTGCTGACGCGTGGCATGAAGGCCGGCGAGGTGATCGCCAAGGAGGACCTGATGCCCAAGCGCCCCGGCACGGGAATCGCTCCGACTTATGCCGATGTGGTTATTGGCCGCGCGGTAAAGGACGATCTTGCTGAAGACACTATCTTGACTTGGGAAATGATTTAGTTTTGACCCCGCAGCCTTAATGGATTGCGGGGTCTTTTTTGAGAGGCCGATTCTATGTCCAAGAAGACCGACTCGCGTTCTTCCAACGCACTTGCTTGGTAGTGTCGCAAAAGTTGGTGTAAGGCTCGCCTCGCGATGGTGGCCGGAGGCCGCCTGAGCGAGGCGAGAATCACCTAGAATGCCGTCATTCTAGCTCATGTCACGCCGCCTTCCTGCCGGAAATCGGGTTGTCGGCCAC
>JAXJBU010000063.1:0-37177 GCA_036302865.1 Collinsella sp. | reverse complement strand
CTGCTCGAGGGCGACGAGACCTACGCGTGCCTGCTCACCGTGCCCGGCATCGGCCCGAGGACCGCGGCGCAGCTCGCGGTGTCGGTCGACATCGCCAGGTTCCCGGACCACGACCACCTGGCCTCGTACTGCGGCATAGCCCCGAGGGTGAGGAGCTCCGGCACGTCGGTGAGGTCGGTCAGGGCGTCCAGGCGCGGCGACGCGAGGCTCAAGTCCCTGCTGATCTTCTCGTGCAACAGCCTGGTGAGGTCCTCGGGGCGCTACGGCGAGTACTACCGGGCCTGCAGGGCGCGGGGCATGGGGCACGGGCGGGCGCTCAAGGCCGTCGCGAGGAAGCGGCTCAGGGCGATATACGCCGTGATGCGCGACCGGGTGCCCTACCGGGAGTAGCCCCGACGGTTGACAAAACTATAGGAACACCCAATGCCCACCAATTCGGAGCAAGACGACGCCGCAGGTAGAGAACGGACAGCGAGCGGGTCGCATTTGAGACAAGGTGACGTGAAACGAAAGGGCGCTGACCTTCTGGTCGCGCCCTTGAAGTTGAACGTCAGATTGTCCAAATGCGGCCCGCGCAGCGTCGACCGGTTACGGCGTTTGGTAAAACGCCGTAACTAACGCACTCCGTACTGCTCGTAGTAGGCGTCGATGGCGGTCTTGAGCTCGTCGTCGATGACAACCTTGCCGTCGATCTCGTGGTTGTAGAGAGTCTCGACGACCTCGGCCATGGAAACGATGCTCGCGACGGGAAAACCGTACTTGGCTTCGATCTCCTTCTGCGCGGTGGTCACGCCGCCCTTGCCGACCTCCATGCGGTTGAGGGACACGATCAGGCCCTTGATTTCGACGTCGGCAGCAGCCTTAACCTTGGGATAGGTCTCGTCGATGGACTTGCCGCTGGTGGTGACATCCTCGACCATGACCACGCGATCGCCGTCCTGGGGCTCATAGCCCAGCAGGTTGCCCTTGTCGGCGCCGTGGTCCTTGGCCTCCTTGCGGTCGCAGCAGTACTTGACCTCCTTGCCGTACAGCTCGTGGTAGGCAATTGCGGTCACGACGGCCAGCGGAATGCCCTTGTAGGCCGGCCCAAACAGCACGTCAAAATCGTCGCCAAAGTTATCGTGGATGGCCTGGGCGTAATACTCGCCCAGCTTCTTGAGCTGATAGCCCGTCACGTAAGCGCCGGCATTCATAAAGAACGGAGACTGACGGCCGCTCTTGAGCGTAAAGCTGCCGAACTTAAGGACGTCGGACTCAACCATAAACTTGATGAACTCTTGCTTGTAAGCCTCCATGCGGGCTCCTCTCGTAATCGCGTACGTGCCTTCCAGTTTAGCGCAGGCGAAGCGTCGATGCGGGCGCGCTTTGGGGCCACGGCATTCTGTAAAGGCTTTGTCAGAGGGAATGGTTTTCCGAACAATGGGGTTGACATGTCAAACCCCCTCATCAAGAATACGGGCGGATTAAAAAGGGGTACGAGATACCCAAAGCGCGCTGCGCTCAGCCTTTAGGAGGTGTGCCATGGAAGGCAGTCCTAGTCGAAAAACCTGCATGTCGCCCTCGGCACGCCGCGAGGACTCCGCACACGCATAAACGCCACCGGCAGATCGTCAACCCCCCACAAAGGTGCCTGTCCCCTTTGTGGTAGTTCGTGAGCTTGACGTGAGCGACATCTAGGTTTTTTGAAGCAAATACGACACGTACGCTAACTCCCTTTAACAAGGAGGACCCTATGCTGATGCTCAAAACCGCCACGGTTCTCGAAGCCATCTCCAAGCGCCGCCGCACGGCGCGCCCTGCCGCTCGCACCGGCCTGTCCAAGAACACCATATTCGCCGCCACCCATAGCGCCGAGGACGCTCTCGTACTGCTTGACGCCACGGCAAACGGCCTCACCGCCGAGCAGGCAACCGAGCGCCTGGATGCCGCCGGCCCCAACACCATCGAAGCGCCGACCAAGACGCTCGCCCGCCGCATCGCCGACGCGTTCATCGATCCCTTCGCCGGCATCCTCGCCGCGCTCGCGCTGGTCTCACTCTACATCGACGTGCTCGCCGTGCCCGAGCCGCAGCGCGACCCCTCCACGGTCATCGTCATCGGCATCATGCTGCTGGTATCGGGCGGTATGAAGTTTATCCAGGAAGCCCGCAGCGGCAATGCGGCAGAGGCCCTCAAGGACCTGGTCTCCAACACTTGCACCGTCCTGCGCGACGGCGAGCGCGTCGAGATCCTCTTCGACGAGCTCGTCCCCGGCGATGTGATCCGCCTCTCTGCCGGCGATATGGTGCCGGCCGATGCCCGCGTCATCACCGCGCGCGACCTGTTTGTGATCGAGTCCGCACTCACCGGCGAGAGCGAGGCCGTCGAGAAGACCGCTGCCGTCACCGTCGTCGATGGTGCCGACGGCTCCGCGCTGCCGCTCTCTGCCTGCAAGAACATCGTCTTTACCGGCACCTCCGTGCAAAACGGCACCGCCATGGCGCTTGTCGTTGCCACCGGCTCGGACACCTACCTGGGCGGCATCGCCAAGATGCTCAACGGGCGCGGCGAGAAGAGCGCGTTTGACCACGGCGTCTCGAGCGTCTCCATGCTGCTCGTACGCCTCATGCTCGTTATGGCGCCGGCCGTCTTTGCCATCAACGCCGCCACCAAGGGCAACGTCATCGACGCGCTGCTGTTCGCCACGAGCGTGGCCGTGGGCATCACGCCGCAGATGCTTCCCGTCATCGTGACCACAAGCCTGTCGCAGGGCGCCAAGGACCTCGCCCGTCGCCAGGTTATCGTC
This sequence comes from Collinsella sp., assembly GCA_036302865.1. Lineage (GTDB taxonomy): Bacteria > Actinomycetota > Coriobacteriia > Coriobacteriales > Coriobacteriaceae > Collinsella. The sequence continues at coordinate 34,392 of JAXJBU010000063.1, read as the reverse complement.
AAGGAGCTGCCGGCGATTCAAAACCTCGGCGCGATGGACGTCCTGTGCTGCGACAAGACCGGCACCCTCACCGAAGACCGCATCGTGCTCGAGCGCTACCTCAACACCGATGGCAACGAGGACGCGCGCGTGCTGCGCCATGCGTTTTTGAACAGCTTCTTCCAGACCGGCCTCAAAAACCTTATCGACCTGGCCGTAATCGACCGTGCCGATGTGACGCCCTCGACCGTCGTGCCCGATTCCATGCTGGGCCAGAGCCTGCGCGACCGCTATACCAAGGTCGACGAGGTGCCCTTCGATTTCTCGCGCCGTCGCCTGAGCGTAGTTGTCGCCGACTCCCAAGGCAAAACCCAGATGGTTACCAAGGGAGCTGCCGAGGAAATGCTCGAGATCTGCTCCTTTGTCGAGGTCGATGGCATCGCCCGGCCGCTCGCCGAAGACAAGCTCGCCCAGATTCGCAAGCAGGTCGCCGATCTTAACGCCGAGGGCCTGCGTGTGATTGCCGTGGCACAGAAGACCGATCCGCGCTGCGTGGGCGAGTTTGGCATCGCCGACGAATGCGACATGGTGCTGATGGGCTTTTTGGCCTTCCTCGATCCGCCCAAAGCAAGTGCCGCGGGCGCCGTCGCCACCCTCGAGGCCAAGGGCGTGGCAGTCAAGGTCCTGACCGGCGACAACGACCGCGTCGCCGCCACCGTCTGCGAGCAGATCGGCATCGACGCGAGCAACGTCTTGCTCGGCTCCGAGATCGATGCGCTCGATGACGCCGAACTTGCCGAGCGCGCCGAGAAGACCCATCTCTTCGCCAAGCTCTCGCCGCTGCAGAAGGCGCGCCTGGTGCGCGTCATGCGCGAGCTGCTCGGCCACACCGTGGGCTTTATGGGCGACGGCATCAACGACGCCGCCGCCATGCGTGCGAGCGACTGCGGTATCTCGGTCGATTCGGCCGTCGACATTGCCAAGGAATCCGCCGATATCATCTTGCTCCAGAAGGACCTGGGCGTGCTCGAGCGCGGCATCATCGAAGGCCGCCGCACCTACGGCAACCTGCTCAAGTACCTCAAGACCACAGTGAGCTCCAACTTTGGCAATGTGTTGTCCGTGACCGTCGCGAGCCTGTTCTTGCCGTTTTTGCCCATGAGCGCCCTGCAGCTGGTGCTGCTGTCGCTGGTCTACGAGATCGTATGCATCGCGCTGCCGTGGGACACCGTCGACGATGCCTGGACTGCCCGTCCGCGCGCCTGGGACGCCGCATCCATCAAGGGCTTTATGCTCGAGCTGGGCCCCGTGAGCTCGCTGTTTGACATCGTGACCTTCGCCGCGCTCTTCTTTGTGGTGTGCCCCGCCGCCGTGGGCGCAAGCTGGTCCGAGCTTGCCGCCGCGGGCAACGTCACGGGCATGGCAGCCTTTGCGGCGCTCTTCCAGAGCGGCTGGTTTGTCGAGTCCATGTGGTCGCAGACGCTTGTGATCCACATGCTGCGCTCCCCGCGCCTGCCGAGCCCGCGTGACCACGCCGCGCCGGCACTGTGCGCTCTCACCGTGCTAGGCCTGGCGCTTGTCACCTGGCTGCCGGCAAGCCCCATCGCCGATGCGCTCGGCCTCATGACGCTGCCCACGAGCTTTTTTGGGCTGCTCATTGGCATCGTTACCGCCTATATCGCGCTCACCCAGCTGGCAAAGCGCCGCTACATTGCCCGCCACGGCGAGCTGCTGTAGCGAGCAGACGGAAAACACCCTGCCAGCTGCCGTTGCCACTACCACAGCTGCCAACGCCTCTGCCGCTGCCGCAGTCTGTCCCCTCAGCAGTTGCGGTGGAATAGTTCCTGTTTAAAGCCCCATGACTTTGATTTAGGGACTATTCCACCGCAACTTATTGGAGGATTAGCTAGTCCTTGGGCGTCCAGGACCAGAAGAAGTTGATAAGGGCCACACGTGAGGTGGTGCCAGTCTTTTTGTTGATCGAGGAAATGTGACGGTAGGGCGTTGAGCGCGAAAGGAAGAGCGTTGCGGCGATGTCCTGAACGCTCTGGTCCGAAACGACCAAGACCTCAAGAATATCGCGCTCGCGCTCTGTAAGCCCAAAGGCGGCAACGAAGGCATCGAGGCACTCATCGGGCGTGAACTCCGCTGCCTCCACGGGCGCGGAATCGGAACATGCGGGTGCAAAATCCCCACCAAAATCGTCGGTAGCAAGTGCCAGTCCATCCCACATCACGACATCACCAGCTCGTCGCCCCAACTGCCCCAGCAGCGTACGTCCCCAATGAGTGGCCGAAGAGTGTCCCCAGCGACTAGCCAAAAATGGGCCATATGTCCCAGTTGTGGAGACTCGTTGAGCCGTCTGGGTATCGTGAAAGATCGCGCACTCCCCCATCATCAAAAGTGACACACGCTACCAGTTGATGGGAGGCAGCCATGGGCTTCTTTGACAAGATGTTCGAGAAGAAAGAGTGCGCGATTTGCGGTACCGAGCTGGGACTTCTAGGTAAGACAAAAATCAATGAAGGCTACCTGTGCAAAGAGTGCGCCGGCAAGCTCTCCCCCTACTTTCACGGCTATCGCTCCAGCACCGCGGACGATATCCGTGAGCAACTCGCCTACCGCGAGGCCAACGCCGAGCGCCTGTCTTCGTTCAACCCCACGCGCACGCTTTCTGCCGGGCGCACCAATATTATGCTCGATGAGGACGCGGGCCTGCTGATCATCACTTCGCAGAGCCGCTGGCGCGACGCCAATCCCGACATCATCGAGTTCTCGCAGGTACTCGGCTGCGATATGGATATCGACGAGCAGCGCACCGAGATCTATCGCGAGACCAAGGACGGCGAGCGCGAGAGCTACAACCCGCCGCGCTACGACCTGGATTACGACTTTAATCTGACCATCCACGTCAACACGCCGTACTTTACCGAGATCAACCTGCGCGTGAACGACTCCACCATCGATCAGCGCGGCTCTATCGAATACCGCGAGGCCAAGCGCCAGGCAACCGAGGTCCGCGATGCGCTGGTGCAGCTGCGCCAGGAGACGCGCGACAGCGTCGTGGCCGCCAAGGCCCCCAAGACCGCGGTGACCTGCCCCTTCTGCGGAGCCACCACCATTCCCGATGCCAGCGGGCGCTGCGAATACTGCGGCGGCGCCATCGGCGCATAGCACCCGGCACGGAAAGGACCGACCATGGCCTTCGAGAGCGTTAACTATCAGTGCCCTGCCTGCGGTGGCCCCCTGCATTTTGCCAGCGCCGAGCAAAAGCTCGTCTGCGACTACTGTGACTCGCGCTTTGAAGTCGAAGAAGTCGAGGCCCTCTATCGCGAGCGCCAGGACAAGGCAGATGCCAAAGCCGATGCCGCAGCCGCGGCTCCCAAACCTGCTGCCGACGATGCCGTGCAGGAGTTGGCCCAGAACGCCGGCTACATCTGCTCGTCGTGCGGTGCCGAGCTCGTGTCCGACGGCACCGTCGCCGTTACCACCTGTCCATACTGCGGCAACTCTGCCGTGGCACCCGGCCAGCTCTCTGGCGACTTCTCGCCCGACCTGGTGATTCCGTTTAAACTCGGACGCGACGATGTCATGACCGCACTCAAGGAGCACTACAAGGGCAAGATCCTGCTGCCCAAGAGCTTTGTCACCGGCAACCACATCGACGAGGTCCAAGGTGTCTACGTGCCGTTTTGGCTCTACGGCGCCCGCGTTGACGGCGAAGTATACTTTGACGCGACCAACGAGACCGTGACCGAGGAATCCGATCGCACCGTCACGACCACCGACCACTACGATGCCTATCGCAAGGGCAATATCTCGTTTAAGCGCGTGCCCGTCGACGGATCGTCCAAGATGCCCGACGGCCACATGGACGCCATCGAGCCGTTTGACTACGACGCACTGCGTCCGTTCTCAGTCGCATATATGCCCGGCTACATCGCCAACCGTTACGACGAGGACTGCGAGACCTGCAAGGCGCGCGCCGAGCGCCGTATGGAAGAAAGCACGATCTCGGCCCTGCGCGAGACCGTCGTCGACGAATACGACGATGCCACGGTCGAAAGCAAGCAGCTCGACTACACCTGGGAAGACAGCGACTACGCCCTGTTCCCCGTCTGGATGCTCTCCACCTCGTGGAACGGCAAGAGCTACCTGTTTGCCATGAACGGTCAGACCGGCCGCTTGGTCGGCGAGCTCCCCTGCTCCAAGCCCAAGCTCGCCATCGCCTCGGTGCTGTTCTTTATGATCGGATTTATCCTCTCCCAGATTCTCTTTATGGGGGAATACGCCTTCGATCCGGATTACCTCGCCTTTGATATCGAGGGCATCCTCATCAACGTCATCGCGCCGCTGACCATCGTGATTATCGGAGACGTGCTGCTGGTGGGCCAGCTCAAGACGGCCAACGAGGCCACCCACGCCGATTGCTACTGTGGCGAGCTCGACCTGACCGAGAAGCACGACACCTTCAGCCACACCGAGACCACCGTCGTCATGAAGGACGACAAGGACGACTAACCATCCTGACCAATACCACCCGGCCTTTGACGAGAAAGGAAGATCACCATGGGACTCTTGAAAGCTGGATTGGGAGCTGCCGGCGGCGTCATGGCCGACCAGTGGAAGGAATTTATCTACTGCGAATCGATGCCCGCTGACGTCTTGGCCTGCAAGGGCAGCAAGCGCACCGGCGGCCGCAGCTCCAACACGCGCGGCGAGGACAACGTCATCTCCAACGGCTCGGTCATCGCCGTCAACGACGGCCAGGGCATGCTCGTGGTGCAAAACGGCAAGATTATCGAGGTTGCGCTGGAGCCTGGCGAGTTCGTCTTTGACACCGGCAGCGAGCCGAGCGTCTTTAGCGGCAACCTGGGCGACTCCATCAAGGAGACCTTCGCCAATATCGGCAGCCGCTTTACCTTTGGCGGCGACGCGGGCAAGGACCAGCGCGTCTACTTCATCAACACCAAGGAGATCATCGGCAACAAGTACGGCACCGCCTCACCCGTGCCCTTCCGCGTGGTCGATAACAACATCGGCTTGGACGTTGACATCTCCGTGCGCTGCAACGGCGAGTATTCGTACCGCATCACCAACCCGCTGCTGTTCTACACCAACGTATGCGGCAACGTGACCGATAGCTACACGCGCGACAAGATCGACAGCCAGCTTAAGTCCGAGCTGCTCACCGCCCTGCAGCCCGCCTTTGCCAAGATCTCGGAGATGGGCATCCGCTACAGCGCCATCCCCGGCCACACCACCGAGCTCGCCCGTGCGCTCAACGAGGTCCTCTCCGCCGACTGGCGCGACTTGCGCGGCGTCGAGATCGTGAGCTTTGGCGTCAACTCCATCGCCGCCTCGCAAGAAGACGAGCAGATGATCAAGGACCTGCAGAAGGCAGCGGTCATGCGTGACCCCACCATGGCGGCCGCCAACATCGCCAGCGCCCAGAGCGACGCGATGCGCGCCGCGGCGGCCAACCCCAACGGCGCGATGGCCGGCTTTATGGGCATGGGCATGGCAGGCGGCATGGGCGGCATGAACGCCAGCCAGCTGTTCGCCGCCGGCGCGGCACAGCAGCAGGCCGCACCGCAACCCGCTCCGGCACCAGCCCCTGCACCGGCTCCCGCCGCCGCGCCCGCGGTCGGTACGTGGACCTGCAGCTGCGGCGCCACCAACACCGGCAAGTTCTGCCCCGAGTGCGGCAGTCCCGCACCCGCCCCGGCACCGGCCAAGTGGTTCTGCCCCAACTGCGGCAGCGAAAACGGCGGCAAGTTCTGCAGCAACTGCGGAACGCCCAGGCCCTAGCCCCTCTATCTGGTAATTGGCGGGGGATCCGCCACCCCCGCATTTGCTTCTATGGGTTTTCACACAAGAAGGAGGACACCATGAAGACAACGTTCAAAAAGTCCGTACTCGCATTCCTGACATGCGTCCTAGCGCTCGCCTTTGCCCTGACGGGCTGCAGCGGCGGCGGCAAGGATCCCAAGGCCAACTTCGTCGGCAGCTGGGAACTCTCGGGCGGAACCATGGAAGGCGAAGAGCTGACCGATGACTACATGAAGATGCTCGAGGACTGGGGTGTCCACTGCATCCTGATTCTCGATGAGGACGGCACGGGCGCCCTCGACCTATTCCTGGAAGTCGTCGACCTTAAATGGGAGGCAAAGGACGCCACCACCGTAACTATCACCGCCGAAGACGAGTCGCATGACATGAAGCTCAAGGACGGAAAACTCATCCTCGAAGAAGATGACGGCAATCTTGTCTTTACCAAGTCCGACAAGGACCTGTCCGGCACGGTGAAGAAGGATCGCGAGGCGGCCGAGAAGGAAGAGGAGGTCGATGAGGCCGTCGAAGACGACGATGTCCAGAGCGTCGAAATCTCCCCCGCCGTCACCGTCGCCGATGACGATCTGTGCACCATCACCATCACCGAGAAGTTCAAGGACGACTGGGGCGATATCGGCTTTGTCGTCAACATCACCAACAAGAGCGACAAGGACCTGACCTTCTACGCTCCTTCCGGCAAGACCAACGTCAACGGCACCATGAAGGAACCCTGGTTCTCGGCTCACCTGATGCCCGGCACCAACGCCACCGAGGAATTCACGTTCTCGAACGGCGAGCTTGACAGCCTTGACGACCTGGTCAACACGACCATCGGCATCGACGCCTATCTGACCGATTCCTACGAGGACGTCGCCTCTTACACCGCAACCATCGCGTAACGGCACGTAACATCAGCCGCGGATTGGCGGACACATCCGCACACATGTCAAGCGGGGCCGCAGGAGATAATCCTGCGGCCCCGCCGCTTTATGCCGACAGCACTGCCCATACAAGCAGGCCGCCCGCCGTTTTCTGATGCAAAACGGCGGGCGGCATTTCTTTGGCGTTGGAGCATGGGTGGCGCACCGACTACGGGCGCTCCATATTGGGGACGATGCTGCCTTCGGTCACCGCATGCACGGCAAGACGCATGATATTGTCGTAGCCGGTCTTGCTCAGGATCTCCGAAATGCGGCGCTTGATGGTGCCCTCACTCATAAACAGCTCGGCCGCAATCTCGCGGCGGCTCTTGCCCTCGCAGGCAAGGCGCAAAATCGACAACTCGACATCGTCGAGTGCCGCCGTGCCCGAAAAAATGCTCTCGGGCGGCTTGGGAAACGTGCAATAGCCCGCCAGCGTGGAGCGCATCACGGCGAACAGCTCGTCGATACCGACGTTTTTGTACACAAAGCTATCGACGCCCGCCTCGCGGGCCTGATCGACAAAGGTGATCTCGGGCATGCCGGTCATGATGATGACGCGACACTCGGGAAGCTGCTCTTTAATGCGCGCCGCCGCCACGATGCCATTGGAATCGTGCTCGGTGCACACGTCCATCAAAATCATGTCGGGACGCTCCTTGAGCACAACGTCCAAGGCTTCGGAGGCATCGGCAATGGCGGCGACAACGGTCATATCGGGCTGGTCGCCAACGGAGCGAGCCAAGCTCTCGCGCAGGATGGCCTGGTCTTCGACGATAAGGACGCGGATCATGAGCTTCTCCTTTGGACCGTGGCGTCGGGGCTCAGCGGTATGGATACCGCAAGCGTAAAGGGCGGGGCGGTGTGGACCTCCAGGCTGCCGCCCAGATCTTGTGCGACATGCCTCATACCTGGGATACCCGTTCCCTCGCGATACGATACGGGGGCCGGGAACCCATCGTTGGAAATCGTCATGCGCGCGACGGCATCGCCAGCCGAACCTTCCTGCCACAGGCGCACATGAACCTGGTGCGCCTGCGCATGCTTGGTGGCATTGGTCGAGGCCTCGCGGATAATCTGCAAAAAGGCCGCGGCGGCGCGCACGTCGTCGGGGAGCGATCCCTCAACATCAATCTGCACGCTCACCAAGCCAAAAGCGTGGACGATATCGCCCAGCTGCTCTGCCGGCTCGCTGGCGCCGCCACTGCGTAGGTCGGCGGCGATCGAGCGCAGCAACGGGTCAATTTGCTCGAGCGATTCGTCGTCCAGGCGCCCCTCTTCCAGATAGCGATGGAGAATGGACAGGCGCTGCCCAATCACGTCGTGCACGCGGGCACGCATACGCAGGTAGGCCGCATTGTCGGCAACTTTCTTCACTTCTTCGATCTGCGCCTGGAGTTCCTGGCCCGCAAGCTCGAGCAGGTGGTTGGCCTGCGCCAGGCGGTCGTGGGCATGCGCATACTCCGTCACGTCCAGGCCGATAATGCGCTCAAAGAGGCGGCCCGAAACCATAACGGCATCGCGTGCAAACAGGCGGATTTCGGACGGGGATACCTCGACCACAGCGCGATCTTCGCCAAAGCGACCCAAGTCAATCAGGGCGCGGTCTTTGCTTCTCTCGGGCGGCTGCATGCCCAGCTGGCGCAGGCTGCTCCACGTACCGCTCATATCGCGCAGGTCGGTGGGCATATGAAGCTCCAGCAGGTTTTTGCGCATGCAGCGGTTCATGAGCAGCGGGCGACCCTTCGGGTCCAGATACAGGATGCCCACAGGGATCACGTTGATGGTTTCGATCGTCGAGAACGCGGTGATATCCTCCTGGCGGTTGCGAACGTCCATCAAGAGCGCCGCAACGGAACGGAACAGGAAGAACGCTCCCTCTACGATAAGGACCACGGTCCATGCCGGCCCCATGGCATAGACCACCGGCGGCGTCACAGCGGCAACGAGCAGCAGCTCGGCCAACATGACGGGGTGACGATAGCGCACCATAAGCACCACGCCGTAGAAAAAGATCGCGGCATTGAGCCATAGCGCTCCGCCCATTGCCCTGGCGCAAACGTCAAGCGGCGCCACCAAATACGAGCCAGACGACGCGAACAAGATAAGCGCCGAAACCACCAGGTGAACCACAAGGCTCGCCTCGTAAGCGCAAATCACCTTGCGGTTATAGGACGTGCGACGCGACGCGATGAGTGGAACGTGAATTGTCTGCAGGCATGCCGCCAGGGCAAAGACGACATCGAGCGCAACGATTTGGGGAAGGATGAGCGGAATCTGCATCGTCACTCACCCGCCTGCGGCATCAAGACGATCATGCGCAGCTGGCCGGGCTCGCCCTCAAGGCGGTATGCCACGTTGCGCCCTTGCAGAGCGCTTTCGAGCTCTTGCGCGGCGGGCGTCTGCGAAAGATCTTCATCATCGTTGGAAAAAAGCGTGGCGCGCAGCTCGACACTGCATCGGTCATGGTCGCCCAAGTGATACATAAGCGCCGGATGGTCGGTGGTGTAGGCAAAAAACGCAAAGTCATACACGCAGTCGTACAGGGCGCTTACCGTACTGGCGTGCATCGGGCGCCGTATGGCGATAATCGAAGCGCAATCGATATCGATGGTGCGCAGGTCGCTTGCGAGCTCGTTGGCAATGAGCTGAATGCGGTCGCGATCAAAACCGCTCTCCCCGTGCTGTGCCAACGTGAGCGACCCTTTGCGCTTGCAATAGGCGACGAGCATCTTGGCGCGCTGCAGCATGCGGTAACGCTCGTGCGAAGACGCTTCATCGGTCAACGGCGGCAGCGAGCTCAGCAGGTCGTACATCCCTTCGAGCGCGCGGGCAAGCGCCTGGTCCACGTCTTGGACCAGCAAGGTCTCGGCCTCTTGGTCTGCCAGGTGCGTCTTAAGGTCGTAGTCGGCGGCGAGCAGCTCATTTTGACGCTGCAGTTCCATACGACGATGTGCCAGTTCACGGTTAAGCTCGTTGAGATCCGACACGTCTTGGGCGAGCAGGGCCGATCCGCCCAGCAGTGGAAAGGCACGGTACATCACATCGGGATCGGACGCCACGGCAAAGGCATGGGCGCGGCCGTGCTCCTGGGTCCGCAACTCCTCGCGCACGCCTACCGGCGTTGGCTTTGACACCGGCGTGGCATAGACCTCCTGCAGGTCGCGCGTTAGAACTTTGAGGTCAAGCGGCAAGGTGTCGAAGATGCCGGCGATGTCGTGATACGACGGAACGACACCGCAATCGAGACAGATTTCCATCGCCACCACGCACAAGACGCAATAGATGAGCGAGAAGTTGAGCCTCCATGCCCAGGGCACGCGCAACGCATATGAGATGGCAAAGAACGCGCCGCCCAGCAGCTCGAGCGCCGCCGTGCCCGAGAAACGTTGGATGCGAAAGGACGAGGACCGGCCCACCAGGATAAAAAAGGCCACAAAGTTAAAGGCCGTCCACACGAGGACGGCGAAATAACCCCAGCCGTACGTGTAATCGTTGCTCCAGGTGTCGCTTGTACGGTCAAAGTGGAAGACCTGCTGGTGAAAATCGTTGGTGAGAACAAATCCGATAAGCAGGATAGCCACAATCCACAGCGCAGCGCAGTAGCGGCGACCCAGGCGGTGTTGCTCCAGGCCCGCAAGGCGCAAACCACACAACTGGTAGAGCAGCGGAATGAGCGTCATGGGCACGTAGTACAGGTACCACAGCACGGTGGCATAGAACGGCGTGAACGACTTGTACTTGAGAATGACTTCGATCATCCACAGGGCGCAGATGGTGGCGACGGCAACAAGGCGGCGGCGCAGCACATAGTCCAAACAGCGCAGATAGACCGATACGCCCCAGATCGAAAATACAATTGCGGCGACAAGCAACGGCAGAGAGCTCGAATGGACGAGCGCATCCACGACCTCTTCGGACGCCTCGCTATAGGCGGGCACGGTGTTAGAAAGTTTGGGGTCGAAGGCGAACAGCGCCGGCAAGACTGTCAAAAGCATGAGGAACAGCGCGGTGATGGCGCCGGCGATAGCAAAGACGCGGTGACGGTACACCTGATGTGTTATGCCAACAAGGAATCGCGGCATGGCGAAGAGCCTGCCGCCCCTGGGATCCGCCACGGGTGCGGATCGGGCGGCCGCGTGGCCGATATGTCGCTCGCGGGTACCCATAGTGCTTTTAGTGTACCGACAGGTGGGCCCAAAAAGCGGGCCACATGTCCCAAAATCCGCAGACGGCAAGGCGCCCGACGAGCGCAAGCTGCTCGCCGGGCGCCTTGGTTAGGAGACTATGAGGTTGGGGGTTCGGTACCCTTAGGCCAGATCTTCGCCGTTGGAAGCGATTACCTTCTTGTACCAGTCGAAGCTCTTCTTCTTGGAGCGCTTGAGGGTACCGTTGCCGGCGTCGTCGCGGTCCACGTAGATGAAGCCGTAGCGCTTGGACATCTCGCCCGTGCCGGCCGAGACCAGGTCGATCGGACCCCAGGTGGTGTAACCCAGCAGGTCGACGCCGTCCTCGGTCACCGCGTCGCGCATCGCGGCGATGTGCTGGCGCAGGTAATCGATACGGTAGTCGTCGTTGATGGAGCCGTCCTCCTCGACAACATCCTTGGCGCCCAGACCGTTCTCGACCACAAACAGAGGCTTCTGATAGCGGTCGTACAGGTCGTTGAGGGTAATGCGGAAGCCTAGCGGATCGATGGCCCAGCCCCACTGGCTCTGCTGCAGGTAGGGGTTCTTGGCACCGGCGAAGGCGTTGCCCTGGGTCTTCTCGACGTCGGGATTGTCAGCGCCCGCGGAGCAGCGGGTGCTGTAGTAGCTAAAGCTGATGAAGTCGACGGTGTTGTCGGCCAGGATCTCGCGGTCCTCGTCGGTCATGCCCACATCGATGCCCAAGCGCTCGAGCTTCTTGACGGCATAGGCCGGGTAATAGCCACGGCTCTGGACGTCGACGAAGAAGTAGTTGTCCTGGTTGTCGAGCTGGGCCTGGCGCACATCGCCCGGGCGACAGCTGTAGGGGTAGTAGGTGCCGGCAGCGAGCATGCAGCCAATCTTGACCTCGGGGTCGATCTCGTGGGCGATCTTGGTAGCCCAAGCGCTGGCGACGAGCTCGTTGTGGGCGGCCAGGTACTCGACAGCCTCCTTGTTCTCGCCCTCCTCAAAGACCAGACCCGCGCCCATAAACGGCAGGTGCAGGATCATATTGATCTCGTTAAAGGTGAGCCAGTACTTCACCAGGCCCTTGTAGCGGGTGAAGATCGTGGTCGCGAGGTTCTTGTAGAAGTCGATGAGCTTGCGGTTGCGCCAGCCGCCGTATTCCTTGATGAGGTGGATCGGGCAATCGAAGTGCGTGATGGTCACGAGCGGCTCGATACCGTGCTTCTGGCACTCGCGGAACACGTCCTCGTAGAAGGCCAGGCCGGCCTCGTTGGGCTCGGTCTCGTCACCGTTGGGGAAGATGCGGGTCCAGGCCAGGCTCATGCGGAAGGTCTTAAAGCCCATCTCGGCAAAGAGGGCGATGTCCTCCTTGTAGTGATGGTAGAAATCGATGCCGGTCTGCGCGGGATAGTAATAGCCGTCTTCGAAGTCGAGCATCTTGCGCTGGCCGGAGACCACCGCGTAGCGCTCGGAGCCGTGCGGAGCCACATCCACGTTGGCCAGGCCGCGGCCGTCCACGTTGTAGGCGCCCTCGCACTGGTTGGCAGCCGTCGCGCCGCCCCACAGGAAGTCATTACGGAAAGCCATGCATCGATCCTTTCATACGCTGCTTGTCGTGGTTTCAGTATCCCCACAAACAGAGCGCGGCTCAACGACGGCAACGCAGGTCGACACTTCTTTTCGCACACAGGCGCCCAGCAGCCGCCCGAGCCTGACACTTTTTGATACCCACCGCACCCCAAACCACCACAAAGGGGACAGGCACCTTTGTGGTGGTTTGGGGGGGCGGCGATCCCACATAGCCGCCCTCGGCCAGCAGGCAATTTGACTGAATAGGAAAAAAAGGAAAAAATAGGAAAAAAAGGAAAGGAGACTTATGACTGAAACCATCTTCTCCCCTTCATTTGGAAATCGCCCATCCTATCTCGTTGGGCGAGGAAGTGTAATTTCAACATTCATCTCCGGCCTTGAGCAGGAGCCGGGCAATCGAGACCGCGCCATGCTCATGCTCGGCCAGCGAGGAAGCGGCAAAACGGTTCTCCTGTGGGAGCTCGCCGATCGCGCTCGCAAGCTTGGCTTCGTCGTCGCCACACCCACCGTTGCCTCCGAGGACATGCTCGAGCGCATTGTTGAAAAAATCCAAGAGGCGGGCGAGCCCTATGCCAACAAACGTCATCATCCTAAACTCACGGGCGGTAGCCTGAGCGTCTTCGGTTTCTCAGCCGGCCTCGAGTTCACGCGCGACGTACAGGAAACCAAGAGCTTCCAGTTCAAGCTCACGCAACTAGCGCGCAAACTAACCGAGCAAGGACATGGCATCCTCATCCTCATCGATGAGCTTCAGGCTAATTCGCCCGAGATCAGACAACTCGTCACCGCTTATCAAGAACTCGTCGGCGAGAGACTCAACGTCGCACTCGTTATGGCGGGCCTTCCGGGAGCGGTCTCGGCGACGCTCAATGACCGCGTGCTGACGTTTCTCAACCGCGCTCGCAAAGTCACACTCGAACCGCTTTCAGTCGGAGACGTCGACACCTATTACCAGCGGGCTTTCGAAGAACTCGACCTTGATATCCCAAGCGATCTTCGACTAGATGCCGCTCGCGCAACCCAGGGCTCGCCCTACATGTTGCAGCTCATCGGTTACAACATCGCCAATCGTTGCCAGGCAGGAGAACGCGCAACACGAGAGCTAGTCGACGGAGCCATCGAGGCGTCAAAGGTCGATTTCGAAAACGATGTGTGCGAGACGACGCTCGCCGCGCTCTCGGACCAAGACGTTGCGTTTCTTGCCGCAATGGCGGATGACGAAGACACCGTGTCGCGCATTTCTGATGTAGCCGAGCGCATGTCGGTCACACCCGACTACGCACAAAAGTATCGCCGGCGCCTTATCGACGCCGGCGTAATCGAACAGGCCCGCCGCGGGTACGTGCGCTTCGCTGTTCCTTATATGGCTGACTACCTGCGCAGTCAGCTGTAGGAAAACCACCACGAAGGGGACAGGCACCTTTGTGATGGTTTTGACCGGTTTGTCTCGGTCTGTAACAGTTAGACCGTCAAAACCGAGCCTGGTGTTACAGATTGAGATTTTCGGGCAGCCCCCTGCAGTTTGTCTCGTTCTGTAACAGGTAGAGACGATTTTGGCTGCTAGATGTTACAGGATTGAGACGAAGCGCTAGTCGCAGGTGATGTCGAGGTTTTTGCCGGTTAGGCCTACGTAGCCGCCCTCGGCTGCTTTGGGACTATCGGCGTGGCAGAGGACCCACTTGTCGGCCTTCCAGTAGCAGTAGCTGTCGCCGGCGGCGGACATGTTGGCAGCGGCCTCGGGACGCGGACCATTGGTGCCGGCGGGCAGCGCTACCATTACCTGGAAGCCACCGTCGTCGACCATGCACGGCGTGTAGTGCAGCGTCGTGGCGTAGACCTCGACGAGCGTGCCGGCCGGCGCGCGGAAGGCCTTGACCTGCGCGGTATCGAGCTTGCCGTCGACGATCTGCTCGCGCTTGGCCAGCAGCAGGATAAAATCGCGGGCGCCCAGGTTGAACTCGCTGGCGCGGTGATACTCCAGGCAGTTGAGCTTCGTGTTACGGCCGTTGCACCAGCCCAGCTGGAAGGGGCGGCCGCCGTACATGAGCAGACCGAGCGTGTCGGCACCTTCGACCTGTTCCAGCTCGGGCGCGGAGGCCACATACTTGCTACCCTCGGGAATGGGCGTGGCGGAAAGTGCCTCGACAAGCGGAGCTGTCAGGCTGGAGGGTACGTCGTCCCACACGCGGCCGTAGGACTTGAACTCGGGATCGGTAACAGAGTAGATATGCATGTTCGCTCCTGTTCGTAAATGTGACTATATAAACATTCTAGAACATTAGCCGTCTTTTGATGGAGTCAATACCGCAAACAACACGCACCAGAGTCACATGGGCAAAAGGGCGGCGTGTATTTTACTTAGCCGAGATAGCCCTTAAGGAACTCAATGACACCCGAGCACCAGTGATCAGTTTCCGGCGCATGAGGTTTCATTAACGCATGTCCTCCTTCTGGATACACAATCTCCTCGTGGTGCACCCCAGCCGCATCCAGTGCGTCAACCATCTTTCCGAGATTGCCGGGCGATACGACATCATCGTCGGCGCATTGCCAAAGATATGTCGGCGGATACCGTTCCCACACATGTTGATCAATGCAGAAATCATCAATCGCATCGTGCCCAGCTCCACCGCACACCGAATCAAGAAATCTATGGTCTGACGCACATTCGGACTCATGAAGGTCAATCGGGGCGTAACACAGAACCAAAGCTTTTGGCGGCTCGCATCCGTAAGATGCAAACCCCTTGTTATCCGTCCCCCACTCGGCGGTCAAATGCGCGCCAGCGGAAAAACCGATAACCGCATATTTTTTGTCCACATTAAATCGCGTTGAATTCTCGAGGACAAAACGGACTGCGCGATTAAGGTCATCGATCGGACGCGGCATCAGCGGCTCGACCCTCACCCTGTATGACAACACAAACACGTTATAGCCCGCATCGTTGAGCTCGGGAGCAACGGGAAAACCTTCCATTTGGTGACAAACGCTCTGATAGCCCCCACCCGAAATCGCGATAACGAATGGCGCCCCCGGTCGCCCCGGAAAGAAAAACAGCTTTGCGTTGCGCCGGGTCGGATCGCGAATACAATCGGCTTCATCCCAAATATCGTATGCAACCTGCCTCCCGTCATCCGCAAGCTCAACAATCCGATTCAACCCGCGCAGAACACGAGTAACTTCATACGGATTAGTGTCGGAATTCAAATGGGCCGCGATGGGCTTATTCCACATGCGCTCCCAAGTTGAAGGTCGGCAAAGCATGAGATGCTCACCGAACCCAGCGAACTCGGGAAGAAGTGCGATTTCTCCAAATGTCATATCGGCAGTAATTGTCATAACCAGTCACTCCAAAAACGAGGTGGGCTCGCGCAGATCAATCGCAAGCCCACCATATGCAATCTGCCGCGGGGTTTTCAGCAGCTTACATTCCGAATAATTGTCTATTCCGCCGACGTGTCTGCATCAGGGCGATACATGATGTAGACGAGGACGAAGGTAAGAATAAAACCAACGACATTGCAAAGGATCGCACCAATAAGGCTGCTCATATCACCGGAAGGATTCATGTAGCCGGGGAAGCTGAAAATACCACTCGACGTCATAACGAACGTGCGGGTATTGAAGATAGCCGGGATAACAGCGCTAATTGCACCAGAAATCATGGAAGCGACGATGATCTTCTTGTGCTCCAAAACTATGCCGTACAGGGCAGGTTCTGTAATTCCGCACAGGCTCGTAATGGCACAGCTGAATCCAAGGCTCTTTTCGCTCGGATCCTTCGAGCGGAAAGCAAACGCCAAGCAAGCGCCGACGACACCCATGCTGCCGCAAAGAAGTCCAAGGATAGGGTCGGAACCGACGGTCATAATATTGTTGATGGAGATCACAATGAGGGCCCAATGGAGTCCAAGAGGAATCATGACGAGGCCAAATATCGGTCCAAGAATAACGCCGCAAAGAATGGGGCTGAACTGATAGACCGCCAGTACGGCAGTCGCAAGCAAGGAGCTCGCCTGTTGGATAACCGGGCCAACCACAAGAAGCGAGATGGGGGCAGCAATAGCAACTGTCAGGAACGGAACGAGTGCAAATGCCAAAGCATCGGGAAGAACCGCACGCAGCCACTTATAAAGAACGGATGCGAACCAAGCCGCCACGATAGCGGGAAACACCGTCGAGGCATAGCTCACCATCGTGAACTTCATGCCGAACAAATCCAGCGCATCACCAGCTCCAGCTGCGGCAACAAAAGTCGGGTAAAGCAGGATTGCACCGAGCACCGCACCGATATATTGATCGATTCCAAAGAATTTGGCCGCAGACGATCCGACGAGAACGGGCAAGAAATACATGCTGGCGTTTCCCATGCCGTACAGCAGGGTATAAATTCCGCTCTCAGCGGAAACGACACCTGCCGTCGTCAGGATACTAAGGACGGCGTTTATCATTCCGCATGCAATCAAGGCGGGAAGAACGGGCATCATGATGCCGCTGATCAGCTTCATCAGCTTTCCCAGAAAACCTTTGGTCTCGCCTTCATCTGCCGCGGACTTCCCGGTGTCAACCCCGGTTTCCTTTGCAACGATTTCGTAGACCTTATCGACCTTGGGCCCCACAATCACTTGGTATTGCCCTGCTGAATGGCGAATATCGATCACACCATCGATTGCCTTGACTTTTGCATCATCTACGATGCTTTCGTCCTTAAGATTGAACCTTAAACGAGTCATGCAGTGGGCTACAAATGTAACGTTTTCTGCACCGCCCACCATCTCGAGAATCTCGGCAGCGAGCTTGGTTGTATCTGCCATAAATACCATTTCTCCCATGTTGTGTTTTATATGTAACCATCGGCAAAGCGCGCGCCTTCGCCGACCAATTACCTAGCTTTCGATGCGATTCGATTGATATGCATCATCAGATAGAGTCTTTCTTCGTCTATAAGTTCTTGGCCCGTCAGCCGGCTGAGAACAGAAGCGATGTCATCGGCGCACGCTGATGCCACCGGATATTCATCTTTGAGCGAGAGATACATCTTGCGGTTGTCGCTTACGATACTTTCGCCAGAGTTCAACCTATTGAATAGGTACTGAAGGTGGGTTGCGAACCTTGCATAATCGAAGCCCTCCCGATCAACTTGAATACCAAGCCGTCTTTCAACAGCAATAGTTGATTCTTCGAGAACGCGATCGTAAACGTCCGTGCCAAACTCTTCAGCCAGCTCACATGAATCCGAATCGGCCATGTTATTGATAAACGCCATGGCAATTCCAACTGTCTCATGAGCGGGAAGCCTAACATTGAGACGTTTCCTGATTATTCGAAGCGCGTACTCGCCGATTTTGAATTCGACGGGATATTGTTGGCGAACATCAAAAGACAAGGGCATATGGACAACAATGTTTTGCTCCTTGCGCTTAATTGCATACGCGATATGGTCCGCAAGAATAAACGGCAAATTAGGGCTTACTTCATAGGGAAGCAGTCCTGTCGACATATCAATAACATCCGAGGTCAGCTCGAGAAGTTCATCCGAGACTTCATCAATGAGAGCGATGTAGCGGGAACTAACGT
This sequence comes from Collinsella sp., assembly GCA_036302865.1. Classification (GTDB taxonomy): domain Bacteria; phylum Actinomycetota; class Coriobacteriia; order Coriobacteriales; family Coriobacteriaceae; genus Collinsella. The sequence goes on along the minus strand of JAXJBU010000063.1, from coordinate 16,337 downwards.
TATAGAACGTTCGTTGAATCTCCGAGAGCGGTAATTCATCGCCAACGTCCTTAAACCCCAGGCCACGCCCGAATGCCACCAGCTGCCTGCCATTTCCGTCGATGCAGAGGACAGCGCTGGTGTTAATTCGTTTAACGATTTCCATGTGTCCCCCTTAAACAAAACAAGGCTCCCGAAGCAGAATCCGACAATCAATGTCGACAGATGCTGCTTCAGGAGCCTTGCCTGAATATCACTCTGGTTGCCAGTTTAAGCGAAACACCGTAAATGACCTCGTGTAAACATTACTAAACAGTTAAACGGTCGATATCTCCATGTGAACGGTTTAGAAGCAGAAGGCAATCCTTACGCCTGCTGGTAGTGCAGGTGCTTCTCGTCGATATCGGCCAGGTCGCGGTCGAGGTAGCGGCGCGCGAGCCAGTTTGCCATGGGAAGGTTCTGGTCCAGGTAGTTGCCGCACTCCTCGGGAGCGGCACCGGGGACATCGCCCTCAAAGTCGGCGACGAACTCAAAGAGCTCGCGCACGAGCGGCAGGATCTCCTCGCTCGTCACCTCGCCAAACACGACCAGGTAAAAGCCCGTGCGGCAGCCCATGGGGCCAAAGTAAACGATACGGCTCGACCACTCGGCATGATTGCGAAGGAAGGTCGCACCCAGGTGCTCGATGGTGTGGCACTCAGCCGTGTTCATGACCGGCTCTTTATTGGGCGTGGTCAGACGCAGGTCAAAGGTGGTGACGGCAGCGCCGGTCGCCGGATCGCGGTCGATGCGACTCACGTATACGCCGGGCTCAAGCAGCAGATGATCGACAGAAAAGCTCGCAATGCGCTCCATGGCAGATCCTCTCGATAGTCAATTTGGGACGGGGCTCTTTTAGCTGGTTCGAATGGTCACACCAATCATACCAGTCAAAAAAGCCCCGTCCCAAATTAGCCACCTGGGACGAGGACCGATGATTATTTGATCCCCGTCCCAGAAAAATCATGCTAGGCGGTGTACGAGATAGTCGCGGCCACCGCATGGCGCCAGCCGCCGATCTTTTTGGCTCGCTCGCCAGCGGGCATCGACGGCTCCACGATGCCACGGGCGCCGTAGACGTCGACGACATCGCGCGTATACATGCCCAGCGCGATACCGCAGGCCCAAGCCGCGCCCAGACCGCTCATCTCGTCGTTGCTCGCAATGCGGATGGGCGAGCCGACCAAATCGCTCTCAAACTGCATCAGGTACGCATCGCGCGTGGGGCCGCCGTCAACACGAAGCTCGGCAAGCGCCGCGCCCGAATCCTCGACCATCGCATCAATGACGTCAAAAATCTGATAGGCGATCGACTCGTCGGCAGCCTTTACGAACTCCGCGCGGCCCGTGGTGCGTGTCATGCCAAAAACGCATCCCTCGGCATCACTTGCCCAGTGCGGCGCACCCAGGCCGGTAAACGCCGGCACAAAGTAGACATGGCTCGCCGGGTTGGCGGCGTAGCACAGGTCGGTGACCTCCTCGGGGTTGTTGATGAGCTCCAGGTCGTCGCGCAGCCAGGTCTTGACGGCGCCGGCGTAGCTCACGTTGCCCTCGAGTACATACTCGGTCACGCCATCCATACGCCACGCAAGCGAGCTCGAAAGCCCGTGCGAGCTGGCGACAAACTCGTTGCCGACGTTCATCATGACCGAGCTACCGGTGCCATAGGTCGCTTTGGCCATGCCGCGGCTGTGGCAACCCTGCGCAAACAGGGCCGCATGGCTGTCGCCCAGCACGCCGTGCACCGGCACAGGCGCGGGCAAAAAGCCATCCAGGTCCGTTGTGCCAAACAGACCGTCGGAATCAGTCACCTGCGGCAGGCAGGCCGGATCGATGCCAAAGGCCTCGCACACCGGCTCGCTCCAGCAGCCACGGCGCAGGTCGAAGAGCTGCGTGCGGCTGGCATTGGACCAGTCACAGCGAAACTCCGCGCCGCCCGTGAGCGTCCAGACCACCCAGGCATCGATGGTGCCCAGACACAGCTCACCCGACGCCGCGGCCTCGGCAGCCGCCGGAACGTTCGCAAGGATCCAAGCCATCTTGCCCGCCGGATAGTAGGGCGAAAGCACCAGGCCCGTTGTGTCACGTACCAGCTCTGCCACGCCTTCGCGCGCCGCAAGCTCGTCACACAGCTCGCGGGCGCGGGCACACTGCCACACCACGGCGTCGCACAGCGGCTCGCCCGTCGTGCGGTTCCAGGCAACGGTGGTCTCGCGCTGGTTGGAGATGCCAATACCGGCAATGTCGGCCGGATTGACCCCGGTCTCCTCCACCACGGCACGCGCCACGGCCAACACGTTGGCGGCGATCTCGACCGGATCATGGCTCACCCAGCCGGCATCATTGACAATCTGGCGATGCGAGCGGTCGGCACGATGAATCAGATGGCCGCCCTCGTCCACCAGCAGCGCCTTCGTGCCCTGCGTGGATTGATCGATTCCGATGATGTATTTGCTCATGTACTCTCCCATTCCTTCCGCCAAAGCAAAGACAGCCTGGCGGACAAGGAGCGAGCGACCGCCAAGTGCCGCAGATTGCCGTGAAAGAGGAGCGCCGCGTACTTTGTGTACGCAAGCGACGGTTTGAACGGCAAGGTGCGGTGCTTGGCGGCCGCGCAGCGTCTGTGTCTACTAGTTGCCGAGGAACTCGGCAACGGTCTTGGCGATTCCTTCGCCGGTGAGGCCGTAGTGTGCGAAGACCTCGGGCGAGGTGCCGGTGATGACCGGCGCGTCGGGCAGGCTCAGGCACTTGACCGGACGCGGACAATGCTCGCCCACGACCTGCGCGACCATGGAGCCCAGGCCGCCAAAGGGGCTGTGCTCCTCGACGGTCACGACGGCGCGCGTGGCCCCGGCGGCCTCAATCACGGCCTCGGCGTCGAGCGGCTTCACACAGTACATGTCGAGCACCGTTGCCGAGATGCCCTGCTCGGCCAGCAGGTCGGCGGCGTCCACGGCATGGCGGACCATCTCGCCGGTGGCGACGATCGTCACATCGGTGCCGCGGCGCACCCAGGTAGCGCGGTCCATCTGGAACGGGCACTCATCCTCGGCGTACACGTCCTCGACCGGGTTGCGGCCAACGCGGATGTAGGCCGGCTTGTTGTCGGCGACCAGGGCGCGCACGAGCTCGGCGGTCTGGAAGCGGTCGCTCGGCAGATACACGCGCATGTTGGGGATCGCGCTCATGGCGGCGATATCCTGCGCGGAATGGTGGCTCATACCCAGGGCGCCGTAGGACACGCCGCCCGAGATGCCGATGAGCTTGACGTTGGTGTTGGAGTACGAGACATCGACCTTGCACTGCTCATACGAACGCGTGGTCACAAAGGACGCCGGCGAAGCAGCCCAGGCCTTCTTGCCGCACGAAGCCATGCCGGCGGCGATGCTCACCAGGTCCTGCTCGGCAATGCCGACCTCAATGGACTGCTGGGGATACTGATCGAAGAACGGCGTGAGCGACGCGGAGCCGCGGGAGTCGGAGCACAGGACGACGATGTCCTTATCGGTCTCGGCGGCCTCGAGCAGCGTGTCGCAGATAACCTTGCGGTTGGCGATCTTGTTAGCCATTGATGGCCTCCTTATGGGCAGCGAAATCGGCGATGATCTGGGCATATTCCTCGTCGTTGGGCAGGTGGTGATGCCAGCCGGCCTTGTCCTCCATGACGGGCGAGCCGTAGCCCTTCACCGTGTTGAGGATGATGACCGTGGGCTTACCCTTGGTCTCGGCCGCAAGCGTCAGCGCGGCGTCGATGGCCTGGACGTCGTTGCCCGGAATGGACAGCACGTTCCAACCGAAGGCGGCCCAGCGCTCCTCCTGCGAGTCCTGCTTCATGACGTCCTCGGTGCTGCCGCTGATCTGCAGGCGGTTGCGGTCCACGAGCGCGCACAGGTTATCGAGCTGGTAGTTGCCGCCGCTCATGGCGCCCTCCCAGACCGAGCCCTCGGCAAGCTCGCCGTCGCCCATGATGGTGTAGACGCGGTAGTCGCGGCCGTCCATCTTGCCGGCAAGCGCCATGCCGACGGCCACGGGCAGGCCATGGCCCAGCGAACCGGAGTTCATCTCGATGCCCTTGAGCTTGTTGTTGGGATGCCCGATGTAGGGGCTGCCGAACTTGGAGAAGCGGGCCTTGACGTCGTCGAGGTCCAGGTAGCCCTCGTGACACAGCACCGCGTAGTAGGCCTCCATGGCGTGGCCCTTGGAGAGCACGAAGCGATCGCGGTTGGGATCGTCGACGGTCTCGGGCGAAATGTTCAGATGGTTGGCGTAGAGGGTCATGAGGGCGTCGATCACCGACATGTCGCCGCCGATGTGGCCGCCGGCGCCGGCCATGATGATGTCGACGCAATCGCGGCGGAGGTCCCAGCGCAGGGACTCAAGCTCTTCGATAGTTGCCATTTCTACTCTCCTCGCAGGTAGGCTTTGACGTCTTCTTCGATGGGGTCGTACAGGTCGGGCTGGATGCCGATGTACTTGCATGCCTCGTAGAGCACCGGCACCACGTTGGCGTGAATAGCGACGCAGTGGTGGATGTAGGGGCCTTCGACGATCTTGGCCTCGAGGCGCTTGAGGTTTTCGACCTCGACCCACAGGTAGGTGCCCATGCCGGCCGGGCCGTCGATGCCACGGGCGTTGCCCAGCAGCAGCGAATACTCGCCGTTGTCGCCGTCAAAGCGGGCAAGGGTGAGATCGCCGTGCTTGGCCTCGGCCGTCAGCGCGCCGGGGTGGTCGAAAGCCAGCGGATAGGTGAGCTTGGGCTTGACGGCCGCGCAGCTGCAGGGCCAGGGGCCGCAGTGCTGCAACAGCTCGCCGTTCTCGTTGTCGGGATGGCGGACGGTCCAGTCGGCGAACATGCCGCGGTGACGGCCAAGATCGGCGGCCTCGACCATGAGCGCGGTGATGGCGCCGTGGATGTCGGTCTCGCATACGATAGGAATGCCCATCTCGTTGAGGATGGCGTTGGCGGCGCAGGGCATAATGCCCAGCTCGTCCTGCAGAGCGTTCCAGCACTGAATGGCACCGGCGTTGCAGCCATACTTCTCGACCAAGCGCTTCATGGCGATGGCGAGTCCTGCGACCGCGGGGACCTTGTCCTCGGGGATGCAGATCTCAAAGCTGTCGGCGATGTGGGCGAGCATGGCGGCCATGGCCTGCTCGTCGGCCTGGGCGTCGCGCACGGCCTGAACAAGCTCGGTCATGGGGATGGGCGAAAGCTGGATGTTGAACTTCTCGAGCAGCTCGCCCTCGTTGCACATGGTCGACCAGAAGTCGAACGGGCGGGTGGCCATCTGCAGGATGCGGGTGTGCTTGAAGGTCTTAACGACGTTGCACACGGCCAGGAAGTCCCAGACGCCGCGCTCGAACTCGGGATCAGTCAGGCGGCAGTTGGTCATGTAGGTGAAGGGGACCTGGAAGCGGCGCAGGACCTTGCCGGTGGCGAACAGGCCGCACTGGCTGTCGCGCAGGCGGGTGCCGTCGGGCTCGGGGCGCTCGTCGCGCGGGCCCCACAGCAGCACGGGCAGACCGAGCTCGCGGGCAAGGCGGGCGCAGACGTACTCGGTACCAAAGTTGGCGTGGCACAGCATGATGCCGTCGACGCCCTCGGCGCGGAACTTCTTGACGATAGGCTCGATATGGCTGTCGTCGAACAGCAGGCCCTCGTCGTTGATGTCGTCGATATCAACGATGTCGACACCGATCTCGCGCAGGCGGTCAGCCGTCAGGCCGCGATACTTAAGCGCGTCCGGCGCGCTAAAGATGCTGCGGCGCGTGGGCACAAAGCCGAGCTTAATCTTATCCATGTACGTCCTCCCCTAGTTGTATGTTCAGTAAACAGACGCGTGTTTCGTTTTGTTCTGTTTACTAAATGTTTTACTCTTTTGTTTAGAAGTGTAACGCGAAATACCCGTAAACGGTAGAGAAATCAGCCTAAACGGTATGTAAACAAACTGAACATACAAGGGCATCAAAAAGAGGGCCCCGAAGGACCCTCTCTTAGTAGCGTTATGTATGGCTGCCTTAGCGAGCTTTACCTCCCTACGGCCTAGCGTTGCCTTTGCCTAGATCTCACGCACGCTTTGGCGCTCGACAAAATAGGTCGACACGGCCGTCTTGCAGGTATAGCTCTTGGGGTTGCGGATGTTGCCCACCAGGCGACGCACCGCGATCTCGCCCACCTCGTGCTTGGGAACATGCACCGTGGTGAGCGGCGGGTTGGAGAAGGCGCCCAAAGACAGGTCGTCAAAGCCGATGATCGAGACATCCTCGGGCACGCGAATACCGTGCTCGTTGAACGCGCGCATGGCGCCCACGGCGAGCACGTCGTTCTCGGCAAAGAAAGCCGTCGGCAGATCGTCGCGCGAGACGTTGTCGAGCCACACGCCCATGTCGTGATAAGCGCCCTCGAGCGTGGTACCCAGCGTGACGTGCCATGCCGGGTTGGCCTCAAGATCCGCGTCCTCAAGCGCTTGGCGATAGCCGCGCTCGCGGTCCTTAAAGTTGCGGATCCGAAGGTCGCCCGCCAGATAGCCGATTTGCCTGTGGCCTTTCTCGATAAGGTAATCCACGGCACGCAGCACCGAATCGGTGTTGGCGATGACTACGGCATCGAAGTACTGGCGATCGCTCCAGCCGTCGAGCACAATCAGGTGGGCGGCAGCGTTGGCGAACAAGGCATAGTCTTCCTCACCCAGCTCGGTACCCATCAGCACGATAGCGGCGGATGGATCGGCGATCAGGCCCTCGACCTGCGGACGCACGGCGTCCAAGTCGCTAAAGTCGAGCGAGACAAAGCTCGTGCTCATACCGTGACGACGCGCCTGGCGCTCCACGCCCTCAATAACCGCGGGATGAAAGGTGCTCTCGTCCAAAATGGCGCCCGTCTTGCGCGCGAGCACAAACTGAATGCTCTCGAGCTGCGTCGACTGCTGGTAGCCAAGCGATTGCGCGCACTCCAGGATGACCTTGGCGGTCTCCTCACTCACGCTGCGCTTGCGGTTGAGCGCGTTGGACACGGTCGCAGGCGAAAAACCGGTGATGCGGCTGATCTCGCGAACACTTGCTTTGGCCATCGTTCCCCCTAGCATCGGTCGCGGCCGAGCATCGTGGCTTGACCGCCCCGTGGCTCGGCAACTAAACGACCGCAAATTCAATCTAAACAGAAGAGTAAATGTTTATTAGCTAGTTTAGCCTGTTGTCAAGCAAAGTGGCGCGACTATTCCCCCAACGAGCGCATTTGTCCATCTTAACGTTATTACGCAAGGTCTTCGCCATTGCTTGCTATTACGCGTCGGTACCATTCGAAGCTTTTCTTTTTACGTCTCTCAAACGAGCCCGCACCGCTATCGTCTCGATCGACATAGATAAACCCGTAGCGCTTACGCATCTGTCCTGTGGCGACCGAAACCAAATCGATCGGGCCCCAACAGGTATATCCCATGAGTTCCACCCCGTCGAGCTCGACGGTCTCCCTCATCGCCTCGATGTGGGCCCGCAGGTATTCAACTCGATAGTCGTCTTCTATTTCACCCGAATCTTCCGGCACATCAGGAGCACCCAAACCGTTTTCGACGATGAACAGCGGCTTTTGATAGCGATCCCAGATTTCATTCATGGTGACGCGCAGCCCTTTGGGGTCGATAAACCTCCCCCAAGGCTCCTGTTTTAGATACGGATTAGGCGCCGAGCGAAGAAGGTTCGAATCGAACTGACCTTCCGCATGCGCTTTTGCGACGCGCGTCGAGTAATACGAAAACGAGACGAAATCGACCAGGTTTGCAGCCAGTACTTCGCGGTCATCATCCCGATAGGGCACCTCAAAACCATGGCGGGCGTATTCCTTGAGAACATAGCTCGGGTACGCACCGCGCACCTGGACGTCGGTAAACATGTAATGGCTGCGATTCTCAGCCTGCGCAGCCAGCACATCGTCCGGATCACATGTAGCCGGATAGAAGACACCTGCGTTGAGCATGCAACCGATCTTCGCCCCAGGGCACAGTTCATGACACGCCCCGACCGCACGGGCGCTCGCAACCAATACATGGTGCACGGCCGTGTGAACCGTTGCATAGCGATTCTCCCCTTGCTCGAAGATGATCCCCGCCGCCATAAAGCACGCCTGCGTCATGATGTTGATCTCGTTAAAGGTCAGCCAATAATTGACCAATCCCCGATAGCGCTCGAACACGGTACGCGAATATCGCTCGAACAGGTCGACCAACCTGCGATCGCGCCATCCGCCATACGCATCGACGAGATGCATGGGGACATCATAGTGGTTGAGCGTCACCAAAGGCTCAATGTCATGCGCGCGACACGTCCTAAAAACATCCTCGTAAAAGGCAAGGCCTTCTTCATTGGGCTCGGCTTCGTCTCCTTTGGGAAAAATGCGGCTCCAGGCGATTGATAAGCGCAGGCATTTAAAACCCATCTGGGCAAACAGTTCAATATCCTGCTTGTACCTATGGTAAAAATCAATGCCCTTGCGAGCGGGATAGAAGCTGTCGGGTGCCAACGCACGCGGATCAAGGTCTCCCCGCATGACGTCCATGCGTTGATCGCCAAACGGCAGCATGTCGGAATTGGCTAAACCGCGACCGCCTTCGTTCCATCCTCCCTCGCACTGGTTTGCAGCCAGAGCCCCGCCCCATAAAAAATCTTCTCTAAACATTATGGTGTCGTCCTTTCTATCAAATTCCCGGCCCACACTGTCGAACGCAACGGACTCGGCAAGTGCCGCGCAACAGCACAGTACCGTTGCGCGGCCAAGGGGTCGGACCGCGCAACGGCTGGGGAGCATATTTGTGTAGTAGCCTCTTATGCCTCGACGGATTCAACGGCCTCAGAATCGCCGCTCTTGGACTTCAACGGCATCTTCTCCTGTCCTTCAAATCCAAAAATCATCGCCAACGCAAACGTCACGGCACCGCCAGCAAGACACCCGATGGTGCCAGGGATGATATCCTGAGCAAACATGAGCACGTTCATCCATGGGAAACCAACGCCAGTGAAGATATAGACGTTGGCATGAAGAAGGCTTACCAGCAGACCACCGACAGCACCACCAATCATGTTCCAGGCAAGAGCCTTCTTGTCGCGAAACAGGATGCCGTAGATGATGGGCTCACTCACGCGACCGAAGGCATAGGTGATGAACAAGTTCCAGCCCGTGGCTCGACTCTCCTTGTCCTTAGCGCGCAGGCCATAGGCGAGCGCGATGGCAAGCGTGGTGTAGGCTACAACCGCGGTGCCGGGGTATAAGATGGCGTCGTAACCGTTCTGGAGCGCGGCGGGCAATATGGCGGTATAGATCGGCACGTGCATGCCGGTGGCGATGATCAGATTCCAGAATGCGCCGATAACCGCGGTCGCAGCGGGACCGGCAACAGAGGCGAGCCAAATGATGAAATCGGCCACAAGGCCCATGACAAATTGGACGGCAGGGCCGCAGAGGCACAGCGCGACCGGCAACATCACGAGCACCGTACCCACGGGTACGATCAGAATGCGCAACATATCAGGCGAGATCTTCTTAAAGAAGCGCTCAACATAGGACTGGGCCCAGGTGATCAAGATGACCGGAAGAACAGCCTTGGTGTAGTTGACGAGCTGCATGGGGATGCCGAAGACGCTGAAAGGCTTTCCGTCCTCAACAATAGCGAGCATGTCGGGATAAATCATCACAACAGCGATGAGCAGTGCCAGCACAGGACTCGTTTTGAACTTCTTAGCCGAGCTATAGGCGGCAAACACCGGGAAGTAGTAATACGCCGCATCGCCCACCAGGGAAAGGATCCGATACAGGTCGCTCGTTTCGGACATAAAACCGGCGCCTTCGGGCCCAAACAGAATAACGAGCATCTTGAAGATACCGGCGACACAAAAGATCGGAAGGATCGGGGTGATAGCGCCGCTCACGGCATCGAGCAGCTGATTGAAGAGGTGCTTGGGCGCCAAGCGCTCCTTCCAGCTAAGCTGAGGGCCATCGAGTTCCTCGTCAATCGATACCGTGACCTCGAATCCGCCCTGCTTACAAACCTCGTCGTAGACCTTGTCGACCGTGGGCCCGACCACCAGCTGCACCTGCCCTCCGGCGTGCACGACGCTGATGATAGACGAGATGTCCTCAAGCTTCTCATCATTCGAGAGGCTTTCATCCTTGAGGTTGAAGCGCAGGCGCGTCATGCAATGCGTAACCGAAGCCACGTTTTCCGCCCCGCCCACAGTGGAGAGAATCTGCTCTGCCACCTTTTTGTAATTTGCCATCATTGGCTCCTTTGCACAATCTTGGCTTACTGTTCGAATCGGCAAAGGTCATGCCCCGAATGGCTACGGGTTACAATCCTTTTTTGGAGATGATCCGGTTGAGATGGATCATCAGATAGAGTTCCTCCTCCTCGGAGAGCGTGGCGTCCCACGTTTCACGACAATAGGAACCGATATGCTTCACGCACTCTGCCAACTGCGGAAACTCCTCACGAAAGTTCTTGTACATCTGCATGTTGGCGCTGTTCAGCGACTCGCCGGCTTGAATGCGCTTGAACAGGTACCGCAGATGCGTGGCGAAGCGGGTGAAATCAAAGGAATCGCGGTCGACAATAATGCGGAAATCGCTTTCGAGAATCTCGATAACGTCCTCGAGCATATCGTCGAACTGCTTTGCGGGCTCGGCCGTGGCTTTGACGGCTTCAACAACCCGTGCGTTCACGAGATTCATCGCAATACTGGCAATCTCATCCTTGGGAAGCCGCTCTCCGAGCTCCTTCTCGAGTCGCATGACGATAAACTGGGCAGCCTTGTATTCCTTCGGATACGTCTCCCGCACTTCATAGGCAAGAGGCATCGCGATGCGGACCCCCTTTTGGGCTCGCGCAACGGCAAACGACAGGTGATCAGCCATGAACAGCGTCGCATTGGTCGAGAGGTCGTAGGGCAGTTCGTTGGCAACGATGTCCATAACTTTCGCCGCAAACATCACGATATCCGAGGGAAGATCCCTCATGACATCTTGTCCTTTAGGATCAATGTCGTAAAACGTATGCTCGATTTTAGAAAGAGGGAGCTCTCGAGGAAAATCTCCGCCGAAACCGACGCCCCTGCCCATGGCGATGACATCTCGCCCCTGTCCGTCACGGCAAAGAACCGCGTTGTTGTTAAGCTTTTTAATTGCAAGCATGGTGAACCTCCTTTCAAGAACACTCACAGAAAAAGGCATGATAGCCAATAGCAGTGCTATTGCGGTCATGCCTTACGTAACAATCCGTGTTGTATTGCTCTTGGGCATGCCTCCACACAGGAGTAACAATCCAAGATGCAGAATGCATTATAGCGCTCTCCCCGCCCCGGGGACCATCGGGCTGGCGAACGGTAGATGTCGGCCCGCCAGCGGCCACATCGAGCAGATGGGCGTGCTTCGATCCCGAGCCTAGCCTAGGATGCGGGCCATGCGCGCCTTGAACTCGGACAGAAAGCGCGGGGCGTCCACGGTGAGTGCCACAAGCGCGCTCTTGTCGGGGTCGGACAGGCGATGCTCGTCGCAGATAGTGCGGCCGCGATACTCGCCGAGCAGGTCGACGCGCAAGTTGCAACCAAGTGCGCCCACGAGCGTGGGATCAATCGCCACGGCAACGGCAAGCGGATCGTGCAGCGCGCAGCCGCCCAGGTAAGGGGCGTTCATCTCGTACGAGCCAATGTAGTGCTCCACCATGCTCGCAAACGCGCAACCGGCCATGGTGCCCGAGCCCGTCCAGCCGGCAATGTCGCGACGCGTGAGCACCACGCGATGCGTCACATCCAGACCCACCATAGTGAGCTTGCGGCCCGAACGCAGCACGGCATCAGCCGCCTCGGGATCGCTTGCCATGTTGGCCTCGGCGCCCGCACTCACGTTTCCGGGCACGGTAAGCGCACCGCCCATCACAACCACGCGACCGATAGACATCATCGCCGCCGCATCGCGCTCCAGGGCAAGCGCCAGATTGGAGAGCGGGCCGGTCGCCACGTAGATCAGATCGGGACCATAGGTGCGCGCGGCATCAATCAGATAATCGACCGCCGCGTTACCGTCGGCCGACGTCGCCCCCACCGGCTCGTACGGCGACGCGGGCACGCTCGCCCCGCCAATGCCGTTCTTGCCGTGGATGAGCGCGGTGGACGCCGGCGGTGTATAGGGCTCAGTCGCCTTAATGGGACGATCGGCGCCCAGGTACACCGGAATCTCGGGGCGACCCAGCAGATCGAGCACTGCCAGGCAGTTGTGCGCCGATTGCTCGACGCGCACGTTGCCAAAGCACGTGGTGATGCCCACGAGCTCCACCTCGGGGCTCGCGATGGCATAGGCAAGCGCCATCGCATCGTCCACGCCCATATCCAGATCAAGGATCAGCTTCTTGATTGCCATTGTTCTACTCCGCTTCTCCGTCTTTATCGTTTAACCAAACCAATGTTCAACTTCGGCGCGCGTGGGAATCGACTGCTGAGCGCCCAAGCGCGACACCGTCACCGCCGAGGCGCGTGCACCCGCCGCCATGCACTCAAAGAGCGGCAAGCCCTCTAGGCGAGCCGCTGCCAACGCGCCAATAAACGTATCGCCGGCGGCCGTGGTATCGACTACCGTGCTCGAAAGTGCCGGCATGCGCAGCAGATCACCGCCATCGCCGAGCGTAACCGAGCCGGCGCCGCCCAACGTGATGACCGCAGCTCCAGCACCCTTGGCGAGCAGGGCATTGAGCGCCGCGGCGCAGCTCTCATCGTCCTTGGGCAGGATACCCGTCAGAACCTGGCACTCAGTCTCGTTGGGGCAGACCAAGTCGACCGCAGGCCAGGCCTCCGCAGGTAACTCACAGGCAGGCGCTGGATTAAAGATCGTATAGAACCCCAGCTCGTGAGCGCAAAAAAGCGCCTCGGCAGTCGCTGCAAGGTCACATTCGCCCTGGGCGATAAAGACGCTTCCGGCAGCCGGGGCAATATCGCTGGCGTCTCCGTCGAGCCCATCGGCCACCAGACGCCCCAGCGCGCAGGCAACGTCCTCGCCCGCGAGTGCATGGTTGGCGCCCGGCGACAGCACGATGCGGTTGTCGCCCTCGCAGCGAATGATGGTCGCCGTGCCCGTCTCCACGTCGTCGCGCCGCGCCACAAAGTCACAGTCCACGCCAGCATCTTGGAGCCCCGCCACGAGCGATGCACCGAACGCGTCGCGGCCGACCGCGCCGATCATATGCGTGTGCGCGCCCATGCGCGCGGCGGCGACGGCCTGGTTAGCGCCCTTGCCACCGGCGTTGGTGATAAAACCGCTGCCACCGACGGTCTCACCCGCGCGCGGCATGCGCTCGCACGCCACCGAAAGGTCCATGTTCATGCTGCCGAACACCGCAACGATGCCGCGATCTGCCATGGGAACCTCCTCATCTGCGGGCCTTATGCCCACCGTCGGCCGTCGATCGTACGCCCTCGCACCTCTATAACTTTAGTTCACTTTGATGTGAACGCGCCCTTGAGGTTGCGCCAGCAGCAAGCATTCACAGGAGCAGGCAGCTACAATGAATATGTGCTGATTATTCTCGTCATTGGATGATGTTTTATGGAACAATTCCCACCATCGAGCCCACGCGGTCCGCGCCGCGCGCCCGATAACCAGGCGCCGCACGAACGCCCACGCGCCGACCGCCGTGCCGGCGAGTCGCGACGCGGCCCGGTCCCGCATCGAACGCCCGCCAACAAGGGCGCCCGCACCAACAGCGCCGCAAAAGAACAGGCACCCGCTCGTCCCAAGTCCCGCTACATTCCTGCGCTCGACGGTCTGCGTACGCTCGCGGTCGTCGCGGTGGTGCTCTATCACCTCAACCTCACGTGGGCTCAGGGCGGCCTGCTCGGCGTCACGATCTTCTTTGTGCTTTCGGGCTATCTGATCACGCGCTTGCTGCTCAACGAAGTCGCTAAGACCGGCCGCGTCGACCTTAAGAGCTTCTGGATTCGCCGCATCCGTCGCTTGGTCCCCGCCGTGGTAACGGTAGTGTTCGTGACCTGCGCGCTGTGCACCATCTTTAACCACGTGATGCTCACCAAGATGCGCCCTGACATCCTGCCGTCGCTGCTGTTCTTCAACAACTGGTGGCAGATTGCCCAAAACGTCTCATACTTCAATGCTCTGGGCGACCCCTCGCCGCTCACGCACTTTTGGTCGCTTGCCATCGAGGAACAGTTCTACCTGATTTGGCCGCCACTGCTGTTTGCCATGGTATCCATGCATGTGAGCAAGCCCAACACGCGCCGCGTGGTTCTGGGCCTTGCCGCGGTATCTGCCCTCGCCATGATGGTGCTTTACAACCCTGCCGCCGACCCCAGCCGCGTGTACTACGGCACCGACACCCGCGTGTTCTCGCTGCTGCTGGGTGCCTGGATGGCCTTTATCCCCGATCGCGACCTGGCGCCGGTGCGCCTCGCGCATCGTTTGGGGCTCAATCGCCTGGCTGGCGCCGCCAAGCACGGCAAGAACGCCGAGGACAAGCCTGGCGAGAAGGCCGACGAATCAGCCGAGACCGCCCCGGCACAGCCGAGCGCCCTCGTGCGCTTTTGGTCCTCGCCTGCATCTATCGATGTGTTGGGCGTCGTGGGTCTGGTTGGCCTTGCCGCCATGGTCGCGCTCACCAACGGCTACACCGCGTTCCAGTATCGCGGAGGCACGCTGTTATGCTCCATCCTCACGCTCATGGTCATCGCGGCCTGTGTGCAGCCCCAGGGAATGGTTGCCCGCGCACTGTCCGCCGAGCCGCTCGTGTGGGTTGGCAAGCGCTCGTACAGTATCTACCTGTGGCACTATCCGCTGCTGTTGCTCATGAACCCGGTCGCCAACATCAACGATACGCCCTGGTGGCAGTACATTTTGCAGGTGCTGCTGGTGGTCGCCGTAGCCGAGTGTTCCTATCGCTTTATCGAAACGCCGTTTAGGAAGGGCGCCTTCGGCCGCACCGTCGCCGAATTCCGCGATGGCACCACCACGCCCGCCAACTGGGTACGCGCGCACGTCCCTGCCTGCGCAGCCTGCGCTGTCGTGTTGGTCGTTGCACTGGGCGGCCTGATCTTTGTGCCCGAGACGTCTGCACTGAGCGGCGAGGGCGCCGAAGTTCTGAACAAGGAAGCCAAAAACACCGCGCCCACCGACCAGCAAGCGGTCGACGACACCGACAAGGACAACGACGGCTTCCCCGATGGCTCCTACGATCTGCTTATGATCGGCGACTCCGTGTCGCTGCGTGCCGTAGACACCTTTGACGGCGTGTTCCCGCACAGCCATATCGATGCCGAAAAGGGCCGCCAGTTTGATGCGGGGCGCGCGACATTTGAGGGCTATATCCAGCAGAACCTTGCCGGCAAGATCGTGGTCTTTGCCCTGGGCACCAACGGCTTGGTAACCGACGACCAGATCGACGCCATCATGGCCGATGCAGGAGATAAGCGTATTGTGGTGTTTGTGAACACGCGCAGCCCGCAGCCGTGGGTTGGCTCTACCAACCAGGCCATCGCCAACGCCGCTACGCGCTACAAGAACGTGCGCGTTATCGATTGGTACGGATACAGTGCTAACCGCAACGACCTGTTCGATGGCGATGGCACGCACCTATCGACCACTGGCGTGACTGAGTACCTCAACTTGATCCACGATGCTGTCAAGAAGGACCTGCCCGTACACCCCGAGGATCACGTCAACGATCCGCAACCGGCAGCCGTCAAGTCCGCCACCGACGCGCTCGTCAATGCTCTCGCTATCAAGCCACACAAGCTGGGCACCGACAAGTAACCTGCAGCGCAAACTTCCCACATCCGGAGGGGGCGTCTGCCACGGCAGACGCCCCCTCCGGCAGTTAGGGACGTTCCTTATGTGCCGGTACCTAGGGACACTCCTGGCGCAGCCAATGAAGACCTCTACGGATGAATTCCAGGCCGCTCCGTCGCTCCAGACATCGTTTCCGCGCCTCGCGCCTGCCCCAAACAATCAAAACAAGCCCTTTTCGCCGCACCCTCAAAGGTCTGTGGGCAAAAAAGGGCAAATATGAGTACTGTTACCATTTTAGTAGCAGGCAAAACCACCCAAAATGACGTCCGAGCGAACCCTACAACCCCCTAAGACAGCCAACCTGACTGGTTTAAGGCGTATTGGAGCCAATTTTAATGAACATACTGGTAGCGCGCAGAGATGTGGTGTAAGAGGCGGGGCATGCCCCGCCTCTTCTCTTTCTTGAAAGGGAGGGGACACCGCCTAGAATTCGTCGTTGGAGTAATGAAGGTGACGAATGGAAGGAAAGGCGATGCCCCAAGAAGAG
>JAXJBU010000062.1:0-2157 GCA_036302865.1 Collinsella sp. | reverse complement strand
GCGAGAGGCTCGAGGCGGTCAGGCTGGCCGCGCACGAAGTCATAAGGGAGGTCCTTGACCGCCACGGCGTGGCGGAATAGCCTTAGGCGCAAGGGGCGCTGACGCGGCCCTCCCTCTTACACCACAAAAATTCGCGCCATCTTGGAGAGAATAGTTAGAAGTGTATATGACTGCGACAGGGGCGGTATGGGTGGCTATATTGATGCTGATAATTTTTCCTTCAATCCTTTTGATGCGGCGTTGATTGCACTTGCTCCACTGTGGAAGAATGACCCAGATCGACAGGTTGAAAATTTCCTGTATAAATGGGACCACATTATTCGAGCAGAAGTCTCGCCATCGGATGATTCGGTTGAGTCCTACATTGTCGAGTTGGAGCGGATAGTACATGACTTGGGCGGCGCTTCTCTCTGTTAGTCTAAGATTGACTCAACTTGGTCTCAGCGCCTAATTCAATTGTGCAAACAATGGGGTCGCTTCTCGAAGCGACCCCATTGTTTGTCTCTACTTGTGTGCCCCGTAGGGGTTCGTTCTTTCCATATCCATCTGTCCCATCCGGCCGAACGCCCTGTTCCCGAATCATTACCCGTTATCTAAACTGTTGGATTGATTTGGCTCTGTTAGGGCGGCAGGACGTTGAACATATCACGGATGCGGCTCCTGCACACGCCGTTGGCGAGCTGTCGCGCAACCGTGCGCTCGGCGGTGCCGGAATCGGTCGCCATGAAGGTCCGGCGCTACTTGAACCAAGCGAGGTAGGCGCCGAGGTGCTTCTTCGACACGCCCTTTAACGGCTTCATGAAGGTATCGAGGAGCGAATGGACGGTGTTGATCCGATTGATGGTCCCCTCGGAACGGTCCTTGGAATCGTGGACCGTGTGTGCGGCGACCTCGAGTTCCGCGAGGACGTCGACATAGGCGGACGCCTTGTCCGGCGCCACGACGGAAGCGGACGCGATGCGGTCCCTCAGCACGTCCATGGCGCGTTTCCTCGACAGGATGCCTCGTCCCGAGACCTCGAGAAACGTCTCGTTCGAGTCATTCACGCCGGTCAAGACGCAGATCTGCTCGCGCGACAGTCCGCGCCTGTGCACCTGCTTGCCGCGATGTCGGGAGGGACGTGGCATCGTAAATGACCCTTTCGAGTGGTTGCCCCTGAACGGCTCGGGGAAGTAGGTCTCGTCGAGCCCTCAGCCGCAGCCCCGCCCGGTCTTGAACGAGGGCGAGTAGGTCGAGAGACACTCGATGAGCCTGTGGTGCATGGTGTAGGCTGTTTTGAGGCAGACATGGCAGCGCCCCGCGCATTCGCGCAGGGGCAGCATGAGAACGAAGCACTCGGCATAGGCCATCCAGGTCTCCTTCGGGAGCCTGCTCGTCCCCAGGATGTGCCCGCTGCCCATGCCGAAGGTCCTGCCGCAATCCTGGCAGAGGTAACGCTGCTCGCCGTTCTTTGATTTGCCCTTCTTCACGACCGCGGCGGACCCGCAGCGCGGGGAGCGCTCGGCCTCGTAGGCGGAGCCGGCGGCGTTCGGTCCTGCTGAGGCTCGCGATGTCCCTCTTGAAGGTGATTACCAGGTCCTCGGCGTTCATGCTGCCCCGCGGTCTACGAGGCTAACGATATGGCGCCGTGATGACATATGTATGTCAATCTTGGTCTAACAGAGCCTAACGAAAGTGCATGTCAGGAGTTTCCCTTAGGCATTTTGCGGCTATAGGGACAAGGTCGAACATCGTGTGAACGACATCGCCCGTGTTTGCAACGGTAGCCGTGAACTTGCCGTTTCCAAAATCCATCAGATGGTAGAGGTTGATGGTTAAGTCCTTTTGCGTGGCAATTCTCAGAATCCAGTAAGCGCAATTGTCGCTGCAGGTTGTGGCGTTGTATACGTTCTGAGGCATGAAGTACATGAGCAACAGCGTCTTAGTGCCTCCCGACAGCCTTTCAGGAGGGATAATGCCTAGGATCTTGGTGTCTATTGCGCAGGGTCCAACGACATTGCCTTTATCGATTGATTTAATAAGGCTCTGTTAGACCAGGATTGACATGCCGACCTGCCGGCTAACTCGCCGTCTCCCCGTCGGGCGCCGGCATCTTGACCCTCATCTCGAACGGCATCCCGCCCTCCCGGACGAGCGCCCTGAGGAACGCGTTGACGG
>JAXJBU010000061.1:0-9468 GCA_036302865.1 Collinsella sp. | reverse complement strand
TTTAGGCACCGATAACGTATATATTAACGCAATAAACCCGAGCGCGAGGGCGTTTGGGTTTATTATTGAAACGTATGTAACCTGGCGGCGCCACACCGCCTGTTAGTAGGGAGACACATGAACGTTCTGGTCGTCAACGCAGGATCTTCGACGCTTATGTATCAGGTCATCGATACCAAGTCCCACAAGGTGTCCGCAAAGGGCTCCTGCGAGCGCGTCTGCTTTACCGGCGGTACCTTCACCCACGCTGCCAACGGTTCCAAGAAGGTGACCGAGAACATTGAGTTCCCCGACCACAAGGTCGCCATCGAGGTCGTCCTGAAGGACCTTGAGGCCAACGGCGTCAAGATCGAGGGCATCGGCCACCGTATCGTTCAGGGCGGTTGGTACTTTGGTGATTCCTCCCTCGTCGACGAGGACGTTCTCGCCAAGATCCGCGAGGTCGCCCCGCTCGCGCCGCTGCACAACAACCCCGAGGCCAACGTTATCGAGTACTGCCTGGAGCAGTATCCCGACCTGCCCAACGTCACGGTCTACGACACCGCTTTCCACTTCAACATGCCCGAGGTCGCCAAGACCTACGCCCTGCCCAAGGACGTCTGCGACAAGCTGCACATCCGTAAGTACGGCGCCCACGGCACCAGCTACCGTTATATCTCCAAGAAGGTCGCCGAGATGACCAACGGCGAGGCCCGCAAGGTCGTCGTGTGCCACATCGGTTCCGGTGCCTCCCTGTGCGCCATCGAGGACGGCAAGTGCATGGACACCACCATGGGCTTGACGCCGCTCGACGGTGTCATGATGGGCACCCGCTGCGGCTCCATCGACCCGGCTACCGTGTGCTACCTGCAGCGCGAGGGCGGCTATACCTTCGACGAGGTCGACGAGATGATGAACAAGAAGTCCGGCCTTTTGGCTGTGACCGGCGGCAAGACCAACGACTGCCGCAACGTCGAGGAGCTCGCCGCCGCTGGTGACCCCGATGCTCAGCTCGCCTTCGACATGTTTGTCTACAAGATTGCCGCCAAGGCTGCCGAGATGGCTACTTCCATGTGCGGCATGGACACGCTGGTCTTCACCGCTGGCATCGGTGAGCACGCTCCGGCCGTTCGTGCCGGCGTTGCCGACCGTCTGGCCTTTATGGGCGTCAAGATGGATCATGCCCGCAACGCCCTGCGTGGTGACGGCGCTTGGTGCCTGTCTGCCAAGGATTCCAAGGTCAAGATCTTCGTCATCCCCACGGACGAGGAGTTCATGATCGCTTCCGACGTCGAGCGCATCGTCAACGGCAAGTAATTGCAAGAGGGGAGGGGCTGGACGACCGAGCGCCGTTCGGCCCCTCTTTTGCGCTCGTTGGGCGATATGCTGATAGCTATTTATCAAGATATGATAACTTCTTATTAAAATGCGGCCGCCTTAAGGGGTCTGCGTCGACCGTATTGCACTGCAAAGGAGTCTCATGAACGTACTTGTTGTCAACGCCGGCAGCTCAAGCCTTAAATATCAGCTTTTGGATACCGATACCCGCGAGGTTTTCGCCAAGGGCAACTGCGAACGTATCGGTTCGGACATGGGCATCTTTGGCCACTCCGAGAACGGTGGCGCCAAGCAGACCGAGGAGGTCCCTTTCCCCGATCATCGCTCTGCTATCGCTCGTGTGCTCGAGGAGCTCGAGAAGACCGACTTTACGATTGATGGCATTGGTCATCGTATCGTTCAGGGCGGCTGGCACTTCGATGATTCCGCAGTTGTCGACGACGAGGTTATGGCCAAGATTCTCGAGGTGGCCCCGCTCGCCCCGCTGCACAACTACGGCGAGGCCGCGGCGATTGAGTATTGCCGTGAGAAGTATCCGGAGCTGCCCAACGTGGCGGTCTTCGACACCTCGTTCCACATGACCATGCCCGAGGTCGCCTATACCTACGCGCTGCCCAAGGACGTGTGCGACAAGTACCACGTGCGCAAGTACGGCGCCCACGGCACGAGCCACCGCTATGAGTGGATGATGGCCAAGGAGATCCTGGGTTCGCGCTGCCACCGTCTGCTTTCGTGCCATTTGGGTAACGGTGCTTCGCTCGCTGCTATCGAGGACGGCGTGTGCCGCGACACCACGATGGGCCTCACGCCGCTCGACGGTTTGATGATGGGTACCCGTTGCGGTTCCATCGACCCGGCTACCGTGTGTTACCTGCAGCGCGAGGGCGGCTACAGCTACCAGGAAGTCGACGACATGATGAACAAGCAGTCTGGTCTGCTTGCCATCTCGGGCATCTCCAACGACGCCCGCGACATCCGTACACGCGCCTCCGAGGGCGACGAGCGCTGCCTGCTTGCCTTCGATATGTTCGCCTACAAGGCCATGCAGCAGGCCGGCTCCATGATCGCTTCCATGGCGGGCGTGGACACCATCACCTTTACCGCCGGCATCGGCGAGAACGACTGGTCGATCCGCAAGGCCTTCTGCGACTGCTTTGAGTGGCTGGGCGTACGCATCGACAACAACAAGAACCGCGAGGCCGTGGGCAACGGCCCGCAGGTCATCAGCGCCGCCGGTTCCGCCGTCACGGTCATGGTCATCCCCACCGACGAGGAATACATGATCGCCCACGACGTCGAGCGTCTGACCAAGAACAACTAACGCACGCATTTGCAAGTAAACGAAAGGCCTCCAGAGCAACAGCTCCGGAGGCCTTTTTTACTAGCAGGCGGACGGCGGAAACCCCATCCCATTTCGAGCGCAAATACTGGGACACGCTTTCCGGTTGAGGCACGTTGCGGAAAGTGCGACCCACAATAAAGCATAATTCCGTCCCACGGTTTCCCAAACAGGCCCCAAGCGGAAGCTGCATCCCACAATCCGCCTTCAAACCGGGACACACTTTCCGGTGGGCCAGACATCAGACCGCAGCCAACATTTCGGTCCCAAAGTGACCATATCTGCATCGTTTGACCCTCCAGCAACGGCACTCATCCATTCAGTTTTTCAGCGCCAGCTCGTAGCCAAGCCGTCGTCCACCCCAGATACCCTGATTGCTACGTGGCGGTAGAAGGCCGTACGGGCTAACCCCTGAAAACACTCCGCAGACCAGAAACGCCCCCGTTCGTAGCTCCGAAGGAGCAGAACGGGGGCGTTTCATTGGTCGAGGACGTTTTCAGGGGTTAGCCCGTACGGCCTTCGGGCGATGCGTACGCTACTCAGCCATCTGAGCCTGGACGGCGGTGATGGCTACGACACCCACGATGTCGTCGGCAGAGCAGCCGCGCGAAAGGTCGTTGACCGGCTTGGCGATGCCCTGCAGGATGGGGCCGTAAGCGTCGGCGCCGGCGAAGCGCTGGACCAGCTTGTAGCCGATGTTGCCGGCCTCGAGATCGGGGAACACAAGCACGTTGGCCTTGCCGGCAACGGAGGAGCCGGGGGCCTTGAGCTGGGCGACGGTGGGAACGATGGCGGCGTCGAGCTGCAGGTCGCCATCGATGGCGAGCTCGGGAGCCTTCTCCTTGCAGAACTTAACGGCCTCCTGGACCTTCTTGGCGACCTCGCCGCCGGCGGAGCCCATGGTGGAGTAGGAGAGCATGGCCACGTGCGGCTCGACGCTGCCCATAAAGGTGGACCAGGAGTGAGCGGAGGCGATGGCGATCTCGGAGAGCTCGTCGGAGGACGGGTTGATGTTGAGGCCGCAGTCGGCGAAGATCAGCGTACCGTCGGTGCCGAACTGCGGGGTGTCGGTGCACATCACGAAGAAGGCCGAGACCAGCTTGGTACCCGGGGCGGTCTTAAGGA
Organism: Collinsella sp.; assembly: GCA_036302865.1. Lineage (GTDB taxonomy): Bacteria > Actinomycetota > Coriobacteriia > Coriobacteriales > Coriobacteriaceae > Collinsella. Next base: position 5,687 of record JAXJBU010000061.1, on the reverse strand, counting down.
TCTGCAGCGCGGGGCGCAGGGTGTCGGCGGTGGAGTGGCAGGCGCCGGAGACCAGGCCGTCGGCGTCACCCATCTTGACCATCATGGTGCCAAAGTAGGTGGCGTCCATCACCTGGGTGCGAGCCTGCTCGATGGTGACGCCCTTCTTGGCGCGGAGCTCGGCAAACTTCTGCGCGTACTCCTCGTGCTTCTCGGCATTGCGCGGATCGATGACGGTGGCGCCGGGAACGTTGATCTCGTCGGGGTTGCCCAGGATGACGATCTTTGCCAGGCCCTCCTCGATGATCTTGGTGGCCGCGACGATGGTGCGCGGATCCTCGCCCTCGGGCAGGACGATCGTCTTAAGGTCGGCCTTGGCGGCAGACTTCATACGGTTAAGGAAATCGCTCATGTTACTCCTTACAAGCGTTTCACTAAGCTCCAGGCGCCCGGCTGTTCACGAATAAACCCGCTGCTAGCGGGTTTACCTTTCAAATTTGTACGCCGCGGTGCTTGAGCTTTCCTTGTGTGGCAAGCTCATTATAGGACGCATTAGCGCTATAATCGCTCTGATAAATATGTCTCGAAGAATGTTCGAGAAAAGCCCAGCTAACGAGCCCGTGGCTTTTGACAAGGAGTATCGATGCAGATTACCTCAGGCCTGCCTGAAGGCTTTAACGCCGGCGCGTACGACATGATTGTCGTCGGTGCTGGATATGCCGGTGCCGTTTGCGCCCGCCGTCTTGCCGAGACCATCGGCTATCGTGTTGCCGTTTTGGAGCGCCGTAGCCACATTGCGGGCAATGCCTATGACTGCACTGACGAGGCCGGAATCCTGATCCACGAGTACGGTCCGCATATCTATCACACCTTTAACGAGCGCGTGCACAATTTCCTGTCGCGCTTTACCAAGTGGACGGATTATCAGCACAAGGTGCTCGCCAACATCAACGGCACCCTTATGCCCGTGCCCTTCAACCACGCGAGTCTCAAGCTCGCCTTTGGTGACGAGCGCGGCGAGGAGCTGTATCAGAAGCTCGTGGAGACCTTTGGCAAGGATGTCAAGGTGCCCATTATGGAGCTGCGTAAGAAGAACGACCCCGACTTGGCCGAGGTCGCTGATTACGTCTACGAGAACGTCTTTTTGCATTACACCATGAAGCAGTGGGGCCAGACGCCCGACCAGATTGATCCCTCGATCACCGGCCGTGTTCCCGTCTTTGTGGGCGATGATGACCGCTACTTCCCGCAGGCTCCCTTCCAGGGCATGCCGCAGGACGGCTATACCGCGCTGTTTGAGCATATGCTCGACCACGATCTGATTGATGTGTTCTGCGACGTGGACGCCCGCGACCTCTTCGAGATCGACGAGACCACCGTCAAGATCGACGGTAAGGTCTATGGCGGCGAGATCGTCTACACCGGTCCGCTCGACGAGCTGTTCAATCTCGACCTGGGCGCCCTGCCGTACCGTACGCTCGACATGAAGTTCGAGACGCTCGATATGGATCAGTTCCAGCCCGTGGGCACCGTCAACTACACCACGAGCGAGGATTACACGCGCATCACTGAGTTCAAGAATATGACTGGCCAGGTCCTGCCCGGCAAGACCACCATCATGAAGGAATACTCCAAGGCCTATACGCCCGGCTCGGGTGAGACGCCGTACTACGCCATTCTTGAGCCCGAGAACCGTGAGCTCTATGAGCGCTATCTTGAGCGCCTCCAGAACCTGACGAACTTCCACCCGGTGGGTCGTCTGGCCGAGTATCGTTACTACGATATGGACGCTGTGACCAATTCCGCCCTCGATCTTTCGGATGAGATTATCGCCTGCCATGCATAAAGTCATAACATTCGGTATTCCCTCGTATAACGCCGCCAAAGACATGGACCATTGCATCACCTCTATCTTGGAGGGGAGCAATTACGCCACCGATATCGAGATTATCGTGGTGGACGACGGCTCCAAGGACGAGACGGCCGCCAAGGCCGACGAGTGGGAGGCCCGTTACCCTGGAATCATCCGCGCGGTGCACCAGGAGAACGGCGGTCACGGTATTGCCGTCCTTTCGGGTCTGCGCGAGGCGCAGGGCACCTACTACAAGGTTGTTGATTCGGACGACTGGCTTGACGGTGCTGCCCTTTCGACCATGCTGTCGATTCTGCGTGGCTTTGAAGAGCGCGACCAGCGCGTTGACCTGTTTATCTCGAACTACGTGTACGAGAAGGTTTACGAGGGCACGCATACCGCTATTGGCTACAAATTTGCCCTGCCGCGCAAAAAGATCTTTTCTTGGGATCAGATCGGTCATTTCCGCCTGGACCAGAACCTACTCATGCACAGCCTGTGCTATCGCACGGATGTGCTGCGCGAGTCCAACCTTCCCATGCCGCCGCACACGTTCTATGTGGACAACATCTACGCCTACGTGCCGCTGCCGCGTTGCAAGACCATGTACTACGCCGACATCGACCTCTACCGCTACTTTATCGGTCGCGAGGGCCAGAGTGTCAACGAGGCCACGATGGTCAAGCGTCTGGACCAGCAGTTCCGTGTTACGCGTATCATGATGGAGTCGTACCACCTGTACAGCGATGTCGAGTCGTCACGCCTACGTTCGTACATGATGGGCTACTTCACCATGATGATGGCGATCTGCTCGGTGCTCACCAAGCTTTCCGAGGAAGATTGCGCCGACGAGCGCCTAAAGACGCTGTGGAATGATTTGAAGGCCTACGACGAGCGCATGTATCGTCGTGCCCGCTACGGCGTGGTCGGGTTCTTCACCAATCTGCGCGGACGGGCCGGAGACAAAACCACGCTTGGCCTATACCGTCTTGCCTCAAAGATCTTCAAATTCAACTAGCTGCCGAGTAATCGCTGCTGATAGGTTGACTGGGCCCCTTGGCCTTTAGTTTGCTACTGCGAACAGTCCTGCTCGCACGGAAAGCACATTAAGTGCTTTCCGACTCGTGCGGAACTTGTATCAAACTAAAGGCCAAGGGGCCTCTGCTACAAGAATCGATTGTCAGGTTATTTGAATTTGAAGATCTTCGACGCGCGGTACACAGGGGCCTGGGCTGAAAAGAATCTGGTTGGTAGGTTGCCCGGTGGGGCTTGGTTATGTTTGTCGCGAGTTCCGCACGAGCCGAAGAGCACTTAATGTGCTCTTCGTGCGAGCCAGGACTGTAGAGCAGCAAACATAACCAAGCCCCACCGGGCAACCGTCAGGTTAGGCTACTTCGCGGCGCCGGGGATGCCGTGGGAGGTTTTTGCGGTTTTGGCTCCGTTTACGATGGCGGTTTCCAGGGCCCTTACGGCGAGCATGCCCAGCAGGTCTAGGGGAACGGCGGCGCTTGCCTGGGCGCCCAGTTTGCCGCTGGCGAGGGTGTAGATGGTGTCGCCGTCGTTGGTGGTGTGCGTGGGACGGATGGCGTGTGCGTAGGCGTCTGCGGCCATCTGGGAGACCTTGGTGGCTTGTGCCTTAGTGAGTTCCACGTTGGTGACGATGCAGCTGATGGTGGTGTTGGTGCGGTCGAGCGGCATCTGCATGGATCCGGCGGCGGCAAAGGCTGCGAGTTCCATGTCGACGATTTGGTCGCTATCGGCTGCGGCGCGCATACCGGCGACCCACTCGCCGGTGAAGGGGTCGACAACGTTGCCGCAGGCGTTGACCGAGACCACGGCGCCCACCTTGATGGGGCCGAGCGCCACGGCGGCAGCGCCAAGGCCGGCCTTCATGCAGGTAGCGGGGCCCATGAGCTTACCCACGGTAGCGCCCGTGCCGGCGCCTACGTTGCCCTGTTCGAGCTTGGTGGGGGTGTTGTCGAGTGCTTCGCGCACGGCGGCGATGCCGGCCTCAATGTCGGGGCGAACGGTGGGGTTACCAAAGGCGAGGTCGAAGATACAGCTCGAGCACACGATAGGCACCTGCGTGGGGCCGACGGGAAGGCCGATGCCGCGGCTCTCAAGCTCGCGAGCGACGCCGCTTGCAGCCTCGAGGCCAAAGGCCGATCCGCCCGAAAGGCAGACGGCGTGGACCTTGTCGACGGTGTTCTCGGGTCGCAGCAGGTCGGTCTCGCGCGAAGCGGGAGCACCGCCGCGAACGTCAACGCCGCCGGTGGCGCCCTCGGGTGCCACGATTACGGTGCAACCGGTGCCGGCCTCCTCGTCCGTATAGTTGCCATAGCAAAAGCCATCGACATCGCAGACGTCAATGGCCTCGAGCAGTGTATCCATGTTTAACTCCTATCGGTTTTCCGCCGCGCCTTGTGCCCGGTCGGGATCCGTACGGTACGCCAAAATTGTAGGCGCTGGGGGATACCCAGCGCCAGATGCAATTACGAGAGTTTTTGAATCGCGCGCGCGACGCGGGCGATGGGTAGGCCCACCACGTTATAGAAGTCGCCCGAAATATCGTGCACGAGCATGCGGCCGCCTGTGCCCTGGATGCCGTAGGCGCCTGCCTTATCCATGGGCTCACCCGAGGCAACGTAGTGCTCGATCTGCTCGTCGGTGAGCTCGTAGAATGTCACGTCGGTCATATCGACAAACGACAGGCTCTCGGCGGCATGCGGGGCGGCCGTATCGCCTGCCTTAACGATGCAGACGCCGGTTGCGACCTGGTGCGTGCGGCCCGAAAGCTCACGGAGCATGGTGCGCGCCTCGCCCTCGGTTGCCGGCTTGCCCAAAATCTTGCCGTCGAAGGTGACGATGGTGTCGGCCGCGACCGTCAGCTCATTGGGCTCGGCATACTCGGCAGCAACGGCAGCCGCCTTGGCGCGTGCCAAGCGCTCGACAAGCGTGAGCGGGGCCTCGCCATCAAAGGGCGTTTCGTCGATATCCGCGGGAATCACGCGAATGTTGTAGCCTGCCTCGCGCATCAGCTCTATGCGGCGCGGTGATTGCGAAGCCAAAATCATAGTTGGATGCCCTCGGCGACCTTCTCGACAGCCTTGTCGCCGGCGATCGTGCGCAGCAGCTCAAGCGCAAAGGGGAGCGACTGGGCCATGCCGCTGGCGGTGATGATGTTGCCGTCTTGCGTAACCTTCTCGCCGGTATAGGCGCCCTCGGGGAAGCTTTTCTCAAAGCCAGGGAAGCACGTGGCGTGGCGCCCCTCGAGCAGGTCGAGCTCGCCCAGGATAAACGGGGCGGCGCAGATGGCGGCGACGTGCTTGGTCGCGGCGAACTCGCAGACCACGTCGCAGACACGCTGATCGGCGCGCAGGTTGGTGGCACCGGGCAGGCCGCCGGGCAGCACGACGCAGTCGTACTCGTCAAAGTTGATCTCATCAAAGAGCGCATCGCAGGTCACGGGGATCTGCAGCGAGCTTACGACCTCGCGCGTGGGCATAATCGAGACGAGCGTGGCGCGCACGCCGCCGCGACGCATGACATCGACCATGGTCAGGCATTCAATCGTTTCAAAGCCATCGGCGGCAAGAACGGCAACGCTGGGCATAAGGGTTCCTTTCATAGGGCGGCATACAATTAGCCGTCTTATACCCCGAAGACCCCCGCTTGCCACGCTCGATTTCCCAATGTTTAAAAGGGACGGGGATTAAATAAGGCTCTGTTAGACCAGGATTGACATGCCGACCTGCCGGCTAACTCGCCGTCTCCCCGTCGGGCGCCGGCATCTTGACCCTCATCTCGAACGGCATCCCGCCCTCCCGGACGAGCGCCCTGAGGAACGCGTTGACGG
>JAXJBU010000060.1:0-4048 GCA_036302865.1 Collinsella sp. | reverse complement strand
GGCGTGCACGCGGTAGTAGACGTCGTAGTCCTTGGCGAGGGAGCCCGTGAGCCTCAGGCGCACGGCCTCGACGGCGCGGCCCTGGCCGGTGGTGCCGCCCTCGGAGGCCGAGGGGGTGTCCCAGCCCTGCCAGCCGACGCCACTTACATTGGCGTTAATTTGCACAGAGCCATCTTCAACGGGATTCAAGATGCTGACCTTAAGATCCTCCACTGATTTAGACTGCCCCGTTGTGCCAGCCGTAGATCCGTCGCGCTTGCTGCTCATCCAGCCAATATTCGAGACATGCGCCTCATACTGAATATGCATCTTGCTGTCATCTACGTTGAGAAGAGAACCGTTGAAGCAGTAGTTCATGTCACAGCGTCCGTTGACGCCCGGGACATTGCCACTGCTTGAATACTGCCAGAAACTGTAGCTGCCAGCATAATCGCAACGCCAATTATATTGAGCGACCCAATGGTCATAACCGCTCAACGACGGAGAATTCAGGTAGTTGTTAAGCCAGTTAAGGTTCGCATAGATACCCGACTTAAAGCCAACGGCCTCCATACGGTTGCAAAAAGCCTGCGCAATCTGGGTAAGCTTATCCTTGCTGAAATCCGGATCTTGCAAGATATAGCTATCCTCAAGATCATAATAAACGGGAAGCGACGGATGATGGCCGCCGAGCCAAGCAAGTGTCCTGTCGGCCTCTTTATTGGCATCCTCTACAGAACGGGCGTAGGAGTAGTAATACACGCCATAAGGAATGCCGAGGCGTTCACATTCAGCAGCGTTCCTTTCAAAAGAATCGTCAGGTTTTCCGTAAACCGGACCGACCTTGAGAATGGCAAAATCAATCCCCGCGGCCTTAACCTTATTCCAATCAACAGTTCCTTGATGATTGCTGACATCGATGCCGCGCGCAACAGCGCCATTGGGCAAAGGATCGTCAGTTAAAGACTGCGCATCGATGTCGCCATTGTCAGAATCGATAAGCACGCCGTTTTCGAAACGCCAAGAGTTCGGTTCCAAAGAGTCGGCTTCGCAGGAATTCATTTCAGTGGAATCATCGGTTGGGGCTTCACCGTTTGACTCGTCAACACGAGACTCTTCGATGCCAATTCCAGGCTGTTCGCCTGAATCAGAGTCTACACCCCCATCAGGACGAGCAGCATTTGCATCGTCACCATGCCATTCGGTTACACCCTGAGAACCCGAGGCATCGTCCTGCGCTCCCTGAGAGCTTGCACCTTGAGATTCGTACTCGTTCGATGTTTGCGAGACCGACTGCGAAGCAGCGGCGGCCTGGACCGACAGCGCATACGCGCTGTAAGGCTGAATGATTTGCGACCAGCCCATCAATAGCGTACAAACCAAAGCAGCAGACGCTTTAAGACGTTTCATGCATATCCCCCGAGACAGTAACCACAGATAAAGAAACGAATACTAGCTATATTACCACACTTCCATACAGGCATTTAAAGCTTAGGAAAGCACCAGTTAGCACACAGTCAAAAAGAGGCGCTCCTGCAACGGAGCGCCTCAACAGACTCTATGCGAAAGGCCTAGCGGCACCGATTACACGACCTGGAGCATTGACCGAGCGCTCGGTCACACCGATCCCAGGCCACGAATCAATGATTCGACCGTTTCCGATATAGATTCCAATATGGCCCTGGTAGTAGACCACATCTCCCCTCTGCATAGCAGAAGTGCTAACCGGCATAAACGTGTTGTTGCGATACCAATTCATGGAGTTGTAGGTTTGCTCGGGCAACCAACGATGGTTATACGGGTTATACCAACCCATATCCATGCCAGTCGCATACAGACATTGCAGCACTAAGCCCGAACAATCAACCGCATCCCCCGGCCAAGAAGACCAAGGCTCGATATAACGCGTCCCGATATATTCACGAGCACGCTGGACGAATGCGTTGATGCAATCCTGTCGCGAAGCGTTGTAAGGAATTCGAGAAGGCGTGACATACGTAAAGTAACCGGTGCAATACGAAGGAAGCTGCACGCTATTGCAACTAACCTTTGGATAAGATCCCGGGGTCTGATACCCCATATAACGATAGGTCTCAAAATACGAATCAGACGTAGAGCCTGGTGCGGAAGCGCCCTTGGGAACAATCTTTACCTGTAATGCCTGAACAGGAATGCCAAGCTTCGTGGTGCCCGCCGGTGATCCATTTTTGGTCCAGCCAAGCCATCCGTAATTTGACACGTGGACGCGATACCAGACATCAAAGTAATTCGAAACGTCACCAGTCAAATTAATCTTCACAGCTTGGATTTGTTGTCCCTGTCCAATGGTTCCCGCTGTGGCTCCATCTGAGACAGCAGATTGCCAGCCGATATTGGATACGTGGGCGGAATACGAAATGCCACCGTTCATGGAACTATCGGAAAGGGACAGTTGCATTGCCTCCATGGCACGGTTCTGCCCAACCGTTCCGGCAACACCGCCATTGCCAACAGACGCTTGCCAGCCAAGACCGGAGCAATTTGCCTTAGCGGATAGCCCAGGAAGCTGGATCAACGCAGCATGATCTTGAACGGGAGCGTCGGACGAACCCTTGGCAACCAACTTAATTTGAATTGCCTCGGCCTGCTTAGACAGCCCAACGGTGCCAGCTGCGGCGTCATTTTTAGCCCAACCAAGCCAACCATAATCCGCCGCATGAATACGGTAGTAAATATTGTATTTTGACGAGTCGTTGCCAGTGAGCCTTAATTTAACCGCCTGAATTGCGAGGCCCTTGCCAACAGTGCCAGCATAGGAAGCACCCGAAACGTATGGCTGCCAACCGATATTCGCAACGTGTGCTGACACTTCAACGGAGGCATCGATGCCCTGCGTCGAAATATACAACGCCTGCAGAGAACGAGACATGCCCGTCTGGCCGGCAGTTTCGCCATTGCCAACGGGAGCCAACCAGCCCGCAGAAGCAACGTGCGCCTGGGATACAAGACCGATTCCCGACGTTTCGGTAAATGCATTACCGGTAGAACCAGGGGCAGGTTGACCCTTACGAACAAGTGCAACATCTATGCCGCACAAACCGGAAGAACCACCAGAAACGCCACATGCCTGACCATTTGACGTCCAGCCCGTCCAGCCATTACCGGAATCGTATACTCGATACCAAATGTCATAATTGGCAGCAAACTGGCCGCTCAGCGACATTTTTATCGCTTTAATGGGTGCGCCGGATACCGCCTTGGCGGCGCCGCCATCCGATTCGGAAGCACCCCAGCCTGAATATGCATCCATAACGGCATAGGAAATTGACCCGTCATCAGTTTGGCCTGCAACGCTTAAGGCAATGGAGTTCAGCAGTTTGGCGCCCTTGCCTCCAATCGTAGCCTTTTGACCAGAAGATAAGCCAAGACTCTCCCCAGAAACGGCGGATCCGGAAACCGCAACAGCATCTAGATCGCCGATAAAGACCTTGCTCGAAGAGCCAGGCGCTGCTCCGCCTTTCTCCACAAGGATTACCTTTACCGCTTCGATAGCCTTGCCTTTACCGGCAGAACCAGCGGCAGCTCCATTACAAGCCCAATCGAGCCAGCCTATACCCGAGACATGAGCACAGTACCAAATGTCATATTTTTCAGCTGCCTCACCGGTTAGACGAATCTGAACGGCTTCGAGACGCTGAGACTTACCAGTCGTTCCACAGTGCCCCTCAGACCACTGTTGCCAGCCGACATTAGAAACATGGCCACGAAGCTCAATGGAGCCCGAGTGACCATACCAGCCAAGCTGAGCCTCAAGCGCCTCCATGGGGAGGCCCCTACCAGTTGTCCCGGCAACAGATCCGCCGCCTACGGGCGACATCCAACCAATATTCGACGTATGTGAGCGAACAGTGATTGAGGCAGGTTCATCGCTACGGCTCTTAAAAGGACAGGCGGTGTCGCCCGGGGCGGGGTCGCCCTTGGGCAGGACCGCGACCTGGACGGCCTGGACGGCGCGGCCGTAGCCCGCCGAGCCGGCGTCGGCGCCGTCGCACGCCCAGCCCAGCCAGCCGAACTCGGCGGAGTGGACGCG
>JAXJBU010000059.1:0-43476 GCA_036302865.1 Collinsella sp. | reverse complement strand
GTCTGGATCAGCCGCACGCCGTCGCTCCCAACCTCGGTCTGCTCAGGACACATGCCGACAACTGCGTCGACATGCAAATCCATCCCCTCACACGCGATCCGCGTGGCACGGTAATTTGATCCTTGCCCAAAACCTCGCCCAGCATCACCGATGTGGGCGCCGACGCATCGCGCGAACATCTTCGCATTTGGCTTGAGGGTGAGCACTGGTACGCCCAGGGCCTTGGATCGACCAACGGCACGGTGCTCGAATCGGGCGCGGGCGACGGCGATATCGTAATCGAGCCGCCGCGCGACCAACGCGAGCCCGGCAAGATCTATCCCCCAGTGGAAATCGAAAACAGCGACAGGCTCCATCTGGGTCTCTACACAACATTTCTCGTCATTGTGGACTAGCACGGACGGCGATCGGAAGACGGTCGCCGTCCGTCTTTCGTCTTCTACCTTCTGCGTCGTAAACGACAATACTCAGCGGCATACGTGGGCAGTGCGGCTATCATGGTTCTTTACCGATATCCGCACTGCTCACGTATACGTGCGGCAACCCATGCCAGACAAAGGAACGCCATGGATACTACCGATAGCGCCTATGGCGACAAACTCATCCGTCTTGACACGTTCGATACCGCCGTAGCAGTCGACCCCAACGCCGAGGACGACGCCAAGCGTCGGTTTATGACGCTTATTCTCCAAACGGCCCACCGCAACAACGGCAACATCGGGCACGTGCTGCGCGCGACCAACACGAGCGGCGAGGTCTTTGCCGTCAAGCTACTCAAGGACAACGCCATCCTTTCCGGCCAAGCCCCCGACCGCTCCGCCGAGCAATCGGCCGCGCACCTGGCCAACACCGCCGCGCTGTTCGAGGAGTACCGTCATCTGTGTACCGTCTCGCACCTGCGCGGATTTCCACGCGTCTATGGCTACGGATCGTGCGAGGATGACCCGCTCATCCTCATGGAGTGGGTCGAGGGCACCTCGCTCAAGCAGGCGCTGCCCCTGCTTCCGCACGACGCCTCGGGCGGGCTGACCACCCAGATGGTCGCCGCCGTCGGAAACGCCGTGCTTCGTGCGCTCTTGATGACCCAAGGCCTCGTGAACCCGGTCATCCATCGCGATCTGTCGCCCGCCAATATCATGTTCCGCACCACCAGCCGAACGCTCGAGCAGCAGATTGCTGATTGCTCCTTTGACCCCTGCCTCATCGACATGGGCTCCGCGACCATGGCTCTCGGCGACGACACGATCACCCGGCGCGCCGACATCTGGCGCTTTGCCACACCCGCATACGCCGCGCCCGAGATGCTCACGCAGGATATCGAAGGCATCGCGGCCCTTCGCCGTTCGCCCGCGATCGACGTCTATGCGCTTTCGAGCATTCTGTACCAGCTCTACAGCGGTCGCAAACCGTTTGACTTTGAGTCGACGGACGCCGCTGCAACCGGCTCGTTCTATCTCGTAAAGACCAAGACCAAGCCGGCGCCGCTCGAGCCGCGCTGCGAGGGCGATGAAGCGCTCGTCCAAATCATCATGAAGGGTCTCTCAGTCGAGCAGTGCGATCGTCCCACCGAGCAGCAGATGCTCGAGGTGCTCTCGGCATACCTCACCGATGCCGAATCCGAGGGCCGCGAAGGCACAGGAGACGAGGCCGCGATTGATATCGATTCTGGCACGCACCTTAAGGTCGACGTCGCCGGCGAGCGCGCGCGAGAGATCCTGGAGCAGGCCCGGCACGATGCCATGACCCGCCGCCGCTTTATTATCGGTGGCGTCGTTGCAGCCGTTGCGGGGCTCAGCGTCATTGGGGCGGCGACCCATGGCTTTGGCATCCCCGACTACCTGGACGGCATCCGCGGTTCGCTTGACGACTACACTTGGGATCAGCTGCAGGAGATTTCGCTCAAGATTAAGGCCGCCGAGACCCGTAGCGAGGCACGCGAGATTGCCAAGCGCTATCACCTGCTCGATGCCGATGGGCATATCCCCTATCCGTGTACCAAGCGTATCACGCTCACCAACGGGCTGCAGGTTGGCGCGCAGCTTGTGGGCATCCGCCACGATGAGCTTCTGGACGGGACGGGCAAGGCCGGGCTGACGTTTATGTTCGACGCGGGTATTGCCGAGCGCAACGCTGCGGCTGAACCGCCGAGCGCCGGCTGGGCAGATTGCGAGCTGCGGGAGTGGCTAGACGGCGACGGCCTTAAGCTGCTGCCCAACGAGTTGCGCGCGCTCATTAAAGGTGTCAAGAAGGTCTCGAACAATGTGGGCGCCGCCAACAGCGCATCGTGCCTGAGCGAGTTGCCCGCAACCCTTTGGCTGCCCGCCATGGTCGAGCTGTGCGGTACGCAACCGCCCGATTCGTTTACCGAGGACTATCACTACCTGGCAGACATCTACAACGGCGAGGGCAAGGAGTATCAGCTCTTCCGCGAGCTCAAGGTAAGCCCGTATTCCACGAACGAGACGATGGTCCGCCAGTGGAAGGGCAAGGACACCTGCTGGTGGGAGCGCACGGTGAGCCCCGACACATCGGAGAGCGAAGGCACGCTCTATATGAACCGCGTGGGACACGACGGCGACGTCTTTACGTACGCAACGCCTGCGGAAAAGCCAAACAAGCTAACCTGTGTGATCCCCGGGTTCTGTATCTAGGCGGCGAGCGTCTTGCCGCAACGGGACCCCTCCCCGGCAATTGTCTCGATCTGTAACAGTTAGAGGTCATTTTCCCTGCTAGATGTTACAGATTGAGATGATTGGTTGGGACGGTCCATCGGCCAACCATCCATCCTCATCTGTAACGAAATCTCATACATTTCTTTCTGTACTGGACACCCCCAGGGGGTATGGGTGTATAGTATCGGCAGGTTAACATTTCCGACACTACGTCACAGAAAGGAGAAGCCATGGCTCAAGATAAGTTTGACGTGGGCGGCATGACGTGCGCCGCGTGCCAAGCGCACGTGGACCGTGCCGTCAGCAAGCTCGACGGCGTCGAGAGCGTCGCGGTCAATCTGCTCGCCGGCTCTATGCTGGTGGACTACGACCCTGCGCAGGTCTCCCCCGACGATATCTGCACCGCTGTCGATCGCGCTGGCTACTCGGCCTCGCCCATCAGCACGGGCACCGACGCTGTCCAAAGCGGCAGCTCGCAGGCCAGGTCTGGCGTCACCCATATGGAGTCGCCGACCAAAAAGTTGGAGGCCGCCGCCTCTGCCATGCGCACCCGCCTCATCGTCTCGATCGTATTCCTTGTCCCACTGTTCTACATAGGCATGGGGCACATGCTCGGCTGGCCGCTGCCCGGCATCTTCACCGACCACACCCACAGCATGACGCTCGCGCTCACCGAGCTCGTCCTGCTCATTCCCATCGTCTACGTCAACGACGCGTACTTTATCAACGGGTTTAAATCACTCGCGCACGGCGCGCCTACTATGGACGCCCTTATTGCCGTGGGCGCCACCGCCTCCATCGCCTGGTCGCTCTACGCCATGTTCATCATGGCCGACCAATTAGCCGCGGGTCAGGTCCACGAGACCATGATGACGGGCATGGACAATCTGTATTTTGAGAGTGCGGGCACGATCCTGTCGCTGGTCACCGTGGGCAAATACCTCGAGACGCGCAGCAAGTCCAAGACCGGCGGCACCATCGAGGCGCTGATCGACCTGGCGCCCAAGACCGCGACCGTCGTGGCAGAGGACGGCAGCGAGGCCACCGTCGACGTCGACAGTATCCTTCCCGGCCAGGTTCTGCGTGTGCGCCCAGGCGAGTCTATCCCTGTCGACGGCGTGGTGCTCGAGGGCGCGTCGGCCGTGGACGAGAGTGCGCTCACCGGCGAGTCCATCCCCGTGGAAAAGACCGCCGGCGACACCGTCAACGCCGCCACGGTCAACCGCACCGGATCGTTTACCTTCCGCGCCACGCGCGTGGGCGCCGACACGTCGCTTGCCAAGATCATCCAGCTCGTCGAGGATGCCAACGCCACCAAGGCGCCTATCGCCCGCCTGGCCGACAAGGTCGCCGGCGTGTTTGTGCCCGTGGTGTTTGCGATCTCGGCCGTGACCTTCGTGGCGTGGATGGCGCTGACCGGCAGCGTGAACGAGGCGCTCACCTCCGCCGTGGCCGTGTTGGTGATCAGCTGCCCGTGCGCGCTGGGCCTGGCCACGCCCGTCGCCATTATGGTGGGCACCGGCAAGGGCGCCGAAATGGGCATCCTGTTTAAGAGCGCCGAGGCGCTGGAGAATCTGCGCAACGTGGGCACTGTGGTGCTCGATAAGACCGGCACCGTCACCCGCGGCAAGCCTGCCGTGACCGATATTGTGGTTGCCGCGCGCGCCGATGGCTCGCCCGCCATGAGCGAAAAGGCGCTGCTCAAGCTTGCCGCCGCACTAGAGCGTCAGAGCGAGCACCCACTGGCCGAGGCGATTATGGCCGAGTGCGAGACGCGCGGAATCGTCGCACGCATGGTCGAGGACTTTGCCGCCGTGCCCGGTCGCGGCGTCACGGCGCGCGAGGGGCAAAACGCCATCGCAGCCGGCAACGTTCGTCTGATGAGCGAGCTGGGCGCGGAGGTGCCCGCCAGTCTTGCCGAGCAGTTCGCTGCCGAGGGCAAGACGCCGCTGTTCTTTGCCAAGAACGGCGAGCTCATTGGCACCATCGCCGTGGCTGACGAGGTCAAAGAAACGAGCGCCGAGGCAATCGCCGCACTGCGCTCACTTGGCGTCGATGTACGCATGCTCACCGGCGACAACCGCGTGACGGCCGAGGCCATCGCCCGACGCGTGGGACTGACCAGCGAGCAGGTCATCGCCGACGTGCTTCCCGCCGACAAGGAGCGCCACGTGCGCGAGCTGCAGGATGCGGGCAGTAAGGTCGCCATGGTGGGCGACGGCATCAACGATTCCCCCGCCCTGGCGCGCGCCGACGTGGGCCTTGCTATCGGCACCGGCGCCGACATCGCCAAGGAGGGCGCCGACGTGGTACTCATGCGCAGCGACCTCATGGACGTCGCCCGCGCCATCGAGCTTTCGCGCGCCACGATCCGCAACATCAAGCAGGACCTGTTCTGGGCGCTGTTCTACAACGGCATCGGCATTCCGCTCGCCGCGGGCGTGTTCTTCCCCCTCACGGGCTGGCAACTCTCGCCGATGTTTGGCGCCGCGGCCATGAGCCTGTCGAGCGTATGCGTCGTAAGCAACGCGCTGCGCTTAAAATCCTTTAAGCCAAAAGTGGCAAAATAGGCTCACCATTACGTCCATTTAGAACGGGTTTTCCAGGTGCCCGAGATTGACCTGAAAGAGGAGCGACGCGTACTTTGGTACGCGAGCGACGGCTTGAAGGTCAAGGTCGGGTGCCTGGAAAAGCCGACACAACAGGGAGGAATACCCATGCGATACACAATCAAGACTTCCGGCCTCATGTGCGGCCACTGCGACGCTACCGTCGAGACAGTGCTGCTCAACGTGGCCGGCGTGACCGACGCCGACGCCGATCACGAGACCCAGACCGTCCAGGTTGAGTGCGCCGACACCGTGACCGCCGAGCAGCTCGCCGCCGCCGTCGAGGCCGCGGGCGAGAAATTCCACGCCCTATCCGTGACCGCAGCGTAGCAGCTACCAGAAGCATTCGACCCCATCGACCAGAAACGAGGACCCGCCATGATGGCAGACCACAAATCGGTGACCCGCATGCTCAAGACGGCACGCGGCCAGATCGACGGCATCTTGCGGATGGTCGATGAGGACCGCTATTGCGTCGATATTTCCACACAGCTCATGGCTACACAGGCGCTCCTCGCGCGCATTAACGCCGACGTGCTCAAGGCGCATATCGAGGGCTGCGTGACTTCGGCAATCGAATCGGGCGACGAAGACCTCAAAGCCGCCAAGCTCGCCGAGATCGAACGCGTCGTCGACAAGCTCTCCAAGTAATTGGGGCATTGGGGACAGGTACGTTTGCACCACATTGGTGCAGATTAACCTGTCCCCCTTGCTCTAAATCGGGTATAAAGGCGTGCGGCATATCGAATGAAAGGCAATTTGCATGAATGACTTTATGAAGGGCCGCAATGGCGCTGACGAACTCACCATCGTGATGGGCTTCGCAGGCATTATCATCGCCATGATCGGTTCGATGGCTCGTATCCAGTGGCTCAGCTGGATCGCCATCGCCGTAATCGTGATTGGCGTGCTGCGCGGCCTGTCCAAAAATATCGATGCACGTCGCAAGGAGAACGAGGCCTTTGTCGCCGCGACCGCGAACGTCCCTGGCTTGGGCAAGTTCGTCGCCAGCTTGGGCGGCGGCGCTGCTGCGGCTAGCACCTCACGCGCAGCCGGCACCAGTAAGGAAGACTTTGAGCGTGCCAAGCGCACGGCCAAGAAGATGTGGAAGGGTCGCAAAACCACGGCATACCTCAAGTGCCCCAACTGCGGCCAGATGCTCTCCGTCCCCAAGGGCAAAGGCAAGATCCGCGTCACCTGCCCCAAGTGCCACGCCAAGATGGAGACGCGCTCGTAGCCGCCATACCATGGGACAAATAAAAGCCGAGGCCTCGTGTTGAGACCTCGGCTTTTTCTAATTATGACAAAAGGATTGCCCCCTTGTCGCATCGCCATATCGCGCGCTTACGCCACGCCGTCGCGGGCAAGCTCCTCGGCCAACGCCTCGGCAGGCATGGCCATAATCGTGTCGAGCTCGGCGTCCACCTCGGGAATACGCTTCACCTTGAGTTTGCGCACCAGATCACCACGGCACATCACGTGCATCGGCTCACGCAGTGCGCACAGGTCATCGAGCGGATTCTTGCGCGTCACCAGGATATCGGCGGCCTTGCCGCACTCGATCGTGCCAGTATCGCCGCCCAGCCCCAGCAGCTCGGCATTAACCTGCGTGGCTGTATGCAGTGCGAAGGCGTTGCTCACGCCGACATACTTGGCAAAATAGGCGACCTCGCGCCACATGTCATACTGCGTCACGAACGGGCAGCTTGAGTCCGTGCCAAGGCCCACCTTAACGCCAGCTTCCAGTGCGGCACGGGCGCTCTCGATGATGCCCGAGCACACGATGTCGCCGTTCTTCTTTTGCGTATCGGTAGAATGGGTCTTTTCCGGATCGAGCAGTACAAACGGCAGTGCGGGGCTGATTGTGCAGGTCACGCTCGGCGCGCGTCCCTCGAGCTGTGTTCCCGCGGCGCCGCGGTACAGCTCCAGGATCTCGGGGGTCATCGGAGCGCCGTGCTCGATTGTGTCGACGCCGGCCTGAAGCGCGGCCTTCACACCTTCGGTGCTCTCGACATGGGCCATGACCGGAAGGCCCATATCGTGCGCCGCCTTGCACGCCGCCGCGGCAACCTCCACCGGCATACGCAGCACGCCCGGCTCGCCCACCTCGGTCGCATCGAACACACCGCCCGTTACGAACAGCTTAATGACGTCGGCACCGCGCGCATACAGGTCGCGCACCTGTTCGGCTGCCTCGGCGGGACTGTTTGCCACCTGGGCGAACAAGCCCGCACCATGGCCGCCCGGCACCGTGACGCCCGTTCCCGGCGCCACCAGGCGAGGACCTTGATACTTGCCGGCGTCGATGGCATTACGAACGGCGATGTCGGCAAACAGTGGGTCGCCCGCGCCGCGCACCGTGGTCACGCCGCTTGCCAGTTGTTGTTGGGCGCTGCCCTTAAGAATATGGCGCACGATGGCGCGCCCCACGGGATTATCGAGCTTCTTCATCAGCGCGCCTGCATCGCCCGCCGAAACCGGCTTGCCCGAACCGCACAGATGCACATGCATATTGATGAGGCCTGGCATGAGATACGCACCTGCCAGGTCGATGACCTCGGCACCTGCAGGCGCCTGCGCCACAGCACTCGGCCCCATCCACGTGATGACACCGCGCTCAACGGCCACGGCCATGTCGGGCTGCGGCTCCATATGTTCCGAACCATCTAGGATGGTCGCATTGATAAACAACGTGGAACGATCGGCAGACGCCATATCGAGCTCCTCCCTCACGATTAACTTGAACATTTGTCCATTATCACCTAATGCAGCGACCTAAAGTCGAACATATCGGTTAACGGAGGGACGAGAGGATGTGGGGGACGGAATACGTTGCAGTCCCACCCCAGCAACATCAGGGGAATGTCTCGATCTGTAACAGTTACAGGGTTATTGGGCCCCTTGATGTTACAGATCGAGATCTTTCGGCAGCCGCCAACCTTCCGTCTCAATCTGTAACAGTTACGGGCCCAAACAGCCGCCAAACGTTACAGATTGAGATATTCTCCAGCCCTGTCGTCAAACGTCTAAATCTGTAACAAGTAGACAGGTTTTCGGCCTCTAGATGTTACAGATTGAGATCTTTTAGCGGCAGCCAACCTTCTGTCTCGATCTGTAACAGCTACGAGGCCAAACGGCCCCTTGTTGTTACAGATCGAGACAAACTCGGCAGGAACAACCACATTCGCGTCAGTTGCACCCCTTAGCACCCATACCACTGGCGTCTCCATTCCTCAGCCAGATCAGCCCGCTGCGGAATACCCGCCAGCCTCATCTTCTCGACCAGCTTCCCCGGATTCTTGAGCTCGTTAAACGTAAACCGAAGCACCTTATACCCGAGCATTGTCAGATGAGATTCCCGCTGACGCTCTGCCACGAATGGGTCAACCGACTCCCGACCCTCGCCGTTCTGCAAGGTGTACTTCCCCTTTCCGTCGAGCTCGCCGATGACGCACGTCCCATCCTCGAGCCGCCAAAAATAATCGACGCGAAACACCTGGCCCGGATCGAGCGGGTCGCGAAACTCCACCTGCAACTCCGGAACCGGAAAGCCATATGCAATAAAGAACGCTCGGAACCGAGACTCGCCGCCGTTTTCGGACAGCCCGTCCGCATACGACGCGATCACCTGCGCCCTGCGATACCCTCGCCTGCCTTCGCAATCGGCACGGAGGCACTCGCAAAGGTCCTCGCGCGATACGCCCTTCGCCCGAAGCGCCGAATCGGCAATCGCCAACCCATACGAAAACGGCGCGCGCAGCAGACAGTCCTCCACCGTGCGCCAAAACGGCGTCACCCACACGCCATCAACACGCCCGAGCGCACCCGCGACCTGCGGACGCAGCAACCTGCACCCGCCGCTCAACGCCGCAGAGCAGCCCGTCTTAACAAGAAAACGCGGCCCGAGCAAATCGTTCGGCACCTCCAAGCCCCACAAAAGCGCCGCGTCATAACCCCAAAACGCCCAATCGGGATGAAACTCCGCAAGCCCCTTAATAGTCCGCAGCGCTCGATCCACCGGCGTCAATGCATCCCAATCATGCTGAAAACAGAACAGGTACGGCTCGGGCTCCGCGATATCGTCGGTTCCAACATGGCGTCGCAACCACATGAGCTCGGTATTGTCATGCGTTGCGAGCAGCGCACCTTGCTTGGCCGTCTCCGTGAGCCTGGCAAGCATCCTATTCCGCGCCAAGGTGTTACGCGTTGCATGCTTCTGTTTGAAAACGGTATTAGACACTTCCATCACCACCACATCGGACAAATGGGCCATCGCCGCTGTTGCTGCCGCCGGCAAACGTCTTGATCTGTAACAATTACGGGCACAAGCAGCCGCCAAACGTTACAGATCGAGACATTCGTGCAGCATTGCACCTCTTTGTCTCAATCTGTAACAGGAAGACCGATTTTTGGCCGCTAGATGTTACAGATTGAGACATTCCCCCCAGCCAGATGCCAAACGTCTCGATCCGTAACAGTAAGACGTTCTCCAGGCCCCCAAACGTTACAGATTTAGACAAACCAGCGGCGCCCAAGCGTTCGTCTCGATCTGTAACAGGTAGACCGGTTTTTTGTCCCCAAACGTTACAAATCGAGACATAAAGGCAGAAGGCAAGGCAGGCGACAACCGCCCATCCCCTACTCCCACTCCTGCTCATAGATGTTGAGGGACTTTACGTAGCGCCCCTGGGCGCCCATGATGTCGCGGACCAGACGCAAGAAGAAACTGATGCACGAGGTGTCAAAACCATCCTGCAGGTCCTCCGGATGCACCGCACCAGGCCCATCGACCGCCGTGTCACTCAGGCGTGCGATGTCATACAGATAGAGTTGTCCCGCCGTCAGCCAGACATCGTCGACGCAAGCGAGGCGCACCGCAATCGCGCCGTCGCTCCAATGCTCCTTTTGCACGATATGCGGGTCGTAGACATCAAAGCGACGGTCGGTGCGCGTATCCTTCAGCGCAACTATGCCGTTCGCAGGATCCTTGTCCAAAATGCCAAAGCGCGAGAAATACTGCGTGTCGCGTACCTGCTCGAGCCGCTTGAGCGAGGCAGGCGAAAGCGATGCCGGCGGCTCGTCAACATACAGCTCGAGCAGCGTCTTGCCATGGCGATAGGAGCGCTCGAAGAGCAGCCAATCGGTAAACGCCATGTTGTAGGCCATGATTTCGTTTTGCGAAGGCTCGGTGCAATAGCTGAGCCACGGGTCGACAATGATCTCGAACTGTTCGCGCGCCGGCTCCAAAAACTGGAACTTCCGCAGCATCCAAAAATGGGCTATGTCGGCAATATCGTTGCCGACGGCTTCGGCTAGCTGCGCTCGGTCTAAAGCGTGGTCAGTCATGGCATCCTCCTCAAACTGATAGACCTCAATTTGAGCTTACGAGGAGGGTGGTCGGCCACGACCAGCGCGGGCAAAATAGGCCTCCGGCTGCAAACCAGATGTTGACCAAACACTTGACGAAAAGCTTGACCGAAAATGCGCACCGCAACAAAACCGCAGGTAAACATAGACAGCCAACCCGTCCTTTTGAGCCAAGCGCCCCCGGCCATCACAGAAACAGCAGAGCGCCACAGCTCAAGAAGACGCCGAATGGACACTCGCGCGTCGACAAACGGGCAAATCGCTCACAAAGAGTGTCCCCAACGACTAGACAAAAAATGACTAGTCATTGGGGACGTTCTTAAATAACTACTTTACAGCTCCAGCGCATCGGCGACTTCGGCCGCGCAGGCCAGGGCATCGGCCATAGCGTTCACCACGAGCGAGCTGCCGTAGCGAGCATCACCCGCCACATACACCGGTGCGGCATCTGTGGCGACGCCGTCGACACGCGCCGCAAGATGCGAGCCCTCGGCGACCATCACAGGCAGCGGGCGGCCCGCCGTGGCAACAGGTACGCCGACAGCTTCGAACACGCTGCGCTCCGGACCCGTAAAGCCACAGGCGATGAGCACCAGCTGGGCCGGCACCTCGTGCTCGGAGCCCGCGATGCGTTCGGGCTTGCCGGCCGACCAATCCAGATCGACCACGCGCAGGCCCGCTGCCGCGCCCTTCTTGTCCAGCAGCACCTCGAGCGTATCCACGCCCCAGGCACGCATCTCGCCGCCCATGGCAGCGATAGCCTCCTGCTGACCGTAGTCGGTCTTCTTAACGTTGGGCCACTGCGGCCAAGGGTTGCTCGCCGCACGCTTATCGGGCGCGGCCGGCAAGAACTCAAACTGGCGCACACTGCGCGCACCCTGGCGCACCGCGGTGCCCACGCAGTCGTTGCCGGTATCGCCGCCGCCAATGACCACAACGTCCAGGCCACGCGCGTTCACCGCGGGCTCACCACCATCGAGCACCGAGACGGTCGAAGCCGTCAGGTAGTCCACGGCATACACCACGCCCGGGGCATCAATGTTCGCAGCCGAAAGCCCACGCGGGGCGCGAGCACCGGCAGCCACCACGACGGCGTCAAAGTCGTCGAGCTTGGCGGTAACCTTGGAATCGCTCACGTCAGCACCCAGCTCGAACACAATACCCAGCTCGCGCATGAGCGCCACGCGACGCTCGACAACGGACTTCTCGAGCTTCATGTTGGGAATGCCGTACATGAGCAGGCCGCCCGGGCGGTCATCACGCTCAAATACCGTCACACAGGCACCGCGACGTGCAAGCTCCCATGCTGCCACCAGACCAGCAGGACCGGAGCCCACCACGGCAACCGTGGGTGCGCCCTCCCCCGCCGGCTCAAAGCGGCGCGGACCGCCATTTGCCCACTCATGGTCGCTGATCGCGCGCTCGTTGTCGTGAATCGTCGTGGGCTGACCGTCGACCGAGCCCAGGTTGCACGCGGCCTCGCACAGCGCCGGGCACACACGGCTCGTAAACTCGGGCATAGGCGAGGTGAGTGACAGACGCTCGGCAGCCTCGTCCCAGCGGCCGCGATACACTAGCTCGTTCCACTCGGGAATCAGATTGTGCAGTGGGCAGCCACTCGGACGCGCCTTGCCAAAGCTCGCGCCCATTTGGCAAAACGCCACACCGCACATCATGCAGCGGCTCGCCTGGGCACGGCGCGCATCGTCGTCGAGCTCCACGTACAGCGGATCGAAATCGCGGCTGCGCTCCTCCACGGGGCGCAGCTCGTGGGTCACGCGATCGATATCAAGAAAAGCACCGGGCTTACCCATGGCACTTACGCCTCCTTCTTGGTCGAAGCAACAGAGCTGGCGGCGGCGGGCACAGCGCCAGCGACACCACCCGCCACATCAAAGCGAGCGACATCAGCGGCGTCGGCGCGACCGGTCACAATGTCAAACGCCAGCTCCTCGGCCTGCGCATGCGTCTTGCCGACGGCCTCGGCGGCGGCGACAATCGCCAGCACGCGCTCGTACTCGGTCGGAATGACCTTCACAAAGTGCTTGCTCATCGTCTCAAAGCTGTAGAGCAGCTTAATGCCGCGCGGGCTCTGCGTCGCGTCCACGTGCTCCTGGATGAGCTCGCGAATCTGTGCCAGCTCACCGGCCGTCGGGGCCTTGAGCTCAACGCTCTCGTGGTTCACACGGGCATCGAGGGTGCCGTACTGGTCAAAGACGTAAGCCACGCCGCCCGTCATGCCGGCGGCGAAGTTCTGCCCGACCTCGCCCAAGATGAGCGCCAGACCTCCCGTCATGTACTCGCAGCCATGGTTGCCGCAGCCCTCGACCACCACGGTGGCACCGGAGTTGCGTACGCCAAAGCGCTGGCCGGCCAGGCCGTTGATGAAGCCGCGGCCGCTCGTGGCGCCAAAGAACGCAACATTGCCCACGATGATGTTCTCGTCGAACTTGTAGGTCGCATGCGGATTGGGGCGCACCGACACCTCGCCGCCCGAAAGGCCCTTGCCAAAGTAATCGTTGGCGTCGCCGCACACGTTGAGCGTAATGCCGCGCGGCAGGAAGGCACCAAAGCTCTGACCGGCCGAACCATCGCAATCGACGGTGATGGAGCCGGCGGGCAGACCCTCGGGATGCGCCTTGGTCACCGCGTTGCCCAGGATGGTGCCCACACAGCGGTTGACGTTGGCGATATCGGCGCGGAAGCGAATCGGACGCAGGTGTGCACGGGCATCGGCCGTATAGGGCACAAACAACGTGGAGTCGAGCGTCTTGTCGAGCTCGCTGTCCGCGGCCATCTGCGGCAGGAAGTGGCGACCGTCGGCACCCGGGATATGGGCACCGAACTCGCAGGTCGCGCTCGCCAGCACGGGCGACAGATCGAGCAGGTTTGCCTTGCGGTTGCCCGGGACCTCGATCTGACGCAAGCACTCGGGATGGCCGACCATCTCGTCGACGGTGCGGAAGCCCAGGCTCGCCATGACCTCGCGCAGCTGCTCGGCAACAAAGAGCATAAAGTGCTCAACGTGCTCGGGCTTGCCGCGGAAGCCGTGACGCAGGCGGCAGTTTTGCGTAGCGATGCCGGCCGGACAGGTGTCCTGCTGGCAGTCGCGCTGCATGAGGCAGCCCATGGAGATGAGCGGCATGGTCGCAAAGCCAAACTCCTCGGCACCCAGCAGGCAGGCGACGGCGACGTCGGTACCGTCCATGAGCTTGCCGTCGGCCTCGAGCACCACGCGCGAGCGCAGGCCGTTTTGCAACAGCGTCTGTTGAGCCTCGGCAAGACCGAGCTCCAGCGGCAGGCCAGCGTGCCAAATGGAATCGCGCGCAGCGGCACCGGAACCGCCGTTGTGGCCACTGATCAAGATCTTGTCGGCAGCACCCTTGGCGACACCGGTGGCGATGGTGCCGACGCCGGCCTCGCTGACCAGCTTGACCGACACGCGCGCGCCGGGGTTGGCGTTCTTAAGGTCAAAGATGAGCTCTGCCAGGTCCTCGATGGAGTAGATGTCGTGGTGCGGCGGAGGCGAGATCAGGCCGATGCCGGGCGTGGACTGACGGACCTCGGCGATCCAGGGGTAGACCTTCTTGCCGGGCAGGTGACCACCCTCGCCGGGCTTGGCGCCCTGGGCCATCTTGATCTGGATCTCGAAGGCGCTGCACAGGTAGCGGCTCGTCACGCCAAAGCGCGCGCTTGCCACCTGCTTGATCGCGGAGTTCTTGGAGTCGCCGTTGGCCAGCGGGGTCTCGCGACGCGGGTCCTCGCCGCCCTCGCCGGAGTTGGAGCGGCCATGCAGGCGGTTCATGGCGATGGCCATGCACTCGTGCGCTTCCTTGCTGATGGAGCCGTACGACATGGCGCCGGTGTTAAAGCGGCGGACGATGTTGAGCGCGGGCTCGACCTCGTCGAGCGGCACCGGGGTGCGGCCGCTGTCGTCAAAGTCCAGCAGGTCGCGCAGGCGCACGGCGCGGCCGGTGCGGTGCAGGCGGGCGCTGTACTCCTTAAAGGTGTCGTAGCTGTCCTCGCGGCAGGCAGTCTGCAGCAGGTAGACGGTCTGCGGGTCGATAAGGTGGTCCTCGCCGCCGAGCGGGCGCCACTTGGTCAGGCCCAGCGTGGGCAGTTGCTCAGGCGCGGGGCTCTTGAGGATGGCGAGCGCGGCGTCGTAGCGCTCGTTCTGCTCGCGCTCGACGTCCTCGACACCCATACCGCCCACGCGGCTCACCGTGCCGGCGAAGTACGCATTGACGAACTCCGGCGTAAAGCCCACGGCCTCGAAGATCTGCGCCGAATGGTAGCTCTGCACCGTGGAGATGCCCATCTTGGACATGATGGAGACGATGCCCGCCGTCGCGGCCTTGTTGTAATTGGCGATGCCCTGCTCGGCCGTCACGTCCAGGTCGCCGCGCGCCGCCAGATTGCGGATGCACGCATGCGCGTTGTGCGGGTAGATGCCGCTTGCGGAGTAGCCCACCAGCGCCGCAAAGTCGTGCGGAGACACGGCATCGCCGCACTCCACCACGATATCGGCAAAGGTGCGCACGCCGGCACGGATCAGGTGGTTGTGCACGCAGCCCACGGCGAGCAGCGACGGCACGGGCACCTCGCCCGCAGCGGCACGATCGCTCAGCACCACGATGTTCACGCCGTCGCGGACCGCAGCCTCAACGTCCTCGGCAAGCTGTTTAAGCGCAACCTGCAGCGCGCCCTCGCCGGCATCGCGACGGTAAACGGCACGGAAACGGCGGGTCTTAAAGCCCACGCGGTCGATGGCGCAGATGCGGTCAAACTCCTCCTCGCTCAGCAACGGACGCTCCAGGCGCACCAGCTGACAGGCCGTACGGGAGTCCTCGAGCAGGTTACCGTGGTTGCCCAGGTAGAGTGTGGTCGAGGTGACCATGTGCTCGCGAAGAGCATCGATCGGCGGATTCGTGACTTGGGCGAACAGCTGATAGAAGTAATCGAAGAACGAGCGCGTCTTCTTGGACAGGCAGGCCAGCGGCGCGTCGATGCCCATCGAGGCGAGCGGCGCCTTGCCCTGCTGGGCCATGGGGCGCACGACCTCGTCGACGTCGTCCCAGTGATAGCCGAGCTTTGCCATACGCACGGCGGCGGGCACCTCGGCGTCCTCGGCGGGCGTTGCCGCAGCAGGCCTATCGAGCGCGTCAACGGTCAGCGTCTCCTCGGCAATCCAATCACGGTAGGGCTTTTCCTTGGCGTAACGGGCGCGCAGCTCGTCGTTGTAGATCACGCGGCCGCGGGCAAAGTCGACCTCGAGCATCTGGCCCGGCCCTAGACAGCCGCTCGTCAGGATGTTCTCGGGGCTCACCTCGATGGTGCCCACCTCGCTTGCCAGCATAAAGCGACCGTCGCGCGTCACATAGTAGCGGGCGGGACGCAGGCCGTTACGGTCGAGGGCGGCGCCCAGCGTGCGACCGTCGGTAAAGGCGATGGCCGCCGGGCCATCCCACGGCTCCATGAGCATGGACTGGTAAGCGTCGTAGGCGCGGCGCTCCTCACTCAGGCTGTCGTTGTGGTCCCACGGCTCGGGCAGCAACATGGACGCGGCACGCGTAAGCGGGCGACCGTTCATGACCAGGAACTCGAGCACGTTATCCAGAATCGCGGAGTCGGAGCCCTCGCGGTTGATGATGGGCATCACGCGCTCAAGATCGTGCTGCAGCACGGGGCTGTACAGGTTGGGCTCGCGGGCGCGGATCCAGTTGACGTTGCCCTTGAGGGTGTTGATCTCGCCGTTGTGGATGATAAAGCGGTTGGGATGTGCGCGCTCCCAGCTGGGTGTGGTGTTGGTGGAGTAGCGCGAGTGGACGAGCGCCACGGCCGTTTTGACGGCGGCGTCGTTGAGGTCGATGAAGAAGCGGCGCATCTGCGTGGCCACAAGCATGCCTTTGTACACGATGGTGCGCGAGCTCATGGAGCAGACGTAGAAAATCTTGTCGCGCAGGGCAAACTCGGCGTCGGCCTTCTTCTCGATGGTGCGGCGGCACACGTACAGGCGGCGCTCGAATGCGTCGCCGGCCGGCGTGTCGTCGGGGCGGCCCAGAAAGGCCTGCAGGATGGTAGGCATGCAGGCGCGGGCCGTCTCGCCCAGGTCGTGCGGGTCGACCGGCACCTCGCGCCAAAAGAGCAGCGGCACGCCGGCCTCGGCGCAGCCCTCCTCAAACACGCGGCGGGCATCCTCTACGCCCTTGTCGTCCTGCGGGAAGAACAGCATGGCCACGCCATAGTCGCCCTCTGCCGGCAGAATCTGGCCGCACTTTTGAGCCTCTTTACGGAAAAAGTGATGCGGAACCTGGAACAGGATGCCAGCGCCGTCGCCGGTGTTCTTCTCGAGTCCGGTGCCGCCGCGGTGCTCCAAGTTGACCAGAATGGACAGCGCGTCGTCCAGAATCTGGTGATGGCGCTCGCCGTTGATATCGGCAAGCGCGCCGATGCCACACGCATCGTGGTCGAATTCGGGGCGATAAAGGCCCTGCTGCTGAGCGGAATCTGCCTGCATCGCGATCCTCCCCTAGATATTAGACAGTCAGTTGAATAGGCATACTAGGAGCATCGCCGGCCCGTTGTGTTTCCCACCCGTTTCGAAACAATCGCGTAACGCACGCCCTACGAGTGGACACCGCCGACCTCAAGGGCGACAACATAGGCCCCAAGTTCGGCCTGTAAGCTCACCGCTTCAAACATCTCAATCCGTAACAGTAAGACCCAATTTTGGCGCCTAGATGTTACAGATTGAGATTTTCTGCAGGACAGTTTTGGTTTGTCTCGATCTGTAACACGAAGGGCCGGTTTTGGCGGTCAGCTGTTACAGATCGAGATATTCCATAGGACCATTTCTTCCTGTCTTGACCTGTAACACCTAGGCCCAATCTCCATCCCTAGTTGTTACAGATCAAGACATTTCGGCAATCCCCTTTCACCGTCCCATTCAAATACAACAATCTTGTTAGTCTTGGTTAACTTTTTAGCCTAAAACGGGTATCCTTTGCGGCGTCAAACAAACGGCACGCAGGAGCGCACCATGCTCAACCATCTCAAACAACACTTTGGCTCCCGACGCACCGGTGGTCACGGAGGCCTAGACATTGCGCGGCATATCGGCCCCGGGCTGCTCGTGACCGTCGGCTTTATCGACCCGGGCAACTGGGCCTCCAATATGGCCGCGGGCTCGCAGTTTGGCTACGCGCTGCTGTGGATCGTCACACTGTCCACGATTATGCTCATTGTGCTGCAGCACAATGCGGCGCACCTGGGTATCGCCACGGGCGCCTGTCTTGCCGAGGCCACGACACGCTTTCTCCCCCGCATCGTGGGACGCGCGGTGCTCGGCAGCGCCTATCTCGCGACCATCGCCACCGCCATGGCCGAAGTCCTGGGTGGCGCGATTGCCCTTCAAATGCTCTTTGGGCTGCCCGTGCGCGCGGGCTGCGTCATCGTGGCGGCAGTATCGATGGCGATGCTCATGACGAACTCCTACAAGCGTGCCGAACGCTGGATCATCGCCTTCGTAGGCGTGGTAGGACTCTCGTTTTTGGCCGAGCTTGCACTAGTCAAGGTCGACTGGCCGCAAGCCGCCGCAAGCTGGATCACGCCCAGTATGCCCACTGGCTCTGCCGCGATTATCGTGAGTGTCCTGGGTGCGGTCGTTATGCCCCACAACCTCTTTCTACACTCCGAGGTCATCCAATCCATGCACTTCGAAGGTCAAGGCGAGCAGGTTATCGAAGAGCGTCTGCGCTATGAGCTCTTCGACACGCTCTTTTCGATGGGCGTGGGCTGGGCAATCAACTCGGCCATGGTCATCCTGGCCGCAACGACCTTCTTTGCGCACGGCATTGTCGTAGACGACCTCGCCGTCGCAGCGGACACGCTCTCCCCCATTCTGGGCCCAGCAAGCTCGACCATCTTTGCGGTGGCGCTGCTGTTTGCGGGCCTCTCGAGTAGTGTGACGGCAGGCATGGCGGCAGGCACCATCACCGCAGGCATGTTCGACGAGGAATACGACGTCCACGACCGACATTCCTCGATCGGGGTGGTGGCCTGTTTCGCCGGCGCAGTGGCGGCGTGCCTGGTCGTCCCAAATCCTTTTGAGGGTCTCATTTGGAGTCAGGCGCTGCTGTCGCTTCAGTTGCCGATTACGGTCTTTGTGCTCATACGACTCACCAGTTCGCCCCGCGTCATGGGCAAATACGCCAACTCGCGCCCGCTCAACGCGTTGCTCGTAGGAATCGGCGTCATCGTAACGGTTCTCGACATCGTGCTGCTAACGGGGATGTAATTGAGATGGCGTGACTGTCCAGATATAACGTCTCAATCTGTAACACGTAAGGCCGTTTTAAACCGTCAGATAAATCAAAAGGGCCCCGGCCGAGAATTCGACCGGAGCCCTTGGACAGAGCTATGTTCGGCTTTCGCCGTGTGCCTGCGAGCTACTCCTCGACGAGCTCAAACTGATCGGGACCGACGCCGCACACCGGGCACACATAATCCTCGGGCAGCTCGGGCGTATCGACCTCAACCTCGTAACCGCAAACGACGCACACGAACTTATACGTCTTCTTCTCCTCAGCCATGATGTTCTCCTCTCGAACGTGACTGGTGATGTACTTCGCTTATTAGTATATGTTCTCAATAACATAATGCAAGTGTTTTTAAAACATTTCTAGCCTTGATACGAGGACGCCTTCGGAGGCGTCTTGCCCTTCAGGACCTTGTGGTAGTAGTCGTAGGTGAGCGGCGTCTCGTCGCTCAGGCGCTCGGCATCCTCGACCTCGCCGATAAACAGCAGATGCGTGCCCACATCCACAGTGTCGATCAAATGGCAGCTAAACAGGGCCGCCGCGTGCTCGGGCACATAGGGCATGCCCAGAGCCGTCTCGCGGGTCTCGTATTTGGCAAACTTGTCATAATCGCTGCTGGAGCGGAAGCCAAAATTGCCGATATAGAGCATGTCGGCGGTCTGGTCAATCACGGTCAGCGCAAAGGCCTTAGCCGATGCGATTACGCCGGACGTGACATTTTCCTTGTTCACGGCAACCGAGATGCGCGGCGGGGCGGATGTCACCTGCACCGCTGTGTTGATAACGCAGCCGGCACGCAGCCCGTCCGCCGCGGCGCTCACCACGTACAGGCCACTCGGCATGGTAAAGAACGCAGTTTTGTCCATAACGATCACTCCCCTAGCTCGGGTTGGAACCTCATGGATGTATGTACCCACAAAATAGGCGGCACCCATAACGGACGCCGCCTTTGAGACATATGTGTCAGAACAGTAAGAAAGATGAGACGCCCGCAGTTGCGGTGAAATAGGGACTGAATAGCCCCTCAAACAGGAAAAACAGTCCGTATTCCACCGCAACTTACAGAGTGCCTAGCGGTTGCGTTCCTTAAGGGCGCGGTCGATCTCGCGTTGGACATCACGCTTGGCCATGTCCTCGCGCTTGTCGTAGAGCTTCTTGCCGCGACCCAGACCCAGCAGCAGCTTTACGCGGCCGTCCGTATTAAAGTAGAGCTCCAACGGAACCAGCGCATAACCACGGTTGCGAAGTTTGCCGTCAAGAAAGTCGATCTCCTTGCGGTGCAGCAGCAGACGACGCCGACGGTCGGGATCGCGATTCCACACGCCACCATGGCTATAAGGGTGGATATGCAGTCCGACGAGCCAGCACTCGCCGCCACGAATCAGCGCAAAAGTGTCAGTGATCTGACAGGCGCGCTCGCGAATCGACTTGACCTCGGTGCCGCTCAGCTCAATACCGCACTCAAACGTCTCATCGATAAAGTACTCGTGATGTGCCGAGCGATTCTTGGAAATGAGTTTGCGCTCGCGCTTACTGGGCATCGCCGGCCTCCTTGGCGCCATCGGCGTTTGAGCCCGCAGCCTCGCGCTTTGCCTTGCGCTCGGCATTGAGCTCGGCATCGCTCTCGCGCACCAGTTTGATAATCGCCGCGCAGGCCTCCTCGCCCACCAAGTCGCGAGCACGCACCGTCAGGCGCGTCGCCTCCTGCTTGTCGCCGTCGCTTGCAGCATCGGTCGCGCACATAATCAGGCAGATGGCAATCTCGGCCGAAGGCGAGGTCGGAACGCCTTGCAGGGCCAGTTCACCCATCACGTGCTCGTCGCTCTCATCGGCGGCATCCGGATAGGTGGTATGGATCTTGTTGAGCAGGCGCGTCGTATGCGCATCGTTGGGCGCCAGGCGCAGCGCCAGACGCGCGCAGCCCACGGCAGCCGAAGCGTTCTCGGTCTCGGGCTCCAAGAAGTACTGACCCAGATTGGCGTAAGCGCGGGCGGCGCACTTGCCATCGCTTGCACGCTCCAGCACCGAGAACGAGAGCGATGCCCATTCCTGCTTGTCTTCGAGTGCGCGGAACAGCTCGGCCAAATCCAAGCGATAGTTGCAGTTCATGGGGTCCCAGCGCACAGCCTGCATCAGGGCATTGCGAGCGCTCACATAATCCTGCTGGCGAATGTAGGCAAACGCCATATCAGAGTACAGGCGGTCAAACGGCACCTCGACCTGCACGAGCTCGCGCGGATCCTTCTCCACGCGGCGATAGGCCAAGCGCTCAAACTTGCTATCAAAGCTAAAGTATTGGCGCTTCTCCTCCGTCTTGCACTCGGCGTCGATATACTCCTCGGCGAGCTCCACCAGGCGCTCCAGCAGCGGCGTCGCCGTAGCCAGGTCGCCCTGCGCCAGATAGTTCTCGGCATACGTGATGTCTTGCAAGCTGATGGGCAGGTCCATGACAACTCCTCGGTCCAGGCGGCAGACTCAACGCGCCTTAAACATCGGTCAATACACAAAACCCGGGTCTCTTGCGAGGCCCGGGAGTTCAATTTTGGTAGCCCGTACCAGATTCGAACTGGTGATCTCCGCCTTGAGAGGGCGGCGTCCTAAACCGCTAGACGAACGGGCCATATGTAGCAAATGCAATGGCTGGGATGGAGGGAGTCGAACCCCCATTGACGGAACCAGAATCCGCTGTCCTGCCATTAGACGACATCCCAATGACTGCATCGCTGCGCTCGGCTGTGCCTTTGCGCAAGAAAGAAATATACGGGAAGTCTCGCCGTGACGCAAGCCCCAATTTTGACTTTTTTGAAATTCAGTCAAATTGGCCTAATTTAGTCCAACCCGTGAAGGACCTGTGAAGCCAACCGCTGTACACGAAGGGCAAAACGCCGCGAGCGGTAGCCGTCAACCGTTGGCAGATTCTACCGTGAAAACGATAGCACCAGGCAACACAATCGAAGTATCAATGATCACGTAGATATCGAGGCACCATGGACGAAGAGCTTGATTACCTATGGGAGACCCTGGGCCTCGAGATCACTGCTGACCTTTGGCCCGAACGGGACAAAATCCATCCCACACTGCGCCCCGCCATCACGGTGATGCAGGCAAAATACCGCCGTGCATCCTTTTTGATCATGCGGATGTCATGGCACGCGGGACTCCCCGACCTTAAACGAATCCAGGCAAGCCTCGTCGAGCTGTCCGGTATGCCGACCGTCATATCCGAGGCACACCTGGAGCAGCGCCAGCGTGAGCGACTGCAACAGCAGCGGATTCCCTTTATCTGCCCCGGTATTCAGGCATATCTGCCCTTTATGGACGAAGAGTACTGGAGCGGCAAGCCCAACAAGCACGTAAAGGTCTACGATCCGCACGAATGGGCACAGCTTGAGGATTAGCGCATATGCCCGCCAGCCGGGATAGTGCGCATGCCCGCCAACCGGAAAGCTCATCCCGGAATTTACGTCCAGAACGGGACGCGCTTTCCCCTAGAGGCCCCAAACGGAAACCGTATCCCGGATTTCGCGCTCAAACTGGGATACGGTTTCCGCTAGCCCCTTCAACCGGAAACTGCGTCCCGGAATCCGAGCTCAAAACGGGACGCACTTTCCGCAGCCACTACAGCAGCACCTCGGTCCAGGCCGCTTCCTTAAACCCGGGAATCGCAAAGTCGTCGCCCACCAGCAGCGGACGCTTGACCAGCATGCCGTCGGTCGCCAGCAGCTCGTAGCACTCCTGATCCGTCATGCCCGCATCCAGACGCGCCTTCAGGCCCAGCTCTCGATATTTCATGCCCGACGAATTAAAGAAGCGCCGCACCGGCAGCCCCGAACGAGCAATCCAGGTCGCAAGCTCATCAGCCGTGGGATTGTCCAAAACGATATCGCGGTCGATATACTCTACCCCATGTTCGTCCAGCCATGCCTTGGCCTTCTTACAGGTCGAGCACTTGGGATATTCAACAAACAGTACGGTCATGGGAATCCTCCGAATATAGATCGGCCAACGCAGGCACACGCCACACGAGGCGCCTTCGTATGATGGGCCAATTGTATCCCACGGGTCACACGCTAAACGAACCGTACCCCGAATCCGCGTTTGATGAACGGCAGCAGCTCCATTGCCTCGGGCGTGATATGGCCCGCAACGTTCATGCGCTCGTCACCGGGAAGATCGACCCGCGCAATCTCAAGCTCGCCTTCGTAGCGCCCATATCCGCTATTGCTCACAGCGATCGACCCCGCCTTTCGCGGCAGGCCGGCTCCGGCATCCGTCGGCACGGAATCCGGCTTAAGCTTCGTACGTGACTCCTGAGACCTAAAGATGAGGACACTCGAGTCGGGCCGGTCGTGATGAATCTGCCCGCGCACATAGGCATAACCGGGCTCAAGCTCGCATTGCAGGTCCACGTATCCGGCGGAAACTTGAGCAAACTGCGCCCAGCCCGCATCGGAAAGATCGGGGTCGCCGACCAACACAATGTCGCAATCGGCGCCATGTGCAAGCTCAAGCATATTGAGAGCAACCTTTGACGCGCGACCGCGCTGCGCCTCGACCGTCGGCAGTCCCTCGAATACCGGCCCGCGAACGTTAGCATCACCCGGCACAAAAGCCATGATTTCGAATCCAAGCGCCGCAAGACGAAGATTCGTCCGAGCAACATCTTCAAGAGCTAAACCGGTATAAGGCTTGGGGTAAAAATTGTGGCAGGCGGCAAAACGAGTCACATCGGCGCCGGCTTCACGCCACGATGCGATTTCATCAGAACTCACCGTCGATGCATTGACCACAATGCGAAATACACCGGACAGCTCCGCGACCCGCTGGGCGCTAAAACCATAGTCCAAACGAAGGTATTCCAACCCCAAATCGCGCAGGTCCTCGATGCGCTCAAGCCCGAGCAAATCGCACGTGCGAGGCCCCACATCGGCAATGAGCGCAATGCCGCGGGCGGAAAGCAGCGACAGAACATGACGGACTTTATCTGCATACGCCGCTCCCCCATCCTCGGGAATATGCAGCGAGGTGAACGCATAGCGCGCACCCGCCGCGGCACCGCGCTCAATCGTCCGCTCAATATCCTGCAGAGGGCTGGAAAGATAAATCGAAATACCCGTTTTCACGCTTCAACGCTCCTTTAAAAAAGGCCGGCGGAGCAGTTAGCCCCGCCGGCACAACCATATCATCAAGAAATCTGCCGCGCTCCGCGAGCCCTGAGCAACACGGCTCGCGATATCAAACTACTCGCCAAAGAACTCGTTGATCTTCTGCTCGTCGACACCGAAGAACCACGTCAGGACAAAGCCGGCGGCATAGGCAAGCAGCATAGCGGCAACGTAGCCGAGTTGCTGGCCAGGAACGACGATCAGCAGGCCAAACAGACCGGAAACGCCCTGAGAAACCGTGCCGATGTGAAGCAGCGCCGCGAGCGCGCCGCCAAATCCGGCACCCAGGCAGGCCGTCACAAACGGACGAACGAGCGGCAGCGTAACAGCATACATCAGAGGCTCGCCCACACCCAGGATTCCAACGGGAATGGACTCTGCGACGTACTTCTTGAGCTTGGCGTTCTTGGTCTTAAAGTACAGCGCCAAACCGGCACCGACCTGGCCGCCGCCAGCCATCATAAGGATGGGAAGCAGGTAATTGATACCCTTGGTAGCGCCGTCGGGATCGTTGAGCATAGCGTGGATCGGCGTGAGCGCCTGATGCAGGCCGACGGAAACCAGCGGCAAGAAGCCTGCCGACAGGATATAGCCGCCCAGGACGCCCAGCTTCTCGAAGATAAAGGTCAAAACGCTAAAGATGGCAGTCGTCAGCCATGCACCAACCGGCTGGATGACGAGCATCAGAGCAAAGGCGCCGATGATGAGCACCAGCAGCGGGGACAAGAACGTGTCGAGTGCGTTGGGCATAACCTTGCGAATCTGACGCTCCATCCAGGCAAAAAATGCGCCAGCGATGAGAGCCGCGATCATGCCGCCCGCTGCGGGGTTGTACTGCGCATTGGTGAGCGGCAGCAGAATGGCAGTGGCAGGATCAGCCGCGCCAGGCGCAAGCAGGGGCATGGCACTGTTGGCGATGCACATCATGCCGGCGATGCCGCCCAGCGCAGCGGAGCCACCAAACTCACGTGCCGCGTTATAACCCACCAAGATGGGCAGATAGGCGAACAGGGCCCAGCCCATGGAACGAATGCCCTGGTACCACCACTCGCCTGCAAGCGCGCCTGCCGTCGAGACGTTAATGACGTTGCAGATACCGTTGATGAGGCCAGCCGCAATGATGCCGGGAAGCAGGGCGACGAAGACATTGGAAATCTTCTTGAGGAAGGCCTGAACCGGCTTAGACTCGTACTTGGCCTTCTGCGCGGCCTTGTTTGTGGCCGCAGCATCAACCACGCTCTCGTCAGCAACGCCTTTCGCAAGGCCGGTGAGCTTGGAGAACTCCTCGAGCACCTTATTCACCTTGCCCGGACCCAGCACGATCTGCATCGTGTCATCCTCGACCAGGCCCATCACGCCGTCGAGCGCCTTAATACCCTCCGTGTCGACGTTGCCCGTGTCTTTGACGGTCACGCGCAGGCGCGTCATGCACGCCGCGTTTGCGAGCACGTTGTCTTTACCGCCCAAAAGGTCCAGCAGCTTTTGGGCCAGCTCTTTGTTCGTCATAACTCCTCCTTGTATTGGGTATCTCGTCTGGATGTCATATCAGCTCACGCCGCGCACCTATTGGGCGTCGGCATTGCTTTTCTCATGGCCACTCACCGCGGCACGGACATGGCCTCGCGCCCGCTCAAGAGCTACCGTAGCCTGCTCGGCATCGCAGTCCAGCAGTACCGAGACAATAGCGGTTTTTACGTGGCCGCCGGCATCTGCAAGCGCCTGAACAGCGCGCTCGCGCGTGCAGCCGGTCGCCTCCATCACGATGTTCTGGCCGCGCACCACCAACTTCTCGTTCGTCTGCTGCACATCGACCATCAGGTTTTGGTATACCTTACCGATCTTGACCATGGCACCGGTCGAAATCATGTTGAGAATGAGCTTTTGAACCGTTCCCGCTTTGAGCCTCGTTGAGCCGGTCAGCACCTCGGGACCGGGCACGGGCTCAATGGCAAGATCTGCGCTCTCCCCGATCTTCGACCCTTGGTTGCAGGCAATTGCAATGGTCTTGCACCCAGTTGCCTTGGCGTACGCAAGGCCGCCCACCACATAAGGAGTACGGCCGCTTGCCGCCAGGCCAACGACAAGATCCTTGTCCGAGAGTCCACGCTCCCGCAGGTCGCTCGCGCCAAGCTCCTCGCTGTCTTCGGCACCTTCGACAGCCTTGATAAACGCCGTCTCGCCTCCGGCAATGAGCCCGACAATCAGATCGGGTGACACGCCAAACGTGGGCGGACACTCCGAAGCGTCGAGTACGCCCAGACGACCGCTGGTGCCTGCGCCCATGTAAAAGACGCGCCCTCCGCGCTCGAGTGTCTCAGCAGCCCAGTCGATTGCTGTGGCAACCTGGGGCAACACTTTCGTGACCGACTGGACGGCACGAAGATCCTCATCGTTCATCATCGTGACGATTTGCAGCGATGTCATCGTATCGAGGTCCATTGACCTTTGATTACGCTGTTCGGTCGTGAATTTTGTTAAATCGAGCATTTCATTCACCTCATCTTTCCTGTTTCTCGATGTAGTTTTGCTTAATGACATGCGTCGCCCGTTCGTAGTCGCTGGCAACGTAAGCAGCGTACAGGGCATCGACAACCATAAGCTGGGCCATACGCGAAGCCATGGCCCAGCTGCGGACCAAGGGTTCACTCGCAGCGACGCCGAGCACGGCATCGGCCATAGTGGCAAGCTTGGATGATCCATCTACTTTGGTAACGGCCACGACGGGACAGTTGTGACGTTGAGCCTCGGCGGTGCAGTCCAGCACCTCTTGCGTCAAGCCCGAGTAGCTAAAGGCGATTGCCATATCGCCCTCATGCATGTTCTTGGCACACAAGAGCTGATCATGCCAGTCGTCGTACAGATGGCACTCTTTGTCGACACGCATGAGCTTTTGCGCCAGATCGTGCGCGACCAAACGAGAGGCACCAATACCGAACAGATCGACCGCGCGTGCCCGCTTAAGACGGGCCGCGCATCGCTCCAAGACGGTGTAATCGAGCGTTCGCGCCGTCGCCTCGATCGTACGCACGTTGCTTTTCATCACCTTCCCCACGATACGTTCGACGCTGTCATCCATGGAGATGTCCTCGAGGGCTACGTCTTTCTTGTCACCTAAGAGCGCCAGCTCGGCAATCAGTTCGCGCTGGAACTCCTTGTAGCCCGCAAAACCCAAACGCTTGCAAAAGCGCAAAATGCTCGAGGGCGAGGAGAACGTGACATCGGCAAGACCGCGGACGGACAGCCCGACCACCTCGTGCGGATGAGCGTTTACATATGCGATGACATTGCGTTCCGCCGGGCTCGCGCTGAGCTCACGCTCGCGAAGCCGCAAAAGCAATCCGTTTGCCATCTCAAACACCTCCGTTGAGAAGAATTAAAGACCAACGAACGATTCGTACCGGATACAAACAGCTTTTGCGGTACATTGTGCCGCATCGTGGCGCACAAAGGGCGAGCGTTCTACCGCTCGCCCCTCAAATCCGACCGCTCGGAAATACGCGCGACACAAAATAATTCAACGAAGTCGCATTATCAGAAACGGGTTTGTTACCGGCTAGCGCCTCGCATGGGCGCCGATCGGCCGAGTCGCATGGCGCACCAACGCCGCCGCAAGCAATACCAACAGCATGGCGGTGACATAGCCCGCAGCATCGAATCCTAAATCGATAACGTCGAAATGCCTGCCGGGAACAAAGATCTTATGCACCTGATCGCCAACGGAGCAGGCGGCGCAAAAGAGCAATACGGGCACGCAACGGGAGCATACGCTCCACGGACGCCTGGAAAGGCAAACCACGACCACGGAGGCGAACAATCCGACGAAGAAAAACTCTACGGTATGGGCAACGCGACGGACGTTCGTGCCCACCCACATGCGAATGGAAGCAAGTCGGCCAGACCGGACATTCGAGGCAGCCGAATCGGCGCCTCCGGTCATTCCGTTCTCCGTCTGGGCTTCACCCGTGGCATCGGCAGCCTGAACGCCCGTAGCCTGACCCTCCACCACACGCGCGGTGGACTCGCTCAGCAACGACGTCTGCACCGCGTTTTGCTCCGTCAGCACCCAGATGCCCGCCAGCGTTGCAGCGAACAGAACGATCGCGGTCCATCCGATTATTTGTTTTACGCGAGCCAAGGGCCAACCTCCTTTTTTGAATATCAGCGAGTGTAGCCACAAATGGCATCGTCACCGTATCAAAATTTGAATCGCAACAGGAAGCGACAAAGCGACGCAAACCCCTACCCCGCCTCGCGCATCCAGCGATCGAACGTCCCCACGCACACGCCCAGGCATTTTGCTGCCTGGCTGCGGGTAATATCGCCTGCCTCATAGCTATCGCGCACCAGCTCAAACTGAGGAGGGCACGGCTTGCGAGGTCGACCGAAACGGACCCCTCGCGCTCGCGCCGCTGCAATCCCCTCCGCCTGGCGCCGATGGATATTCTCGCGCTCCACCTGCGCCACGTAGCTCAGCAGTTGCAGCACAATATCGGCAATCAGGGTGTTGGTCACATCCGGCGCGCCGCTGGCCCTGACGCGCGTGTCAAGCAATGGCATGTCCAACACCACAATGGCAACCCCGAGCTCCTTGGTAATGCGCCGCCATTCCTCAAGAATCTCGGAGTAATTACGACCAAGTCGGTCGATAGAAAGCACCACCAGCACGTCCCCGTCTCCCAGAACGTGCAGCAGCTCGCGATAACGCGGTCGATCGAAGTCCTTGCCGCTCGCATGGTCGGCATAAATATTCGCCGAGCCCACGCCATAGGCGCCCAGCGCATCCAGCTGCCGATTAAGATTCTGATCGCGCGAACTCACCCGCGCATAACCGTACACCGTCGCCATCTCATCCCCGCTTTCTTGTAAACCTGCCAAAAAGGGACAGGTTTATTTTGGTAGGTTCTACCTCTCAAATAGCAGGTAAGCGGGCGGCCGAGCAGACGGCAAGGTAGCCACGATTCAAATGCAAAGGGCGGTCCCGAAAGGCCGCCCTCCGCTCCCCCACCATGAGTCGGGATTTGGCTAATGGATAAGCTTAAAGTCCAAGTGCCCACGCGTGGTATTGACGCGCGAGACCTCGACAATCACGCGCTGCCCCAGCTCGTAACGGGTACCCGTGTCGGCGCCCGTCAGCGTAAGCGCGTCCTCGTCGAACTCGAACCACTCGTTGCCCAGGCTCTTGATCGAAACCAAGCCTTCGACCTGCGTCAGGTCCAAGCGCACAAAGAGGCCCATGCTGCTAACCCACGAGACGGTTCCGGCATAGCGCTCGCCCAGACGGTCCTCATAGTACTGGGCAATCTTGATCTTTTGCGTCGCATGGCTGGCGGCATCTGCCGCGCGCTCGGCATCGCTGCATGCGCGGCAGATCTGCGGCAGAATGCGCGGCAGCGACTCGCGCCCCTTGCCGATCAGCCGCGGCGTACGGACCAAGGCGTCCTTGCCGCCGAGCCGCTCATAGGCCAACTGCAGTTTGAGCACGCGGTGCACCACCAGGTCGGGATAGCGACGGATGGGGCTCGTAAAGTGGCAGTAGCACGGCGCGGCGAGCGCAAAGTGGCCCTCGTTGCGTGGCTTGTACAGCGCGCGCTGCATGCTGCGCAGAAGCAGTGTGTTGACGAGCGGCGCGCTGGCCGTACCGGCGGCAGCATCAACTGCGGCCTGCAGCTCATCGGGGCTTCCCAGGGCAATGCCAGCTGCGCGACGATCGTCGATAATACCCAGCTGAGCCAGTGCCACGGCGGCGCCGTGAAGGCTGTCGGGACTGGGGTCTTCATGCACGCGGTAGCAGGCCTCGATATCGCGGTCGGCCAGCCACTCGGCCACGCACTCATTGGCGAGCAGCATGGCTTCCTCGATCAGCGACGTGGCACACGAGCGCTCGCGCGCCACAATCTGCACGGGCACGCCGTCCTCGTCCAACAGAGCGCGAATCTCAGCCGTATCGAAGTCGACCGAACCACGCGCGCGACGAATGTGGCGGCGAAGCTCGGCGAGCTCGTTAGCGGCGACGAGAAAATCACCCAGATCGACGTTATAGCCGCGAGCAGTTTCCTCGCACGCAAGCCCACGCTCGAGCGCTTCCTCACGCGAAGTCTCTACAGCCGCAACATCCTCGGCGGCGCCCTCCAGCGCCCCATACTCCACCGCGCTGGCACGTACCAGCAGCGCTTCGGCGCCGTCGTAGTCCATGCGCACGCGCGAACGAATCACACTGGGATAGGGATCGTAGTGGCGAACGCGGCCCTGCGCATCGAGTTCAATATCGACGGTAAACGCCAGACGATCCTCGTCGGGACGAAGCGAGCACAGGTCGTTCGATAAGCGCTCAGGCAGCATGGGCAGCACTCGATCGGCCAGATACACCGATGTCGTGCGATGGCGCGCCTCAAGATCGATATGCCCGTCCCAGGCCACATAGTGCGAGACATCGGCGATGTGGACGCCCAGCTTGTAGCCGCCATCGGGCGTGCGCTCCAGCGAAATGGCATCGTCAAAGTCGCGAGCGTCGACCGGGTCGATCGTGATGACAAAGCGGTCGCGTAGATCGCGTCGGAGCGGATCTTTGAGCGCCGCGGTCACATCGAGCGAAAGGCCCTCGGCCTCGGCCAGCGCTGCCTCGGGATAGCTGTCGGTATAGCCATAGCGCGCCATTACGTATTGAACACCCAGATCGGGCGCGTCATCGCCGCCAATACGGCGCTCGATGGTCACGGTGCCCGATTCAAGGCGCGTCGGATAGGTCAGAATGCGTGCGACCACAGCGTCACCGGGATGAACGCCCAGGCGCTCGGCCGAAGTGTCCTCGGGCAAAATAAAGAAATCGGCCTTGAGACGCGAATCGAGCGGCTCGATCACGCCGAGCGGACCGGCCGTCTGGTACGTGCCCACCACACTGATGGCAGCGCGCTCGACGACCCCCTCAATCACGGCACGACGCTCACCATGCGGGCTGTTCTTAATGCTCACGGCGACGATATCGCCGTCCATAATCTCGCGCTTACCGCGGCCCATGACTTTATAGTCGCCGTTCTCGGTTATGACATAGGCGCTGTGCTCATGGAGCTGCACGCGTCCGGTCAGACTCGGACGGCGCTCGCTGCGCACCGGCCCGCGCTGATTGCGAGCTCCACGCTTATGCTTGTTATTGCGCCCCATGGCGCCTCCTAACTATCGATTGCGAACTCCAAAGAGTCTACCCAAATGATTCGCTTTCCTGCCGTCCCCTAGGGATCAAAAAACGGGCCGCCCCATAAGAGACGACCCGTTGGAAGGGATGAATTCCAAGCATGCCTACACGCGCAGGTAGCGGCGCATGGCGATGGCAGAACCAAAGAGACCGATAATCACGCCGACCAGAATCAGCGCAGCATAGGTCACCAGGTAGTACTGCATCGGCAGGGCAAACGACATCCAGCCGATGCTCTCCTGCAGACGCGGGATCATCAGATTGCGCAGCAGCTCCAGAACGCCGATGGAAAGCAGCGAGCCCAAAATGGCCTGCAGCACGCCCTCGGTGATAAACGGGCCACGAATGAAGCCGTTGCTGGCGCCGACCAGACGCATAATCGCAATCTCACGACGACGCGCCGTGATGGACAGGCGAATCGTGTTGTTGATGAAGATGAATGCGATAAAGGTCAGAAGACCAACGAGCACCACGGCGGCGATGCGGATGTAGTTGGTCACCTGGAACAGGCGGCTCACTTCCTCCTGGCCGTACAGCACGCTCGCGTTGACGTCGCCGTCATCCGCGATCTTCTGGAAATCGGCATCCTTCTTGAGCTTCTTTGCCGTGCTCTCGACCTTGGACGGATCGTCCATCTCAATAGCGAAGGAAGCCGGCAGCGGGTTCTGGCCATCGAGCGCGCTCATGGTGGCGTCGGCGTTGCCCGACATCTTGCTCGTATACTCGGCCAGCGCGTCGTCCTTGTCCTTATAGGTCACGGACTTGACGTTATTCCACGTCTTAAGCTCGGCCTCAAAAGCCTGAACATCGGCCTGATCGGCGTCATCACTAATGAACGCGTTGATGACAACCTGATCCTCGACGGTGCCGATCACGGAGTTCAGCATCGCAGAGCCCATGATGAACAGGCCGATGATAAACAGCGAAAGGAAGATCGTGATGACGGCGCCGAGCGAGGTAGTCCAGTTACGGAAGAAGTGGCTGATTGCTTCTTTGAAGGAGTAGCCCACGTTAGTTGGTGCCATAGTTGCCGTAACCTCCCCTCTCTTGGTCGCGGATGACGTGGCCGCCCTCGAGGGCGATCACGCGACGGTGCATGCTATCGACCATCTCGCGGTCGTGCGTGGCGACGATCACGGTGGTGCCGGTGCGGTTAATACGCTCAAGCAGCTTCATGATGCCCAGCGAGATCGCCGGGTCGAGGTTGCCCGTGGGCTCGTCGCAGATCAGCAGCGGCGGACGGTTGACCATAGCACGGGCGACGGCAACGCGCTGCTGCTCGCCACCGGAAAGCTGGTCGGGCAGCGAGTCCATCTGATCGGCCAGACCGACCAGACGCAGCACCTCGGGCACCTGGCTGCGAATGACGCCCTTGGGCTTGCCGATGCACTGCAGGGCAAACGCCACGTTTTCGTAGGCGGTCTTTTGCGGCAGAAGCTTAAAGTCCTGGAACACGGCGCCAATCTGGCGGCGCAGGAACGGAACCTTACGGTTCTTGATCTTCATGAGGTCCTGACCGGCAACCAGGATGCGGCCGCTCGTCGGCTTGACGTCGCGGTTGAGCGTCGACAGCAGCGTGGTCTTACCCGAGCCGGAGTGACCGACCAGGAAGACGAACTCGCCCGGATAGATCTCGATGTTGATGTCGTCGAGTGCAGGCTTGTTAGGCTGTGCCGGATAGATCTTGGTGACATGCTCCATAAGGATGACGGGCTCGACACCGGCCTGCTTGGCCATCTTCTTGCGGCTGGCCTGCGGATCGATGGGCGCAAACACCGACGTAAAATCGGGGTTGTTGAGCGCGTTATCGAGGCTTGCGACCTCGGCTGCCTGATCGCTCTCGACCACCGGGGCAGCAGGCTGCGTGGGGTCGGGAATAGCGGCAAAGAGACCGGACTGCGCAGGCTGAGGAGCCGGCGTCGCAGGGGCCAAGGGGTCGGGAATGCCGGCCATGGTAGGCTGCGGCGTGGCGGCACCAGCCTGAGGCTGCTCCACGCGAGCGGTCACGGCCTGAACGGGCTCAAAACCCGCCGTGCCGGAAAGCGCGACATCGCTGGTTGGATTGTAGGCAAAGGGATCGGATGCCAGCTGTGCCTGATCTGCCGGCTGAGCGGGGGCCTGAGCAACAGGCTGGCCCTCTGAATCCGGAGTGGCGAAACGACTGCCCTGGACGCCTGCCTGCGTCTTGGGGGCATCATCGCCCGCACCGGAGGTACGGAAGTGGTTACCCACTGGTGCTCCTTATCGTCGTGCGTTTAAACTACATGAGCGCTTAGTATTTTAGCAGTATTAGCTTTGCTGCACATAAGAAGCATGGCGTGCTTTGGGATCTCACCGGCCGGGCACAGGGTTACCTCCCAAATCGTCCTCGGACATGTCGGAAGCCCCGCCGCGCGCTTCGCGCTGCGGGGCTTCCTCCGTCCTGCGGAAAGATTTGGGAGGTAACCCTGTGCCCGGCCTGCGGCTACTATGGGGTCGGCGCATCCATCTTAAGGTGCTGCGCATACAAAGTTGGGAGGGTCTGAATTGCACTTTTCTGTTCTGGGCCCTTTTCCCTGATAAGGCATTGCATGACAGGGCTTCTTCATAAGTTGCGGTGAAATAGGGACTGTTTTACCAGCTAAAACGCCTAATCAGTCCCTATTTCACCGCAACTTCTATTTGGGCTAATTGTTGCGCAACTTAGATTGGATTGATCGACTTACAGTGGCCTCGTTGGGATCTTCTTTGGTTGCGAGGCTGGTATGGATTGTCCTTGTTGTGGTGCTGAGTTGCGTGGTGGTGTGAGGTACTGCACGGCTTGCGGGGTTGCCGTTCATGGCTTATCGGCTGCCTCGGCGCTTTGGATACAGTCTCGGAAGCATATTGTGGTCGTTCTTGTTTGTATGTTGACGATTGCTTTTGCCGGCGGCAGCTGGCTGGGGCTTCAGCTGTATCAGGCAATGTCTTGCTTTATTTCGGCTCATTCGGAGCATGCTATTGTACTCAACATCTCGGCCGCGGATTGGGATACCGATAACGGGGCCTCGCGTGTCCCGATACACATTACGGGCAAAACCGTCGACGGAATAACAGTCGACGAGGTTGATTATGTAGCCTCCGACGGTTCCGGCATCAGCCTCATACAAGGCGTGTACACGCTCGAGGCGGCAGGCTCTCCTATCGCCGCCGACGGTACGATCTATCAAATTCCATGCAC
Source organism: Collinsella sp. (assembly GCA_036302865.1). Lineage (GTDB taxonomy): Bacteria > Actinomycetota > Coriobacteriia > Coriobacteriales > Coriobacteriaceae > Collinsella. Next base: position 8,957 of record JAXJBU010000059.1, on the reverse strand, counting down.
GAGCGCCACACTCACCCTCGACGATGTCTTCGCCACGGGCGAAACGATCAATCTGGCCGAGCTCGCCGAGCAAGACTCAATACTCACCTTCCGCCCCATCGATGCCGGCGATATGACCAACGACGAGATCTACAACGCCGCATTGCTTGCCATGGCATACAAAGGCAACGATGCGCCCAGTGTGGCAGCACTATGTCAGGCCGCAATCAATCGTCGTGCCGCCGCCAGCACAAGCGGGAACGCCTTCATAAGTTGCGGTGAAATACGGACTGATTAAGCCTTTAAGCTGGTAAAACAGTCCGTATTTCACCGCAACTGAAACAGGGGCGCCCTCTTATAGAGAGCGCCCCGTTCGCATTTCCATGTTGTTGGCATGAGGCCGGCTGTGAGCCACCTCGTCTTAGGCCAGGAACTCCTTGGTGGTCGCCACGATGTTGGCGGCATCCAGGCCGTACTTGTGCAGGAGCTCGGCACCCGGGCCGGACTCGCCGAAGGTATCGCTGACGCCAATCTTCTTGAGCGGCGTCGGGCACTGCTCGCACAAAACATCGGCAACAGCACTGCCCAGGCCACCGATCACGGAGTGCTCCTCGACGGTCACGACGTGGCCGGTCTTGGTGGCGCTCTTGACGATCAGGTCGGCATCGATGGGCTTGATGGTGTGCATGTTGATGACCTCGGCATCGATGCCCTCGGCAGCAAGCTGCTCAGCGGCCTCGAGCGCCTCGCCGACCATCAGGCCGCAGGCGATGATGGTGACGTCAGTGCCCTCGCGCATGACGATGCCCTTGCCCACCTCGAACTTGTAGGTCTCGGGGTCGTTGATAACCGGCGAGGCTAGACGGGCGAAGCGCATATACACGGGGCCGTCGCACTCGTAGGCGGCGCGCGTCACGGCGCGGGCCTCGACATCGTCGGCGGGAACAATCACGGTCATGCCGGGGATGACGCGCATCAGGGCGATATCCTCGCAGCACTGGTGCGTGGCGCCGTCCTCGCCCACCGAGATACCGGCGTGCGTGGCACCGATCTTAACGTTAAGGTGCGGATAGCCGATGGAGTTGCGGACCTGTTCAAAGGCGCGGCCAGCAGCGAACATGGCAAAGCTGCTCGCGAAGGCAACGCGGCCGGTGGTCGCGATACCGGCAGCAACACCCATCAGGTTGCTCTCGGCGATGCCCACATCGAAGAAGCGGTCGGGGCAGGCGGCCTTAAACTTGCCGGTCTGCGTGGCGGCGGCCAGGTCGGCGTCGAGGACCACAAAGTCATCGTGCTCGTTGGCGAGCTCGACGAGGGCCTCGCCGTAGCTTACGCGCGTGGCGATTTTCTTGACGTCTGCCATCCTAGAGCTCCTCTCCGGCGGCCGTGAGCTCTGCCATGGCCTGCTCAAACTGTTCATCGTTGGGGGCCTTGCCGTGCCAACCCACCTGGTTCTCCATAAAGGAAACGCCCTTGCCCTTCATGGTCTCGGCGATAATGGCGGTCGGCTGACCCTTGGTGGCGCGGGCCTCGGCAAAGGCGGCGCGGATCTGATCGAAATCGTTGCCGTCGGCGAGCTCCACCACATGGAACTTGAAGGCGCGGAACTTGTCGGCGAGCGGCATGGGGTCGTTGACCTCCTCGACGGGGCCGTCGATCTGCAGGCCGTTGTGGTCGACGATCACACAGAGGTTGTCGAGCTGCTGGTTGCCGGCAAACATGGCGGCCTCCCAGACCTGGCCCTCCTCGCTCTCGCCGTCGCCCAGCAGGGCGTAGGTGCGATAGTCGTCGCCCCAGTGCTTGGCGGCAACGGCCATGCCCACGGCGGCGGAGATGCCCTGGCCGAGCGAACCGGTGGACATATCGACGCCCGGGGTGTCGTTCATGTTGGGGTGGCCCTGCAGATGGCTGCCGATGTGGCGCAGCGTCTCGAGATCCTCCTTGGGGAAGAACCCGCGCTCGGCGAGCACGGCGTACAGACCAGGCGCGCAGTGGCCCTTGGAAAGCACGAAGCGATCGCGGTCGGCCTTGCGGGGGTCGGCCGGGTCGACGTTCATTTCCTCAAAGTACAGATAGGTCATGATGTCGGCAGCGCCGAGCGAACCGCCCGGATGGCCGGACTTGGCAGCGTGCACGCCGGTGACGATGCCCTTCCTTACCTCGTTGGCAACCTTTTTGAGCTCTTCGTCGCTCATTGTGCCTTCCTTTCATCCTCTTTAGACAAAATGCGCACGGCACAGAAGGTCGTCCCAACCCAGCCGCGATGCACGTACGCCATTCATTATGCTGGAAACTGGAAGCTTTACCAGAGTATTTATCATTATTTGAACAATTGAGCAGGCAGAACCGCTGATGAAACGGTTTATCAATGTGAACGTCTTTTGGATGGAACGCAGTCGACCCTACGCGTTAATGTCCTTGAAACCTTCGCCGAAGGTTTCCGTAACGTCGGCCACGGTCACGATGGCGCGCGGGTCGCGCTCGCGCACGATCGTCTTGAGCGTATTGAGCTCGCGACGGCTCACGATGACCATGATCACCGGCTTCTCGGCGCCCGAGTACATACCGGTCGCCTTAAACTTGGTGCAGCCGCGGCCCAGGCCATACATGATGTCGGCCGCGATATCAGGAAACTTGTCCGAGATGATGAGTACCATACGGCGCCTGTTGCCGCCGTCGACCACGGCATCGATCACGTAGCCGCTAATGACCATCGAGAGGCCTGCATATAGCGCGTTTTCAACCGAGAAGACCGGGGCCGAGAGAGCGCACACGGCAACATCGATCGCCATGACGGTGGAGCCCACCGGTAGCGACGTATTGCGCGAGATAATCTGACCGATGGTGTCAGAGCCGCCAGTGTTGGCACCGGCGCGCAGCACCATGCCGTAGCCGATACCCGTGATAATGCCGCCCCACATAGCGGGCAGCATCAGGTCGGCATGTGCCAGCGGCGCCACAAACGGAGCAAACAGGTCGGTGAAGAAGCCCAGCAGCACAAAGCCCGTCGCCGTCTGGACCACGTAGAACATGCCACCCTCGCGCATAACGACCAGCAGCAGCAAGGCATTCATCACGATGGTTTGAATACCGACAGGCAGCGAGATGCCATGCGAGGCGCCGACCGCCTGGATAATCGTGGCGAGACCCGTAACGCCGCCGGCAGCAAGACCGTTGGGAATCAAAAATAGATCCGTCGCGATAGCGGCCAGAGCGCAGCCCAGCATAATCTTGGGCAGATCGTGAAAGAAGTTCAGCGAAAGAATGCGCTTGATGTCCAGACGATATGCCATGCTGCCTCCCTCAAAAAAGCGCACCCAAACGAGTGCGCTTTGAACTTCTTGCTGTATTCGATTCTACCGATTCACCGAGCAAATACCACCCCTGCGAAGTGTTTGCATCGACCCGGAACCAACCATGTGCCTAGGCGTCCGAGCCTTCCGCATCGGCGTTGCCGGTAGCCCAGCGATGGTAGCCAATAACAAACGGGTCCAGGTCGCCATCGTCAAGAACGGCCTCGACATTGCTGGTCTCCACACCCGAGCGCAGATCCTTGACCATCTGGTACGGGTAGAGCACGTAGCTGCGAATCTGGTTGCCAAAACCAATCGTGGTCTTGGGTCCGCGGATCTCATCGAGCGCCTCGGCGCGCTTCTCGAGCTCAATCTCGTACAGACGAGCCTTGAGGATCTGCATGCACGCGGCCTTGTTCTGGATCTGGCTGCGCTCGTTTTGGCAGGTAACCACAATGCCGCTGGGGAAATGCGTCACGCGCACGGCGGAGTCGGTGGTGTTGACGCCCTGACCGCCCGGGCCACTCGCGTGGTACACGTCCACGCGGATGTCGTCGGGACTGATCTCGATGTCGATATCATCGGGTAGCACGGGGATGACCTCGACGCCGGCAAACGTGGTCTGGCGGCGCTTCTTGTCGTCGGTGGGGCTAATGCGAACCAAGCGGTGGACGCCGGCCTCGGCGCGCAGCATGCCAAATGCGTCCTTGCCCTCGACGGTAAAGGTCGCGCGGTCGATGCCGATGACCTCGGCCGCGGGACAGTCGTTGATGGTGACCTTCCAGCCGCGACGCTGGCAGTACTTCATGTACATCTTAAAGAGCATGAAGGTCCAGTCCTGGGCCTCCAGACCACCCTGTCCGGGCTTGATGGTCACAATGGCATCGCCGTGATCGAACTCACCGGTAAACCAGCTCGAAAGCTCAAGCTCATCGATGGCACGGGCCAGGCGCTCAGCCGTAGCTGCAGCCTCCTCGCGAAGGGCGGCGGCGTCGGGGTCATCCCCCATCTCCTCGGCAAGCTCCAGCGCAGCGCGGGCATCGGAAAGCTCGCCGCGCGCGGTGTCCACGGCAGCGATATCTTCCTTGGTGCGCGCGATCTCTTCCATAGTGGCACGGGCAGCGTCGGCGTCATCCCAAAAGCCAGGGGCAACACTTTTGGCCTCGAGCTCGGTCACGCGGGTACGCTTCTCGTCCAAGTGGAGATACGACTCGACCTCGCCGAGCCGGTCCGCGAACGCGTCCAGCTCGGCGGGCGTTACCTCTAAAGCCTCAGCCATTAACGATTCCTGCCGTGGCAGTACTTAAACTTCTTGCCGCTACCGCAGGGGCACGGGTCGTTGCGGCCCACGTTGACGTACGGATCGTCGCTCTCGGACTTGCGGTAGGTCGTCACCTTGCCACCGTTGTTAACGGCAGCCGGACCACCCTGGACAGCCGTGCGGGCCTGCACCTGCGCCTGCTTGCGCAGCACCGAGTCGCCGTTATCACCATCGACCTCGGCAGGACCGGAGAAGCGCGCGCCCTCGAGCGCGGGCTCTTCCTTGTGCTCCACGGCACGCGGGGCAGCCTTGATCTCGATGCGCAGAACCGTGCGCAGGTAATCCTCGTACATGGTGTCGACGAGTATCTGGAACGCGCCGTAGGCCTCGGTCTTGTACTCGACCAGCGGGTCGCGCTGGCCAAAGCCGCGCAGGCCGATGCCGGTCTTGAGGTAGTCCATCTCCTGCAGGTAGTTCATCCAGCGGGTATCGATGACGCGCAGCATGACCTGGGTATTGAGCTCGCGCATCAGGTCCTCGCCCAAGCGCTCGGCCTTCATGTTGTAGCACTTCTCTACGTAAGCCAGGACATCGGCAGCCAGGGCCTCATAATCCTCGTCGGGGAACTTCGGCGTATCGATGTGGCCGGTGAGCTCCACAACCCACTTGCGCAGGCCCTCCAGGTCGCGCTCGCCATCGTGACTGTCCTTGGTGCAGAACTCCTGCACGCAGCGGTACACGGTATCGTGCATGACCTCGGTGATGTGGTCGGTCAGGTCCTTGCCGTCCAGAATCTTATTGCGCTCGGCGTAGATGACCTGACGCTGCTTGTTCATGACGTCGTCGTACTCAAGGACGCTCTTACGCATGGAGAAGTTGATGCTCTCGACCTTGTGCTGGGCGCTCTCGACGGCCTTGGAGATGATCTTGTGCTGGATGGGCATGTCGTCGCCCATGTCGGCCGTGACCATCATCTTGGAGACGCGGTCCATCTTGTCGCCGCCGAACAGGCGCATGAGGTCGTCCTCGAGCGACAGGTAGAACTGGGTCTCGCCCGGATCGCCCTGACGGCCGGAGCGGCCGCGCAGCTGGTTGTCGATACGACGGGACTCGTGGCGCTCGGTGCCGATGACGGTCAGGCCGCCGGCGGCAAGCACGCGCTCGCGCTCGGCCTTGCAGGTCTCCTTGGCCTCGGCGTTAAACTGCTCGAGCTGCTCGGGCGTCACGTCCTCCATGGTCAGGCCCTCGTACTCCAGGCGCTCGCGCACCAGCTCGTCGGGGTTGCCGCCCAGCAGGATGTCGGTACCACGACCGGCCATGTTGGTGGCGATGGTCACGGCGCCGTAGCGTCCGGCCTGGGCCACGATGTGGGCCTCGCGCTCATGGTGCTTGGCGTTGAGGACCTCGTGTGCGATGCCGCGCTTGGTAAGGGCGGCGGACAGCTTCTCGGAACTCTCGATGGAGACGGTGCCCACCAGGACCGGCTGGCCCTTGGCGTGACGCTGCTCGACATCGTCAGCGACGGCGTTGTACTTGGCCTGAATGGTGCGGTACACCAGGTCCTCGTGGTCCACGCGCTGCACGGGCTTGTTGGAGGGGATGACCTCGACGGGCAGCTTGTAGATCTCGCGGAACTCGGCATCCTCGGTAAGTGCCGTACCGGTCATGCCGGAGAGCTTGTCATACAGACGGAAGTAGTTCTGCAGGGTGATGGTGGCCAGCGTCTGATTCTCCTCGCGCACGAGCACGCCCTCTTTGGCCTCGATGGCCTGGTGCAGGCCCTCGGAGTAACGGCGGCCTTCCATAATGCGGCCGGTGAACTCGTCGACGATCTTGACCTCGCCGTTGGTGACCACATACTGCTTGTCGCGGTGGAACATGTACTGGGCCTTCAGCGCCTGCTGCAGGTGGTTGACCAGCTGGCCGGAGAGATCGGCATAGATGTCATCGATGCCCAGGCGGCGCTCGATCTTCTTAAGACCGCGCTCGGTGGCGGCAATGGTGTGCTTGGCCTCGTCCATGACGTAGTCGCCCGTGGGCTCCACGTCCTCGGTGGCGGTGAGCATGTCGTGCGAGACGTCCTCGCCGCGCTCAAGGCCGCGCACGGCACGCGCGAAGTCCTTGTAGGTGCTGGCGGACTTGGTGCCAGCACCCGAGATGATCAGCGGGGTGCGGGCCTCATCGATCAGGATGGAGTCAACCTCGTCGACGATGGCGTAGTTGTGGCCGCGCTGCACGCGCTGCTCGGGACGGGTAACCATGTTGTCGCGCAGGTAATCAAAGCCGAACTCGGAGTTGGTGCCGTAGGTGACGTCGGCCTGGTAGGCCGGGCGCTTGAGCTCTAGCGGCATGTTGTTCTGGAGCAGACCGACGGTCATGCCCAGGTACTTATAGATGCGGCCCATCCACTCGGAGTCACGCTTGGCAAGGTAATCATTGACAGTAACGACGTGCACGCCCTTGCCGGCAATAGCGTTGAGATAGCCGGCCAACGTGGAGACGAGGGTCTTACCTTCGCCGGTCTTCATCTCGGCGATGTGGCCCTCGTGCAGTGCCATGGCGCCAATGAGCTGCACGTCAAAGTGGCGCATACCCATGGTGCGCTTGGAAGCCTCGCGCACGGTGGCAAAGGCCTCGGGGAGCATGTCGTCGAGCGACTCGCCGTTGGCGTAACGCTCGCGGAACTTATCGGTCTGGCCGCGGAGCTCCTCCTCGGTCATCTTCTCAAACTGGGGCTCAAGACCGTTGATCTGGTCGACGATCTTGTAGTAGCGCTTAAGGTCCTTATCGGATCCAAAGGACAGCAGCTTTGACATGAATCCCATGTGGTTTTCCTTTTTGGCCATCGCCCACGCCGTGCAGCTGCGGGCGAGTTAAACACAGATGATTGTACTTTAGCCAAACAAGGCGCGGCCTATACGGTCGACCTCGACCGCCACGTAATAACTACGACCAACCTGCCACAATGGGACAGGTTAATTTTGGCAGGTTTTATCTGGCCAAACGCCGCCTCTCTGCCATTTGGTGCAATGGGGGCAGGTTGGTTTGCACCAATAAAAAGAAAAGGGCCGCGCACCCAAACGGATGCACGGCCCTTATGCCATGAATGCGAGTGATTCCGCGGCGAGCTATTTACTCAGCAGCCTCGGTGGTCTCGGCCTCGGCAGCGGCCTCCTCGACGGGAGCCTCTGCGGGAGCCTCGGCGGCCTGCTTGGCAGCCTCCTCGGCAAACTTAGCAGCACGCTTAGCCTTCTCGGCAGCCTTAGCCTCAGCGGCGGCCTTGCGAGCAGCCTCGGCCTCAGCAGCCTTGGCGGCCTTGGCAGCCTTGGCCTCCTCGGCCTTCTTGAGCTGGGCGGCAGCGGCGCCACCGAACTTGTCGGCGAAGCGCTGGACGCGTCCACCGGTGTCGACGAACTTCTGCTGGCCGGTGTAGAACGGGTGGCACTCATTGCAAAGCTCGACCTTCATCTCGGACACGGTAGCGTGCGTCTTGAAGGTGTTGCCGCAGGAGCACGTCACCGTGCACTCGACATACTGGGGATGGATACCCTGCTTCATGGTAGGACTCCTTATTGGTCAGGCGCTGGTTACCGATCAGCGCATAAGGCGTCTTGGTTTCCGACCAAGACAACAAACTCGGCTATGGTACCACGGCGCCGCGTGTCCCACAAAAGGTTCACGGTCTTTTCGGAACGACACGAATCTGACCCATCGAAACACATCTCCACCGTTCCTTCAACTGGGAAAATGCCGTCCCCGGGGCCTGAGAAGGGCCCCGGGGACGTTCGACTGACTGCGGGAACGGCCTTTCCGCTCAATGTGTTCGGCTGAGATCGGAAATCAACCAAACTGAACTAGGTTCAGTTGACATGGTTAAAAACGAGGGGCGACGCTTTTGCGTCACCCCTCGTCCCGGCCGGTTGCTTTAGTTGTACACACGGTAGTTACACTTGAACTGGGTTATGTGTCCATAGTTGGAGCGGTACCAACCCGACGTATAGCTGATTGCCTCTGCGCCTAGATAGTCGTAGCCCTTGTTGTAGCGAAGCTGACGGTAGGTCGTGTCGTACTCTGCTACGTAAAACGTGTCTCCAGAGAAGGCTTTGTACCGGTCCTTAACCGTCGAAGCCATGTACGCGGGTTCGACATCGCCTTTCTCCCCGTTGAGCGCATAGACGGGTGCCGCGATTCCGCATAAAGCCGTTGCCACGAGGATGGCGTAGACAGCCATGCGCGACGCATTGGACTTCAGCTGTTCAAATAGTTTCATGTCATTCACCTCGCTCGTATGTATCGAGGTATTCCTGCTTGAGCGTCTGCGAGGACGACTTGATCTTTTCCACGAGCGTGCCGGCCTCGATGAAGTAGAACGAGTCGGTGAGGTCTGCCAGGTCGTCGAGCAGATGGCTTGAAATGAGCACGCT
>JAXJBU010000058.1:0-44674 GCA_036302865.1 Collinsella sp. | reverse complement strand
CTCTTCTTGGGGCATCGCCTTTCCTTCCATTCGTCACCTTCATTACTCCAACGACGAATTCTAGGCGGTGTCCCCTCCCTTTCAAGAAAGAGAAGAGGCGGGGCATGCCCCGCCTCTTACACCACATCTCTGCGCGCTACCCTTAAAACAGTCGTTCTAGCCTCTTTCGGGACACGCCATTGCTGAATACTCCAAAAAATGCACGTCGCAAGAGGGGGTACCTGACCAAACAGCTAAATACCCGCAAGCTTGCAGTAACGGTCAACGTTACTGGCAAACACCATCTCCACAGCACCCTTCTGCACGGGCTCCGCCGGAGTTTTACCCCACAGCAAATACTCGCCCAAAGTCTTAGCGCCACGGTAGGCCAGGCTCACCGGGTCTTTATAGACAATATTGGTAAAGATGCCACGGCGCAAGGCCAAGGCGCTCTCGGGGAACAGGTCGTTGCCGATTACCATGACCTTGCCGGCCTTGCCGCTCGAAACAAGCGCGTTGGCGACTACCTCGGAACCAACGGCAAAAACGCTACAGATGAGCTCGGGAGCATCCGGCACACTCAAGCGTTGCTCAAGCTCGCGCTCGAGCTGTTTGACTTGCGCATGGGCGCCGGCAAGGTCCTCAACTTGCCATGGAATATCGTGTTCGCGCAGGTAATTGTGAAAGGCGCGGGCGGTCAGATAGTGTGAATCGGTATAGGGGTCGCCCGCCAACAGGAGCACGCGGGCGTCAGCCCCAGAAGCGTGAACCAGGTTTACCGCCTGCTCTGCCATAAGACTGCCCGCCGCGGAATAGTCTGCCAGACTGGCACCCAGGCGATCGAGGTGCGGTCGGTCGCCATCGACGAGCTCGATCGCCACACCCGCCTCGGCAATCTGCCTCAAAAGCTCGGTCGCACGGTCATCGCTCGGAACATAGGCAAGCAGGCCATCAATCTTCTCGCCCACCTGCAGACGCTCGTCGATTTGCTCAAGTGCATCGGCGTAGCCACCCACGCCAAATTCAACACGCTCAACCGTAATGCCCCGGTCGATGACCTCCTGCTCAAAGCGGTTGCAGCCTTCCCACAGGTAACGGAAAAAGTACGCTCCCTCGCGCGATGCGCGGGGCAGGCAAAACACCAGGTTGATATCCTTGCGGCGCAGGCTCGAGGCACTCGTATTGCGATGGTAACCCATGGCCTCGGCCTTAGCATTCACCTTGGAGCGCACGGATTCGCTCACGCCGGCCTTACCCGTCAGGGCCTTGTGCACGGTATTGATGGAAACGCCAAGCTCGGCGGCTATGTCCTTCATGGTTACGCGAGCGCTCATGGGGATACTCCATTATAGATAAGTTGCCAATTAACAGTACAGGTAACGATACCCCAAAATCACTCTACAACTCGCCGCGCTCGCCCCCAAATGTGCAAAGCGCCCCGCGAACGGATGCTCGCGAGGCGCTTGGATGCCTAGACCTTATTTAATACCGCGGCCCAAGTCTTCGGCGATTTTGTCTACGCCCTTAAGTGCGGCACAGGTCTTTTTATTGGAGCAATGCCCCGTGCAAACGCCACCCTGAGCGCAGTCGGCGCAGGTGCCCTTGCGGTAGATGCGCACGCATACCGCGACAAACGCAATACCGATAACAGCCAGTACAACAATATCGATAGGTGCCATAGCAAGCCTCCTCTAGTTAGCCATCACTTACTTTACCCCATTCTCCACCTACCAAAAAGGGGCAGGTTTATTTTGGTCGGTTTTATCTGCGGAAACGCCACATCTCCCCCATCAAAAAGCCCGAGTGTCGCTGGGACACCCGGGCTCGTGGAAAGGGGCTAATCCTTGTTCGGACTTAAGCGGAAACTGCGGCGGAAGCAGCGTTGGTCTCGTCCTCGTCGGTCCATACATGCTTAGGCATGGGACGGAAGATCTGGAAGAGCATCGCAACCAGCAGCACGATGGCCACCACCGTCCAGATACCAAACTGTCCAAGAACAAGCAGGTTGTAGAACTGGTTGATGAACAGGCCGATCACCCAAGCAAAAGCGCACTCGTAGCCGAGGGCAATCGCGGTCCACTTGCCGGAGTCCATCTGGTTGCGGATGGTACCCATAGCGGCAAAGCACGGAGCGCACAGCAGGTTGAAAGCGCCAAAGGCAACGCAAGCGCCCATGGTCGGGAACATGCCGGCGAACGCGGTCCACAGGCTCGGATCGGTCTCGGCGGCATCGGCAACGGACAGCAGCGAGCCGGCGGTGGCGACGACGTTCTCCTTGGCAACAAGACCCGAGACGGTCAGTGCGGTTGCCTGCCAGGTGCTAAAGCCGAGCGGGGCGAAGATCCAAGCGACCAGGTTGCCCAGCATGGCGAGCACGGAGTAGTCCATGAACTCCTCGGGGATGCCGTCCATCGCAGGCAGGAAGCCAAAGGAACCGTTGTAGCTACCAAAGTTGGACAGGAACCAAACGACGACGGTGGACGCGAAGATGACCGTGCCGGCCTTCTTGATAAAGGCCCAGCAGCGCTCCCACACGTGCAGCGCCCAAGAGCGGATCGCCGGGAAGTGGTAGGCGGGAAGCTCCATAACGAACGGCGTCGGGCGACCGGCGAAGAGCTTGGTCTTCTTGAGCATGAGGCCCGAGGCGATGACGGCAAAGACGCCCAGGAAGTAGAAGAGCGGGCTGATCCACGCGGCAGTAGTGGAAGAATCGCCGATGATGGAACCCATGAGCAGGGCGATGATCGGCAGCTTAGCGCCACAGGGAATAAACGTGGTGGTCATGACCGTCATGCGGCGGTCCTTCTCGTTCTCGATGGTCTTGGTGGCCATGACGCCGGGGACGCCGCAGCCCGAGGACACGAGCATGGGGATGAACGACTTACCGGACAGGCCAAAGCGGCGGAACACGCGGTCCATGATGAAGGCGACGCGGGCCATATAGCCGCAGTCCTCCAGGAAGGACAGCATCACAAAGAGCAGGAACATCTGCGGCACAAAGCCGAAGATGGCGCCCAGGCCGCCAACGATACCGTCGCAGACCAGCGAATCGACCAGGCCGCCGTCCTCGGTGCCACCCGCCACGAGGGCATCGTGCACCATGGTGGTAATACCCGGAACATACGTACCATACTGAGCCGGATCGACCGAATCAGCATCGTCGCCCGCAGCCTCGACGGCTGCGTCGTAGGCATCGCGGCCCTGGCCGAGCACGTACCAACCATCGGTACCAAAGAGCTGGTCGTTGGTGAAGTCGGTCACCGTGCCGCCCAGGGTGGAGACGGCAATGTAGTACACGCAGAACATGATGACCACAAAGATCGGCAGTCCCAGGATACGGTTAGTAACCACGCGGTCGATCTTCTCGGAGGTGCTCATCTTGGCCGGAGCCTTGGTCATGCACTCATCGATAATGTGCGCGATCACGCCGTAGCGCTCGCCGGTGATGATGGACTCGGCGTCGTCGTCGCAATCCTGCTCGCACTGTGCGACCAGCTCTTCGACGCGAGCGGCCTTCTCCTTGGTGAGGTTGATGAGTTTGCAGGCGTCTGCATCACGCTCGAACAGTTTGACGGCGTAATAGCGGCGCTTGTTGGCGGGAACGCTCGCCGGCAGGTTGTTCTCGATGTGGGTCAGAACGTCCTCAATGGAAGAATCGAACTTATGCTCCGGCACCTGGCCCTTAGAAGCGGCAGACTTCTTGACCTGCTCGAACAGCTCCGTGATGCCCTTGTTCTTAAGAGCGGAGATCATCATAACCGGGCAGCCGAGCTTCTTGGAAAGCTTATCGGTGTCGATCTTGTCGCCATTCTTCTCGACCAGGTCGGCCATGTTGAGGGCGACGACCACGGGCAGACCGGTCTCGATGACCTGAAGCGCCAGGTACAGGTTGCGCTCGAGGTTGGTAGCATCGACAACCTGGACGACCACATCGGGCTCGCCGCTCATGAGGTAATCACGCGAGCACTGCTCCTCGGGGCTGTAGGGGGAAAGCGAGTAGATGCCGGGGAGGTCCGTGATGGTAACGTTCTTGTCGCTTAGGAGCTTGGCCTCCTTTTTCTCAACCGTGACGCCGGGCCAGTTGCCAACGTAGCCGTTGGCGCCGGTGATCAGGTTGAAAAGCGTGGTCTTGCCGCAGTTGGGGTTACCCGCCAGCGCGACATGGATCTGAGAATCCGCCATTCAATCCTTCTTCCTTGTTTGCCCGCGCTGCTTTCTCCGCGCAGGCTGGATAATGTGCTTTAAAGTTGCTGCATTAAGTTAGAAAAACCTAACTTGATCTGCAGAAATATGCGCCGCGAGTCCTTACTGAACCTCGACGACGGCGGCCTCCTCCTTGCGGATGGAAAGCTCGTAGCCGCGCACGTTGATCTCGACCGGATCACCGAGCGGTGCAACCTTCACGACCTTGAACGAAGTGCCCTTGATGAGCCCCAGGTCCATAAGGTGGCGGCGAAGCGCACCCTCACCGTGAAGCTTGACGATGGTGGAGCTCTCGCCCACCTTAACGTCACCCAACGTCTTCATCCTCTTGTCCCCCTTTCGGTTTTTATGAAATGCTGCTGACTAACCGACGGTCATGATGTGCATGGCAACCTTGGAATCGATGCCAAAGCGTGCGCCCAGCACCGTGACGATGATATTGGCACCACTCGAGCTCACCACGTGGATTTCGTTGCCCTCGACAAAGCCGAGGTCCTTGAGGTGGTGTTTCATGTCCTCATTGCCCTTTACACGAGACACGCGCACGGTTTCGCCCGCTTTTACCATCGAAAGCGGCATTGCCGGCATCTGCGGTCCGCAAGACATGAGTGGCTCCTAACGTCAGTTCGTCCTCAACATCGACGCGGTAAAAGTTAACCACGCCTATGTTCGCTTTAGTAAACTAACACGTGGTTAACTTTTTGGAAAGGGTCCCCATTCAGATTTCGAAAAAGTTTCCTATACGAAACAAAAGGGCGCGGCAAAGGACCATCCTTTACCACGCCCCGTCATGCTTAAAGCGAGAGGTTTCTGATCGACGTGACGCAGGAGGCCTCATCCACGCCCGAAACGCGGAACACGACGTCTTCGCCACATTCGCCGCAGAGCGCCATGAGCCCTATAACGTCGCGGCCATCCGTGTGGCGATCGCCGATACTGACTGACACGTCGCTACGATGCTTGGCAATGATGTCATAGAGCAGCGCAACCGGGCGGGCATGTAATCCCAACGGATCTTTAATCGTCTTTGTAAACTCGACCATGTCCCCTCCCGCGGCATCGCACATTCGGCCGGCAAACCCAGCCACGTGGTAGTTATTGTACGTTACCGGCGCAACCTCGGCGTATAAAAAACGAGGGAAGGCACGCGTCCTTCCCTCGTTACGGGCAATATGTAGCCGCTCGCCTACATCAGGCGCAGGCTGACGTCCTTGAGCTGGGCGCCGCTAACGGCACTCGGAGCGCCCGACATAAGGTCGGAGCCGCTGGCCGTCTTGGGGAACGCCATGACGTCGCGGATGGAGTCGGAACCGGTGAGCAGCATGCACACGCGGTCCAGGCCCAGAGCGAAACCGCCCATCGGGGGCGCACCAAACTTGAGGGCCTCCATGAGGAAGCCGAACTGAGACTCGGCACGCTCCTCGGTAAAGCCCAGGAGCTTGAGCATGGACATCTGCATCTCGGCGTTGTGGATACGCATACCGCCGCCGCCGGCCTCAAAGCCGTCCATGACAAAGTCGTAGGTGCACGAACCGGCTGCCAGCGGATCGGCCTCGATCTTGGCGATGTCGGTCTCGGTCGGCAGGGTAAAGGGCTGGTGCTCGGCAGCATAGGCCTTGCGGTCCTCATCCCAGTGGAACAGCGGGAAGTTGACGACCCACAGGAAGTCGTGGCCCTCGCGCTTGATCTCGAGCGCGTTGGCCATGTGGGAACGCATGCCGCCCAGGATCTCGTCAGAGAGCAGGCGCGGGCCGGCGGCGAACATCACAAGGTCGCCGGACTCGACGTCCATGCGCTCGCGCAGAGCCGCCATCTCCTCGTCCGAGAAGAACTTGACGATGGGGCTGTTGATGGAGCCGTCCTCGCGGAAGGCGATCCATGCCAGGCCCTTGGCGCCAAACGTGGAGGCCACGCCGGCAAGCTTATCGATCTTGGCACGTGCCCAGGCACCGGCGCCCTTGGCGTTGATGGCCTTGACGACAGAGCCCTCCTCGTTTGCGGCAGTCGCAAAGACCTTGAACTTGGAGTTGGCGAAGATGTCGGTCAGGTCGACCAGGTGCATGCCATAGCGGGTATCGGGCTTGTCGGAGCCATAGGTGTCCATGGCCTCCCAGTAGTCCATGCGACGCAGCGGTGTGGGCATCTCGACACCCATGCGGCCGAAGGCATCGGACAGGACCTCTTCGAGTGCGCTCATGACATCGTTCTGGTCCACGAAGGACATCTCGATATCGACCTGGGTGAACTCGGGCTGACGGTCGGCACGCAGGTCCTCGTCGCGGAAGCACTTGGCAACCTGGTAGTAGCGCTCGACGCCACCGACCATGAGCAGCTGCTTCAGGAGCTGCGGGGACTGCGGCAGGGCGTAGAAGTTGCCCGGCTGAATACGGCTGGGAACGATGAAGTCGCGAGCGCCCTCGGGCGTGGACTTAAACAGGGAGGGCGTCTCGACCTCCATGAACTCACGGTTGTGCAGCGCCTCACGAATGGCAAAGGTAAAGTCGGAACGCAGCTTGAGGTTGGCCATCATCTCGGGACGGCGGAGGTCCAGATAGCGATAGCGCAGGCGGGTGTCCTCGCTGGTCTCGATGCCGTCCTCGATCTGGAACGGCGGGGTGACGGACGTGTTGAGCACCTCGGCATGGTCGGTCAGGACCTCGATCTCACCGGTCGCGAGCTTGGTGTTGGTGGTCTCCTCACCACGAGCGCGCACGACGCCGTGGATCTTGATGGGCCACTCGGGACGCATGGTCTCGGCAATCTTAAAGGCGTCGCCGTCGGAGTGCTCGGGGTCGAAGGTGAGCTGCGTGATGCCCTCGCGGTCGCGAAGGTCGCAGAAGATAAGGCCGCCGTGGTCGCGGCGACGGCTCACCCAACCGGTGAGGGTGACCTCTTCGCCCACGTTCTCGAAGCGAAGCTCGCCGCAGGTACGGGTGTGCATAGAATGCTCATCGATGGGACGGGTCTGACTCATACCAGTGATCCTCCTTTATGGATCTGTGCCGCCCCGTGTCGTTCCGGGCGGCGTCGTACAGATTTGCCCAGCCTGCGTAAACCGCGCAGCCAGACATGGCGTTCTATCTTATCGCACCCACGTCGATGTACCGCGAAAAAGTAACTCTTGCCCAAAGACTTGACGGAGACGAAACAATTGACGCACCGTGGCCGTCGCCAAGGCGCGCCACGTGCGACAATGTGCCCCAATACAACTGCACTCGGAAAGGCCCGCCATGACTGCACGCCTCATCGTTATGGATATCGACTCCACACTCATCAACCAGGAGGTCATCGACCTGTTGGGCGAGGAGGCCGGCGTAGGCGAGCAAGTTGCGCAAATCACCGAGCGCGCTATGCGCGGCGAGCTGGACTTTAAGCAAGCGCTCGAGAAGCGCGTGGGGCTGCTCGCCGGCCTGGACGAGAGCGTGTTCGAGCGCACGTTTGAGCGCGTGACGTTTACCCCCGGCGCGCTGGAGCTTGTGCGCTCGGCGCACAGCAAGGGCTGGAGGGTCGGCGTGGTAAGCGGCGGCTTCCACGAGGTCGCTGACAAGATCGTGGCCGCCGCGGGCATCGACTTTTGTCTGGCCAACCGCTTGGAGATCGTAGACGGCAAGCTCACCGGTAAGTTGGCGGCAGACATTGTGACCAAGGAATCCAAGCTCATCCAGATGCTGGATTGGGCAGTTGAATGCGGCGTCGACATGGCCCATACCGTCGCGATCGGCGACGGCGCCAACGACATCCCCATGATTCAGGCCGCGGGCACGGGCATCGCGTTTTGCGCCAAGCCCAAGACGCGCGAAGCCGCCCCGTTTACCATCGACGAGCGCAACCTGATGCTCGCCATGGACATCATCCTGCGTGACTAGCCAATCCTTCTAACAACTGAATAAGTCTGCCCTATAGTTTCCGAACAATTCTGTCTTAGTGTTCGGAAACATACCCTTTGAGTGCTAGACTTTGCGCCGTCGAAGGGAACATATATGGATAAGCGAGATCTTGAGCAATTGCTGAGCGATGTTGCCGACGGAGCAGTCGACCCGGCAGTCGCCCTCACACGCATCCAGACGGCTCCGACCGCCGATCTGGGTTTTGCGCAGCTCGATCTTTCACGCGGAGTGCGCCAGGGAGCCGGCGAGGTTGTCTACGGTGCCGGCAAAACCGCCGAGCAAATTGCCGCCATTATCAAAGCATTACTCGATGCAGACCAGGAGCGCATCCTGGTCACACGCTTGGATACCGAAAAAGCCGCGCGCACCGCTAAGCTTCTCGGCAACGACATCGACCTGGAATATGTCCCGGACGCCCAGCTCGCCCTGGTGGGCGGTAAGCCCTCCCCTACCGGCAACGGACGCATCGTCGTCGCCTGCGCCGGCACGAGCGACTTGCCCGTCGCCGAGGAAGCCGCGTTGACGGCCGAGTTCTATGGAAACGAGGTCGACCGTCTCAACGACGTGGGCGTCGCCGGCCTGCACCGCCTGCTCGCGCATGCCGAGGAACTTGCCCAGGCGCAGGTGGTCATCGCCATCGCCGGCATGGAGGGTGCCCTGGCGAGCGTCATCGGCGGTCTGGTGAGCTGTCCGGTCATCGCCGTTCCCACCAGCGTGGGCTACGGCGCAAGTTTTGGTGGCGTAGCCGCGCTGCTCGCCATGCTCAACTCCTGCGCTAGCGGCGTTTCGGTCGTCAATATCGACAACGGCTTTGGTGCCGCCTACCAGGCAAGTCTTATCAATCATTTGAGCGCCGGCACACCCCGCGCCCGTTAAGGAGCATTCCATGTCCAACCATCAGCACACGCTTATCATCGACGGTACCTCGGGCATCAGCGGCGATATGACCGTCGCGGCCCTGCTCGACCTGGGCGCCAGCGAGGAGCGCCTGCGCGAACAGCTCGCCACGCTGCCGGTCGACGGCTTTTCAATCGCCGTGACGCGCGTAAACAAGCATGGCATCGACGCCTGCGATTTCGACGTCCAGCTTGCAGAGGAGCTCGAGAACCACGATCACGATATGGCCTGGCTCTACGGCAACGAAGCAGCTGGCGAGCACACACATGAGCATGAGCATCATGATCATGGCGAACACGAACACGAGCACCGCCATGAGCACGCACATGGCCACGACCACGACCACGAGGGTCACCATCACGCCCACCACCATCACCACCGCTCTTTGGCGGACGTCACCGCCATCATCGACGGCTCACAGCTAAGCGATGGCGCCAAGCGTCGCGCCCTTGCCATTTTTTCCGTACTCGCTGCTGCCGAGGCCAAGGCTCACGGCAAAACGCCCGACACCGTCCTGTTTCACGAGGTGGGCGCCGTCGACTCCATTGTCGACGTCTGCTCTGTCGCCATCTGCCTCGACGACCTGGGTATTGAGGACATCGTGGTCGAGTCGCTTTCCGAGGGCCACGGCACCATTCGCTGCGCCCACGGCCTCATGCCCATTCCCGTCCCCGCTGTCGTCAACCTGTGCCAGGCGGGCAATATCGCCCTCACGCCTGCACCGGTCGCCGGCGAGCTCGTGACGCCCACGGGCGCCGCCATCGTCACTGCTCTGCGCACGTCCGACCAACTGCCCTCACGCTACCGCATCGAAGCCGTCGGCTACGGCGCCGGCAAGCGCCCCTACGAGGGCTGCTCCGGGACGCTCCGCTGTCTGCTCGTTGACGCGGACGCATAGCCATGGATGCCCGCAAGGCCAAAAGCCGCGCCGCGATCGTCGCGGCGTTCTTCGAGCTGCTGCGCGAAGAGGACTACGGCAAGATCACCGTCGGCGACATCATCGCGCGCGCTCACGTAGGCCGCGCGACATTCTACGGCCTCTTTAAGAGCAAAGACGACCTGCTGTCCGAGCTCGTGAGCGACATCTGCACCCACGCCCTCGACGACGATGGCACACCGCTCGACGACCCATTCGTGCAGGTCGAGCATATCCTCAACAACCTCTGGGAGCGCCGTCAGGGCGTTCGAGCCCTCGTAGCCGGCGCCGGCTCACGCGTCTTCGCCGACTGCTTGCGCAAGACCATCATGTCACGAGCAGCCGAAACCGTCCCCGTCGACCCCGCAGGCCCCGCCGGAACCATGGACCGAAGCTTCCTACTACACCACATAGCCTCAAGCTTCGTAGGAATGGTCCAATGGTGGGCCTGGCACAACTTCCAAGCCCCAAAAGAGGACGTAGCCAAAGACTATCTATCAGCCATAAAGCCCCTCTTCAGATAGACGCCTCCTCCCAAGGCGTCATCCCTTCCCAAAGTATCGTCCTCATCTCAACGCCCCCAACAGCAAAACGCCCCTCACATCCAAATTCAGATATATGTTGGGTTGCTTGTTCCAACGCGACTAAAATCCCGCAGCCGCCCGCATGGGGTAACTTCCCAGCGCATTCCGCAGGACGCAAAAAGGCTCGCCGCACGAAGTGCGCAGCGAGCCTTTTTACATGTCCGAGGACGCGCTGGGAAGTTACCCCATGCGGGCGGCGGACAACTATGTAGCCTCAGACTAGAACATGCCCAAGAAACCGTGCACAAACAGCGCGGCCAGAGCGGCACCGATAAACGGTGCGATGCCAGGAACAAGCAGGCCGTACTTCCAGTTGTTGTCAGCCTTGTTCTTGATCGGCAGCACCTGATAGGCCATGCGAGGACCAAGGTCACGAGCCTGGTTCATGGCGAAGCCGGTGATGCCGCCCATGCCCATGCCAACAGCCCAAACAATCAGACCGACGCAGATAGCGAGCATCAAAACGTTCTCGCCAGCGCGACTAGCGGCAGCAAGGATGGCGCTGATGAACACAAAGGTGCAGATAGCCTCGCAGAAGAAGTTGCGGGCATAGTTGGTACCCTCGGTGGTGGGGTTGGTCGAGAAGATGTTGCGCTGAGCAACGGGATCGATGACACCATCGGAAGCCTTGAACTCATCGGCATACATCAACCATGCGATCACGGCACCCGCAAAGCCGCCGAGCATATCGGCAATCATGAAGGGGATGCAGCTGCTCCACGGCACCAGGCCGACGATGCACTGGGCAAGCACCATAGCCGGGTTCATGCACACGGCGCCGCCAAAGATAAACAGAGCAACCGAGATGCCAAAAGACCAGGTGGTGATGGCAAACATGTGGCCGGAGCCCTGATACTTGGTGCCCTTAAGCACGGTATCGCAGTGTACGCCCACGCCAAAGATGATCATGAGGGCCGTTGCGCCGAATTCGCAGAGGAGTTTGGTAAGCATAAAACCTTATCTTTCTTGTCGGTTATAAACGATTCGTTTAGGCCGCGCGCTAGTGCTGAGCGACAACAACGCCCAGGCCATCGGGAATGACGGCCACCTTGGCATCGGCACCCTTCATCTCAAAGGCGAGCTTGAGCGCCTCCTCGAGGGTGTTGACCGGCGTCATGTGCATATCCTTAATCATCTGGTGATCGCACAGGTCGGTGACCATGATCACGGGGTGATGCGCCAGGATGCGGGCAAAGATCTGGCTCGTCCACTGGTCGGGCAGGGTCTCGTCCTTAGGACGGTCGATGCAGGCGCGCTCAAACTCTGCCGGATCGTTGTCGGCGATGTTGTGATAGAAGCCCTCGCCGCCGTGACCGTCGGCACAACCGGCGACGTCGATGATCACACCGCCCTCGGGAAGCGTGGCCTCGGCAGAGCACATGCCCTTCACGGCCTGGTAGATGTTCTGGTCGAGCGGGTAGCCGCCGTTGGTGGTGATGGCAATCTCGCACTCGACGGGCTCAACGCCGGCAAGGCTCTTTACGAACTCACAGCCAGCCTCGTGTGCCTTGTGGATGTCGCCGGCGAAGGAGCCAATGACCTCGTGCTTGCCGTTGAGCACCACGTTGAGCACAAAGGCAAGGTGAGCCATCTCGGCGGCGGCGAACATATCCTCACTCACGTGGTTGTGGCACAGGTTGCCGGCACGCGAGTGGGAATCGTTCACAAACTGGCCGTTGTGGTTGTACATGATGGTCTTGTAGCTGGCGATGCCAGGCAGGACGGACTTGCGGCTGCCGGAGAAACCAGCAAAGAAGTGCGGCTCAATAAAGCCCTCGGCAAGCAGCAGATCGCAATCGACGGCAATCTTATTGATGATGCACTCGCCACCAGAAGGCAGGGTGCCGATCTTTTTCATCATGCTGTCGTCAGTCGCGACGTGCATAACGATTTCCTCGTTGGCAACGATCTCCTCGCCGTACTTGTTGACGAGCTCCTCGTGCGTCGACGGACGATGCATACCCGTAGCAACCAGAATGCGAACGCGCGCTTCAGGCGCAGCAGAATGGATGTGATGCAGCAGAATAGGCATCGTCACACGCGAAGGAACGGGACGCGTATGGTCGGAGCTAATGATGACGATATCCTTCTTGCCAGCACAGAGCTCCTCGAGCGAAGGCGAGCC
The DNA here is from genome assembly GCA_036302865.1 of Collinsella sp. GTDB lineage: Bacteria > Actinomycetota > Coriobacteriia > Coriobacteriales > Coriobacteriaceae > Collinsella. The sequence goes on along the minus strand of JAXJBU010000058.1, from coordinate 32,083 downwards.
GTAAGGGTTGGCAAGTGACTCCTCCACCAGCTCTTTCTGCGATTTCGTGGTCTTAAACTCGTTTTGATGACCTTCCATCACACCTGCAAAGTTCTTATCCTCGAGCTCCAGATGCAACGTCTTGTGGTCAAACGGCAGTTCACATTCAAACAATGACGAGCGCCCTCTTCCTTTCAACTGACACACTAGATAAACCGTTGGAAGGATACGCCGCTCACCGAAAAACGCCACCGTCCACCGAGTCGTTAACATAACGTTCATATTTGACCCACAACAAAACGGCCGCGACCCCAAACGGGACCGCGGCCGCTACAGTCGTAAGTCGAGAAGCGCCAAACGCGCCGCCGGGACAAACCCCATCCAAATCGCGCGAAGCGCGCCATCTTTTCCCCAGCCAGTATTCCGCCGAAGACCGGACATCGCAGGGCCCGCCATTAGTTTACTTTTAGGCACACTCCGCAGGACGCAAGAAGCCCTCGCCGCACGAAGTGCGCAGCGAGGGCTTCTTGCATGTCCGAGGACGTGCCTAAAAGTAAACTAATGGCGGGCCCGGACGACTACAGGACTATCGATTACCCCGTGTTCTGCAAACCTGCCGAGACGCCGGTCACAGTCGAAAGAATCAGGCTCATGTACTCGGCCTTCTTCTCCTCGGCCATCTCATCCTGGTTCATACGCACCTCGCGAAGGGCGCGGACCTGGGCGATGGACAGGGCGTCAACGTAGGGGTTACGCACGCGAACGGCGCAGCCGAGCACGCGACGGCGCTGCAGCGGCCACTCGTCACCGACGATGGCAAGAACCCACTTACGCGTGAGCTGCATCTCGGTAAAGACCTTCTCGGACAGATCCTGGCGATCGCCCAGGTGCAGATACATCTTGGCGATGCGCTGGTCGGTCTTGGCGATCGACATCTCGATGTTGTCGATAAAGGTGCGGAAGAACGGCCACTCCTGGTAGGCAGCCTTGAGCTGGTCAAGGTCGCCCAGCTGCTCGCAGGCGGTGCCCAGGCCGTACCAAGCGGCCAGGTTAATGCGCGCCTGACTCCAGCTGAAGATCCACGGAATGGTACGCAGGTCGTCGAGCGACTTGGCGCCCAAGCCGCGCTTGGCGGGACGCGAGCCAATCGGCAGCAGACCGACCTCGGTCAGCGGCGTCACGGTCGAGAACCACGGTGTAAAGTCCTCGGTGTTCAGCAGGTCCAGATAGCGCTCGTGGCTTGCGGCGTTAAGCTTCTCGGCCATATCCCAGAACTTCTGCGTGGTCTCGGTGTTAGTCTTCTCGACACTCGGGGCCGACTGCAAAAGCGTTGCGGCGGCAACGGACTCAACATGGCGCTGAGCCAGCGTGCGGTTGCCGTAACGGGCAAAGATGACCTCGCCCTGCTCGGTGAGCTTAAAGAAGCAGTTGACCGAACCCTTGGGCTGAGCCAGCACGGCCTTGTTGGCCGGGCCGCCACCACGGCCCACGGCACCGCCGCGACCGTGCATGAGCACCAGATCGATATCGTTCTTCTCGGCCCACTTGGCGATGCGCTCCTGCGCGGAGTGCAGCGCGAGCATGGCCGTGGTAGGACCGGCATCCTTGGAGGAGTCGGAGTAGCCCAGCATAACCTCCATGCGGCGGTTGGTCTGGGCAAGGCGCTTCTGCACCACGGGCAGCGTGAGCATCTGGTCGAGCACGTCGACGCAGCCCTCGAGGTCCTCGAGCTGCTCGAACAGCGGGATCACGTCGAGCTCGGGGACATCCTCCTCGTGTGCAAAGGACAGGTGGGCAAGCTCAAAGACGTCGGCCACATGCTGGGCGCTCTTGGTGAACGAGATGATATAGCGGTGCGCCATCTTCTTGCCGTAGCGCTTTTGGATGGAGCCGATGGCACGGAAGGTGTCGATGACCTCGCGCGTCATGGGCTGCAGGTCGCCGTGGATACCGTTCTCGTGGATATCCTTGAGGGCGCGGGCATGCACCACGGAGTGCTGACGGAACTCCATCTCGACCATGTGGAAGCCGAAGGACTCGACCTGCCAGATGATGGTCTGGACCGGGCCGTAGGCAGCACGGACGGCACCGCAGGCGGCCAGCGAGCGCTGGACGACACGCAGGTCATCCAGGAACTCATCGGCGCTGTGATACATCGTGTCGGTAATACGGCGCACGGTGGCGTTCAGACGGTCGGCCATGACGAGCATGACGGCGCGATGCGGCTCGTGCTCGGAGATCAGCTCGGCGCGGGCCGTGTACTGGGTGCTCATCTCGACCTGATGGTTCCACAGGTTGATGAGCTCGGCAGACGGCTTGCTGTAGGTGGCCTCGAGCGTCAGGTTGCGGCCGATGCGGCGGCACTTGTCCTCGAGCTTGAGCACCATGTGCGTAAAGTACTTAGCAGCGACCTCGCGGCTCACCTTGGCGGTGACGTTGGGGTTGCCGTCACGGTCGGAGCCGATCCAGCTGCCGGGATGGAAGAATGCCGGGCACAGCGGCGGCACGGTACCGGCCTTATCACCCAGCACCCAGTCGTCAAAACGACGATAGATGACGGGGATAACGTCGAACAGCGTGCTATCGAAGATGTCGATGATAGTATCGGCTTCCTCGACCGGCGTGGGCTTCTTCAACGCGATGGGGCTCGTGCGTACCAGGGCGTCGATCTCCTGCAGCATATGGCGCTCGTTCTCCACCAGGTCGGAGCCGCCCAGACGCGGACGCTCCTCCAGCAGGTTGGAGATACGGCGAATCTTGCCCTCGACGGCCTTACGACGGGCCTCAGTGGGATGCGCGGTAAAGACGGGGTGGAACTCAAGCTTGCCGAGCAGCTCGTTGGCACCCTCGACGCCCATCTCGTTTACCAACTGGTGATAGGCGACGGTGAGTTCGTTGGCGGGATCGACCTCGGTATCGGTCGATGCGCCGGCCTCGCGCTCACGCAGCTGCGCGACACGGTAGTTCTCCTCCGACAGGTTAGCCAGATGGAAGAAGCTCGTAAAGGCGCGGACGATAACCTGCTGCTTATCGAGCGGCAGGCTGTCGATCAGATCGACGACCTCACGAAACGCCACGGCGGTGGGCTCGTCGGCAGTGGGCACGCCCTGCTCGTCGACGGACTCGTCGGCAGCACGCGTGCCGGGGTTTCCGGCGTTGGCCACAATCTCGGCTGTCAAAATCTTGTCGAACAGGTCCGCGATCTCGGGATCATACTCGCTAAGCACACGGCGCTCCAGGCGCAAGAACAGCGCCAGATTGTCGCGCAGCTCCTCGGGGATCTCGATCTCGGCGAGACGCTCCTTGGATTCGGCATTCGAGCCGATTCGGTTAACGAGGCGGTTGACCACGGCAGCGACACGCGCCGCGGCTTCGGGTACAGACTGGTTGCTTAGGTTCTCAGCCACGTTTCCTCCCATTCCTCCTTCTATGCACGTAACATGCGGTATTTATTATAGGCACTCGGCAAAAACTTTCGAAGCTGATTGCGCTTTACCACACAAAAGTATTTTCTGCATTGCAAGGCTTTTTGCCCCAAATGGTCGTATTTCTCGGTGGACGGCATATGCAAACGGGGGCATTCCGCATAAATGCGAAACACCCCCGTAACAATCGCTCTCCATGAGCAGGGCACGTTAGCAGGCCCGCAGCTCAAAAAGATACGCTACAGGCGCTCGCGAACCGCCTCGACAACGTTGGCCAAATCGACCAGTACCTCGTCGTGGCTCTGCATGTCGCGCACCTTGACCTTGCCGGCGGCAAGCTCGTCGCCACCCAGGACTAGGATGAGCTTAGCGCCCACCTTGTCGGCCTGCTTAAACTGGGCCTTAAGGGAACGGCCCTGATAGTCGGCCTCGGTCACAATCCCTGCAGCGCGAAGCTGCTGCGTAATGGTAAAGACGTTCTGACGCAGCTCCTTGCCGGCGTTGGCAACGTAGACGCACGGGACCTCCTCGGCACCCAGGTCGCTGCCAAAGGCCTGCAGGGCCAGCAGGGCGCGCTCAAAGCCGACGGCAAAGCCGACGCCCGCCGTGGGCTTACCGCCCTCGAGCTCAACGAGGCCATCGTAGCGACCGCCACCACCGATGGAGCCGACACCGGCGCCGGGAGCCTCGACCTCAAAGACAGTACGGGTGTAGTAGTCCAGGCCGCGCACCAGGGTGGGATCCTCAACATACTCGATACCGGCGGCGTCCAGATAGCGCTTGACTTGCTCGTAGTGCTCGCGGCACTCGTCGCACAGGTTGTCGCCCATCAGCGGGGCGTCGGCCATGATCTCGCGGCAGTGGTCGTTCTTGCAGTCGAAGGCGCGCAGCGGGTTGAGCTCGGCGCGCTCGCGGCACTCGTCGCACATCTCGTCGGCGTGATCGAGAATGAACTGCTTGACCTGCTCGCGGTATGCCGGACGGCACTGCGCATCGCCCATCGAGTTAATAAGCAGACGGAGCTTGGACAGATCGAAGCCCAGGCGCTTGTAGAACTCCATGAGCATGATGATGCACTCGGCGTCGGCAGCCGGATCGGGAGCGCCGAGCCACTCGATGCCCACCTGGTGGAACTGGCGCAGGCGACCCTTCTGAGGACGCTCGCCGCGGAACATGGCCTCGGCGTAATAAGCCTTAAACGGCGTGGAGCCCTGGGGCACCAGGTTGTTCTCCACGACGGCGCGCACCACACCGGCTGTGCCCTCGGGACGAAGGGCCAGGCGCTGCTTGGGCTTGAGCTTGGTATCGGTACCCTCGGTAAAGACGCGCTCCAGGTTGGCGCCGCTAAACACGCGGAACATCTCCTTGCGCACGACGTCGGTCGACTGGCCGATACCGTGAACAAACACGTCCACCTGCTCGATCGCGGGCGTCTCGATGGGTTTAAAACCAAACGGCTCGAACACGCCGGCCGCAATCTGCTGCATCTTTTGCCAGGCGCGCATCTCGGCGCCGATAAGGTCGCGGGTTCCCTCCGCCTTCTGTGCCTGCATGGGCAAACACCTTTCTTTTGTATCGCGTCATAGGTAGTGGACATTATACGGCACAAAGCAGCAACGCGGCGGCGCGTCTGACCGAACGAGGGTATGGGGGCTCGTTCGGCCAGACGCGCCGCCGCGGTTTGCGATCCGTTTTCCTCCGTCCCCTTCGGATCACGCGACCCCTTGGGGACGGAGGAAAAGGGATCATTTCGTAGACCCGTGGCCGCCTTGGAAACCGAATGACGGTACGAGCATCCATTCGGCTTCCAGGGCAGCCACGGGCAGAACAGACAAACAGGAATAGGCGGCGACCCGCTACTCCCCCGCCACGCTCGCGCGCAGCTTGGCGGCGATGGGCTCCGAGACCAGCAGGAATACGAGCATGGCCACGGAGCACGCCAGGCACACGATCCAGGTGCTCGCAAAGGAGCCCGTGGCATCGAACAGCACGCCCGAGACGATAGCGCCCACGGTGCCGCCGACCATCTCGAGCGAGGTAATGGTGCCCGTGACCTTACCGAGGTCGGCCATGCCAAACTGCTTGGACGCGGCGATGGTAGGCGTGATGGTGCCCATGCACGTTCCAACACCAAAGCTCACAGCAGCGACAATAGGACCGAGGTCCGTCGTCGGGAAACACAGCGCCACGCAGGCGATAATGCACGCAACGGAGCCAAGGATATTGCCAAAGCGCAGGCCAAAGCGATCATAGATCGCACCGAGCGAAATCTTGGCAATAACGACGGTGACCATATAGGCCGAAAGCACCGTGCCCGCCCACATGGGATCATGACCGCCCGTGACGATCTTGGCGCCGTTGACGGTAACGCTCGTCATGTTGGTGACCTGGTTGGGCAAGATGGCGCCGTTAACGAGACCCATAAAGAGGAAGGCGACGACAAGCAGCCAAAACGCCGGGCTCTTCTTGATACGAGACCAGCCGACGCTAACCTCGGGCGCCATATGCTCGTCCTTGTCACCAACCGTCGAGACAGACGGATCGCCCGGGTTCTCGCCGAGCGGCTTGAGGCCGATCTCGGAAGGCTTGGTGCGGAAGGAATAGGCCGTGATGGGCAGTGCCGCCACAATGCAGACGGCAGCAAGTACCAGGAACGCAGAGCGCCAGCCCACACTCACGATAAGCGAGCTCACGATCGGCGAGAGAATGGCTCCGCCAAAGCCCGAACCCGAAAGTGCGATGGAAATGGCAAGGCCTCGCTTGGCGGTAAACCAGTTGGCGGTCACCAGGCTAACGAGCAGACGGGTCGAGGCCACAGCGAAGCAGCCCGAAACGGCAAAGAGCACGTAGACCTGCCACAGCTCACCCACAAAGCTCATGCCAGCAAGCACTGCCGAGGTAGCGATAACGGTGAGCGAGCCCAATACGCGGCCACTCACCTTATCGGCAACATGACCGATAACGAGCGAACCCACGACACTCACCACGGTGGAGATGGCATTGGAGACGTTGTACTGCGCAAGGGAAATACCCAGGTTGCTGACGATCAGCGGCTGGAACAGGCTCATGCAGTTGACGAAAATCGTGTAACACGTGGCCATGATCACGAAGCCGGAGGCCACCACGAGCCAGCCGGGGAAGAACTTACGTTGTTGGGACATACTGTTCCTTTTTTAAACAAACGAGTAGCAAGATTGGGTGCTACCGGTGGTCGGCGATGTAGCCCAAAGCGACGGCGGCATAAGCCGCGGCGCCAAGGGGAAGCTCAGCATCGCTAAAACGTGCCTTGGGATGATGCTGAGCAAAATGCTCGTCCGTATCAGTCACGGCAGCGCCCACGGTAAAGTACGCACTCGGGATCTCGCTCGAAATCAACGCGAAGTCCTCGCTCGCCATGGCGTGGAACAGCGGTAGGAAGGCGGCCTTGGGCAGCGTCACACCCACATAGCCAAGCGAAGCCTGAGTCATATCGTCATCGAATACGAGCGGGGGAACATCCGAGAGCGTCTCGATAGTCGCCGGCGTACGATAGGTCGAGGCAACGCCTTTGACGACCTCCGCGATGCGGGTCTTGAGGTGCTCCATGAGCTCGACGTCGAAGCCACGCAGCGTTCCCTCGAGCACACAAGTGTCGGGGATGACATTTGCGGCCTGACCGCCGGCGAACTTGCCAACGGTAAGCGCGACCTCCTTGGCCGCCGGCACCTCGCGGGAGATGAGCTCCTGAAGCGCCAGATGCACATGGACGCCGGCCGTGATGGGGTCGATGCAGATCTCGGGGCTCGAGCCATGGCCGCCCTTGCCCTGAAGCGTGATGCGAAAACCGTACACGCCCGAGAGCGCCGGGCTGCCGTAGAGCACCAGGCCAAGCGGCGACTGGCTATTGACATGCATGGCAAAGGCGGCCTGGGGACGCGGATTCTGCAGCAGACCGTCGGCAATGGCGGCGCGGGCGCCCTCAAAGGTTTCCTCGCCCGGCTGGAACAGCAGCTTAACTGTGGCGTTGGCGTCGACAAGCTCGGACTCGCGGGCCTTGAGCAGGTGGGCGGCACCAAGCAGGGCCGTCGCATGCATATCGTGGCCGCAAGCATGCATGCAGCCGTTGACAGAGGCGAAAGGCTCGCCCGACTCTTCCGCGACGGGCAGTGCGTCCATGTCGCCACGGAGCATGATGACCGTGCCGGCCTGATCGTCCGTGCACATACCGTTGCCCTGGGCCGCCACGGCCGCACCAGCACCAATAAGGCCCACAACACAGGAGCCGTCGACGAGCGTGGCAAACGGGATGCCCATCTCGGTCAGACGTGCCTGGATATACGCAGAGGTTTGCGGAAGGCGATTACCCAACTCGGGCGTCTGATGCAGGTCGTGGCGCCACGCAGCAAGTTTGTCTGCAAAAGCTTGAGCCTCGGCAACAAGACCGTCACCGATAGCGGCTTGCGCTGCCGGGGTGGCCTTGGGCGCTGATTGCGGTTGAAGATCGGACAGTGCTGGTGCCATAGATGCCCTCCAGTAACGTTTTTGCAGCAAGCACTTTGATAGCGTAAAGTGCAAGGTACTACTTTAAGGGCGACGCATAAAAAATGCCGCCCCGGGAGGCGGCGCAACAAATTGTTTACAATTGCGGACGCGGCTTTCGACGCAAAAAATCGAAATGCGTCTCGCTCAAGATAATCGAAAGAAAGATGAGCGCGAAGCCGGCGAGCAGGCGCGAGGTGAGCGCCTCCCCCATCAGCAGCACCGAGAACAGCACACCCGAAGGCGACTCCATCGAAAGGAGCAGCGAGCCTGTTGAGGCCGGGACATGCGCCAGGCCAACGTTTTGGATGAGCAGAGCCACACACGTACAGCCCACCGATAGAAACGCCATCACACCGATAAAGCTCGGCGTCCACACGGACAGCGGCGCTTGGGTCTCGAATAACAGCGACGAGATCAGGCTCAGCACGCCGTTGCCCACAAACATCCAAAACGTGATGACGTTGATGTCCATCTTGCGGCCATACTTGGCGGTCACCGCCATCTGGATGGCAAAGAAGACCGCACCGCCCAGTGTGATGACATCGCCGACATTGAACTCGACGCTATCGAGCGCCACCAGACCAATGCCCGCCAGGCACAGCAACGCGGCGCCCAAGTTGTAACGGGTAAGCTTTTCGCCGCTTAGGACGTAGCTCGCAAACGGCACGAGGATGCAATAGGTACCCGTCAAAAATGCACTCTTGCCCGCCGTGGTCTGTGCCAGGCCAATCGTCTGCAAACCGTACGCGCCCCACATAAGTGCGCCCATACCAAGTCCGACGATAAGGTTGCGGGCATTAAAGTGCGCGATGATGCGTTTGTGGAAGATGGCGAACATAACCAGCGAAGCCGGAAGAAAACGAATATAGAGCAGTTCGAACACCGGAATGGTGTCGAGCGCATCTTTCATGGTGGTAAAGGAATAGCCCCAGATGACCGCCACCGATAGCAGCAAGACCTTCCAGAAGAACGGGGAACGCGCGCCGGCGGCGCGGGAGGTGCCGCCGGCGCCCAGGTCCTCCCGTGCGACAGGGCTATCGGGCATGTTTTCGATTTCGTTGGCAGCGTATTGGGCCATGGAACATCCTCACACTCAATCTGGGCGTGGTGTCCGCACGCGTATGGCTGCGTGCCGCCTCATGGTCAAATAAAAACGGGGCGCACCGGACCCCCGGCACGCCCCGCTACTGTAGCAACAACCAAGCAGCCCACGCAATTCACTACGCTAAAGCGTCTTGTTCCGCCGTTCTACCGAACGGCGGACCGGCCGACGCTGCGCGAGCCGCATTCACACCAATCTGACGTTCAATTTCAAGGGCGCGACCAGAAGGTCAGCGCCCTTTCATTTCACGTCACCTTGGCGCAAATGCGGCTCGCTCGCTGACATTGCCGCAGTATCAGCGTTTACATTGTTGCGCTAGATTAATTTAGTACTCTCCAGCTTTTCGATAATCCAGTCGTTGGCCTTGATGACCGGACGGCGGAAGACGACGCCCAGTGCCAGCGACGGAATCAGATAGCTCGCCAGAATGCCCAGCTCAACCCAGTACTCCATATGGTAGGCGCCAGCCATGGCGGCATGCATGGCGTTAATGCCATGGGTAAACGGCAGGAACGGATAGATCGCCTGGAACACAGGGCCGGTCATCTCGATGGGGAACGTACCGCCCGAACCGCCGACCTGCATGACCAGCAGCACAACGGCCAAAGCCTTGCCGATATCGCCAAACGAAACCGTAAGCGTGTAGACGATATTGGAGAACACGAGACTCGCGACCCAGCCCGCCAGCACAAACTGCAGCGGGTTGTCGCATTGGATGCCAAAGAACAGGATGTCGCCCGCGCACACGAGTGTCGCCTGCAGCAGGGCCAGACCTCCAAAGAACAGGTAGCGGCCCAGGTAGATCTCGTGCAGGCGCACGGGGATGAGCTCGTTGATGAGCTCATCGTCAACCGAGACCTTCATCATGGCTGCCAGCACGATCGAGCCCACCCACAGCGACAGGATCGTATAGAACGGCGCCATGGCCGAACCGTAATTGCGGATCGGATAGACCGGCTTGCGATCGAGCGCGACGGGACCGGAAAGCGACACGGCCAGACCCTCGGGATCATTGCCAATCATCGTCTTGATCGTGGCCAGATCGTCCGACATAAGGGCACCGTCGAGCTCGTCCTTAAAGGCACTGATCTTATCGGACGCTTCACCCAGCTGATCGGAAGCCTTGTTGACCAGCTTTGCAGCCTTGGAGAGGCCCTTTGCCAGCGAACCGGATGCATCGGTTAGACCGGCAACAGCGCTATCAAGATCGCCCGAGATGCCATCAAGCGAGTCCAAAATGCCCGAAACCGTCTTCTTGAGCTCCTTGGCCTTAACCGAGAACGTGGAATCGTAATCGGATTTGGCACCCGCGATGCCGGCCTTGGCATCGGCGATGGCCTGATCGACCTCGGCACGCGAGTTGTTGACCTCGGCCATGCTATCGGAGAGAGACTTCGCGGTGGCCGCCAGATCCTTGGCATTGTTGCGGTACTCAACGGCGATTCTGCCCAGCGACGTCGCGGCGGACTTGAGGCCGTCCTTCAAATTCTCATCGCTCACCTGGTCGGCAAGGCTGCGGAGCTGATCGGCCACCGTATCGATATCCTTGGCGCGCGCATTGAGGGCCGCAGCGGCATCGTTGAGTTGGGACACCGTAAGGTCGACATGCTGGTTTGCGGTGTCGAACGCCTTCGCGAACTCGGCAGACACATTGTCGAACGAACCCGCACTTCCATCGATTGCGGCATCGATGGCATCGTTTGCCGCCTTAAGCGCTTCTTTGGAATCATCGATGCCGCTTTTGGCATGTTCCATGAGCTGCTTTGTCGACTCATCGACCGTACCCGTCTGCTGGAGCATACCGCTCGCCGACGTCAGCGAATCGGACGTGGAGCTCAAAATGCCCGCAAGCGACGTTGCGCTGGCCTGAACGTCCTGCAGGTCCTGGACCGAATCGCCGAGCGTCGAGGACAGGTTGGCGATAAAGTTGCTGACCTGGTCGGTGCTCATGTAATCGAGCAGGCTGGACACCGTCTTAAGACCGATGCTCGTAATGGTCTCGGTAAAAGTTTCGTTAACCTGGCTTTGAACGGCGCTCGAACCCTTCTCGGTCACGATCTGCGCGATGGCGTTGGCTTTCTGGTTCTCATAGAACTCGATATCAGCGTGTTTCACGTCGGTCGAGAAAAGCGTCATCATGTCAGCGCTAAACGTTTTGGGGATAACGACGGCAGCATAGTACGCGCCCGACTTAACGCCCTCGATAGCCTTTTCGCGATTGTTGAGCACAACCCAATCGAAGCTCTCGTTGCCGCGCAGGGTGGCGGTTACGTTTTCGCCCACGTTGACCTCGACGGGAATCAAATCGCTCTCGTAGCCCTCGTCGGTGTTGACCACGGCGATCTTAAGATTGCCGGTGTTGCCGTACGGATCCCAGCTGCCGGCGATGTTAAACCACGCGTACAGACACGGTACGATAATGAGGCCCATCACGACAACCAAGCCGATCACGGAGCGAGACACGTTTTGGACATCGCGCTTAAACAGATGCAGGATGTTCTTCATTTATGCCTCACCTCCTTTGGAGTGCTTGCCAAGCGCGGTGGTATCTCCATCATTTGTGGCTGTGCTGTCGCTGCCCTGAGATTTATGGTGCGAGCCGATATGCGGCAAGCGGCCCGTGGACTGATCGCCGCCCTTGGCACCACGCTCGCTGGCGTTGAGGCCAAACATGTGGCGGGCGGCAGGAATGGCGGCCGTGTGTTCGCGCATCTCGCGACGCAGGTCCTCATCCGAAAGCGCCGAGATGCGCATCTGGGTATTGAGGCTCGCGCGGATATATTCGATATTGATAAGCCAGCCGCAGATGGCAATAACCGAGATGATCCAAATGACAAGCAGGATGATCTTGCCGTTATTGTCGATATCGAGAACCGTCGACAGGACAAAGAGCAGGACCTGAACGCCCACCACGGCGGCAAAACCGCCCTTGATGTAGTACGGGTAGCGATGTTCAAAGGCGACCGCATGATCGAGCAGTTCGCGACGGTACGAATCGGAATCGAGCATGACACGCATGGCCGTGCGCAGCGAGTAGCGCTGGCGCGGCAGGTCGTTGGACTCGCAAATCATCATACCGGTCGTGGAAAGCTGTTTATCAAAGAGCAGGTTAAGGTTGAGCAGCAGCGGACGCAGCTGCAGACCGATAAAGAGCGCCACGATCAAGAACACGCCCAGAATGCACAGGTTAAACAGGTAGTTGAACGAATACATGCCGCCGACCGTCTCGCGCAGCAGATTGATGCCGTAGGTAAAGGGCAGCAGCGGGTGCAGCCACTGGAAGAAGCCTGGCATCATCTCGATGGGGTACATGCCCGACGAACCCGGGATCTGCACGATAACCAGAATGACGCCGATAGCCTTGCCGATATGCTTAAACGTGGTGGACAGCGCATAGATGATATTGACGTAGGTGAACGAGATGGCGATGCCGCCCAGCACGAACAGCAGCGGGCTGACGCACTGCACGCCGATCACCAGATCGCCTACCGTAACGATGATGGCCTGCAACGCGCCCAGGATCACCAGGAGCAACCAGCGGCCAAAGTAGCCCTGACGCGCGGTAAAGCTGCCGATGCCTTCGCGGTCGACCTCGAGCTTGTAGATAGCGATAAGCACGTAGCCGCCCACCCACAGCGCCAGATTGGTATAGAACGGGGCAATGCCCGAACCAAAGCTCTTGACCGGGTAAATTGACTTTGAGGTCAGCTCGACCGGAGATGCCATGAAGTCTGCAACATCATCGACGTCGACGCCCATCAGGCCGGCCAGCTCGCCCATGGACTCGGAGGTCTGTAGCGCCGCGATGTCGTTGGCGGCGGTTGCGAGCTTGTCCTGGACCTTGGCAAGCGAGGCATCGGTCTGGGACAGCGTGGTCTTGGCCTGACCGAGCGTGGCGTTGAGTTGCGAAAGTGTACCGCGCGCACTTGCAATAGTAGGCGTGAGGCCAGACACGATTCCCGTCAGATCACCCGAGACGGCGGCAAACGAATCAAGTGCGCTCGAGACCTTCGGCAGCGCGTTTTGACCCAAGTCCGTCTGAGCCTGGCCAAGGTTGGTCGCACCGGTCTGAATTGCATTATTGATAGCGTCGCTGGCACCCGAGACAGCCGCAGCGTCATTCGCCATGGCGCTCGACTGCGCAGACAGACCGTCCTTGATGCTCTGAAGCTTTTCATTCTGCTCGCGGAGCAAATCGATGATCGATACAATGCGCGCGTCAATTTCCTTGGAACCTGTCGACGTGTCATTGACGAGAATTTCCAAGTGCCCGATAACGGCCTTATTGTGGTCGATCGTCGCTTGGAGAGACTCAAGCGAGTTGTCGATACGGGTAGTCGTAGATGCGACCGTGCCCGTCAGCTTGCCAATCGCAGCGTTTGCGGAGACTGACGTCTTGGTGAGCGCAAGGCTGCCTTCCGAGAGCGCCTTGGAGAGCGAGGCGACAGAGTTGCCCGCCGTGGCGCGAGCCTCGCCCAGCAGGTCATTGCCCTGGGAGATCGCCTGCGTCAGCGACGGCGCCTGACCCTGCAGACCGGCAAGTGCCGCATCTGCCGAGGCAATGGAACCACTCGTCTTATCGATGGCGGCATTCATGTCGCCAATCGAATCACGCACTTCGCCCAACGTATCGGAAGCCTCTGATACCGAACCGGCCAACGAATCCTGAGTCTGGGTTGCCTTGTCCTTTAAATCGACTCCGGCATCCTTGGCAATACTGGCAACGGTCTCGCCCACCGTGGAGACAAATTCCGAGTTGATCTGCTCCTCGATGGTACTTGCACCGGTGTCGGTAACCTTGGGTGCAATGGCGCTCTTCTTCTCATTGACGTAGTACGTAAGCTTGGGCTGATGGTAGTTGCCGTCGAGCATCGAAACCAGGTTATCCGAGAAGTTCTTGGGGACTACGATGGCCGCATAGTACTCACCGCTCTCGACGCCCTCTTTGGCATCGGCCGCAGAATCGACGAAGGTCCAGCCCAGCTGATCGTTCTCCTTGAGCTGATCGACGACCTGATCGCCCGCGTTGAGCTCGCCCACCAGGTCGTTTTGGGTGCCCCGATCGTTGTTGGCGATGGCAATCTTGATGCCCTGGGTGTTTCCGTACGGATCCCAGTTGGCCACGATGTTGTACCAGGCATACAGCGAGGGAATAACGCACACGCCAAGGGTAACCACCAAGGCGACGGGGTTCACAAGCAGTCGCTTAATGTCGCGCTTGAATATCGCAAAGGAGACCTTTGCGTTGGATAGTTTGCTGCCGAGGCTCACGCTATGACCATCCATCCTGTCGTTGAATCGAATCGTACTATCGACAACCATTGTAGTAGGCGCTTTAACGTCTCAAAGCACAATGGTGTTGAGTTTTGCGGGTAGCAATATACTACGAAGATGAGTTAACGTACAGATGTACAGTATCCTAAATTTCAGCAGGTCACAAAACCACAACCCCGACAAATAATTGATCCCTTGGGGACGGAGGAATCATTCAAAAGGAAACGAGAGTGGAAAATCTCCCACTTCAAGCCCGCATTCGAGCCAAAAGTGGGAGATTATCCACTCTCGTTCTAATCTAGTTACGGTGCCGTATCCCCGAACTACATCAAGTTGCAAACAGCTGCTGCGAAGGCCACAGGATCCTCGGGGAGGATGCCCTCGACCAGCAGAGCCTGGTCATAGAGCAGACCGGAGTACTGCTTGATCTTGTCGGCGTCGCCCGCCTTCTGAGCAGCGACGAGCTTGGCAAAGACCGGGTGCTTGGCGTTGAGCTCGAGCACGCGCTGGCTCTTGGGCATGCCGTCGGGCGCGCCCTCGGGTCCCTTCTGGAGCACCTTCTCCATCTCGAGCGAAAGCGGGCCCTCGGTGGTGATGCACGCGGGAGCATCGGTCAGGCGCGCAGAGACGGCGACCTTCTCGACCTTGTCGCCGAGCGCCTCCTTCATAGCGCTAAAGAGGTCCTCGTTCTCCTTGGTGGCGTCCTCGGCCTCCTTCTTCTCGTCCTCGGTCGCCAGGTCAAGATCACCGGTCGCGACGTTCTTGAGCTCCAGATGACAATCCTCGACCTCGGGCTCGGCACCGTCGGCCACAGCCTTTTCGGCAGCCTCGCGAGCTGCGTCGTCCTCGTAGATCTTGGGCATATCGGCGGCAACGTACTCACGCATAGCTTGGAACGTGAACTCATCCACGTCCTGCGTCAGCAGCAGTACATCGTAGCCGCGGTCGAGCACGCCCTTTACCACGGGCATCTTGGCCAAGCGCTCACGCGAGTCACCGGCGGCGTAGTAGATGGCCTTCTGATCCTCGGGCATGCCCTTGGCATACTCGGCAAGGGTAATCATCTTCTGTTCCTTGGCAGACCAGAACAGCAGCAGGTCGGCGAGCTCATCGGCCTTCATGCCATAGCTCGAGTAGATGCCGTACTTAAGGCCGCGGCCAAAGTTCTCAAAGAACTTCTCGTAGGCCTCGCGGTCGTTGTCACGCATATCCTCAAGGTCGGCGGTGATCTTCTTCTCGACACGCTTGGCGATAGCCTTGAGCTGACGGTTCTGCTGCAGCGTCTCGCGCGAGATGTTGAGCGACACGTCGGCGGAATCCACGACGCCGCGGACAAAGTTGTAGTAGTCGGGCAGCAGGTCGTCGCACTTCTCCATAATCAGAACGTTGGAGCTGTAGAGCGCCAGACCCTTCTCGTAGTCCTTGCTGTACAGATCGAACGGCGCGCGGCCCGGCACAAACAGCAGGGCGTCATACTCGAGCGTGCCCTCGGCATGGAAGCTGATGGTGCGCGCAGGATCGTCAAAGTCGTGGAACGTGGACTTGTAGAACTCGTCGTAGTCCTTCTGCTCGACATCGGAGCTGCGCTTCTTCCAAATCGGTGTCATGGAATTGACGGTCTCGAGCTCCTGGTAGTCCTCGTACTCGGGCTTGTAATCGTCGCCGGCATCCTCGGGCTTGGGCTTCTGGCGGCTCTTGGACACCATCATCTGGATCGGGTAGCGCACATAGTTGCTGTACTGCTGAATCAGGCTCTTGAGACCCCACTCGGTCAGGAAGCGATCGTAGGTCTCGGCCTCGCCGTCGGCATCGAGCTTCTCGTTCTCGCGCAGCGTCAGAATGACATCGGTACCATGCTCGGCGCGCTCGCCGTCCTCGATGGTGTAGCCCTCAAGACCGTCGGATTCCCACACATGGGCGACATCCTCGCCATAGGCGCGGCTGACGACCTTCACATGGCTGGCGACCATAAAAGCCGAGTAGAAGCCCACGCCAAACTGGCCGATGATGTCGACATCCGAACCCTGCTGCTCGGCATTTTCGGTCTTAAACTCCTCGGAGCCGGAATGGGCGATGGTGCCCAGATTGCGCTCGAGCTCCTCGGCGGTCATGCCAATGCCGTTATCCGAGATGGTAATGGTGCGGGCGTCTTTATCAAAGGAGACGCGAATGGCCAGGTCGCCCTGGACGATCTTGACGCTCGGATCCTGCAGGCTCTTAAAGTTGAGCTTGTCGACGGCGTCGCTCGCGTTAGAGATCAGCTCGCGCAGAAAGATTTCCTTATTGGTGTAGATGGAGTTGATCATGAGGTCGAGCAGTTTTTTGCTCTCGGTCTTAAATTGACGCATGTGCAGTCCTTTCGCGCTACCCCCGTCCGCAAAAACGGCCCGGTCGCCCGAGCCGCATCGCAGACCTGCTATGTTCAGACTTAGATTTTATAACCCATTAGCGCGCATATATACATACGGAATCGAAAAACTGTATGTCTAAGCGCTCCGATGCGCCAATTGCCAAGGAGTGTCCCCAACTGCCGGCAGAAAAGGAACGTCCCTATCTGCCATCTACGCGCTTGGCCATCCAGACATGGGGTTGGCCCTCGTCTTCGTAATCTACCGGGGCAATTTGCGTGTAGCCCGCCTTTGCATAGAGCGGCAGCACGTATTCCTGCGCATGCAGCTTAATAAGCTTAGCGCCGGCATCGCGTGCACACGAAGCACTGGTCTCGACGATCGCACTCGCCAGTCCGCGACGACGCATGCTCGGCAGCACAGCCACGCGCCCCATAATGTAGGTCTCCTCCGCCGCGACGCCTTCGTCCAAGTCGCACGCCGGCGACACCGGAGCCTCTGCGTCAGCCGCGCGCTCAAGCTCTTCGGGAAACACGCGCGAGCAACCGGCAAGCTCGTCGTCTACATAGAGCGTCACATGAATGCAGTTCGGATCCTCGTCGATAGCGTCGAACTCATTCTCGTAGCCCTGCTCGTCCATAAAAACGACGCGGCGCACCAACGCCGCGTCATCAAAGCATCCCGTCTTAAGTTGGATATCCATGGCTGCCCTTTCATTCAATGCGAACGTTAGGGACAGATTCTAGCGAAAATGAGCTCCGCGCACACTAAACTTCGCGCGAGCCTTCGCCAGGCAATCGTAATGACCCACGTTATGGGCATCGCTCGCGATGAAGCTGTACAGGTTCTGATCGAACAGGCGCTGTGCCGGCTTTTTCTCGCGACCAAAGCGACCGCCGGCAATAAAGTCCGCCGAAGCCTGCAGCTTGCAGCCCATATCGACCAGGCGCTCCGCCACGCTTACATCCTTTTGAACCGCACGATAGCGCTCAGGATGAGCGATGATCACCTGGTAGCCACGGCACTGCAAATCGTAAATCGTGTTCTCGTACTCTCTAAACGCATACGCATCGGCATGCGTCGAAAGCTCGAGCAGAAACTCGTTGGTCCCATCGAAATGCAAGTGCTCCGCGGCATCGATACCAAGCTCAACGAGCTTTCGATGGTTGACCTCGAAGCCCATCTGGAGCGGAAAACCGTCAGCGTTATCACGCAGCAGCTCAAAGGCATCCCACATCTTGTCGTAATCAAAATAGGGATCACGGCAGTGAGGAGTGCAAACGATTCTGGTTACACCGGCCCGCTTGGCAGCCTCGAGCATCGCCAAGCTCTCATCGAGATCGGCGGCGCCGTCGTCTACACCCGGCAAGATATGGCAATGAATGTCACGCATAGGTCAGCCTTAATCAACTAAACGTTTGCTCGGTTGGTGAAGATGCCCTTTTTGGAAGTCCCCTGATCGTCGGAGCCCTTCTTCACCTTCTTACCGTCCTTGGTGTAGTAGGAGTAGTAGTACTCGCTGGTCTCGGTCTCGCAGTAGTTCATAACGGTACCGATGAGCTTGACCTTCTCGGACTTCTTAAGCTGACCGATGGCGTTGAGCGCCTCCTCGCGCTTGGTGAAATCCTCACGCACGACAAAAAGCGCACCGTCGGTCAGACTTGCGATCTCGGCAGCATCGATGAAGGTGCCGACCGGGGGAGCATCAAAGATGACGTACTGGAACTTGGCGGACAGTGCCTTTACCAGCTTGGCAAAGCGGTGAGAGACGATGATGTCGGCAGGATTGGGAATATGCGGCTCGGCATCGAGGAAGTAGAAGTTCTTCTGACCCGTCTCGACAATCGCCTGGTCAATAGAAACCTGCTCGGAAAGGACTGCATAGAGTCCGCCGCGGGAGCGGACGCCGAGCATATCGGCAAGGGACCTGCGACGCATATCAGCCTCGACCAGCAGGACGCTCTTGCCGCTGGTGGCGATAGCCTGGGCAAGGTTGATGGAAACCGTAGACTTGCCCTCGTTGGGAATCGAGGACGTAACGGTGATGGTGCGAATGGGGTCGTCCACGCTCGCAAAGCGGATGTTGGCCAGAAGGGTCTTGGCGGCATTCTGTACAACGAGCTTATCGGTGTTCTTTGCCTTAGCCATGCCTATTTACCACCTTTCATAGCCGGAATTCGGCCAACAACGGGAATGCCCAGGAGCTCTTCTGCCTCTTCGGCACCGCGGATGCGGGTGTTGAGCATGTCTGCCAAAACGACATAGGCAACTGCGATAAAGATGCCCGCGAGGAACGCGACAGCAACGTACAGCATACGCTTGGGGCCGCTGGGGACTTCGGGAGTCTTAGCCTCGTCGATAACGTTGATGCTCTGGGCAGCGCCGACGTTCTGAGCGACCGTACTCACCGAGCTGGCCATGGCCTTTGCGACCTTAGCCGTCTCCTTGGCATCGGTGCCGGTAACCGAAAGCGTAATGACACGCGTGGTGGTCTCGGAGGAAACAGACACCTTGTAGTCATCCAGGTCAGCAAGGCCCAGCTCATTGGCAGCACCGCTCTTAACGCTATCGCTATCCAGCAGCGTGGCGATATCGTTGGAAAGCATCTGGCTCGCCGAGAGATCGTTGTAGCTCATCTGACCGCTATCGTCGGTTTTGGCGAGAATGTACATGCTCGTCGTCGCGGTGTAGGTGTTGTCCATCGCAACGAAGGACACGATGCCCATGGCGATCGCGCAGACCACCGGAAGGGTGATGACCAGCTTAAGGTGCTTCTTCAGCAGCTGGAACAGTTCGAGAAGGGTCATGCAGCTTGCCTTTCATTTCCCCAGTTCGGATTGACAAAACTGTCCGTATGTTATCGCATCTTTTTACCGAGACCAAACTCTATACATAAGAAACAGGCTCTCCTGTAAAAATGTCGGAAGCAATCGTAAAATTGCACAACAACGCCGCACCCGAAAGTCAAATGCGGCGTCTGCATCAATATCTATGTTGTATCGCTATGCGAATGGCTCGTCCTGCCGTATGGGAAACGTCACCGTAATGGTGGTTCCCACGCCCAACTCGCTCGACAGATCGAGCGTGGCGTGATGATACAGGGCCGCATGCTTGACAATTGCAAGCCCCAGACCGGTTCCGCCGCGCGCCTTGGACCTACTCTTGTCCACGCGATAGAACCGCTCAAATACCTTGCCCTGTTCTTCAGGCGCGATACCGATTCCCGTGTCGGCGACCGCAAGGAACGGATGGCCTTCGTCGTTGGTGCCGCACTGCAGCGTAACCGCACCGCCGGGTCGATTGTAGCGGATGGCGTTGCTCGCCAGATTATAGATGAGCTCGTCAATCAAGCGCGACACGCCTTCGATGACCACAGGCTTGGTCTCATGACTTATCGTCACATTCGCCTGACGGGCGACCTGTTCAAGACGCTGCTCAACCGCGTAGATGGCACGCGAGAGCTCAATAGGCTCCGTGGAACCAATGGGCACCGCCTCGCCCTCAGTTGCACGCTCGGCCTCGTCCAAGTTAGACAGCGTAAGGATATCGTTGACAAGCGCTGCCAAGCGGCCCGCCTCACGATAGATGCGACCGCCAAAGTTGCGCAGGTCGCCCTCGCCCTCGACCATGCCGTTTGCGATGAGCTCGGCATAGCCCGAAATCGCCGTAAGCGGCGTCTTGAGCTCATGGGTGATATTCGCCGTGAACTCGCGGCGCATACGGTCGTTGTCCGCTAGCACCGCCATTTGGCGCTTGAGTTCCTGGCGCTGCGACTCGATACGCTCAAGCATGGGGACCATCTCGGCATAGGCGTGCTCATAGCTACGGCGTGGGTGGTCCAAATCCACCTCTTGCAACGGCGCGATGATGGCACGGGACTCGCGGCGCGCCATAAAAAACGAGAGTACCGCACCCGCTGCTGCGATAAGCAGCATCGGCGCCACCATCGACAGCAAAATCGCCGCAACGCCAGGCTGGGCCTGCGCCAAGCGGACAACCTGGCCGTTATCAAGGGCGACGGCGCGATACAGCATAATCTCGTCGAGCGTAGAGCTTGCGCGCTCCGCGGAACCCAAACCACTCTCAAAGGCCTCGATGACCTCGGGGCGATCGCCATGGTTGGGCAGTGTGGAAGGCGACGCCTCGTTGTCGTAGGCAACCGATCCATCCTTGTTAATCAGCGTGATGCGCAAGTCCTCGCGATCGAGACTACGCAAGAACGGGATGGGCTCCTGCTGTTCGTCGAGAGCGGCAGCAATGAGCTCGGTTTCCTGCGCCAGATTGGCACTCGTGGCATCCGCCAAGGTGTTTTGCACAAAGAACGCACCCAGCACCGTAAACGCCACGATAACCGCCATGGCACAGACAAAGATCGTCACAAAAACGCGGTGCGACAGCGTATGTTTTCCCTGGGGGGCGAAGACCACGGGTTACTCCTCCGATGCGGTGGCCGCGGTGTCGTCGCCTTTGGCACCATCGCCGGCAGAAGGCTCGGCCAAGCGGTAGCCCACGCCGCGCACGGTCTCGATGGCGCTGGCATGCTCGCCCAGTTTTTGGCGAAGCGTCTGCACGTGCACGTCAACGGTGCGCGAACCGCCGTCGAAGTCCCAGCCCCACACGCTCTGCAGCAACGACTCGCGGGTAAAAACCACGCCGGGCTTGCGCATGAGGTACTCGAGCAGGTCGAACTCGCGCAGGGTGAGCTTAAGCGGCTCGCCGGCAACGGTCACCTCGCGATGGCTGGGCGAGAGCACGATGTCGCCCACGCTGAGCACATCGCTCGCCTGCTTGACCATGCCGCCGCGACGCAGCAGTGCGCGGCAGCGGCTCGCAAGCTCCATGAGCGAAAACGGCTTAGTCAGGTAATCGTCGGCACCGCCATCGAGCGCCATCACCTTGTCGAGCTCGGTATCCTTGGCGGTAAGCATCATGATGGGCACCGTCGCCGTCAGGCGATCGGCACGCAGTCGACGCATAATCGCCAAGCCATCGGTATCGGGCAGCATGATGTCGAGCAGGACGGCATCGGGTACCCGTCGCGCCACGGCAGCCTTAAACTCACCGTCGCACGAAAAGCCTTCGGCCTCAATCCCCTGCTTGCGCAGCGCATAGATCGTCAAATCCCTGATGTTGTCATCGTCCTCGACGTAATAGATCATGTTGAACCCCTTTGCGGCCGGCATGACCGCATCTTAACCCTAAAGGTACCTTTACTAGATGGTATCAGCCAAAACGCCCCGTCAAATAATCCGCCGTGCGCGGATCGGTCGGATTCTTGAAGAGTTGCGCGGTGGGCGCGTGCTCCACCAGCTCACCCAGCAAAAAGAATGCGACCGAATCGGAGATACGCGCCGCCTGCTGCATATTGTGCGTAACGACCACGAGCGTGCAGGTCTCTTTGAGCTCGCAGGCCAGCTGCTCCACCACCAGCGTCGACACAGGATCGAGTGCCGAGGTCGGCTCGTCCATCAGCAGAATGTCGGGCTGCACGGCAAGTGCGCGGGCGATGCACAGGCGCTGCTGCTGTCCACCCGAAAGACCCAGGCCCGACTCGTTGAGCTTGTCCTTGGCCTCATCCCATAGCGCAGCGCGACGAAGGGAGTCCTCGACCAGCTCATCCAGCGCAGCGCGATCGCGCACACCCATACCGCGCGGACCATACGCGACGTTGTCGTAGATGCTCATGGGAAACGGGTTGGGGCGCTGGAACACCATGCCCACGCGCTGGCGAAGGCGGCAGATGTCGTAGTCGCCCAGGATATCTTGACCATCGAGCGCAATCTTGCCCTCGATGCGGCAATCCTTGATGCCGTCGTTCATGCGGTTAAAGCAGCGCAGCAACGTGGACTTTCCGCAGCCCGAAGGCCCGATGAACGAGGTGATCTGCTTGTCGCGGATCTTGATATTCACGTCCTTGAGCGCATGGTGGTCGCCATAGAACAGGTCGAGGCCCTCGACATCGATACGCGTCGGCGAGACGGCAAGATCCTCTGCCGTGGGGCGAGTCGCATCCCCAACCTCGCGCTCGCGCGCGGCCTCGGCCTGCGCTTTCATGAGTTCTTCAAGCTCCGTGGGCTCCACAGCCGCAGCAGCCGTCATACCGCATACCTCCACATCGATATCAATTCAGCAGTATCGATAGTAGGAATCGCGGCTCATATGCACGTGAGCGCATTGTCAAGTGTTTGTAAGGGCACACTGGCTATGCGGCGGGCAGCTCGATGGTGAATATCGTGTGTTCGGGCGTCGATTCACATGCAACGGTACCGCCGTGCGCGCATACGATCTCCTTGGCGATGGCAAGCCCCAGTCCAGCGCCGCCGCGATTGGTCGCACGCGCCGCATCCAGGCGATAGAACTTCTCAAAGATCACCTTGAGCTTTGCCTCAGGGATGGGATCGCCCTGATTGATAAAGCGCACGCGCACGCCACCGCCGTCCCGGCGTCTGGCCTCGATCGTGATGGTCGAGCCCTCATAGCTATAGGCAATAGCGTTTTTCATGATGTTGTTGAACACGCGAGCCATTTTGTCGCCATCCACGAGCACCGTCAGGTCCTCGCGAATATCAACTTGGACTTCCTTATGCTGCTCGTTGAGGATGGGATAGAACTCGTCAGCCACCTGAGCCAGCAGCAACCCCAGATCAACATAGCCGCGCGTGAGCACGATATCGTGGAAGTCAAAGCGCGTGATATCGAAGAACTCTTCGATGAGCGCATCGAGCCGGTGCGCCTTGTCGAGAGCCACGCCCGTAAAGTGCGCACGTTGCTCAACCGGCAGCTCAGGAGCCTCTTGCAGCAGCGAAAGATAGCCCACTACGCTCGCAAGCGGGGTGCGTAGGTCATGTGCCAAGTACGTAACCAGATCGTCCTTGCGATGCGACTCGTCACGCAGAGCTTGCTGCACCTTGCGCTCACGGTCACGCACGCGGTTAAGGGCGCCCTCGACCTCCAAGAAGTCGCCGTCGATGTTGTCCCAGGTGTCGGGGTGATCGATCAGGCGATCTTGAATACGAGCGGCCAGCACACAATCGGCATGCTGCTCGCCCTGTTCGTAGCCCTGGTAGTACAGGGCACGGCCGCACAAGAACAGCACGCACGCGGCAAGCGCCAGCACAAAGCCAAGCATGTTGAATACAAAGCCGGCATCGAACAACACCGGCCCTTCGATGCCGCCGAGCGCCATGGCGCCAATCGCCAACGTCATGGCCCACGCGGCGCCGCCAATCACCACGCAGCGGCGCACGATCTCAAATCGATCGATCAGCAAAAAGCCAACAAGCAGCACCGCCAAGATTCCGACGATGTTGTCGATGCCAATCAGCAGCAGGCTCAGCAAAAAGAGCAGCACCGTTGCAAGCGCACGGTTGTCGACGACCGACCTCACGTAATCAAAGAGCCGATCGGGTACCTCGAATGCCTGCCTATCGTCTTTTGTCATATCAAGATCCTCACAAGCGAAAAGCGTTATTCGATGATGTAGCCGACGCCCCAGACGTTTTTGATAAAGCGCGGCTTTTGTGCGTCGTCGCCGATCTTTTCGCGCAAGTGGCGAATGTGCACCATCACCGTATTGTTGGAGCCGGGCATAAAGTCCTCGTTCCATACCGCGCGGAACAGGTCCTCCACGGCCACCACGCTGCCGCGATGCTCGACCAGATACAGCAAGATTGAATACTCGGTGGGTGTGAGGCGTACCGGTGAACCGTCCACCGTTACGGAACGAGCATCGCGGTTGATCTCCAAGCCGTCGAGCTGAATGGTCGGCGACTCGGCCGCCTGCGCACGGCTACCGTAGCTGGTGTAGCGGCGAAGCTGAGCGTGCACACGCGCGATGAGCTCCAGCGGGCGGAACGGCTTAACCACGTAATCGTCCGCACCAAGCGAAAGGCCCTCGATCTTGTCTTGCTGGGCATCGCGCGCCGTCAGCATGATCACAGGATAGGTATGGCTGGAACGGATCGTACGCAGCAGCTCAAATCCATCGATATCGGGCAGCATGACATCCAGCAGCGCCAAATCGAACTCCTGCTCCAAGATTGCCTTGGCAGCATCGGCCCCGCTATAGGCAATCTGGACATCAAAGCCCTCTTTTGTAAGGTAGATACCAACCAAGTCGGCGATGGCCTTCTCGTCATCAACTACCAGTATGCGCTCGTTCATGCGTGCTCCTCTCGCGCTCCATTATGCCCGAGGCTACGCACGCCACACACAACAAGCGTGGGTGATTAAGTCGGCCTTAAGCACCCTTGTGCCCGTTCGGGCGCGGATGTGGGCCACGCACGCACGCGATGATCGCCGACGCCGGCAAACGATATACTCTAGTTCCAGAAGAGACCATCCCGTCGAAAGCGAAATCTGTGAAGTCCCTCACCTCTTTTGCAAAGCGCTCAGCCCAGCTTGCCGCCGGCTTTGTCTGCGCTATCGCCCTTGCCGCTGGCGCGCCCACCGTCGCCGGCGCCCAAGTGCTCACGACCGACAATGTTTGCGGCAAAACCGCCGATGCGCGCGGCATCACGGCCGAAAACCTGCCCGATATCGATGCGACCTATGCCCTCGTCATGGGCAAAGACGGCACCGTCTACTATGGGCGCGGCGCCGATGAGCAGGTCAAGATTGCCTCGATCACCAAGGTCATGACCGCAATCCTAACCGTCGAGAATTGCAAGATGGACGAGAAGGTCACGGTGAGCAACGCCGCAGCCACCGTGGGTAATTCGACCGCCGGCTTGCTCGAAGGCGACGAGCTTACCGTGGAGCAGGCGCTGCGCGGCCTGATGATTCCCTCGGGCAACGACGCCGCCATCGTGCTCGCCGAATATGTGGGCAAGAAGATCGACCCTAAGACCAAAGACGCCGAGGCCACATTTGTGAAGGCCATGAACGAGCGCGCTAAGAAGCTCGGCTGCACCGGTACGCTTTTTGAAAACCCGCATGGTCTGGACTTTGATGAGTGGGCTGGCGATATGCACTCAACCGCACACGACGTAGCGCTGATGATGCAGGAGGCCATGAAAAACGACACGATCCGCGAGGTCGTAGCGAGCGAGGATTCCTGGATCGAGGTCACGGGCACCGACGGCACCGACCATTCGCATTCCATGGACACGCATAACTATTTGCTGGGCCAAGATGGCAACATCGGTGGCAAGACTGGCACCACCGACGATGCAGGCTATTGCTTTACGAGCGCCTACAACCGCGACGGCGACGAGATCTACACCGTTATTTTGAACTCCACCACCACCGATCAGCGCTTTACCGATACCGCCGCCCTTGCCAATTGGTACTACGGTCACAAGGTGACGGTCGCAATCGCCAACACGCAGGAAAAGACCGCCAACGGCAACCCGCTTATGGCACGCATTAGCCAGACAGATTGGACGGACAAGACGATCGACGCCACGCTCGCCGACCCCGCCGCACAGGCAACGGTGTTCTCACTCGCCGGCGAAGTGACCGAAAAAGTTAGCTACGATGACCTTTCGGGCACGGTGCATGTTGGCGACAAGGTAGGCAGCGTTACGCTCAAGCAGGACGGCACCAAGGTCGCCGTCATGGACCTGGTTGCCGACGAGGAAGGCTCGGGGCCGAATCCCATTGAGTGGCTCCTTGTGAAGCTCGACCGCCTGGGCCGCCGCATCGACAACCGCCCGCTCACAGCCGAGAGCGAGACCGTAGCCAAGGCACCCGAGGTGTAGGGCCGGAGCGATATCACATCGAACCAAATGGGGCGTCCAACGAGGCGCCTCATTTTTTGAGGGTTCGAATCCCCAGCCTCCTTTCTCCACACAAAAAAGGGCCCCAAATGGGACCCTTCTTCAGATTCGTACTGGCGGAGAGCTGGGGATGTCCGGGCATGCTACGCATGCCCTCCGGCTTCAAAGCCTGACGGCTTTTCGCCCACGGGCTACAAACGCTTTCGCGTTTGCTTAACGCCCGTGCCCTCTCGGGTTCGAATCCCCAGCCGCCATTCTTGATAATAAAAAAGGGTCCCAAATGGGACCCTTCTTTAAAGTTAAACTGGCGGAGAGCTGGGGATTCGAACCCCAGATGCCCTTTTGGGGCATACTCGCTTAGCAGGCGAGCACCTTCGGCCTCTCGGTCAGCTCTCCGTAACAGCCGTTCTATAGTAACCAAACAGCCAAGGATGGGCAAGGGGGAATTTTGGAGCGATTCCGATTTGCCAGTAGACGTCTCAGCCAATCATCTCAATTTGTAACAGTTACAGGCCGAATCTTCGTCCAGATGTTACAGATTTAGACAAACAGTCAGCGCCATCCGCAAATGTCTCAATCTGAAACACCTGCATGCCGTAATCCCCTCTAGATGTTACAGATTGAGACAAAGATGCGGGGGCAACCACAGCGGCGGCGTCGATGCCTCCAGTCTTTATTAGTCCGCTCGAATGGTCTCCAACAGATAATCGCGCATGTACGGAATTGCAAACGAAACACAGCCGTAGCCGGCAGGCTCAATCAGTCCCGTATCGATCAGACGTTTGCGATACGACCCGACTTTATTCGCCGGCAATCCCATCTTTTTGGCAATATCACCGTTCGTAATCTCGCCGCCTTCGCATTGCGCCATCGCCGCGAGATATTGAAACTGCCGCTCCGACACCCTGCGCAGCGCGGGGGCAATCACCATGGCATTGAAACTATCAAGAGCCGCCTGGACACCCTTGCGAGCCGCCTCTTCACTCACGCTCTCCGACCCGCTGCGCGCAGCAACCTGCCAAGCGTAATATCCGACCAACTGGACCATAAAGGGATAGCCTGCCGAAGCCTTTGTTAAAAGCTCAGCAACGCCTTCGTCGAGTTCCTTGCCCGCACGCCTCATCGTATCCTCAAACGATCCGCCGACTTCAAAATCTGAAAGCCGCGTGAGCTCGATATGCTTCGCCCTCTGAAGGAACGTCAACGTATCATCCACCACCACGCCATCCACCGAGGTTGGCAAACCAGCGAATGCAAAGGCGACATTCGCCCCTTGGCGAATCAAGAGCTGCATTTCATTACCCAGCTCGCGCATTTCCTCAGTTGAGGCGTCCTGAATCTCATCGAGTGTGATGAGCAAACCACCTCGCTTCGCGGCATCGTACATCGCCTCCCCCAGATGAGAGGCTGACTTCGACAGCTCTACGGAGCCAAGGCTGACTCCTAAAATCGATGGGGAAATCGACATTGATGCAAGACGAACATTTCGCTGCAGAGCCTCGAGAATTCTGTCGCAAAAACCGGCATTTGAGGCGACGTCGACAACCTCGAATCCTTTTTTGCGCGCAAGATCGCCCAATGCGTTGAGGAGCACCGTTTTACCCGTGCCTCGGACACCCGAGATGCGCATGAGTCGATCGGGGGCACCAGGGCCATTCTCAAGAGCTTCGGCAAAGTCATCCAAAACAGCGTCGCGTCCGATAAGCTCAGGTGGATTCATGCCCGCTGTTGGCTTAAAGGGATTAATAGCTTTTGACATTCGACCTCCTCTGCCAGTTTTAACAACTTTAACAAAGTTTAGCAACTTTAGCAGAGTTTAACAGTTTTAGCAGGCTCGGCGGCTTTATGCCTTACCGATTCTGTCGGGTCCTCCCGCCCGCGCCGATACAAATAGCGCGGTGCGGCCCCTCTATATCGCCCCTACCCCAGCGAGCGGTTAAGGGAGCCGAGCTCGTCGTTGCCCATGGTGCGCCACATTTGGAAGATGCAACCGCGTGCCAGGAAAAAGAAGCCGTTGTCGACCAGTTGCACAGCGGCATCTGCCAGCTGATTCGTCACGGCGGACACTGGCGGCAGCTCGAGTCCAGCCTTGCGGATGGTCTCGACCGCCTCCTCGAACGTCGGAGGCTCGCTGACGCCCATCTCATTCATAAGGCCCTGCATTTCTTCCAGCGCGCTGCTGCCCGACTCCTCGCCGCGCGGCACCAGACGGTAACAAGCCAGCGCCAGGTCGAGCTGATCGCAATTCCAATAGGCAAACGCCAAGCGATAGAACAGGTAGCCAATTGCAGAACGATCGCTGGCAATACGTAGGCCGTGGCGCGCCACCTCGATAATCTCGTCAAAGCGCTCCAGACGCGCAAGCACGTTGATGAGCGCAAAGTGCGATTGCATGGACGAGCGCGCCAGATCGTAAAGATGGCGCACCTCGGGCAGCGCTCGTTCAAAGTCCTCTTGCTCGGCGTAAAAGCTGCAGATCTCGTGCTGGGCAAAGTACAGCGCATCGGGCGCACGAAGGATTCGCACAGAGCGGTCTTCTTCCAACACCGGTAGCACCATGCGTACCAGCTGGTTATCGCAAAACTGCGTTTGAACCGGACCTGTCGCCAAAAGCTCGGCGACAGCGCACTTAGCCTCCAACTCCTCGACAAGACGGGAAAAGCCTTCAAAAGCACCTGTACGGTCGACTTTTGCCTGCTCGCGCAATTCAACAACACGGGCCACGTATGGGTCGTCGTCCTCTTCCATGACCTCCAACTCGTCAGCCGTATCGGCA
This sequence comes from Collinsella sp., assembly GCA_036302865.1. GTDB lineage: Bacteria > Actinomycetota > Coriobacteriia > Coriobacteriales > Coriobacteriaceae > Collinsella. The sequence goes on along the minus strand of JAXJBU010000058.1, from coordinate 2,939 downwards.
AGCAGCAGATCGCGCAGCGCCGGCGGCAGCGTGCGATGGTCATCACGCGGACGAGCATGAACCTCCGCAGGCTCAATCGTCTCCGGAGCGGTTGACTCATACGCCTCAAGCACACGCTTGCACGGCATATCGTCCATGTCCATGCTCTCAAGATCCTTGGCGACAGGCACGCAATCGGCCAGATAGGCCGCGCGCCCAAAGAAATACGTTGCGACAACACGCTCGCCCTGCTCACCGTCGGGAGCAGCAATCTGCACGTAGCAGCGCGTGATGCAGGTGCCCGCGGCAAAACACGCTGCCGCAAGCGTGAGTGCCACGCGCGCATCGTGCTCCGCGGCCCAGATCGCGCGCGTGTCCTCGTCCAGCTCGCGCCAGGCGTCATCTTGAGCGTCGTATTCACGTTGCGGCATGGCATCAACGACAGACTGCCCAAACCGAACGAGCATAATCCCCTCGGCAACGTTTGCCCGATAGGTATAGTCGAGCCGCGTGACCACGTTGAGCGCCTCAACGATTCGCGCAAAACGGGTGCGCACGTCCCACTCGCCGCCCGGCTGGCAAGCCACCGTACCCGGTTTGCCCCACGGGTTATCGCTCGAGGCCGTATCGAGCAGTCGGGGAACATCGTTGGTCGTCTTGGCGATATGCCACGCATCAAAGAGCGCGCAGCCCTCAAGGCTCGGCGAGGATGCCGCAGGGGCCAATCCAGCCCCGATGCGCTCAAAGATGCCGGAGAGGCGGTTGAGACGACACTCGATGGCGAGCAGCGTGTCAATCTCGTCCTGGTCTAGCAGACTACGATCAAAATTGAGATAGAACAGCTTTGAGCGATCGATGCGAGCCAGGCTCATCTCGGACTTGGCGGCGATGGTACGCAGGCGGGGCAAGTCAATTTCGCTCATAAGGGCGGCGGCATAGCGCTCAATGCCACTTGGATTATCCGTATGGTCAATGCGGTAGAGCAACGTTTCGATTGCATCGGGCAGCGGCGTGGAATCAAAACCCAGCAGTACCTCAACCGGCTCGGGGAGTTTTACAAGTTTGATTTTGTCGACGGCATTTTTCATACCCTCGTCGAGGCCGTCGCCGCCTGCCGTGTCTGAGACAGCGTTTTCAGAATCGGCGAATATCACGTAACGCAAGAACATCGAGGCCATGAACTCGCCGTAGCGAAGGCTGCGCGTCGAATTCCACGTCTCGCGATCGGATTGTTCGCGCATGGTGCCTTCGGGAGAGCCGATGACTCGCGCCCGGGAGCGCATCGTCCCATCGGTACCCCTGACTGCAATCTCACCGATGTTGGAATCGGACTCGTCAAGAATCAGCTGCATGTCGGGATCGTCGGGCAGCGATACTTCGTTAACGGGACGGTCCACCTTATAGACCTCACCCGAAACGCTCACGTAGCCCAAAAGCGACACATGGCTTTTGCCGACGAATTCGACGACATAGCATGATTCATGCGGGTCCTCGCCAAAGAGCTTCCAAACCACGCCATACGAGCGTCCCGCAGGCTGCTCGGGCATGGCCGGAAAGCGCTTTTTGGGATCAAGAAACCTGAGCTTGTATGTCGGACGCTCTGCCACGAAATATCACCCTAATCGGTCGTCTAAAGAAAGAGCGCGCCACGGGCTCACCGAGGCGCATACTCGAAATCTTACACGAGTCGATGAGAAATAGTCCCCTTTGACCGAGGCTCGAACCCATGCGGCGTCCGCCTAAAAGAAAAGCCCCCGTTGCCGGAGGCTTCAAGTTCAATTGGTGCGGCGTATAGGATTCCGCGCATCCGCTGCGCGGATCCGCACCGGCTTCGCCCGCCTGCCGGCGTGCTCGCCCGCTCGCTAAAAACGCTCCGCGTTTTCTTGACGCCCGCGCCTCGACCGAGGTTCGAATCCATGCAGTGCTTACGTAAAAGAAAAGCCCCCGTTGCCGGGAGCTTTAATCTCAAATGGTGCGGCGTATAGGATTCGAACCTATGACGTTCTGATTCGTAGTCAGACCCTCTATCCAGCTGAGGTAACGCCGCGACTTGTTGATTATTATGCACATCGACTGAATAAAGGTCAAGCATTTTTCGAAAAAAGTTATCGAATTTGATTTTTACTCATTTGACGCAGTCAATCGACTCGATACTTTCAAACACAGCAAAAGCAACTTCTCAAGTATATCGACATATAAGAAAAGCCTCCGTTACCGGAGGCTTTAAAGTTCAGTTGGTGCGGCGTATAGGATTCCGCGCATCCGCTGCGCGGATCCGCACCGGCTTCGCCCGCCTGCCGGCGGACTCGCCCGCTCGCTAAAAACGCTCCGCGTTTTCTTGACGCTCGCGCCTCGAACGAGGTTCGAATCTCCGCAATGCCCCCGTAAAGGAAAAGCCCCCGTTTCCGGAGGCTTAAAACTCAATTGGTGCGGCGTATAGGATTCGAACCTATGACGTTCTGATTCGTAGTCAGACCCTCTATCCAGCTGAGGTAACGCCGCAACGCACGGATTATTATGCACGTGACCCCTCGATGGGTCAAGCGACAATTTGGAAAAATTTTACGAAGTGATGATTAAGATGCTCGCGCCTCGACCGAGGTTCGAATCCATGCGGTGTTGCCATAAAAGAAAAGCCCCCGTTGCCGGAGGCTTTAAGTTCGATTGGTGCGGCGTATAGGATTCCGCGCATCCGCTGCGCGGATCCGCACCGGCTTCGCCCGCCTTCCGGCGTGCTCGCCCGCGGGCTAAAAACGCTCCGCGTTTTCTTTACGCCCGCGCCTCGACCGAGGTTCGAATCCATGCAGCGGTGGCATAAAAGAAAAGCCCCCGTTGCCGGAGGCTTTCGATTTCAATTGGTGCGGCGTATAGGATTCGAACCTATGACGTTCTGATTCGTAGTCAGACCCTCTATCCAGCTGAGGTAACGCCGCAGCGCAAGACATATAAAACCACTTTAG
>JAXJBU010000057.1:0-2045 GCA_036302865.1 Collinsella sp. | reverse complement strand
TCCTTAAACGGCACCTCGTCCAGGAAGTACAGCGAGCTCATGACCATGCGGGCAACCCACAGCGCGATGATGTCGCGCGCGGTGACGAGCGCCGTCGTGGGATGATGGCCCTCGAGCAGCTCCGGCTTTTGCGGCCAGCCCTGCGTGGCGACGGTCCACAGCTGCGAGCTGAACCAGGTGTCCAGCACGTTCTCGTCCTGATGCACGTGATGGCCGCCGCACTTGGGGCACACGTCGGTGTCCTCGGTAAGGGCATCCTCCCAGCCGCAGTCCTCGCAGTAGAACACGGGGATGCGGTGGCCCCACCACAGCTGACGGCTGATGCACCAGTCCTTAAGATTCTCCATCCAGGTGGTATAGGTCTGCGTCCAGCGCACGGGGTGGAAGGTGACCTTGCCAGAGTTAACGGCGTCGAGCGCCGGCCCCTTGAGCTTGTCGACGGCGACGAACCACTGCTCAGAAAGCCACGGCTCAAGCGCGGCGTCGCAACGGTAGCAGTGCATGACGGAGTGATCGAGGTCCTCGACGTGATCGAGCAGGTCGTGCTCCTCGAACCACTTGATGACGGCCTCGCGGCACTCGTCGCGGTTCATGCCGGTGAACTCGCCGTAGCCTTCGACGACCACCGCGTGCTCGTCGAAGATGTTGATCTGCGGCAGGTCGTGAGCCTGACCCATGGCGTAGTCGTTGGGGTCGTGGGCCGGAGTAACCTTAACGAAGCCGGAACCGAAGTTGGCGTCGACATGCCAATCCTCAAAGATGGGGATCTCACGGTCGACGATGGGAAGCTTGACGGTCTTGCCCACGAAGACGGCCTTCTCTGGGTCCTTCGGGGAAACGGCGACGCCCGTGTCGCCGAGCATGGTCTCGGGGCGCGTAGTGGCGACGACGATGTAGTCCTGGCCGTTGACCGGCTCGGTCAGCGGGTAGCGCAGGTGCCACAGGTGGCCCTTCTCGTCCTTGTACTCGGCCTCGTCGTCCGAGATGGCGGTGGTGCAGTTGGGGCACCAGTTGACGATGCGCTTGCCACGGTAGATCAGGCCGTCGTGGTACCAGTCGCAGAAGACCTTGCGCACGGCCTGGGCGTAGTCCTCGTCCATGGTGAAGCGCTCGTTGTCGAAGTCGACGGAGCAGCCCATACGCTTGATCTGCTCGACGATGATGCCGCCGTACTCGTGGGTCCAATCCCAGCAAGCGTCGACAAACTTGTCGCGGCCGATCTCCAGGCGGCTGATGCCCTCACTCTTGAGCTTCTTGTCGACCTTAGTCTGCGTGGCGATACCGGCGTGGTCGGTACCCAGCACCCAACGCGTGGACTTGCCGCGCATGCGGGCCATACGGATGATGGCGTCCTGGATGGAGTCGTCGGTGGCGTGACCCATGTGGAGCTTGCCGGTCACGTTGGGAGGCGGAATGGTGACGGTGCAGTCGCCCACGCCCTCACGGCGCTTGTAGTAGCCGCCGTCGAGCCACTTCTGCAGGATCGCCGGCTCGTTGGTCGACGGATCGTAGTTCTTGGGCATCTCTTCCATATATCTCTCCCTGTCCCGCCGGGGAGAAATGTAGGCCCGTTTTTCGCTCGGTCAGGTCCTGGGCTCGCTCGAAAACCACATTAAGTGGTCTTCGGCTCGTGCGGAATCTACGAAAATCGGGCCTACATTCCTCCCCTTAGGTATCGATTACTTCAGTCTGTAATGACTTCGCTGAGGCTTAAACAATCACACAGAATAGCACAGGTAGTTAGGGTTATTGCGTATATATAAAATAGCCTCCGACCGCGGGCGGTCAGAGGCTATTTGCAAACACGTTTTAGGCTGGTTTACCCGTAGATGCGTTGGGGCTGTTCTTCGCCCTTTACGGAGGCTTCGGTCACGATGACCTTGGTGACGCCTTCCTCGCTGGGAAGGTCGAACATCGTCTGTTGCAGCACGTCCTCGCAGATGGAGCGCAGGCCGCGGGCGCCGGTCTTGCGAGCAAGCGCCATGCGGGCGATCTCGTGCAGGGCGGCGTCCTCAAACTCAAGCTCAACGTCCTCGAGCTGGAAC
>JAXJBU010000056.1:0-1829 GCA_036302865.1 Collinsella sp. | reverse complement strand
GGTCGCCGAACTTGTTCATGAGGTACTCGAGCTGCATGAGCTCGTCCCAGGTGCCGCCGACGCCCATCAGGAACACGGCGTCGTAGCCCTCGTCGGCGACCTTGTCGGCGAGCGCGGTCATCTTCTTGCCGGTCTCGTAGACGTTCTTGCCGTCCTCGACGTAGCCCTCCTGGCTAAAGTGCATGATCTCGATCTTCTCGGTTTCCTTCATGGCTTTTCCTTTCTGTCCTGCACGCGAATCTATACATCGCGTTTCTTTTCGATACCAATTATAGACATACACCCAACGTGTTTTTAATACCACTTTTCAATCTGTTCCAATCCTCGGTGAACGGTCGAAATTCTCTGGTGAGTGGTATTAAATTAGAATTTGATGTATAGCTAACGCCCCCGGCGTCTCCCTTGTGTGACAAAGAACAGCGTTCCTACCAGCGCAATAATGGTCGATGCTCCAAACAGTACCGTCTGGACGCCCAAAGCCTCCGCCAAAAACGGAGCCGCCAGCAGCGGCACCACGCCGGCGCTCATCAGTCCAAAACGCACAAAGCCGGTAATGCGCCCCAGGTATTTGATGTCGGCACGCTCCTGAATCAAGATCATCTGCAGCGGCTCCAGGAACCCCCAGGCCAGACCGTTAATCGCCTGACCGATAATCGCGACCCCCAGCATATCGGTGCCCACGTACACCATGGACCCAATGCCCACGGCCATGAGCGCGCCGAGCAGCAATCGCAGGTTGACATGGCGAGCAGAAAGCTTGGTCAGGATGAACGCGCCCACCGAGGAAGTGAGGCCCACGACCGAGGACAGCCAGCCCAGCCAGACGATATCCACGTTGAGCACATCGCGGTAGAACAACGACTCCAGCGAATCGAACGCGCCAAACGCAAAGAAACCCAAAAAGCCCGATATAAAGATGAGGCGCAGGTCGTGATCGCGAAACGTAAGTCGCGCACCCTCGGCCATGCCGCCCAAAATACCGCCCTTCGGCTTCTCCCCTTTTGCGGGAGCAACACACTCGTGACAGCCCAAGGAGAGCACGGCCGCCACACCCATCATGCCCGCCATGAGCAGATAGACCGATTGCGTGGCAAAGCAACTCACGATGGCGCCGCCGAGCAGCGGGCCAGCGGTATAGGCGATATTGCTGTAGAACACCATGAGGCCGTTCACGCGGGTACGGCCCTCGGTGGTCGACTCCAGGTATCCCGGAAACGCATGCGTGCAGGTGTTGATAAAGCCGCCCGCAAGTCCCAAGACGCACGCGGCAAACACAAGCCCGGGGACAGACAACGGCGCCAACCCCACGCCAAGCGATAGCACTGCCGTAATCACGCACGTCACAAACGACGTCCGGCGCGGTCCAAAGCGATCGATGACCGAGCCCGACACCATATTGCCCACCGACGTCATAAGATTGCGTACGAGCGTAATGGCGGCAACCAAAAAGGCCGTGCCGGCCAGATCATACGTGGCCGCACCGATAAGCCCCAAAAAGTAGATCGCGTTGTTGGCGCACCACTGCAGGGACTCAATAAGAATCAGCCTGACCTCTGCCGGCGTCAGGCGCATTGCTTCGCGATCCTTCGCGAACATACGAACTCCTTCTATACAAAAAGGGGATGGAGGGCATAGGCCTGCTCCATCCCCTTTCCAGGTTGCAACGAAAATCTATGCAGCCGGGCCCTTACGCCAGCACGCCGAAGAACGCGCCGATGATGCCCACGACCATGGTGGCCACGATCAGCACCATGGGGTTGATCTTCTTGGACAGCAGCCAGTAGTACAGCCAGAAGGCGAGCATGCCGAGCATGCCGGGCATGATGCCG
>JAXJBU010000055.1:0-5105 GCA_036302865.1 Collinsella sp. | reverse complement strand
GGTCGCCGAACTTGTTCATGAGGTACTCGAGCTGCATGAGCTCGTCCCAGGTGCCGCCGACGCCCATCAGGAACACGGCGTCGTAGCCCTCGTCGGCGACCTTGTCGGCGAGCGCGGTCATCTTCTTGCCGGTCTCGTAGAGCGCCTTGCCGTCCTCGAGGTAGCCCTCCTGGTCGAAATGCATGATCTCGATCTTCTCGGTTTCCTTCATTTGCTTCTCCTTTCTGGGGCTGCTTTAGCAATCCCCTATGCCAACGAGCGACAACGCCCGCCTACATTCCGTAACACTCAGCCGCTTTAGCCTTAAGCGTGTTGACCGATTCCTCGTAGCCTTCCGCCTTAACCTCCATTTGCTTGGAGACGGCATCGAGATACGGATGGACATCCCACGAGTTCAGGCGCTCGGTGACAATCGCCGCCATCGTCTGGAAGAACACCAGGTTGGGAATCGCGCTCAGCAGCGGAGCTACCTGCGGCACTGCGATCTCGTGAGCCTTGCCCTTGGGGTGCATGGTCAAAAGAACTGCCTTCTTCGTTACCTTCGACAGCGCGTCGGCGATATTTGCCAGACGCTCGGACCCTTGAGGGTCGTCGACGATAAACACCAGATAGCCCGGAACGATCTGCATCTCGGGACCGTGGACGAACTCCTCGCCCTCGTGATGCATGGCCGGAATCTTGATGGTCTCACTCAGCTTGAGTGCCGCCTCTTCGGCAACGCCATAGTTGGGACCGTTGCCCACAACCATGGCCGGCACATGCTCCGACAGCTCGAGTAGATGATCCTGAACATATGCCTCGGCGGTCTTGCACATCGTGGCGTTGGCCTGGATAGCCCCACGCAGATCCTCAAGGCGCTGGGCAACGTCATCAGCGCCAATCGTCCCGCGTGCCTGGCCGCCATAAATGCCAAAGAGAACCAGGTACTCGATGAGCGTCTGGACGCCCAGGGTCACAAAGTCCACCGACTCGACGCCCACGCCGTAGTCGAGAACGACATCGGCATGCTCCTTAATGGGAGCCCCGACGTTTGCCGTCAGCGCAACTGTTGCCATGTCGTGCGCTCGCATATAATCGAGCGCCGCAATCGTATTGGTCGAGTAGCCGCTCTGAGAAATGGCAATGTTGAGCGCGTTTTGCGGATAGGTGTGCTCGAAATCGACAAAGGCCTCGGGCGTCACGACGGACACCTGCATCTGCAATGCGTCCTGTAGGTAATCGCGGGCACAATCGGCGGCATGGCGGGACGAACCCGAAGCAACGATGCGCAGCGCGCCAAAGGATGCGGACTGGAAAACATCAACGAGCTGGCTTACAAGCTCGGACGAACGCTCGAGGTTCTCACCCATACGCACATGGGCAAGCTGAACGTAATCGAGCATTTTCATCGTCTCACCTCGTAACAAATCATTAGTATTTGATACCAATCACAGTTACAGGTTACGGCTTTTTGATACCTATCTGCCGACTAATCTTTCTTCATCGGCGAACGGTCGATTTTGAGCCGTGTAAGGTCGTATATACAGCCGGCTCAATGGTCAAAATCGGTCAGTTTTCCCAGTCGTTATGCAAAAACACCAGCTAGTAGGTATAGGTATATCCACCCGCATCGCCGCGGTTGAACGACTTGACATATTCGATTGCCTGTCCGCTCGCGTCGAAGCTCACGCACTCCAGCGTCAAGGCAAGATCGCCCTGCTCTAGCCCAAGCAGGCCGGCATCGCGCGCGCCCAGCGCTTCGATATCGAGCTTTTCCTGCGCCATGACCGGCTTTCGCCCCAGCATCTCATAGGTCTCGTAAAGACTGAACACCGACACGTCGATCTCTTCGATGGTTGGGAACAGCAGGCAGGGAATCAGCGCCATCTCAATTGATACGGGATCGCCGTTTATGCAGTTCAGGCGTCGGATGGAATAGAGCAGGTCATCCTCGGCGATACCAAACAGGTCGGCGTAGTATGGCCCCGCGTAGCGCTTGGAGCGCACCAGAATGCGAACAGACGGCTCGCCTCCCGAGGCGCGAACCGATTCGCGGAAGCCACCCGTGCGCTCAAAAATAGCAGGCACTTTCTGCGCCACGAAGGCGCCCTTTCCCCGAACACGACGAATCTGGCCGCGACGAACCAACTCGTCCACGGCACTTCGGATAGTCAGGCGCGTCGTACCAAATTCCTCGGCAAGTTCATTCTCAGACGGAATCATCGAACCCGTTGGGTATATGCCGCGCTCGATACGCTCCTCAATGCGACGTCGAATGCGCATATAAACCGGGGTGGCATCTACTGTTTCAGCCATTGTTCACCTGCCACGCTCCTCATGCCATTCTTTTCACCGTTATCGGCAAAGCGGAACTTCGTGGGCAAAATCACCGATTTGCAATGCTCCACGAAGCGCATGCCCCCATCGAATTCAATCGTGCTCTCATAGAACACCGGCGTCCCCTCTTCTTGTTGGAGAAGTTCGGCCTCTTCGGCGTTTAAACGCGAGATCGAGATATGCTCACGTCCATGCTCAACGCGCACGCCACCCTCTTTGAACAATACGTCGTAGAGGCTCTCGTGCTCAAAATCATGGTCGGGAAGCGACGGGCAAAGCGACAGATTGACATGTGCCGTTTCGATCGACGCCGGCTCGCCCTCAATGAGACGGACACGCTGCATACGGAGCAAAGGAGCGCCTACGGCCACCCCAAGCTTGTCGGCAAGCGTCTCATCCGCCTCGACAGTCTCGGTGGAGACCAAGCGAGAAGAGGGGTGCAGACCGGCAGTTCGCACGGCATCGGAGAAGTTATACGTTTCCTGGAAGATGTTCAGCGGCTTGGGAGGGCACACATACGTACCCGATCCGCGGCGGCTCTCGAGCGTTCCGCACGAAATGAGCCGCGTGATGCCAGCACGTAACGCCGTACGCGAAACGCCGATATCTTCGCACAACACACGCTCGGCCGGCAGACGATCGCCGCCGGCAAGCTGATGGTGCTGGATGTACCAAAGAATCCCCTCAACAGCACGGTCTTTGGGGGGAATTGCATAAGATTCGCCTGCCATTGCACAGACTCCTCATTCAAAAATGTATGTCACCAGAATTAGGCCAGCCCTCCCATGGCATCAAACTCGGCCTTGATTTTCTCGGCGACATTCCGATACGACTTATATAGGTTTGAATCGCGTTTGACTTCGTCGGTCATAACGGGAATCTCTAATTTGGAAACCTCGTCTTTTCCCGTCTGAACCGCCACGACAACGCCCATACCAAGACACATATTACGCTTGGCAGCGTTTATTTTTGCCGCCTTCGCGGGATTTGCCAGAATACGCTGGGCAAATTCCTGTTTTGAAGGCGTCTCGTCAGCCTCCGGATCGCCAGCCTCGGCCACCTCGCACTGCAGAACATCCGCATAGTCAAAGATCTTCGGCTGCGCACCGCGCTGATGCACGGCCCACTTGCGACGCGTAGCATCCTGGTAGATGGCCGGCAAAAACGTAAACCGCGGCGGGTCCAAAATAGTATCCGTGATGGTAAACACATCGGGATCAAAGGCGTCCTGCGGGTTTTTCTTCTTGAACAGCCCCATATCAGCCTCCCGTACTAGCATTAAACAACTCAAGCCGAATATAGCACCAATTTCAAGCCGGCGCTTTAGCGCGTCGGTGCGTGGTGCCTATGGCTCGCTCAGCGGGGTAATACGGGCGAGGGCCGGGGTGGTTGGTATAGGTTTTGGAAGTGGGCTCCGCGAACTTCCAAAACCTATACCAACCACCCCGGCCCCGGCGATGTATTCTGGGCTGACCAAAGGAGGATGGACAGTCTCCAAGGCCATAACAACAAAATCCCTATTACATAAAAAGAATCAGACCCCGCAAAACGAAACGGTCGAGAGGCCCTGCTCCGGGCGGGTTGCCTTGCTCCGGGAAGTTCGCGAAGCCCACTTCCCGGAGCAAGGCAACCCGCCCGGAGCAGGGCCCAGCGCGAGACCGTCCCGGATGCCTATCCGCACAGCATTGTTACTAGCGGGATCGTCAAAATGGAGCAGATGATCGACAGGAAGGTGCATTGCATCATGGGGCGTGCGTCCTTACCGTATTGAAGACAGTACAGCGTGCCGTTGCTGCCTACCGGCATTGCCATCTCAAGCACGAGTGTCGTAATGAACATGGGCGTCATGCCCGGCCACACGCGGGCCACGGCAAGGCACGCCACCGGGACGATAACCAGGCGAAACGCCACGGCGACATAGGCACGCCAGTTGGTGAGCATGTCGAGCGGACGATACTTGGCAATGGACGAACCCATGAGCAGCAGCGCTGCCGGGGTGGTCATGGTACCCACGATGGAAATCGAATCGCCCACAACGCCCCAATCGGTCCATCCGGTCAGCACGATCACGAGCACAACAAGGCTCGCGATAAGGCCAGGGTTTTTGCAGCAAGCGACAAGATTTCGCAGCTGCTTCTTGAGGCCGCCTTGTGCGCCACTAAAGAGCATGACGCCAACGGTGAACATAAATATGTTGAGGGGAATGAGAGCAATCGAAGCGTAGAGCAGCGCCTGCTTGCCAAGCACCGCCTGAATGACCGGAAACCCGATAAAGCCGGCATTGCCATAGAGCACGGCAAAGCGATACGAGCACTCTGCTCCCTTAGGCACGCGAAGGGCAGCGGTGACAACGAACGCAATAACGATCGCCACCACATACATGACGACAGACAAACCCATGAGCGAAAACGTGTCAGCAACACTCGGCAGTTGCACGTCGTCACCCAACGCCGACGAAAGCACCAAACACGGCAGCGCTACCTGCAGCAGCAGGTGCGACAGCTCACGCTCAAACTCCGCCTTCATAAATCCCAGCTTGGAGATACACCACCCCAACAGGATCGGCAAAGAAACCGTCACCATCTGCAACGCCACGCTCGTAAAGCTCATCCATCCCCCTCTTAGCTATTCCACGAGGGCCGGGGTGCCTGCTTTGTTTTGAGAAGTGGGCTCCGCGAACTTCTCAAAACAAAGCAGGCACCCCGGCCCTCGTGGAATAGCTAAGAGGGGGATGGATGAGCTTTACGAGCGTGGCGTTGCAGATGGTGACGGTTTCTTTGCCGATCCTG
>JAXJBU010000054.1:0-66338 GCA_036302865.1 Collinsella sp. | reverse complement strand
CCTTTGGAAACCCCCACAAGAAAAGGCGGTACGCTACCCCTCCACGGGGCGCATACCGCCTTTTCTTGTTATCCAGCCCTCCGGCTGTATCGGTTGAGCAAAAGTCAGCGTGGGAATGGTGTGGTATCTTTATCTAAGTGATACCCCGAGCAGTTCGTGCGACTGCTGATTGCATTGTGATATCACATTGAGACCAAGTCAAGGAGAATCGGATGCCGTCTCTCATGGCATAAGTGGTTCGGGGCGCCCGGCATCTACGCTCCGTAGAGGTCTTCCTGTTGCATCTTGGCTCGCAAGTCCCTATAATAGCTCCACTCACGGCTGAAGGTTTACCTCTAGATTTGGAAAGGGGAGCTGCACCATGCTTGCTTCCATGAGGATTTGGCTCTAGCCACGGTCGCGTGAGCGACCGGTACTTCGCTGCATACCACCGATCGCATCAAAGGATTATTCCATGACACAACCGAACCCCTGCGCTTCTTGGAAGCGCTCGCTCGCCATCGTCTGGATCGGCGAGTTCTTCTCCGTGCTCACGAGCTCCATTCTGCAGATGGGTCTCATCTGGCACGTCACCCTCACCACCGGCTCCGCGAGCGCCCTGTCGTTCGTGAGCCTGGCGGCCTTCTTGCCCATGGCGCTCCTCGGCGCCTTCGCGGGCACCATCGTGGACCGCACGTCCATCAAGCGTCTCATGATCGGCGCCGATCTCTTCATCGCGGCCGTGAGCCTCACGCTTGTCTTCGGCTCGCTTCGGGGCGACCTTTCTGTCGCCGTTGTGGCGGCGGTGCTGTTCGTCCGTGCGCTGGGCAGCACGCTCCATACGCCCGCCTTCAACGCGCTCACACCGCTCATCGCCCCGCCCGAGGTGCTCGGCAAGCTGGCGGGCATGCTGCAGTTCATGCAGTCGGGTAGCTATATCATCGGCAACGCCATCGCCGCGGCGGTCTACCCGGCGTTTGGTCTGACTTTCATGATCGCGCTCGATGTCGCCGGGGCGGTGCTCGCGAGCATCGCGGTGGCGACCTCCGGCATCAAGACGCCGGCGCCCGAGCGCCATACGCCCGAGGAGAACGCCGAGGCGTCGCACCGCGCGGTGCGGGCCTTCCTATTGGAGACGGCCAACGGGTACCGCGAGCTCAAACGCCATCACGGTCTGTTCGCCATGCTCTGGATCGGCTTCGCCTTCTCGGTCCTGTTCTCGCCCATATCCGCGCTGTTCCCGCTCATGGTGTTCGACCATTTTGGGGGCACCACTACGCAGTCGGCTATCGCGGAGATCGCGTTCTCGGTCGGCATGATCGCGGCGAGCGGCTGGATCGGGGCGACGGGTGGCCTTAAGAACCGCGCTCTTTCGTGCACGCTGGCCATCGGCCTCTTCGGAGCGGGCACGCTCGCGGGCGGCCTCGTGCCCCCTTCCGCGCTCGTTGTGTTTCTGGGGCTTACGTTCGCGATGGGGGTCTCGAGTCCGCTGTACAGCGCGCCGCAGATGGCGCTCATGCAGGAGCGCGTCGATCCCGAGTGCATGGGCCGCGTCTTCGGTCTGTACGGAGCGGTCTGCAGCTGGGCTATGCCCGTGGGGCTCGTCGCATCGACCTTGTTCGCGGACGCCATCGGCGTAAGCGCGTGCTTCGTGCTCATCGGTGCTGCAATGGTGATCCTAGCAGGCATCACCTGGGCGATCCCGAGCATCCGCAAGATTGGGTAGCGCTCTGGCGGAGTGCGTTTCGTTTCGGACGGCTCGTAGGGTCGCTGCGACGTGAAGGGTGGTCGACGGTGCGCCTGCGAGGGCGCCGTCGACCACCCTTTTGTTTAATTCGTCTGGCCCGGCGCCGATCATCATCTGTTCGCCGGGCGATTGCGATGCCGCCGCTTGCCGATACGCGGCTCCTTACGTTGTGCGCATCCCATCGTTCTGGCAGCGTTTCCTGCAGTTAATCTCCAGAGCTCGAGGCGGTGGCCCCTATGAGTAATCTGCTCGAATCCATTCTGCGCGTCGGTATGACCGTGTTCATCGTCGGCCCGCTCACTGCATGGGTCGCCCGCCGCGGCGCGAGCGAGCGCAGCGAGGCAACGGACAGCCTCGATTGCTTCACGGTGCGCATGCCCGCAGCCATCCGCACGATCATCGCCTGCTGCGCCGTCGCGTTCGAACTGCTCATGCTGGGTGTCTACGTCTGGCAGGGCGTCTCGCTGGGCGAGTGGGACCACGAACTTGTGTGGTTCGGTCATGCCATGGCGCTCGCGGGTATGGCTATCTGGGCCTTGCTGAGCATCCCGCGTATCGACGTGGACGGTGGGCGCATTCTCTCGCGTAACGCCTTCGGCATCCGCAAGGAGACGACGTTTGGCAACATCACCCGTGCAACGCTTCACGCGCAGATGATGAGGATCGACCTGTTCGAGGGCGACCGGAAGTTCTGCTCGATAAGCCTCGAGGGGGTGTGCTCGCTCAACCTCCTTGCCCGTCTGGAGGAAGAGGGCATCGAAGTCTCGGACGCCGTCGACGGTCCCATGACCAAGGCGGGCCTGTGTTGGTCTGCCATCAAGCCGTTGACGATTGTTTTCAACGGCATGGCCCTCGTCTTCTCGCTCGTCCTCGCCTTCATGGCGGTCTTCACCGACGAGGGTGCGCGCCTGCTCGTGCTCATCCCGTTCCTGTTCCTGTTCATAGGGGGGTTCCTGCCCCTGCTCATGCTCGGCATGCCGGCCCGCGGCATCCTCGAGATCGGCAGGCAGGAGCGCGCGCTCGGTTTCTCCTTCTCCGAGGAGATGGCAAGCCGAGGTGCCACGGGTACTTCGCTTGTCGATGACGATTGGTTCATCGAGATCAGCAACGCCCGCGTCGTGGCGTTTCGCCGCGATTACCTCAAGAAGATCACGGCGCACGAGAACAGCGAGAGCGGCGACCGCTGCACGGTGACCACGAGGGGTGGTCGCAAAATCAAGGTGTATGCAAGCGGGCAGCACGCTCGAGGACCTGCGCACGTGGTTCAAACAGGGTGCCAAGGTCAGAAGCACACTCGACCGCGCGGGGGACGCACTCGAGGCGACCGTTTGATTGGGTTGCCTGCCAAGGATCCAAAACGGGAAGGGGCGCTGTCGGCGCCCCTTGTCATACCAGGCCCGCTGGCCAGCGAGAGGCCTGCAGGTCGACATGTCCGTTGGCGAGGAAGGCAACGCCTTCGTCCTCGAGCAGTGTGCGCTGCGCCTCGGGCCCACCGAAGGCGAACCCCTCCGCGAGGCGGCCGTCGGCAAACACGATGCGATGGCAGGGGATGACGCCCGGTTGAGGGTTGACGTGCAGGGCATATCCCACGTAACGGGCTCGCCTGGGCTCGCCGACGAGCTTGGCGATCTGCCCGTAGGTGGCGACCATGCCCGCGGGAACCTGTGCGACCATCTCGTAGACGCTCCCGAAGAAGCTCTCGCGGTTGCTATCAGCCATCACAAACCTTTCAGTGCGCGGGTATCGGCGCGCCCGCGAGCAGCGGACGCGCTACGCCTCCAAATACCTCTCGACAAGCTCCTCAAACGCGCCGTCCATGCCCGTGGTCTCGAGCGCGCCGTCGCAGTGGGGGCGCACGTCGTCGGTGACGTTCGCCACGCCCACGCCGAGTCCGGCGGCCTGGATCATGGAGAGGTCGTTGGCGGAGTCACCCACCGCGATGACCTCGCTCATGGGGATACCGAGCATCTCGGCCAGGCGCATCAGGCCGACTCCCTTGTTCACGCCTGCGGGCATGAACTCGAGGTAGCGCTTCGAGGAGAACGTGATCTCGACGCCAAGGCGCTGCGCCAGGGGCTCAAGATCGCCCCCGAGCTTCTGCAGCGCGTCAAAGTTCCTGTTCACAAACAGGATCTTCACGATGTCGCGCCCATCCAGGAAGGACAGGTCGGGGTGGTCTGCGCTCGAGATATGCGTCACGCCGCTGATCGAGGTGAGGTACGCACGCTCGTCGTCGTCCGCATCGGGCACGAAGACGTGTCCGTCGGCGACGTTGATGTGCATGCTAAGCCCCAGCTCAAGGCCCTTTTGATAGAGCTGCTCGGCACAGTCGCGCGAGAGTCCGCAGGTGGTGAGCGGGCAGGGGTCGCCCACGCGGTTGATAAACCCGCCGTTGTACGACAGAACGTATCCGCCTTCGAGCAGCGACGCATCGACGGCCGCGAAATTGTGCATGATGGACGAGTACCAGCGCCCGCTTGAGGGGACGAACAGAACCCCCAGCTCCTTCATGCGCTTGAGCGCGCGGATGTTCGCCTCGGGGATGGCGTGATTGGAGTCGAGAAAGGTCTCGTCCATATCGCTTGCAACAAGGCGGTACATGCTAGTACACCATGCCCATGGCCTCGCGCACCTCGGCGAGCGTGGCCTCGGCGACCTCGTTAGCGCGGCGGTTGCCCTCGTGCAGGACGTCCTTGACGTAGTCCATATCCTGCACGAGCTCCTCGCGGCGCGCGCGGATGGGGGCGAAGTGCTCGTTCACGCTCTCGGTGACGTACTTCTTGAGCGCGCCTGCGCCGCCCATGCCGATCTCCTCGGCGATCTCGACCTCGGAGCGGCCGGTGCAGATGGCGGCGGTGGAGAGCAGGCCGGACACACCGGGACGGGCTTCGGGGTCGAACGTGATCATGCGCTCGCCGTCGGTCTGGCTCTTCTTGATGCGCTTGGCCGTCTCCTCGGCGGTCATGGAGATGTTGATGGCGTTGCCGTAGGACTTGCTCATCTTGCGCCCGTCAAGGCCGGGCAGCAGCGGCGTATCGGACAGCAGCGCGTCGACCTCGGGGAACACCTTGCCGTAGCGGTTGTTGAACTTGCGTGCGATGGTGCGGGTGAGCTCGATGTGCGGCAGCTGGTCGCGCCCGACCGGCACCACGTTGCCCTTGCAGAACAGGATGTCGCACGCCTGGTGCACGGGGTAGGTGAGCAAAAGGCCGGTGAGCTCATGACCGCTGGCCTCCATCTCGGCCTTGACGGTGGGGTTGCGCTGCAGCAGGGCCTCGGAGACGAGCGACAAGAACGGCAGCATAAGCTGGTTTGCCGCGGGCACGGCGGAGTGCGTGTAGATCATCGTCTTGTCGGGGTCCAGGCCGCAGGCCAGGTAGTCGATGACCATGTTGTAGACGTTGTCCTGGATGTTATCGGTGCTGTCGCGGTCGGTGATGACCTGGTAGTCGGCGATGAGCACGTTGGTGTGCACGCCCATGTTCTGCAGCTCGACACGGCTCTTGAGCGTGCCGAAGTAGTGGCCCAGGTGCAGACGGCCGGTGGGGCGGTCGCCGGTGAGCATGGTGTACTTCTCGGGGTGCTGCGGCAGGTCGGCGCGGATCTGGTTGCTGCGCTCGAGGCTGACCTCATAGCTGAGCTCGTTGGGCATGCTGTCTCCTTTTGGGTTAAGTGCCTGGCCGGCATTGTCGGTCTGGGTTGAAGATGAAGGTACCAGAGAAACGGCGTCTCTTGCCGGAATCAACGATGGTTTTCGCCGTGTCGTCCCGCAGGGTCGTTTCCCTTCTTGGGAAGGAGCCCCTCGATATGCTCGAGCCGCTCCTCATGGGCCACGTGCGCCGCGCGTTCCTCGGCGGCGAAAGCGGGGTCTTCGGGCGTGACGGTCTCATCTCGCTGTCGACTCCGGTAACACCGCGACGGCGCTCCTGAGCCTGCTCGTCGACAAGCCGGTGACTATCTACACCACCAACGGCTATGCATGTCGGTTTACGGGCGAGCTTGCTGCTAAGGTGGTGGTAATTGGCGGCGACTTCAACCCCGTTACCTGCTCGCTCACCGGTCCTATGGTTGAGAGCGCGCTGCGCGAGCTGTACTTTGACCGGGCGTTTATAGGTGTCAACGCGGTGGACGAGGACCGCGGCATCATGACGCCAGGTTATCCCGAGGCTATCAAAAAACGTATCGTGATGCAGAATTCCCAAGCGAGTTACGTACTCGCCGATAGCTCCAAGTTCCACGTGTTTTCAAATGTAAAGGTGTGCGACCTGGAGGGCTTTACTGTTATTTCCGACAAGCGCGACGCCAAAATCGGCGAACGCGTCAAAATGATCACGGCCTAGGACGCTGGGGCATCGCATCTTGCCCTCAAGCCGTTGCCCACGTAACGAAGCGTGGGGCAAATGTGCGCCCCATTCCTGATTTGGGGACTAGCTTAGTTCGTTGGCTACTTGGTGCTCGTAGAAGGCATCGATTACGGCGTTAAAGTCGCGGGCGAAGTCTTCCATGGTTCCGCGCCAGGTGGCTCGACTGGGTTTTCCCTGGCCAACATAGGCAGTTTGAATACCGCAGGCGGGGCTGGGGAAGTCGCGCTTGGGGTCGTTGCCCACCATAAGGACCTCGTGCGGTTCGAGCCCCATGGCCTGCAGCTGCTCCAGGTAATAGGTGGCATCGGGCTTGCAACGGGTGGCGTTTCCCATGTGCGTCACGAGCTCAAAGGGGGCGTCGGCCAGGTCACCCCAACCCATGCGGCATTCGATGGCCCCCTGGGGAAAGCTGGGGTTGGTAAAGAGTGCGCAACGCAGTCCTGCGTCCCGTACAGCCTGGAGTGCGGCGTGTGCACCCGGCATGGCGTGGGCATTGATGGCATCGTCATTCTTGTACGGGAGAACTTCGCGTTCATAGTAGGTAAAAGCCTCATAGATGAGTGGGTCCGAGAGGCAGATGCCGCACCTGCGCTCGACCTCGGTGCGGTAAAACTCAAGATTGGTGCGATTGTCCGTGCCGCTTCGGCGATTGGCGTTGAGGTCGACCAGGATGGTGCCGAGGCGTGCCATCGTGCCACCGCGGCTGCATCGTCCGATATCCGCGAGCATTGACGAGACATCCTTAAAATAGCGAAGGATAAACGCGTTGAGATTGATGCTGAGAAGCGTCTCGTCCATATCGAAAACGACTGCTTTGAGCACGCGGGCACCTTTCTCGAAAAATCGTTTAGAACGTTGGCTCCGGATACTTTACCCCAAAGCCGTATACTCAACTGCTTATCGTCAACTTATGGAGACGGTCGTTCACAAGATTGCGAAAAAGTCTCCATACGAGTAAAAAATCGCAGTTCACGCTTGAAATCGAAGTGATTTCCACGTAACCTATACGAACGTGATTGCATAAGCGTCACATTAGTATCTGTCGGCTCCCGAGTGTTCCTAAACGTTGTGTGCTTGTCGCACCCTTCTGTAGGTCCTAGCAATCGGGGCCCCGTAGTTCGAAAGGGGTCCACCTTTGAGTGAGATTCAGAACTCGTCCATTTTCTCTCTTGACGATGTCAACGAGGAGGAGATGAACAACCTCATCGACGGTACGATTACCGACTTTGATGAGGGCGATCTCGTTAACGGTACTGTCGTTAAGATCGAGCATGACGAGGTGCTCGTTGACATCGGATTCAAGTCCGAGGGCGTTATCCCGGTCCGCGAGCTGTCCATCCGCAAGGACGCTAACCCTGCAGACATCGTTGCACTCGGTGATTCCATCGAGGCCCTGGTTCTCCAGAAGGAGGACAAGGACGGTCGTCTGGTCCTTTCCAAGAAGCGTGCCGAGTACGAGCGTGCTTGGAACCGCATCGAGGAGAAGTTCAACTCCGGCGAGAACGTCGAGGGCGAGGTTATCGAGGTTGTCAAGGGCGGCCTGATCCTCGACATCGGCCTGCGTGGCTTCCTGCCCGCTTCCCTCGTCGACCTCCGTCGCGTCAAGGACCTCACCTCCTACATGGGCACCCGCATCGAGGCCCGCGTCATCGAGATGGACCGCAACCGCAACAACGTCGTTCTCTCCCGTCGCGTCGTGCTTGAGGAGTCCCGTAAGGCCGAGCGTTCCGAGATCCTGTCCAAGCTTAAGTCTGGCATGCGTCTCCAGGGCACCGTTTCCTCCATCGTCGACTTCGGCGCCTTCGTCGACCTCGGCGGTATCGACGGTCTCATCCACATCTCCGAGCTCTCCTGGAACCACGTCAACCATCCTTCCGAGGTTGTCAAGGTCGGCCAGGAGGTCGAGGTCGAGGTTCTCGACGTCGATCTCAACCGCGAGCGCATCTCCCTGGGTCTCAAGCAGACCACCGAGGATCCGTGGCGCGCACTGGTCAAGAAGTACCCCGTCGGCGCTATCGTCGAGGGCACTGTGACCAAGCTTGTCCCGTTTGGCGCTTTCGTCGATCTGGGCGAGGGCATCGAGGGCCTGGTGCACATCTCCGAGATGGCCAACAAGCACGTCGACCAGCCTTCTCAGGTCACCCACGTGGGCGACAAGGTTCAGGTCAAGGTCATGGAGATCGACCTCGACCGTCGTCGTATCTCCCTGTCTATGAAGTCCGCTGCTGAGACTCTGGGCGTCGAGATCGAGGTTACCCCGCTGCCTTCCGAGAAGAAGGACGAGGAGACCGACGCCGAGTAAATCGGTTTGACGATCACTTGCTTTAAGGGATCCGTCCGCAATGGACGGGTCCCTTTTTGCGTTTGCCGGTGAGGTGCACAATGCTACTCGTGCGCAATGCTGTCCGGGCTGTTCACAGGCTATTGGGTTGTCGGTGCATGAAAATGCCGACATCCCGCCTCGGGGAGGAGGCGGGAACGCACCGAGTAGACGGAGGGGTGCGGAGCGCGGTCGCGTCTCGACTGGCGACGTTGCCCATCGACAACCCTATTGTACCGCATGGCATGGTTCTTGGTATATCGTGTCGAACGCTTGTGTTGTGCCTTTGCCTGCGGCAACGGTGTGTTACACTCTTGCACTGCTGAGTGGGCCAGACGGTCGCGCGATGTGCTGCTTGCGGCACGCGTGAGGAAAGTCCGGGCTCCAGAGGGCGGGATGCCGGCTAACGGCCGGGCGGAGTGATCCGACGGAAAGCGCCGCAGAAAAGAAGACTCCCACCTGCGCCGCAAGGCGTAAAGGGAAAAGCTGAAACGGTGGTGTAAGAGACCACCAGCGTCGTGGCAACACGGCGGCTTGGCAAGCCCCATCCGGAGCAAGCGCGAATAGGAACGCTATGGGCCGGCCCGGTCCGCGTTCGGGTAGCGTGCGTGGAGCTGCACGGTAACGTGCAGACAAGATAAATGACCGTTCACGACAGAACCCGGCTTATAGGCCCACTCGGCAACTATGTTGACGCTGCGACGGCGTCAGCTGGCCGATTTGGCGCTCATTCGTCGGTCGCCGCCATAAGGCGTGCTCCCTCCTCTTTCGGGCCAAATCGACTCAGCTGACGCCGTCTCGCTGTTTTCGCCTGGTCATCGGCGGTTTCGCTCTTTTTACCGGGGTAACCGACGTAGTCTTTGCCGTATTATTGAGGCTGTTTGTTAGCGCGCTTTATTCTGTTGAGGGGCTTTGTTGGACAGCTATTTTACTCTGCATTCGAATATTGAGGCTACGGGCGAGTTTGTGGACCGTAAGAGTCGGTTTATTGCCCAGCTGGTCCATATTGAGTCCGAGGACGAGGCGAATTCCTTTATCGAGATGGTTCGGAAACGCCATTACGATGCTCGACATAATGTCCCTGCCTGGATTTTGGTTGATGGACGCGAGCGCCAGAGCGATGACGGTGAGCCGAGTCGCACGAGTGGCATGCCGACGCTTGAGGTGTTGCGCGGCGCGGGGCTCAAGAATGTTTGCTGTGTGGTGACACGTTACTTTGGCGGCACGTTATTGGGGCCAGGCGGTCTGGTACGTGCCTATACGGCAGCGACGCAGGCAGCGGTAGCCGCGGCTCAGGATGCCGGGCAGATCGTCGAGATGACGAGCGTTGTGCCCGTTGACGTCCATGTGGCCTATCCTCAGTATGAGCAGGTGCTTCGCTTGGCGCAGGATTCGGGTGCCAAGGTTTCGGGCACTGACTATGCGGACGCCGTGACGATTCATTTGGTGTTTAAGGCGGGGGAGCAGGAGCCGTTTTGCTCGAAGATGCGCGAGCTGATGGCTGGTCGCGAGGAGATCGAGGTCGACGCTCCCGAATTTGCCGAGTTCTAACGACGACGGCCGGCGTGCTTTAGGGGGGCAGGCGCGCCGGCCGTCGTTTTATGTTGCTGCCGATTACTCGGCGAGTCGCTTCAGGATATCGCAGGCGATTTCGACGGCGTCGTCAATGCAGCCGGGGCAGCTGCGGAGCGGGCCCTGGTCCGAGCCGACGCCCTTGAGCGTGCCACAGATGGTCGATGTATTTTTCTCGCCAAAGCGCTTGGCGATCTCGCGCGACAGCTTGTAGGTCTGGCCCTTGGTCTTAGGGTTTTCCATACCATCGCTCATCACGAAGCCCATGATGGCCACGGCGCCTGAGATAGCGCCGCAGGTCTCGGTCATGCCGCCCATGCCGGCGCCGAAGCCTTCGGTCAGGGTGAACGCGGTTTCGGGGTCGAGTCCGACGGCAGGTGCGAGCGTGCAAGCGACGGCCTGTGCGCAGTTAAAGCCACGGGCGTGGTATTCGGCGGCCTGGGCCTGACAGGCGGCGGTGTCGAGCTGCGAGGTATCAATCTGCTTCATTGGTGTCTCCTTAGTTGCGGTGTACCCGCCTATGGTACCCTTGTGGGCGTATTTACTCATCGAGACCCCAACGTATATCTCACTGTTTTTGCCATCGAACACATTCTTTCAGATTTGGGACAAATAACCCTGATGAATTTGTCCCACAACCTATCGGCGGTATGGGTTGAGAGGGGTGCGGGGTAGCGGTATCGTGAACCAAATAAAACAAAACTCAAGCAAGGGAGCTAGATATGAGCGAGCAGACCATCGGCACCACCTGCGTTCAGGGCGGCTATCGCCCGGGTGACGCGGAGCCGCGCCAGGTGCCTATCTACCAGTCCACCACGTGGAAGTACGATACGTCCGAGCACATGGGCAAGCTGTTTGACCTGGAGGAGTCCGGTTACTTCTACAGCCGCCTGCAGAACCCCACGTGCGACCTGGTTGCCTCCAAGATCTGCGAGATGGAGGGCGGCACCGCTGCGATGCTCACGAGCTCGGGCATGGCTGCTAACTTCCTTGCGATCTTTAACGTGGCCGCCGCCGGCGATCATGTGGTCGCGAGCTCAGCGATTTACGGCGGCACGTATAACCTGCTGGCCCACACCATGGGCCGCATGGGCGTTGCCTGCACCTTCGTTGCCCCCGACTGCACCGATGAGGAGCTCGAGGCCGCCTTCCAGCCCAACACCAAGCTCGTCTTTGGTGAGACCATCGCCAATCCTGCGCTCGCAGTCCTCGATATCGAGCGCTTTGCCAAGGCCGCGCACGATCACGGCGTGCCGCTGATGGTCGACAACACCTTCCCGACGCCGGTGATGTGTCGTCCCTTTGAGTGGGGCGCCGACATCGTCACGCACTCCACGACCAAGTACATGGATGGTCACGCGGCCTACCTGGGCGGCGTAATTGTCGACCACGGTCAGTTTGACTGGATGGCCCATGCTGACAAGTTCCCGGGCCTCACCACGCCCGACGAGAGCTATCACGGCGTGACCTATGCCGAGAAGTTCGGTCGCGAGGGCGCCTTCATTACCAAGGCCACCGCGCAGCTTATGCGCGACCTTGGCCCCATGCAAAACCCGCAGGCGGCGTTCTTCCTGAACAGCTCGCTCGAGAGCCTGCATGTGCGTATGCCGCGCCACTGCGAGAACGGCCTGGCGGTCGCCAAGTTCCTGCAGAGCCACCCCAAGGTTCGCTTCGTGAGCTATCCGGGCCTGGAGGGCGACAAGTACTATGACATGGCTCAGAAGTACATGCCCAACGGTACCTGTGGCGTCGTGAGCTTTGGCTTTACCGGCGGCCGTGCGGCGGCCGAGACCTTTATGAAGAGCCTCAAGCTTGCTCTGATCGCCACGCACGTGGCCGATGCCCGCACCTGCTGCCTGCACCCGGCAAACGCCACGCACCGTCAGATGAACGATGAGGAGCTCATCGCCTGTGGTATCTCCGCCGACATGGTACGCCTGTCGTGCGGCCTCGAGGACGCCGCCGATTTGATCGCCGACCTTGAGCAGGCGCTCGAACAGTGCTAGGCTAGCTTCCCGTATGAAGCGACGGTCCCCCTTGGGGTTCCGGTGACATATAGTTCCGATTCCGTAGGCGGGACCCCGATTGCAGCTGATTGCAGGCGATTGGGGTCCCGTTTTTGCGTTGTCTTAAGCGAAAGGATGCATATGGAGAAAACTGCCGAGCAGTTGCGCCGCGAGCGTATTGCTCTTGAGGGCGACACCCACGGCAAGAACAAGTGGGCGATTCTGTTCACGGTGCTCGTCATGACGTTTATGGCATGTCTGGATTCGACCGTCGTGACCGTTGCGCTTCCGGTGATGCAAAAGGAGCTGGGTGTGGGCCTCGATCGCATCCAGCTGGTGAGCTCGGTGTATCTGCTCGCGACGTGCGTGGCCATGTTGCCGTTTGGTCGTCTGGGCGACGTGCGCGGCAAGGTGAATGTGTTTCAGCTGGGTGTCATCGTCTTTACGGGCGGCTCGCTGCTGTGCGGCCTTTCGAGTTCGCTCGAGGTACTCATTCTGGCGCGCGTTGTCCAGGGCGTTGGTTGCGCGGCGGCTATGGCCAACAACATGGGCATTATCACCGAGTCGTTTCCGGCATGTGAGCGCGGCCGTGCCATGGGAATCCTGGCGACCTTCGTGGCGCTCGGCATGATGTGTGGTCCCGTGCTCGGCGGCATGCTGGTGGCGAGCTTTCCCTGGGAGAGCATCTTTCTCATTAACCTGCCCATTGGCGTGATCTCGTTCATCGTGGGGCTCTACACGCTGCCTCATGTTAAGCCAAGGGCTGACGAACGCCCCATGCCCCTTGCCGAGGCAGCTCACCGCTGTTTTGCGAACTCGGCTTTTGCCATCAACCTTGCTTGTATGCTCATCGTGTTTATCGGTATCGGTGCGTCGGAGTTTATCCTACCGTTCTATTTTCAGGATGCACATGGGTTTGGGTCTGACGTTTCGGGCCTGCTGTTTTTGGCGCTGCCGACGGTGAATGCCTTTATCGGCCCGCTTTCGGGTACGGTTTCGGACCGCGTTGGATGCGAGGGACCCACCGCGGTTGGCCTGGGTGTATACGTGTGTGGCCTGTTTGCGGTGAGCACGCTCGACGAGCACTCCTCCATCCTGATGATCGTGTGCTGCGTCGCGGTTATGTCGTGTGGTACGTCGATTTTCCAGAGCCCCAACAACTCCCTGTATATGGGCTCGGCGCCGCGCGAGGCGCTCGGTTTTGCGGGCAGCTTGGGCAGCCTGGCGCGCTACGCCGGCATGGCGCTCGGCATTACGGTGGGCTCGCATATCCTCTACGGTCAGATGAGCGCGGCGATGGGCGAGGCCGTGACCAGCTTTGTTGCAGGCCGTCCGGACGTGTTCCTGTTTGGTTTCCGTTCGGTGTTCTATGTGTTGATGGCCGTGGCGGCCGTGGGCTTTATGCTCACGATGGTGCGTTTGGTGAGGATGCGCGCCCGACATTAGCGTATTGGGGCGTTGTCTGCCACGAATCGCACCCATCTACTACGTTAGACCGCGAAGTCCCAACCACGGTGTATCTGGTGAAAACAAAAGGGCAGGTAGATAGCTTGCCGGTTTTCAGAAATCGTGGGTATGGACAGGGGTGTTAGGTTAAACGTAGTAGATGGACCAGTTTCGTGGCGGGCATCGCAGGATGATCTCCCGGGGACGGAGGAAAAGGGCTCATTAAGAGAGCTAAAAGACACGTCCCAAATTGACTGGTCTTGCGGCTTTATGGTGCGACGAGGCTTGTGGGGCGGGCGGGGGTCGGTCCGTGATAGACTATCGTGCAACGTTTGTTCATCGCGCGGAATCATTGCCGCGAGAAAGGGTTGCGCCATGCAGGAGCTTGAGGATCGTATTCGCCGTGACGGCATCGTAAAGGCCGGTAGCGTCCTTAAGGTTGATGCCTTCCTCAACCACCAGTGCGACGTTGAGCTGTTCGACCACATGGGCGCTGAGTGGGCCCGTCTGTTCGAGGGCGTCGAGATCAACAAGATCCTGACGATCGAGGCTTCGGGCATTGGCATGGCCTGCATCGCGGCCCAGCACTTTGGCGGCGTGCCGGTGGTCTTTGCCAAGAAGGCGCAGTCCATCAACCTCGACGGCGAGCAGTATGCCACGACCATCTACTCCTTCACTAAGCAGAAGGAATACCCGGTTATCGTGGGTAAGCGCTTCCTGTCCGAGGGCGACAAGGTCCTGATTATCGACGACTTCCTGGCCAACGGCTGTGCGCTCGAGGGCCTCATCAAGATCTGCGAGGCTGCGGGCGCCGAGGTTTCCGGCATCGGCATTGCCGTGGAGAAGGGCTTTCAGGGTGGCGGCGACAAGCTCCGCGAGCACGGTTTCCGCGTTGAGAGCCTGGCCCGTATCGCCGATATGGACTGCGAGAATGGCGAGATTACTTTCGCCTAGGCGCGCGGCACATACGATTGCATGCGATGTGACAAAGGGACTGTCCCTTTGTCACTTTTTTTGTTTGAGAGGAGGTGTTGGTATGGATGAGAACAAGATGGGCTGGCGCGAGTTTGCGCGCTTTGCCGAGATGTCAGCCGCGGAATTGGCACGCGGCTGCGAGGTGCAGGTGTTTCGCGCGACGGGTCCGGGCGGTCAGGGCGTAAACACGACGGACTCTGCCGTGCGCCTGAAGCATATACCCACGGGGATTGTCGTGACGGCGCGCGAGAGTCGCAGCCAGTTTCAGAACCGTGCGAGCTGCCTGCGCAAGCTGCGGGCGGAGCTTGAGCGCCGAGGACGCCCACCGCGCCGCCGTGTGAAGACCAAGGTGCCCCAGCGCTCACGTCAGCATAGGCTCAACGATAAACACTTCAATGCGATTAAAAAGGCTAACCGTCGCAAGCCCGCAGGTGATGAATGAGCTTCTCAATAAGTTGCGGTGAAATAGGGACTGTTTGCGGTTTTAGCTGCATAAACAGTCCCTATTTCACCGCAACTTAGGCGGGACTAGCGGGTGGGGCGCCAGACTTGGAGGGCGCCCGGGAGAACGTCGACCTCGATGCGCGAGGCGACGATAGGTTCGCCGTCGGCCTGGATGGGATAGTCGGGCTCCTCGAACGTAAGCTCTGCATGGCGGCAACGGCGCATGCGAACCGGCGGCAGCTTGGTGTGGTGGCCGTCCTTGGCTGAAAGGAACATGGGAAGGGCGACCGCGCGAGGCACGGGGCCGCAGGCGTAGCAGACGTCGAGTATGCCGTCGCGCGGATCTGCGTCGGGGCAGATGCGATAGCCCGAGCCATACGTGGGGCCCAGCTGAATCGCCATGATGATCGCCCTCACGCGCTCGGCGGGCGCGCCGTCAAAGCTGACTGTCATGGGGTAGTTGCGATAGCGAAGGCCAAACTGCTCAAGTCCCGAGAGGGTGTAGAGCAGAGCGCCCGTCAAGCCGGTCTTCTTGCGCAGCTCGGTGGTGCCCAGACCGATGGCGGCGTCGATACCGACAGAGAGTGTCTGGTCGTAGTACTCAACGGTAGCCTCGCCGCTTCCGCTTGCGGGGTTCCATGAGCGAATCCGCCCAATGTCCTGACGTTGTAGCTCGCAGGTGAGCAGTGCGCCAAAATCCTTGCCGGAGAAATCATCGATACCGAGGGTCTGCGCAAAATCGTTGCCAGATCCTACAGGCAGGATGGCAAGGGCAGGGCGGACGCGCTCCTCCTGCGTCATAAGCCCGTTGACGACCTCGTGGATCACGCCATCGCCGCCTAGAGCGATAACGGTGCGATAGCCCTGAGCCTGGGCGGCCAGCTCCTTGGCGTGTCCCATGCGCTCGGTCAGCACCAGGTCAAACTGGGACGCGCGTGCAGTCATGTCCAAAAAGCGTTGCAGGCGCTCGGCAACTTCGCGCGCCGCACCCGACCGGGCGGCTGGGTTGGCGATGATGAGCGTGCGACCAAAATCAGTTGCGTGCATGGGGCGACTCCCGGCGTATGACGTGACGGTGCGGTCGCGCTCGGGTCGAATTGTCCCCGATCGTGGCTGCACGGCGAATACTAACGTCTACTCTATCAGGTCGTTGTGGCGCTCGATAGCCTCTGCCACCGTGTGGCCCTCGTCCACGATAAGCGAGCGGCGCTTAGGGGACACAATGCGTTGTGCGGGATACACGCCACGGTGGCCGCCGGCAAGGTAGCTAATAAATGAAACGATGACAAAGAACCCGGCGGCCGTGCCGTGGAACAGGTCGATGGCCATCATGCAGGTGGTGATGGGCACGTTGAGGCCGGCACAGAACACGCCGAGCATGCCGAGAGCCGCCAGAAAGCTGGGATCGAGCCCGGTAAGGCAACCGATCCAGCCACCGAGTGCCGCACCGATGCCAAACAGGGGCGTGACCTCGCCGCCTTGGAAGCCCGCGCCCAGGGTAAGCGCTGTGACGACCAACTTGATGGCTGCGTCCGCCAGGGTGGTGTTGCCGGCAAATCCGGCGCCGGAAAGCCACGTAGAAAGGCCGGCGTAGCCCCAGGCGTCGAGGAGGGCGTAGGCGGCCAAAACCACGAGTGCGCCCATGAGGGCGCGGACGAGGTAATTGGTGATAAAGCGACCGTACAGGCTTTTAACCGTTCGGACCGACCAGGCAAAAAGGCGTGCCGTCAGGCCAAAGACGATGGCGCTCGCAATAACGATGGCAACTGTTCGGGGTGTCATATCGGGAACGCTGGCGATGACATTCGCCTCGTACTCGGTGCCCAGGGCGAGTGATGTAAAGTAGCCGGTAAACGAGGCGACCAGGCAGTAGATGCCCGCGGTGTAGTCGATCTTGCCTATAAAGCACATCTCCATGCCAAAGAAAGCCCCGGCAAGGGGCGAGCCGAACACGGCGCCAAAGGCCGACGAGATGCCGGCGAGCATAAGGTCGTGGTGGTCATGCTTTTTGAGATGTGCCAGGTTCGAGATGTTGCTGGCGATGGTGCCGCCAATTTGCACGGCGGCTCCCTCGCGGCCCGCAGATCCGCCCGTCAGGTGCGTGAGCGTGGAGCAGATAAAGGTGAGGACGGCCATGCGCATATGGATGAGGCGTGTGCCCAAGGCGGAGTCGATGACCAGGTTGTTGCCGCGTTTGGCGGCAAGGCCGTGGTTTTTGTACACCCATGCGGTGGCCACACCAACCACGGGAAGCAGGGCGTACACCCACGCATGGTGCTCGCGATAGTCGGTCGCGATATTCAGCGAGGCCAAAAACGCCCAGGCGGCAACGCCCATGGCGAGCGAGACGATGACGACCAGCGCGAGTAGCTTGGCACTTGCGATCAGGTTGCGGGCGTTGCGGCGCGTGTCGGCGGCCAAGAGCTGCTCAGAGCGGGTGAGTTGATGCCTGCCGGCCATGATGACGTCGTTCAGGGAGAAACCGCCCTCATCGAGCGGTCGGGAGGTTTCCCGTGCTTCGCTGGTGCTATCGGATTTGTCGGTAAAAGCCATATGTTCCTCTTTTGGGTTGCAACGCAAGCATTATAAAACGCGGAAAACGCGACGGGACGGTGGGTTGGTATCGATTCTGTTTCGCGTCCTGCAACCGACAGGTGTATTCGTGGGCACAGGCCGTGCCGCGGTCGTGCAATGGGGGATTATACTGAGATAAATATAAAGAATTGGCGCTTTCGTTGTGCGCCGCAGCATGCTGGAGGTGTATATGGCTGAGAAACTCATTCCGTTGGAGGACGCGCAGGCGATCGTCTTGTCGCACGTGAATCGCACCGAAGTTGTCGAGATTCCCGTGTGGCAGGCTGCCGGTCTTCCCTTGGCCGAGGACGCGGTGGCCGATATCGACATCTCGCCGTTTGCCAACAGCGCTATGGACGGATATGCCGTGCGCTCGGCGGACTTGGCGCAGGCATCTGGTGAGGTGCCGGTGACGCTCGACGTTATCGGACACGAGGCCGCGGGCCATGTGTTTGAGGGCGCGGTCGGCGCGGGCGAGGCGGTCCGCATCATGACGGGCGCGCCGGTACCCGAAGGTGCCGATGCCGTGGTGAAGTACGAGGTCGTCGAGGTGCTTGACGGCGACGGCAACGAGGGCTCGCGCGTCCGTTTCTCGGCGCCCGCCAAGGTAGGGGAGAACGTTCGTTCCGCCGCCGAGGAGGCCCATGCCGGGGACGTCGTGATACGCGCCGGCGAGATCGTGGCTCCGGCGGGCGCGGGCCTGCTGGCAAGTGCCGGATACGCGAGTGTGAAGGTGCACGCTGCTCCGCGCGTGGGCGTCATCTCGCTGGGCACGGAGCTGGTCGCACCGAGTAACGTGCCGGTGCGCGGGCAGATTCGCGACTCCAACTCATCGGCGTTGATGGCCGAAGCGCTCGATGCCGGCGCCGAGCCCGTGTTCTACGGCATCGCACCCGACGATGAGCGGGCGATATCCGAGCTGGTACATCGTGCCGTGCGGGAGTGCGATTTTGTCATTACGAGCGGTGGTGCCTCGGCGGGTGATTACGACTATGTGACGGCGTTGGTCCAGCGCGAGGGCGAGGTGTTGTTTGACCGCATCTCGATGCGTCCGGGCAAGGCCATCACGTTTGGCTTGCTCGGGAGTAAGCCCTACCTGGGGCTTTCGGGTAATCCGGCCGCGGCGTATGTAGGCTTTGAGATGCTTGCCCGTCCGGCGATCCGCAAGATGCGCGGCTTTGCCGAGGGCGCGCGTCCCGTGCAGCAGGCGATGCTCACGCACGGCGTGAAAAAGCGACAGCATCGCCGCTTCTTCGATCGCGCCACGGTTTCGCGCGACCCTGAGACCGGTGAGCTGTTGGTGACCGAGGCCAAGACGCAGAATTCGGCGCTGCTCGGCACGATGCAGCGGGCCAACTGCCTGTTGCGTATTGACGAAAGGCCGTGTGACCTTGCGGCGGGCGATGTCGTGGACGTTGTGCGCGTCGATCTGCCCGAGGGCGCGGTGCTGTAGGAGGAAGACTATGGAGTTGAAGATATCGATCGTGACGTGCTCGGATACGCGCGATCTTGCCCAGGACGAGGCTGGAGCCGCACTCGAGGATCTTATCGAGGCACAGGGCTGGACGGTCGCCTCACATGTGGTCGTGCGCGACGACGTCAGCGAGATCGGTGATGCCATTGCGGAAGCCGCTGATGAGTGCCACGCCAATGTCGTGCTCACCTGTGGCGGCACGGGACTTTCGATGCGCGACGTGACGCCCGAGGCGACGCGTGCCGTCTGCGACCGCGATGTGCCGGGTATTGCAGAGGCAATCCGTGCGTACTCCATGACCAAGACGCGCCGCGCTATGCTCTCGCGCGCTATTTGCATGCAACGAGGCCATACGCTTGTCGTAAACTTTCCCGGTTCTACGAAGGCCGCCCGCGAAAGCTGGGAGGCCGTGAGTGACCAGCTGGAGCATGCGGCTCAGATGACAGTGGGCGGCGGGCATACCAACTAAGCGGTTTACCTGCGGCGGGGCGACCTGAACGGCTGCTCCGCCTTTGTTTTCCGCCGAAGCGACGCCGAGGTGCACGGCAACTCGAAACTATATTCTCTGGCGAGAATAATTTCTCACTATCATTATTCGCGCGGAAGTATAATCTAGTAACAGAATAAAGCCTGCGGCGGGGTGCCCGGGCATAGCGTTCGAAAGGGTTGAATATGTTCGATATGGTTTCACGCCGCGGTTTTGTCTCGCTTTCTGCTGCCGCTGCCGCCGGCCTTGGCCTTGCCGGCTGCTCGGGCAACAAGACGTCCGAGCCGGCCGGATCCGATGCCAAGGCATCTTCCAAGAAAGCTGTCGAGCTGCAGGTCTTTGCCGCCAACTCGCTCGAGAAGGCTCTGCCCGAGGTTCAGGAACTCTACACTGAGCAGACCGGCACCACGTTTGCCGACACGCAGTTTAAGGCGTCTGGCGACCTTGTCGAGCAGATGCGCGCCGGTGCCGCCGTCGATGTGCTCATCACGGCCTCCAAGGGCACCATGGACGACGCCGAAGCCGCCGAGCTCGTCGACGCCGATACGCGTGAGGACATGTTCGTCAACGACCTTGTGATCGTTCGCGCCGAGGGCTCCGACACCAAGGTTGAGGCCATCGCCGACGTCGCGAATCTGGACGGCAAGATTGCCATCGGCGACGCCAAGACCGTCCCCGCCGGCAAGTACGCCAACCAGGCCCTGGCCTCTGTGGGCCTCTACACCGGTACCGAGGGCGACGACGGCGAGTATGTGCCCGAGATCGCCGACAAGGTGGCCCTGGCCGACAAGGTCGGCACCGCTGCGTCTTACGTCTCTACAGGCGACTGCGTGGCCGGTTTTGTCTACAGCTCCGATATCTTCCGCTACGACGGCATCGAGGAAGCCTTCGTGTGCCCCGAGGATTCGCACAAACCCATCGTGTACCCGGGTGCCGTTGCCGAGAGCTCCGAGCACGCCGACGAGGCCAAGGCGTTCATCGACTTCTGTCTGACCAACAAGAAGGCTCAGAAGATTTGGGCTAAGTACGGCTTTG
Organism: Collinsella sp.; assembly: GCA_036302865.1. Taxonomy (GTDB): domain Bacteria; phylum Actinomycetota; class Coriobacteriia; order Coriobacteriales; family Coriobacteriaceae; genus Collinsella. The sequence goes on along the minus strand of JAXJBU010000054.1, from coordinate 45,915 downwards.
AGCTTTCCGAGTAGTGCGGCTTGGCGCGATAATTCCATCGTTTTGTGTTTCACTCCGTCCTTGTATTCGCTTGGAGCTTTTCGTGCTTAATAGATTCCGCATGCTTGTCGCCTGTGCTTTGACCTTCGCGCTTTGCTGGGTGCCGGGATTTGCGTTTGCTGGGGACGCCGAGGACGGGGCCCAGGTTGCTGCGACCGCTCATGGGCTTTCCTATGGAATCGAGTGTTTTGAGCGGTTGGCGAAGGGGACCGCTCGTGCCATGGAGGGCCAGCCTGAGGGCTACCGGTTTCCCGTTGACGAGGATGTGGACCTTGTAGTGGCGCCTGCTGCCGATCGCGTTGTGGTGTGGATATCGCCCAAGGCGGTCGAGAAGTATGGATTGGATCCGCAGGACAACGAGTGCGTATCGGGTCTCAAGGCCCTCGTCTGTGACCTCGACAGCGCAAACTGCATGGGAGGTGCGCGGCTGGGGGACGTGGATCTTCCTTGGTATGTCACGGCGGAAACAACGTTTGATGCTGGCGGGTATACCTATGGCTTTGATGAGCGCGGTGCGGATGGGGACCGCTATGTGGTGATTTCATCGGCCTCGGGTGATGCCAAGGGCGGAGCGCGTTGGCTTGATAGCGCTCAAATGGTAGAAGCATCGTCTGTCGTGATGCGGGATGAGCAGGGGCCCTTGACCTCTCTGGCTTCCTTTTTGGGCGACATCGACTGTCGCCCGTTTTGGGTGTCCATAAAAACGAGTGGCCTTGCCCTGTTGATCTCCTTTGCGCTGGGCCTGTTCGCCGCGTGGAAGACTATGGGTACCTCGAGTCGCATCAAGGGCTTGCTCGATTCGGTCTTTACGATTCCTATGGTGCTGCCGCCCACGGTCTGCGGCTTTCTGCTGCTTATGCTATTTGGTCGATCGACCGGGGTCGGTCGGTGGCTCATTGCGCACGACATCTCGATCGTCTTTACCTGGCCTGCGGCGGTGATATCTGCCGTCGTTGTGTCGTTTCCGCTGGTCTACCGTACGGCGCTCGGAGCCTTCGAGAGCCTCGACACGCAGATGCTCGACGCCGCGCGCACGCTGGGCTGGTCCGAGCGCCGCATCTTTACCAAGCTTATGATGCCGCTTGGCTGGCCCTCGATTGCCGCCGGCACGGTGCTCGCCTTTGCCCGCGCGATGGGCGAGTTTGGCTGCACCCTGTTCTTTGCGGGCAACTACGCCGGTATTACGCAGACCATTCCCATCGCCATCTACTTTGAGTGGATGGGCGGCAATACGTCGGTGGCCATCTTTTGGGTCGTGGTCGTAATAGCGTTCAGCTTCCTGGTCATCCTGTTCATCAACATGTACACCGCTCATTCGCAAAAGTATCGCGAGCGGGGCCTTTCCCATGCGGGGCGCAAGCAGGCCAAAGATCTCGCCGGACAGGGCGATTCGCTTGACCCGGAGGGCGGCGATGCCTTGCGTATCGATCGCGAGGCGCTGGCCGAGCTCATGCACGATGATGCGGCGCCGCAGGGAGGTCGATAAGCTATGTCGCTCGTTCTGGATATTAAGAAACGTTATCCCGGGTTTGTGCTCGACATGCGGCTTGAGGCCGACGAGGAGCGCGTGGCGCTGCTGGGCGCCTCGGGTTGCGGCAAGAGCTGTACGCTGCGCTGCATTGCCGGTGTGGAGATGCCTGACGAGGGCAAGATCATCGTCAACGGCGTGACCTTTTTTGACTCGTCGGCGGGCATCAACCTGTCGCCCCAGGAGCGCAAATGCGCCCTACTGTTCCAAAACTATCAGCTGTTTCCTAACATGACGGTGGCCGATAACGTATGTGCCGGCGTAAAGGACGCGGGCGACGCCGCGGCGCGCAAAAAACTTGCCGAGTGCTACCTGGGCATCTTTGGCTTGGCCGATTTCGCCGACCGCTATCCCGCGCGCCTCTCGGGCGGCCAGCAGCAGCGCGTGGCGCTCGCGCGCATGGTGGCGGCACACCCGGACATCTTTATGTTCGACGAGCCCATGAGCGCGCTCGATTCCTATCTTAAGAGCGCCCTCGAACAGAACATGCTCGACCTGTTCGATGTATGCAACCGCACCGTGCTCTACGTGAGTCACGACATCGACGAAGCGTGCCGCCTGTGCCAGCGCATCTGCGTGATGCACGACGGGCATGTTGAGGAGATCGGCTCCGTCGAGGACGTGGTCCGCCGTCCGCAGACGCTGGCGGCGCTGCGCCTGACGGGCTGCAAGAATACGAGCCGCGCGCGCAAGATCGGCGACGAAGAAGTTGAGGCCCTCGACTGGGGCATGACCTTTAACGTGGGCCGCGAGGTTCCCGATGACGTGGCATACCTGGGCATTCGCGCAAGCTACTTCCATGTTGACAATCGCGCTGAGCGGGGCCGCAACAGCTATGACTTGCACGTGGCCCGCGTGAGTGATTCGCGCTTTGAGCGGCTGGTGTTGCTGGACGTGCCGCGCGTCGATGCGCCCACGCGTCTGCAGTGGAAGGTCAACAAGGTGGGCATGCCTGTCGACGCGCTGCCGCAAGCAGGCGAGACGCTGCGCATGCATTTTGATGCCAGCAGGATCCATTTGGTTTGTCGATAGCGCCGGGTAATGCCGTCGGGGATATAAGCCTCGGCGGCTTTGTCTTGCCGCTCGCCGAATGAGGGACGACAAACTCTTACCAATCAAGATAATTTTTTATTAAACGACGACGCACGACGCTGTCGTACGAATGTCAACGGTGTTCGTCTGGACGATGACCGTTGATATAGTTGACCTTAACTTGTAAAGGAGGGTGCGCACATGCCGCAGACGACATACATTCGCCGCGTTGCCGCGCGTGCCCTATATATAGCTCGGAGTCGCATATGAGCAGGTATGTTCACGGCTCCGGGAGAGACGACGAACAATTAAATAATCGACCGCAAAGCAGGTTCCCTAAAATTCCGGGTTTAGGCGCGGCTGGGTTTTCGCCACCCACCGTGCAGCAATACCGTAGCTATTCAATTTTGGTTCGAGAGGGGAACCGTCATGGCTGAAGAATTCGATTTCCATCCGATGTGGGAGAGCCTCGGCATGAATCTTGCCGACCACGACATGCTGCTGGGCGCCGTGGGTCAGATGTACGGCGATATGTTTCTGATGCAGCACAATCGCCCCAAGTCCACGTCCTACCTGGACTTTGTGGCCACCAACATCCATAGCGGCCGTATTAAGGAGATGCTCGACAAGAAGGAGGCCGGCGAGGCCACCAAGATCGTCGGCTCGTTCTGCGTGTACGTGCCCGAGGAGATCGTGCTTGCCTGTGACGGCATTCCCGTGGGCCTGTGCTCGGGTGCCGATTGGGCAACCGATAAGGTCGAGGAGCACCTGCCGCGCAACACCTGCCCGCTTATCAAGAGCTTTGCCGGCTTTAAGCTGGGCGAGGTCTGCCCCTACATTGAGTCGAGTGACCTGGTGGTAGGCGAGAACACCTGCGACGGTAAGAAGAAAGCCTACGAGTTCTTTGCCACGCAAAAGAACATGTACGTCATGGATATTCCCAACGTGCACGACGAGTCGACGCTCGTGACCTGGAAGGCCGAGGTCAAGAAGCTCGCCGCCAAGATCGAGGACGAGTGCGGCGTCAAGATTACGCCCGAGGGCCTGAAGGCTGCCATCCACGCCGTCAATGAGAAGCGCCGCGCCCTGCAGCGCCTCGCTGCGACCCGCGCTGCCGACCCTGCGCCCATCAGCGGTCTCGACAGCCTGCTGACCGTTCAGGCCGCCTTTATGGACGACACACCGCGTCTGACCGGAGCCATCAACGATATGGCGGCTGAGTGCGAGCAGCGTGTCGAGGCCGGCGAGGGCGTGGCACCCAAGGGGACCAAGCGCATCCTGTACACCGGTACGCCCATGGCCGTGCCCAACTGGAAGCTGTTCAACCTTATCGAGAAGGCCGGCGGCGTTGTGGTAGGCGAGGAGTCCTGCACGGGCTCGCGCTACTACAAGGACCTGGTCGACGAGTCCGGCGAGACGGTCGACGAGATGCTCGACGCCATCGCCGAGCGCTACTTTAAGATCAACTGCGCCGTCTTTACGCCCAACAATCAGCGTATGAAGGACATTGTCCAGATGGCCAAGGACCTGCATGCCGACGGTATCGTCGACGTGGCCTTGCAGTTCTGCACGCTCTACGAGATGGAGTCGTTTGCCGTGGAGAAGGCCGCCGAGGAGGCCGGCATTCCGTTTATGCACATCACGACCGACTACGCCGGCGAGGATGCAGGCCAACTGCAAACCAGGATTGAGGCTTTCTTGGAAACCATTTAGGGCTATCCGGTCCAGCGGCTTCCCCAGGCACCCGATCTTGCCGTTCAAACCATCGCTTGCATACCAAAGTACGCGGCGCTCCTCTTTCACGGCAACCTCGGGCACCTGGGAAAGCCGTTTCCTTGGTTGGTTAAAAGGTTTGTTAAGGAGTTATATGTCGGAAAATATTGAGCAGCCGTTGCCGTCCACGTTTGAGGAGTTCAACGAGCAACGCAAGGCGGCGTTTATTCGCGTCAAGGATTATAAGCAGGCGGGTAATCGCCTGGTCGGTTTTCTGTGCAGCTACACGCCGCTCGAGATTATCGATGCCGCGGGGGCTGCGAGCGTGGCGCTGTGCGGCACGTCCGACGAGGTGATTCCCGAGGCCGAGAAGGTGCTGCCGGCAAACCTGTGCCCGCTCATCAAGTCTACGTATGGTTTTGCCTATTCGCAAAAGTGCCCGTTTACGTACTTTAGCGACATGATCATCGGCGAGACCACCTGCGACGGCAAAAAGAAGATGTACGAGCTGCTCAACGAACTCAAGCGCACGCACATTCTGCATCTTCCGCAGGGTCGCGACCGTGCCTACGAGCGCGAGGGCTGGTACGAGGAGTGCTGCCTGCTCAAGGAGGAGCTCGAGGGCTTCTACGGCATCACGATTACCGACGATGACCTGCGCGCTGCCGTCCGTCGTCGCAACCGCTTGCGTGCGGCCCAGCTCGAGATGTTTGCGCTGCAGGCCAACCAGCCGGCGGCCATGAGCGGCGTCGACCTGATGAGCACCATGTTTGCCGGTACGTTCAGCTTTGATATCGAGGCCTATACGCAGCAGCTGGAGCAAAAGGTCGCCAAGCTGCGCGAGGCCTATGATGCAGGCGAGCGCCCGATCGCGGCGGATGCCAAGCGCATTCTGATCACCGGCTGCCCGGTGGGCGGCGTGATCAACAAGATCGGTCGCACCATCGAGTCCAACGGCGGCGTGGTCGTGTGCATGGACGACTGCTCGGGCGAGCGCACGGCGGCCATGATGATCGACCCGGAGGCTCCCGACATCCTTCGCGCCATCGCCGACCGCTACCTGGATATCAACTGCTCGGTCATGACGCCCAGCGACGGTCGTATGGAAAACACGCTGGCCATGTGCGAGAAGTATCACGTCGATGGCGTAGTGGAGAGCGTGCTCCAGGCGTGTCACACCTTTAACGTGGAGAGTGCGCGCATGCAGGAGGCTGTCGAGGGTGCGGGTATTCCGTATATGAAGATCGAGACCGACTACAGCAACGGCGACATGGGCCAGATCGAGACGCGCATCGTCGCCTTCATCGAAACTCTCTAGCTTCCTCAGGCACCGGATCTTGCTCCTCAAACCGTCGCTTGCGTACCCAAAGTACGCTGCGCTCCTCTTTCGGGGCAATCTCCGGCACCTGAGAAACCTAGAGCTAAGGCGCCTGAACGCGCCGCTACCTTTGATGTTTAGATTGGGAGAGAGCCATGATAGGGATCGGGATCGATATCGGGTCTACGGCGGCTAAGGCTGCTGTGGTCGACGGGGAGGGTTCGGTGTCGTGGACGTGCGTGCAGCCAACCGGGTTCTCCTCGGTCGATGCTGCCGAGCGGCTGCGCGAGGCACTGGCAGCGGCGGGTTATGACGTGGCTGCCGACGACGTGCGTGTGATCGCGACCGGCTACGGTCGTGTCGCCGTGCCCTATGCGCACAAGGTCGTGACCGAGATTACCTGCCACGGCACCGGTGCCGTGCGTCTGTTTGGCGACCACGGCACCGTGATCGACGTGGGCGGTCAGGACACCAAGGTCATTCAGCTTAAAAGTGGCCGCGTGGCCAAGTTTGCCATGAACGACAAGTGCGCCGCCGGCACGGGGCGCTTTTTGGAGATCATGGCCGACCGCCTGGGCATTTCCCAGCAGCAGATGGCCGACCTGGCGCGTTCCGGCGAGCCCACCAAGATCAGCAGCATGTGCACGGTGTTTGCCGAAAGCGAGGTTATCAGCCTGATCGGTCGCGGTGAGCTGCGCGAGAACATTGCGCGTGGCGTGATCGACAGCGTGGTCTCGCGCGTGGCCACTATGGCCGGGCAGGCGACGGGTGCTCCGTACTACCTGACGGGAGGCTTGTGCGAGAACGCTTACGTTGTGGAGCGGCTGGCGGCGCTGCTGGGGTCGCCGGTCACCACCTCGCCCCAGGCCCGCTTCGCCGGTGCCATCGGCGCGGCGATTCGCGCACAGGCGCTCAATTAATGCATCCGCCGTAGGCTCGCATTCATGCGTATACTGGGAGAAAATGATTGACCGATGAGAGGAGGTATCGATGGCTGACGATCAGATTAAGCTTACGTCTATGACTGCCGCGAGCGGTTGAGCCGCTAAGTTGGCTCCCGGAGCCCTCGCCCAGGTCCTGGGCGATTTGCCAAATGTGCATAACGACAACTTGCTCGTGGGGTTCGATACCTCCGACGATGCGAGCGTCCTTCGCGTCGGCGATAACCTGGGCCTCGTTCAGTCCGTCGACTTCTTCCCGCCGATGGTCGACGACCCGTTTCTGTTTGGCCAGATCGCCGCGGCCAATTCGCTGTCGGACATCTACGCCATGGGCGGGCGGCCGAGCCATGCCATGAACCTGCTGTGCATTCCCAGTTGCCTGGGCGTCGAGGTCGCAGGTCAGATTCTGGCGGGCGGCGCCGACAAGTGCGTCGAGGCGGGTTGCTCCATCGCGGGCGGCCACACCATCAACGACGACGAGCCCAAGTACGGCCTGTCCGTGAGCGGCTTTGTCGCGCTCGATCGTATGCTTGCCAATAGCGGCGCGCGCGTGGGCGACGTCCTGTTGCTGACCAAGGCGATCGGCTCGGGCATCATCACCACGGCCATTAAGGGCGAGCTTATCGAGCAAGATGAGGCCGCGGCCATGTTTGACTCGATGCGCACCCTCAACGAGGCTCCGATTCGTTTGGCCGAGGGACTTGAGCTTCACGGCTGCACCGACATTACGGGCTTTGGCCTGATCGGGCATGCGTGCGAGATGGCCGAGGGCTCGGGCGTGCAGATTGAGCTTGCGTCGGGGGCGGTGCCGCTCTTTGATCAGGTGCTTGACATGGCGCGTCTGGGCATTATCCCCGCGGGCTCCTACCGCAACCAGGACTTCTTTGGCCCGCGCGTGACAGCTGACGATGACTTGGAGCCGGGAATGCTGGATGCGCTGTACGATCCGCAGACCTCGGGCGGTTTGCTAATTGCGGCGCCCGCGGCGGATGTGGATGAGCTTGCGCGTCGTCTGCACGCTGAGGGGCGCGTTGCCGCCACAATCGGCCGCGTGTGCGAGCCGGTGCCGGGCGGTCCTGCTGTTCGCGTTGTTCGCTAACCCGCACGTTTATGTAACTGTTTACCGTTCTCTAGAACGGTTCTTTCGAAAGGAATTTACTATGTCTACCAAAATTGAAGTCAATGCCATGGGCGATGCCTGTCCGCTGCCCGTCGTCAAGACGCTTAAGGCGCTCAAACAGCTTGATGGCGAGGGTGTCGTGGTGACCTCGGTCGACAACGAGACCGCCGTCAAGAACATTTCCAAGATGGCGCAGGAGAAAGGCTGCACGGCCTCGGTCGAGAAGGTTTCTGACGCCGAGTGGCACGTGACCGTGGCAACCTCTGGCGCCGTTGCCGTGGCCGATCCCGAGCAGGATGGCGCTGCCTTCTGTGATGCCAGCGCCGGCAAGGGCAAGCTCGTCATTTCCGTCTACACCGACTGCATGGGCCGCGGCGACGACGAGCTGGGCCACAAGCTCATGAAGGCGTTTGTCTTTGCCGTGACGCAGCAGGAGGAGCTGCCTGCGACCATGCTGTTCTACAACGGCGGCGCCAAGCTCACCGTAGAGGGTTCGCCGGTGCTCGATGACCTGAAGGGCCTGGCGGAGCAGGGTGTCGAGATTCTCACCTGCGGGACCTGCCTCGACCACTATGGCATTAAAGACCAGCTTGCGGTGGGCGAGGTCACCAACATGTACGTGATCGTGGAGAAGATGGAGCAGGCCGTGCGCGTTGTGCGCCCGTAGCGTATTGGTTGGAGTTGCCATGAGGGAGAAGCGCCCGGCGCTTGTCATCACCTTTCCTACCACGGCGGCCGCCATGGGGTGTGAGACCCTGTGCATTGAGCGCGGCCTCCCCGGGCGAACGATTCCCGTGCCCGGGGAGGTCGCTGCCGGCTGCGGTCTGGCGTGGAAGGCGTTGCCTGTCGATGAGGAGCTGCTGCGCGGCGAACTCGCCGCGGCGGGCGTTCCCACCGAGGGCTATACCGTGATTGATATGTGGGAGGTCGTGCGATGATCTACCTGGATAACGCGGCGACGACCATGCACAAGCCGCAGGCGGTCATCGATGCCGTGACGCAAGCGATGTGCTCGCTCGGCAATGCCGGGCGCGGCGCCACGTCGGGTGCTCTCGATGCCGCTCGTACGATTCACGCTTGCCGTGCCAAGCTCGCGCGCCTTTTGGGTTGCCCGAGGGCGGACCATGTGTGCTTTACGCCCAACTCAACCGCGGCGCTCAACACCGTCATCAATGGCGTGGTGCGCCCCGGCGACCGTGTGGTCACGACGGTGCTTGAGCACAACTCGGTGCTACGTCCGCTCAATCGCCTGGCGACGGAGCAGAGTGTGACGGTTGAGCATGCGGGTTGCGATGCGAGCGGCGTGCTCAACTACGACGAGCTCGGGCGGTTGGTCACGCCGGGTACGCGTGCTGTGGTGGTGACGCATGCCTCCAATGTGACTGGCAACGCGGTCGACGTTTCGCGTGTTGCTGCCATCGCCCATGCGGCCGGCGCGCTGGTGATCGTCGATGCCTCTCAGTCTGCCGGTACGGCGCATATCGATATGCAAGCCATGGGGCTCGACGCCGTGTGCTTTACCGGCCACAAAGGGCTCATGGGTCCGCAGGGGACCGGCGGCCTGGCCGTGGCGGAGGGCGTCGATGTGGCGCCCTGGGCCATGGGCGGCACGGGCGTGCACAGCTTCGATGCACTGCAGCCGCTTGAGTGGCCCACGCGCCTTGAGGCGGGCACGCTCAACGGTCACGGCATCGCGGGACTTTCTGCCGGTCTCGACTTTATCGAGGCGCAAGGCGGGGTCGAGGCGATTGCGGCGCGTGAGCGTGCGCTCGCTGATCGCTTTCTTGCCGGTGTGCGCGAAATCCCGGAGATCAAGCTTTACGGCGCCTTTGACCAGCCGACGCGCTCTGCGATTGTGTCGCTCAACGTGGGCGATATTGACTCTGCCGAGATCTCGGATGCGCTCATGCAAGGGTGGGGGATTGCGACGCGCCCCGGCGCCCATTGCGCCCCGCTCATGCACCGTGTGCTGGGGACCGAGCGCCAGGGCGTCGTCCGCTTCTCGTTTGGGTATTTCAACACTACCGAAGAAGTCGACACGGCTATCGATGCTCTGTGCGATTTAGCCTGCTAAAGCTGCTAGACCGTTTATACTTGCGGGACGGGTGTATTTGCCCGTCCCGTTTTTGTTTCGACCCGAAAGGTGTGCCTATGGCCTCATCCGCTCCGCGCGGCCTGCGCTCCGACCATGTCGTTACCGTCGGCATTGCGCTGTTCTCGATGCTCTTTGGCGCCGGTAACCTCATCATTCCGCCGTTGCTGGCGCTCCAGGCCGGCACGGCCACACCGCTTGCCATGGTTGGCTTTTTGATTGCCGCCATCGGCCTGCCCGTCATGGGCTTTATCGCCGTGGCGCTTGCCGGAACGGCGCGCGAGCTTGCCGGCCGCGTGCACCCCAAGTTCGGTGAGTTCTTTGTCGCGGCGGTGTATCTGGCCATCGGCCCGTGCCTGGCCATTCCGCGTACGAGCTCCACGGCCTTCGAGATGCTGGTGCCGCTGCTGCCCGAGGGCGTTTCGCTTGGCACGGCTCGTCTGGTGTTTGCCGTTGGCTTCTTTGTCGTCGCGTTTGTGCTCACGCTGCGTCCGGGTGTCATAACACGCGTGCTCGGCCGCATTACGGGCCCTGCGCTCATTGCGCTCATCGTGCTGGTTGTGGGTGCTGCCGTGATCTCGCCGCTGGGACCCGCTGCCGTGCCTCAGGCTCCCTACGATGCAGGCGCTGCCGTGCAGGGCTTTTTGACCGGCTATCAGACCATGGACCTGCTCGCGTCGCTCGCCTTCGGCATCATCATCGCCGAGACCATCCACGAGCTGGGTGTTACCGATGACAAGCGCGTGGCCTTTGAGATTTCGCGTTCCGGCGTTATCGCCGGCGTGCTCATGGCCATCATCTACTGTGGCTTGGGCCTTGCCGGAATGCAGCTCGGCACCGTGATGCCCGACGCCACCAACGGCGCCGCCATCCTTGCCCGCTCTGCCTCCATGCACTTTGGCCTTGCCGGCACGGTCGTGGTCTTCGCCATCTTCTTCCTCGCCTGCATGAACGTGTGCATCGGCCTCATCAGCTGCTGCTCGCGCTACTTCTGCGAGACGTATGTGGTTAAAGGGGGAGCGGAGGCTTCCGAGGAGGCCATGCGCCGTCCCTTTGCGGTTCTCGCCTTTGTGTTCGCAGCGTTTTCGTGCGTGCTCTCCAACGTGGGCCTCGACGTGATCCTTATGTTCTCGGTGCCCATGCTTAACGCCTTGTATCCCGTCGCCATCGTGCTGGTTCTCATGGGTTTGGTACACGGCTTTTGCGACGCTCATCCGCAGGTGTGGGTCTGGGTCGGCGGTGTGGTTGCCGTGCAGAGCGTGATCACCTCGGTCCGCGATGCGTTCTTTGGGGGCACGTGGCTGCCCTTTGATGCGCTTCCCCTGGCAGATATCGGCGCCGCGTGGGCGCCGGTCGCCGTGGTGGCGTTTGCGATCGGTCTGCTCCACAGCCGGTTTGTCGCACATTCGAGGAGCTAGGGTTTCTGCGCTTGCACAGGCGGGGAGTCTCCCCTATAATTTCCTTCGCTTTGGGACACGCAAGGTTTAGACCTTAGCTGCTCAACACCTTCGGGACGTGGCGCAGTTTGGTAGCGCGCCTGCTTTGGGAGCAGGATGTCGCAGGTTCAAATCCTGTCGTCCCGACCATATCTTGCGGGCGTAGTTCAATGGTAGAACCCCAGCCTTCCAAGCTGATGACGCGGGTTCGATTCCCGTCGCCCGCTCCATAAGATAGCTTAACGGCTCTGATTCCCTTTGGGATCAGAGCCGTTTTCGTAAACGTGCCGGGGACCCCACATCCCCTCCTAAGTTGCGGTGAAATAGTTCCTGGATTAGCCGCAAAAGCTGTTATCCAGGAACTATTTCACCGCAACTTATTGAGGCTGAGTGGTCTGGGTCGATGATGGGTTCTGTTGTCGAGAAGATGAGGACAGCCGGTCAGGAGTCTGCGTAGGGTTTTGTGGTTGGAATACCGTAGCCGCGCATCATGGAGCCGAACGCTTTGACATCGTAGGTGTCTGAGAGCTTGAAATGAATGACGTTGTGGCCCATGGCACGCAGGTTCGCGTCGCGCACGAGGGCATCTCGATAGGTTTTTGCCGCAGCATGTTCCGAATCATTTTGGGCATCGTCCTCAAACTTGCCTAGTCCATGCAGCTCAGCCAACATCCAAGAGCCGTTTGGCATTTGCCAGCCGTAATCTGCCAAATAATAGCCGGCGTTTCCCGGTCGAGTGATTTCAACCTGAAGTTCGGGAGCGGCAACTCCCGCCAGAATCATTGCCGCCCGCGCTTCGGATTCTCCACCGTTATCCGATCTGCCATCCATGTGTTCAAAAACGTCAAATGCACGCGCGATGCCGTGCAGTCCACGGCAGTTCGCTTGTGCATATGAACGCAATTCTTCACGCTCGACACCGTACTCACGAGCCACCCCGTCGATATAGCCTAGTGCATATCGAAAGGCGCTCGTTCGGGCGATGTCGACCACCGTGCGATATGGATCCGTTAACGTAAACGGGCCGAGCTGCCATACGTCGCCCGGCCGCCAGCGTCGGTATTCAACGAATTCGTACGTATCGCGCCTGGTGGAACGCGGCAGCAGCACTTGCACCTTGTCGAGAAGCGAATATGCAGAACCGATGCCATAGAGCAGTGCCGCCGTTGCTCCACAAAACACGGCATCCGGTTCAACGACCGCAATAGCGGATGCCAATTGAAAGATGCGATCTTCGACGCCGAGGTCATTCCAATACGCGGGATCGGCGTAGACATGGTTGTAGAGTCGAATAATCATCTCTTTTTGCATGAGCGCGTAGGCACAGCGTTCATCCCATTTTTTGGTAGCTACAAACAGATGCCCGCCATGATGGGCCTCGAATAACCGGAAGAACAGCTCTACTTGCGGTTTGGAACAGCGTTTATCATGACTCATTTTCGACCCCATGGTCTCGAGGGGGAGTGAATGACACTACGCTATCCCATATTTGGTCCGCCAGACCTTGCCATGAACTGACCAAAAGCTTGACGGGGCAGGTCAGAGTCATGAGTCAGAGCCAAACATATCGGCAAACGGTTGATTAGTGCCCCTCGGCGGCACTTAAAACCACCCTTACAGAAAGTTGCGGTGAAATAGTTCCTGAAAAGCTCGAATAAGCCTTAATCAGGAACTATTTCACCGCAACTTAGGAGGGGATGGGGCTGAGGGGCGGGCGATGCCGTTGTCTGTCGGTTAGTGGCGGGATTGGTGGCGGAGCTTGTCGATGGTGGAGTCGGTGGCGCGGTCGCGAGCGTCGGCCGCGGTTTGGCGCTTGCGGCGGTAATCGATCATGCCTTGGATGATGGGCTTGCCAAAGCTCACGACATCATCGTTGTAGATGGCGGTTCGGGCTGCGAGGAGGCAGTCGGTAAAGTCCATATGGGTCTTGCCAAAGAGTTTGACGGCAAGGGCGACAACGGTGGGCTCGTCGACCATGACGTCATCGAGCAGCCTTTTCATGGCCGCAGCAATCTCAACGCGGGGAACCTTATAGACGTCGCGCAGCGTGACCACGACGCGCGTGATGATTTCGGGGTAGACGCGAGCGGTGCGCGTGGCGATGACCTTGGCGGCGCGCGGCGACAGGACCTCGTCGTCGTCGAGCAGGTAGCGTAGGATGACGGTCTCGTCGATGATGGTGCTACTCATGGATATCTACTTCCTCGGGACCCAAAATCGAATCGTCGCTTTCTGTAGCAAGGTACTCAATCCAGGCATTGCGCTCCTCGGAGCGGCGATTGGGGTCCCCATATGCTTTGAGCGATCCATAGGCGGCGGTGCCGTCCTTTGAGCGCACAGCGACCGGCTGAAAGGGAAGCTTGCGCATCAAAATGCTCTGCGCGACAAAAAGGCGGACAGCCTCGGCGAGTGATGTGCCCATGGCGTCGTAGAGGCGCTCGGCATGCTGTTTGTCCTCTTCGCGAATGCGCACCTGCAGGATGGCTCGTTTTTGCGTCGATGACATCACTGGCCCCCTTAATGAGCGTGCAATATAGTCGGTCAAATGCCGCATGTGCCGATACTTGAGCATCTTATAACGATTACTTTATTTCGCTCAAGTAAATAACCATTAACTTGAATACAAGCGTAGTACATCTAAAATGAGAGCGCGTAAAAATCTCTGAGGCGTACGCATGTAATACACTCACCTTTATAGCCTCTAGAGAATAATTCCAACCTGCCAAAATCCCTGCAATACTCCCGTATTGCAGGGCGTATGCTCAAGTTTGCCACCTGCAACTGCGTATATTTAACCTGTATATCGTTGGAGGAATTCTATCGAGTGTATGTTTCGCCGCATGCATTCGATACGTCGATGCCAGTCCACGGGCGGCTTGGGTCAATGTCGACAGGATCTCTCCGGCATGGGATTCAGGAGGGAGTGAACAACATGGGCAATAAACGAGTCGTAGCCGATTCTTCGCGCTGCATTGGGTGCCAAACCTGCATGGCTGCGTGTATCGAGGCGCACGACATTCCCGGCAACATCGCCGCGCCGCGCCTGCGCGTGACGCGTACGTACGAGATCTCCGCACCGGTGGCTTGCCATCACTGCGAGGATGCCCCGTGCGCCAAGGCCTGCCCTACGGGCGCCTTGTTCTTTGATCCAAAGAACCATCGCATCGGCGTCAACGAGGACAACTGCATCGGCTGCAAGAGCTGCGTCATGGCATGCCCCTTTGGCGCCGTGAGCGTGGCGACCACGCAGGTCCCCGTCTTGATGGGTGACGTGCGAGTGGGTTCGCAGACTAAGAGCTTCGTGCTCAAGTGCGACCTGTGCGTGGACCGTCCCGGCGGTCCGGCATGTGCCGAGGCGTGTCCGACCAAGGGCCTCACCCTGGTAGACGAGGAGCGTCTGGCAGAACTGACTGCCGAGCGTGCCCGCGCCACCATCGAAAACGAGGCGTAAGCGTCGGGCGACAGGCCCAATGATTGTCAAATAAGTACCGAGTATTCGGTAGCAGAGAAAGGAAGGAGGGTGTCATGGAGAAGCATAAAGTGATTTGCCCGTACTGCGGCGCCGGTTGCCAGTTTAACCTCTTGGTCCAAAACGGCCAGGTCGTGGGTACCGAACCGCTCAACGGCATCACCAACCAGAGCGAGCTGTGCCTTAAGGGCATGAGCGGCTACGACTTCATCAACGACACCAAGATCTTGACTCCTCGCGTACTGCACCCGATGATCCGCCGCACCAAGGGCGCGGATCTTGAGCGCGTAAGCTGGGACGAGGCACTGGATTTCACCGCATCTAAGATGCAGGCCATAATTGACGAATATGGTCCTAACGCTGTCATGACCACCGGCTCTTCGCGAGGCGGCGGCAATGAGGCGAACTACGTCATGCAGAAGTTTACGCGTGCGTGCATCGGCACCCACAGCGTGGACAACTGCGCCCGTACTTGACACGGCCCTACTGTCCTCGGTCTGATGGACACGGTTGGTTCAGGTTGCATGTCATGCTCCATCCCCGGTATGGAGGATGCGGGCTGCATTTTCCTCTTCGGCTATAACCCTGCCGATTCGCACCCCATCGTCGCAAGGCGTATCGTGCGAGCCAAAGAAAAGGGTTGCAAGATCATCGTCGCCGACCCGCGCCATATCGAAACCGCGCGTATCGCCGATCTCTACCTTCCGATCAAGAACGGTTGCAATGTTGCGTTCCTCAACGCCTTTGCCAACTGTCTGGTCAACGATGGCCTCTACGACAAGGAATTCGTCGCCGAGCATACGAACGGCTTTGACGAGTGGTGGGAGACCATCAAGAACTACACTCCCGAATCCGTACAGGACATCACGGGTGTCGAGCCCGCGCTGATCCACCAAGCTGCCGAGATGTACGCCACGGCGAAGCCCTCTGCCATCATTGGCTGGGGCATGGGCGTATGCCAGCAGAAGCAGAACCTGAAGACGGTGCACACCATCGCCTCCATCGCCTGCGTTGCCGGCCAGATCGGCAAACCCAATTCCGGCCTCGCGCCCGTGCGTGGCCAGAACAACGTCCAGGGCTCCTGCGATATGGGCATGCTGCCCAACCTGTACCCTGGCTACCAGAAGGTCACCGACCCGGCAGTGCGTGCCAAGTTTGCCAAGGCCTGGGGCGTGCCCGAGGAAAAGCTTCCGCTCGAGGAGGGCTACAAGCTCACCGACCTGGGCCACCTGGTCGACGAGGGCAAGGTGCACTGCTTCTACAACTACGGCGAGGACCCGGTACAGACCGAGCCCGATTCGGCCGGAATGCGCAAGACGCTCTCCGAGCTGGATCTGTTCATTTGCCAGGACATCTTTATGACGCAGACGACCATGCTCGCCGACGTCATCCTGCCCGCTACCTCTTGGGGCGAGCACGAGGGTGTCTTTACTGCATCCGACCGTAGCTTCCAGCACTTTGACGCGGCCGTTCCGCCCAAGGGCGAGTGCCGTCACGACTGGGAGATCTTCGCGGACCTGTCCACGCGTATGGGCTATCCCATGCACTACGACAACACCGAGCAGATCTGGAACGAGTGCATTAGCCTGTGCCCCAACTTTGTGGGCGCGACCTACGAGAAGATGGCTCCCGAGGGCGGTTACGCCCAGTGGCCGGTCAAGAGCACTGATGTGAACGACCACGGTACGCCCGACATGTTCGCTGGTGGCAAGTTCACCACCAAGGACGGCCGCGCCAACCTGATGGCGCACGACTGGGAGGCGCCCTCCGAGCTTCCCGACGATGAGTACCCGCTCATTCTGTGCACCGTTCGCGAGGTCGGTCACTACAGCTGCCGCTCGATGACTGGCAACTGCAAGACGCTGGCGCTGCTCGCCGACGAGCCCGGCTTTGTCCGCATGAATCCCGCGGACGCCCAGGCGCGCGGCATCAAGAACGGCGACATCGTCTCGATTCACAGCCGCCGTGGCCAGGTATACAGCCGCGCCGACGTGAGCGACCGCATCAACAAGGGCACGGTCTATATGACCTACCAGTGGTGGATCGGCAAGTGCAACGAGCTGACCATTCACAAGGTCGACCCGGTCTCGCATACGCCCGAGGACAAGTTCTCCGCCTGCCAGGTCGACGCTATCGCCGACCAGGTCTGGGCTGAGGGCGAGGTGGAGCGTCAGTACACCGAGCTCAAGCAGGCTCTGGTGGACGCCGCCGCTCCCCAGGACGTTGAGCCCGGCGCCGCCAAGTTCGATGACGAGACGCACGTGAACCAAATCGTGTAGTCCCGTTCTCGTTGGCTTTTTGGGCCGGGCGTCCCGTACGTTCGGGAGCCCGGCCCGTTATTTTGAAAGGAAGTGGGGATGAACCGCTTCATCGACATCAACCCGGAGAGGTGCATCGGCTGCGGAACATGCCAGTCCGCCTGTGCCGACGCCCACCGGATGCAGGGTCTTCAGGATACGCCGCGTCTGGCGCTCGTGAAGACCGGCGGTATTTCGGCCGCCCTTGCCTGCCACCATTGCGAGGGTGCCCCCTGCGCCGAGGTCTGCCCGGTGAATGCCATCGAGCACGATGGCGACCGCATCCACGTCAAGGAGCAGGAGTGCATCGGGTGCAGGCTGTGCGCCATCGCGTGCCCCTTCGGAGCCATCCATCCCGATGGCACGTCTATCGCCGGTGTCGCAGGCATGTGCGACCCGACGCCTTCGTATCCCAAGTCCCTGAGCAGCCTGCTTACGTGGGCTCCCGGCCAGTACACCTGCGCTGTCAAGTGCGACCTGTGCGCCTTCGATCCGGATGGCCCGCATTGTGTGGCGGCGTGCCCCACCAAGGCGCTGACCGTCATGGGCGGCGCGGCCGATCGCGAGCTCGACGAGGCCAAGCGCCTGCGCTCGATCGAAAACGGTCCGGTCGTCGACGTTACCGCCGTGGCCCAGGGCCTGTCCGAGAAAGCAGAAGGGAGCGTAAACAATGGGTAGCATGACGCTGTTTATCGCATCGCTTGCCGTCTCGTGCATCGGTGCGCTCGCCTCGGTTCTGCTGATCAAGGCCGATAACGCCGCCAAGACCGCCGGCTGCCTTATCGGCGCCGTCGCCGCGGTGCTTTCGTTTGTGGCCGGTATCCAGGCCGTGCTGGGCGATGTCACGTCGGTCGACACCATCGTGTTCTTCCCGTTTGCCCATTTCCAGCTGCTGCTCAATCAGCTGTCCGGCCTGTTCGTGGCGCTCATCTCGGTGCTCGCGTTTGCCGGTTCGATCTACGGTCTCAACTACTTTGATGAGTACCCGGGCAAAAAGGGCCGTGCCGGCTTCTTCTTTAACACCTTCGTGGCGTCCATGATGCTCGTCATCACCGCCGACAACGTGTTTTGGTTCCTGGTCGCCTTTGAGCTCATGTCGCTGACCTCGTACTTCCTGGTCGTGATCGAGGAGAACGAGAACTCCATCCATGGCGGTTGGCTCTACTTTGTGATCGCGCACGTGGGCTTTGTGCTCATCATGGCGAGCTTCCTCACCATGACCAACTTCGCCGGCGGCTCGTTTGCCTTTGCGGATTTCCGCGCCACGCAGTTTAGCCCCGCGGTCGCATCCGCGTGCTTCGTGCTCGCCTTCTTTGGCTTTGGCGCCAAGGCCGGTATCATCCCGCTGCACGGCTGGCTGCCCAAGGCACATCCCGAGGCGCCGTCCAACGTGTCGGCCCTCATGTCCGGCGGCATGATCAAGATCGGTATCTTCGGCATCCTCAAGGTTGGTCTCGACCTGCTCTCCGCCTCGGGCGTTCAGGTCTGGTGGGGCCTTATGGTCATGGTCTTCGGTGCGATCTCGTCGGTCCTCGGCGTGACCTTCGCCCTGCAGGAGCATGACATCAAGCGCCTGCTGGCCTATCACTCCGTCGAGAACATCGGCATCATTCTGCTCGGCGTCGGCGCCTCCATGGCCGCCATGGCGCTCAACTCTGTCGGCATCGCCGTCCTGGCCCTGATGGCCGCCCTCTACCACACGTTTAACCACGCTATGTTTAAGGGCGAGCTGTTCTTGGGCGCCGGTGCGCTGCTGTACTCCACGGGTACGCGCAATATGGAGAAGATGGGCGGCCTGTTCCGTCGTATGCCGGCAACGGCCATCTGCTTCCTCGTTGGCGCACTTGCCATCTCGGCCATCCCGCCCTTCAACGGCTTTGTGTCCGAGTGGTTTACCTACCAGTCGCTGTTTAACGCCGCCATGCAGGGCGACAAGGCCGTCATGATCGTGGCCGTGTTCGCTGCCGTCGCGCTTGCCATTACCGGCGCGCTGGCCGTCACGTGCTTCGTCAAGGCCTATGGTGTCTCCTTTGCCTCCGCGCCCCGCTCCGAGGCCGCGGCTAATGCCAAGGAGGTTCCCGCCCCCATGGTGTTTGCGCAGGGCCTGCTCGCGGCCATCTGCGTCGTGCTGGGCATTGGCGCTCCCGTGATCGCGCCCGTGCTGGTCGATGTCGCCGCGT
This sequence comes from Collinsella sp., assembly GCA_036302865.1. Taxonomy (GTDB): domain Bacteria; phylum Actinomycetota; class Coriobacteriia; order Coriobacteriales; family Coriobacteriaceae; genus Collinsella. The sequence goes on along the minus strand of JAXJBU010000054.1, from coordinate 26,750 downwards.
CTGTGCTGCATCCGTACGGTGGCGTGTTTGCCGCCGAGGGCATGGAGCTCATGAACCAGTACTCCGGCGCTGCCACCTCCACGCCCGCGATCGCCATTGCGCTCGTGGTGCTCGTCGGCCTTGCCTGCGGTTATCGCAAGCTCAAGACCGTCGGCAAGGTGCAGAAGTCCCAGCCGTGGGCATGCGGCTATGCTCCCAACGAGCATATGCCCGTCGTGGCCACGACCTTTGCCTCCGAGGTGTCCTGGTTTATGCAGCCGCTCTACACGCTGCGCGACCGCTGCACGGCCGTCTGCTGGTCCATCGCGCACTTCTTCCAGAAGCTCACCGGTGTGGCCGAGGCTGTGGAGCCCGTACCCGACAAGGTTCTCGTCGATGCCCCGCATAAGGGTGTCGAGAAGCTCGCCGACCTCGCGACTAAGCTCGAGGGCGGCAACTACAGCATCTATATCTGCTACATCGTCGCGGCGCTCGTGGTGTTCCTCGTGCTCGCCGTGCAAATGGGTTAAGGAGGGGAGAGCATGAACAACATCGTACTTGCCGTTCTGCAGGGCGTGGTCGTCATGGCCGTCGCGCCGTTCTTCTCCGGTCTCGGCCGTGTGATCCGCGCCAAGATGCACAACCGTCGCGGCCCCAGCATCATGCAAGACTACCGCGACCTGGCAAAGCTCTTTGCGCGCCCCGAGTCCCAGAGCGAGGATGCGAGCTTTGCGCTGCGCATCATGCCGCCGCTGTTCTTTGCCGTCGCCTTTATGCTCGCGATGGGCCTGCCGCTCTTTACGGCACAAAGCCCCATCCCGGTCTTTGGTGACGCCATCACCATCATGTACAGTCTGGCGCTCGCCCGCTTCTTCTTCGCCCTCTGCGGTGTGGATTCGTCCAACGCCTACGCCGGTATCGGCGGCGTCCGCGAGCTGCTCATGAGCGTGCTCATCGAGCCGTCCATGCTGCTGGCGCTGTTTGCCGCCGCCCTGGTGTGCGGCTCCACCGACATCGCCACCATGGGCCAGCACATCATGACGGGCGCCATCGACGCGCCGGTCGCTGTGATCCTCGCCGGCATCGCCTTTGCGATTGCCTGCTACATGGAACTCGGCAAGCTGCCGTTTGATCAGGCCGAGGCCGAGCAGGAGCTCCAGGAAGGTCCGCTCGCTGAGCTTTCCGGCCCGTCGCTTGCGATGGCCAAGCTCGCCATGTCCATGAAGCAGGTCCTGGTCGTCGCCTGGTTCTGCGCGATCTTCGTCCCCTGGGGCGAGCCCGCGGCCGTGGGTATCGCGGCCGTTCTGGGCGCGGTCATCTTCCTTGTTAAGTGCCTGATCGACTTTGTCGTATGCGGCGTGATCGAGAACTCCTGCTCGCGCTCGCGTTTTAAGGTGCTTGGCAATCAGACCTGGGCCGTCGTGGGCATCGCCGTTCTGGCGTTTGTCTTCGTGGTCGTCGGCGTGTAGGAGAAGGGAGAAACAATGTCATTTGCAGTCAGTCTGTCCCTTCTCGGCTTGGTCGCTATCGCGGCCCCGATGGTGGCCTCGGTGCTCGTCGCCCTGTTCCCCCGTCCGTACGCCAAGTGGTTCAGCGTTTTGGGTGCCGCCGTCTCGACGGTCTGCACCATCGCCCTCGCCGCGAATTTCGCTGGCGCCGGCATGCCCGACACGCAGGTCCCCCTGATCTCGTTTGGGCAGACCCTCGTCATGGGATTCACCTTCGATCGCATGAGCACGCTGCTCGCGCCCGCCTTTGTGGGTATCGGCCTGCTTGTCGTGATCTATTCGATTCCCTATATGAGCGAGAATAACCGTGAGCATCCCGACGCGCCGCGTCGTCGCTTCTACGCGTACCTCGCGACCTTCATCGGCGCCATGGCCGGCCTCGTGTACAGCTCGACCCTTTTGGGCCAGCTCGTGTTCTTTGAGATCACGGGTGCGTGCTCTTGGGGCCTCATTAGCTACTACATGTCGCCTACGGCCAAGAAGGCCGGCATGAAGGCCCTGATCATCACGCATATCGGTGCGCTCGGCCTGTATCTGGGCGCTGCTATCGTGTTTGCACACACCGGCACCTTCGCCATCACCGCGATCGCCGGCCTCGACGCCAAGCTCAAGGCCATTGTCCTTTTGCTGGTGCTCTTTGCCGCTTGGGCCAAGTCCGCGCAGGTCCCCATGTACATGTGGCTGCCTTCGGCCATGGAGGCGCCGACGCCTGTCTCGGCCTACCTGCATGGCGCTTCGATGGTTAAGGTCGGCGTGTGCGTGTTCGCACGCGCGCTCGTCTCTGCTGGAGAGATCCCCGAGATCGTTGGTTGGGTCGCCATTATCGACGCCATGGTCACCATGCTCTTTGGTTTCCTTATGTACCTGCCGCAAAAGGACATGAAGCGTCTGCTGGCCTTCTCCACGATCGCTCAGCTCTCCTATGTGTTCTTTGGTCTGGGCCTTTCGGTCTTTGGCAGCCAGCTCGCCTTCGATGGCGCCGTCTGCCACATCTTTAACCACGCCTTCGCCAAGACGCTTTTCTTCCTGATCGCCGGTTCGTTCTCCTTTACGCTCGGTACGCGTATGCTGCCCAAGCTTCGCGGCATCGTAAAGAAGTACCCGATCTCGGGCGTGGGCTTTGGTGTCGCCGCGCTCGCCATTGCCGGCGTGCCGCCCATGAACACGTTCTTCTCGAAGTTCCAGATCATCGCCGGCGGCTTTTCTGTGGGTGCCGGCAACGTGGCGATCCTGGTGCTCGTGTGCATCATGGTCGCCGAGACCGTCGCCACCTTTGCCTGGTTCCTCAAGTGGATGGGCTATTGCCTGCCCGGCGAGCCGAGCGAAGAGGTCGCTGCGGGAGCCCCGCTTCCCCGCGCGATGGCGTTCGTGTTCATCGTGCTCATCATCATGGTCATCGTCAGCGGCCCGCTTTCGGCCAGCTGGATCGGTTAGGAGGTAGAACGACATGGGTTATTCGATCGTCAACATCCTTGGCGGCCTTCTGATCGTCACGTCCACCATGGTGGTCGTCTCCAAGAACATCAAGCACGCCATTCGCTGGTATGCGGTGCAGTCGCTGGTGCTCGTGGGGCTGCTCGCTACGCTCGGTGCTACTACCGGTGCGCAGGAGCTGCTTATGTGGGCCGGATCTGCCTTTATCACTAAGGTCGTCCTGGTCCCTTACATCCTCAACCGCGCATACAAGAAGATGGGCGAGCCGAGCGACGCATCGCTCAAGGCCGGCCTTAAGCCCGCGTGGGCCATCTGCATCATCGCCGTCGAGGTCGCGATCTGCTTTGCCGTTGTGACGCAGATCAGCCTGCCCACGGCCGAGGTCGCAACGCCTGCGCTCGCTATTAGCTTCGCTCACTTCTTCGTGGGCCTCACCTGCATCATCTCGCAGCGCAACATCATGAAGCAGATCTTTGGATACTGCCTTATGGAAAACGGCAGCCACGTGACGCTCGCGCTTTTGGCCCCCACCGCTCCCGAGATCATCGAGATCGGTATCGCCACCGACGCCATCTTTGCCGTCATCATCATGTCCATCGTCGTGCGTCGCATTTGGGACGACTCCCACTCGCTCGATGCGCGCGACCTGTCCGAGCTGAGGGGGTAGTCCATGGAAACGTTGATTCTCGCCCTGCTCGCGACTCCTTTGGTGTTCTCGCTGGTCATGGCGTTTTTGCCCAAGAACACGTCCTATAACGTGTTTGCCGGTCTCAACCTGGTCTCCGTCGCAGCCGTCCTGGTGCTGTCGATTATGACGGCCGGCGACGTCCTTATGAGCGGCGAAACCGCGAGCGCTCTTGGCCTGTGGTTCCACCTCGATTCGCTGGGCGCCATCTTTGTGCTGCTCATCGGCTTTATCGGTTTTCTTACGGGGCTGTTCTCGCTGCCCTATGTAAAGGCCGATATCGAGGAGGGCTCCATGCCCGCCGAGCGCGCCAAGCAGTATTTTGCGCTGTTTAGCCTGTTTGTGTTCACCATGCTGCTCGCGTGCCTGTCCAACAACATGATCCTCACGTGGGCCGCCGTGGAGGCAACCACGCTTTCCACTGTGTTCCTGGTGGGTATCTACAAGAACAAGACGGCCCTCGAGGCTTCTTGGAAGTATGCGATGGTCTGCACCGCCGGCGTGGCCTTCGGCCTGTTCGGTACGCTGCTGATCTACGCCAACGCCGCCGACGTGATTCCCAATGCCCACGAGGCCGCATTCCTGTCGTGCGTGCTGCCGTATGCCGACCAGTTCGACCCGACGCTCATGCGCCTCGCCTTTGCGTTTATCGTGATCGGATTTGGCACCAAGGCTGGCCTGTTCCCCATGCACACTTGGCTGCCCGATGCCCACTCCCAGGCCCCGAGCCCTGTCTCGGCCCTGCTTTCGGGCGTGCTGCTTAAGTGCGCCATGCTCGTGATCATGCGCTTCTACGGCTTTACTATCCAGGCCGTGGGCGCCGAGTATCCGCAGCTTTTGCTGCTGATCGTCGGCACGCTGTCCATTTTGGTGGCGGCGCTTTCGATGTTTCGTCAGGACGACCTCAAGCGCCGCTTTGCGTACTCGTCTGTGGAGAACGTGGGCGTTATCGCCCTGTGCTTGGGTATCGGTGGCCCGCTGGGTATCGCCGCGGCCCTGCTGCACTGCGTGTTCCACGGCTTTACCAAGACGCTTGCCTTCTGCGTGTCCGGCAACATCCAGCACGCCTTTGGCACGCGTAGCCTGGCTAAGATTCAGGGCGTCGTCGAGGTTGCTCCCGCAACCGCCGCGCTCGCCGTCCTGGCGCTGCTCGGTCTTGGTGCCTTCCCGCCCTTTGGCATGTTTATCTCCGAGTTCCTGACGTTTGTCGCCGGCGTTACCGCCGGTCCCATGTGGCTGGTTGTCGTGGTCGCCCTCGGTCTTACCGTGGCCATCTCCGCGCTCACCCGCATCGCACTCAAGTCGGTATTCGGCCATGCGCCCCAGGGCATGGGAAAGCATGAGGCCCCGGCGCTCATGCTTATCCCCGAAATCATCCTGGCTGTCATGATCTTGTGGTTTGGCATCGCCACCCCGCTGCCTCTCGTGCACGGTGTGGAGACCGCGACCGGCATCGTGCTCGAGCAGAGCACCGAGGAACTTCACGCGACGCCGATGTACCGCGCTGTGTTCGGTACCGAGACCGCTCAGAGCGAGGTGGAGTAACGAATGATTGAAACTGAGAACAAGGTGTATGCCCGTCGCTGCGAGAGCCATGTCGAGGCCCTGCGCCGCGCCGTTCCGGGCTGCATCGAGAAGGTCGAGTGGCAGTGCGAGGACCAGCTGACGATCACCGTCAAGCAGGACAAGCTGCCCGAGGCCGTCCACTACCTGTACTACGAGCGCTACGGCTGGATTCCCGTGATCATCGGCAACGATGAGCGCAGCCTGTGCGGCCGTTACGCCGTGTACTACGTCATCTCCATGGAGGGGGAGGACCCCGGCTGGGTGACCGTGCGCACCGAGGTCGATCCCGCCAAGATGACGTTCCCGTCCGTGACGCCGTTCGTCCCCGCCTGCGTGTGGGGCGAGCGCGAGCTGCGCGACATGTTCGGCCTGATCCCCGAGGGTCTGCCCGACCGTCGCCGCCTGGTACTGCCCGATGACTGGCCCAGCGGCCTGTACCCGCTGCGCAAGGACTCCATGGACTACCGCTTCCGTCCCGCTCCCGCGAGCGACATGGAAAACTACGAGTTCTTGGCCGACACCAAGGGCAAGGAGACCACGCTCGTCCCCATGGGCCCGCTGCACATTACCTCCGACGAGCCTGGCCACTTCCGCCTGTTCGTCGAGGGCGAGACGATCGTCGATGCCGACTACCGTCTGTTCTACGTGCACCGCGGCATGGAGAAGGTCGCCGAGACGCGCCTGAACTATGACGCCGTGACGTTCCTCGCCGACCGTATCTGCGGCATCTGCGGCTGCGCCCACTCGGTGGCCTATGCCGAGGCCGTCGAGCGCGCCCAGGGCATTCATGTCCCGCCGCGCGCTCAGTACATCCGCGCCATCATGCTTGAGGTCGAGCGCCTGCACTCGCATCTGCTCAACATTGGCCTGGCGTCGCACTACACGGGCTTCGACTCCGGCTTCCAGCAGTTCTTCCGCGTCCGCGAGAAGTCCATGGACCTGGCCGAGAAGCTCTCCGGTCACCGCAAGACCTACGGCCTCAACGTGATCGGCGGCGTGCGTCGCGACATTTTGGCCGAGCAGAAGCTCTCCACGCTCACGACCATTCACCAGCTGCGCTCCGAGGTTCAGGAACTCGTCGACGTCTTGCTCTCCACGCCCAACTTTATTGAGCGTACGAGCGGTATCGGCATTCTGGACCGCAAGATCGCACGCGACTTCTCGCCGGTCGGCCCGCTCATGCGTGGCTCGGGCTATGCCCGCGACGTGCGCTTTGACCATCCCTTCGACGGCTACGCCGATCCGGATGTTCAGAAGATGCATGCTGCCACGGCAGACACCTGCGATGCCTTCGGCCGCACCGCCGTCCGCATCCAGGAGGTCTACGATTCGATCGACATGATCGAGACCATGCTCGAGAACTGCCCGTCGGGTCCCATCCTTACCACGGATTGGGAGTACACCCCGCACAAGTACGCCATCGGCGCCACCGAGGCTCCGCGCGGCGAGGACGTGCACTGGGCCATGCTCGGCAACAACCAGAAGTGCTACCGCTGGCGTGCCAAGGCGGCCACGTACAGCAACTGGCCGGTCCTGCGCTACATGTTCCGCGGCAACACCGTGGGCGACGCGGCGCTGATCGTCGGCTCGCTCGACCCGTGCTACTCCTGCACCGACCGCGTGACGGTGACCGATGTCGCCGCCAAGCGCGACCACGTGCTCGACAAGGAGCAGTTCGAGAACGTCTGGCGCGACAAGTCGCCGCTTGCGGACGAGGGCACCATGGCCGCTCCGCTCGATGAGGAGGCGCTCTAATATGCTGAAGCTTTGGAAGGTTAACGCCAAGGCCGGCGACGCGACGGTCAAGTACCCGTTTGCGCCGTTCCCCACCAACAAGGACATGCGCGGCAAGCCCGAGCACAATGCCGAGCTTTGCATCGCCTGCGGTGCCTGCGGCGTGGCGTGCCCGGCCGATGCCATTCGCATGGACACCGACCTTGCGGCCGATACCATCACCTGGTCGATCGACTACGGCCGCTGTATCTTCTGCGGCCGCTGCGAGGAAGCCTGCCCCATGGAGGCCATCAAGCTCACCGAGGAGTTTGAGCTGGCCGTCATGAGCAAGGACGACCTCACCAGCAAGAGCGTCTATACGCTCGAGCACTGCTCGCGCTGCGGCAAGCCGTTTGCCCCGCACAAGGAGATCGACTACGCCAAGCGCCTGCTGCAAAAGGCCGGCGGCATGGAGGCCGAGCAGGCCGCCCGTACCGTCGGTATGTGCCAGGAGTGCAAGCGCGAGCTCGACGCCCTGCGCGCCGCCTCGGCCGTAAAGACCGGCAACGCGCACGGCATGGCTGCCAACGAGACGCTTGCGTCCGGCGAGCCCCAGGGCCCCGGCATGGAGTATCTGGGCGGCCACGGCGTGAACCCGGAGTATATCGACCGCGAGCTCAACCCCGATGCGCCCGAGATTCCCGCCGGTCCGGCGCCGGTCGAGGGCATCATCATGGATTTTGAAACGAAGGAGGAGTAACCATGGCCGAACCCACGCTTTTGCCCGAGCGGCTCCAGTACCGCCCGACCAAGATCGAGCTCGACGAGAGCATCGAGAAGGCCAAGGCGACCCTTCTTAAGAAGATCAAGCGCTCGGTGTATGTCTACCGCGTTGACTGCGGCGGCTGCAACGGCTGCGAGATCGAGATCTTCGGTTCCATCACGCCCGTCTTCGACGTCGAGCGCTTTGGCATCAAGGTCGTGCCCTCGCCTCGTCATGCCGACGTGCTGTTGTACACCGGCGCCGTGACGCGTGCCATGCGCATGCCGGCCCTGCGCGCCTTTGAGGCCGCACCCGATCCCAAGATCGTGGTGTCCTATGGCGCGTGCGGCTGCACCGGCGGCATCTTCTACGACAACTACTGCGTCTGGGGCGGCACGGACAAGATTCTGCCGGTCGATGTCTATATCCCCGGCTGCCCGCCCAGCCCCGCGCAGACCGTCTACGGCTTTGCCATGGCGCTCGGTCTGCTGGACCAAAAGCTCCATGCCGAGACCACGGTGGAGGCCGCCGGCGAGCAGGCCGATATCCTGCACCCCGGCGTGCCGTACAAGCTGCGTGTGGCCATCGAGCGTGAGGCTCGCGCCATGAGCGGCTACCGCTACGGCCGTGACCTGGCCAACGAGTTTATGGATACGCTCGAGGGCGCGCCCAAGGGCGATATCCGCGGCGCCATGGCGCTGCTCATCGATAAGCAGGACGATCCGCGCCGCGTCGAGGTGTACTCGGCGCTGCAGGATCTGGTGCTGGCCGGAGGTCGCTAGATGGAGCTCACGGACCGCTCTGGTTACTTTGCGGGTCCCGGCATGCTCGGCGGCTCTTTTGGCGATGCCTCGCGCGCAAGCGACGAGGCCGCCGAGGGCGTCGCCGACCCCTGCCTGGGCCATACGCCCGACCAGGTGGTCTTCTATGAGCTCACGCGTAAGTTTGTGGAGACCGAGGAAGACGTTCCCCAGGAGGCCTGCGACGTGCTGTACTACACGCTCGCCGTGGGCCACCACACCGGCGTGCTCGACTGCTTTGAGCCGCGCCTGTCGGTGCCGGTGAACGTGTTCTATTCGCTCGTCGACGCGCTGCCGGAGGGGGAGGCCAAGACCAAGTTCAAGGCCATCCGCTCCTTTGGCGAGTGCCAGCTCGACAAGGCGGCGGTGCCGTCGCTGCTCGAGGCCTGCGACACGCTGCTCGACGATCGCGGTTTTCGCGGTTCGGCCAAGGCCGGCATCTCGGTGTTCGATGACGACTTTGGCCTGCATGCCCAGCAGGTCGCGTTCTTAATGAAGTTTCGCGATCTGGTTGAGCGCGTGCGCGATGTGTCGGGCGTGTATCTGACGGGGAGGTTGCAGTAATGGGTCGCGTTGTGGATGGCCGTGTGAACGACGCCCCGTTTGCGGGCATTGTGCTCACGGCGGGAAGCGTGCTGCGCGCCGACGATGCCGCTGGCCCCGTGCTCTCCAAAAAGATGGAGGACACGCCCATCGCCGGTTGGTACACCATCGACGGTGGTCAGACGCCCGAGGACGACATCATCGAGGTCAAGCGCGAGCGTCCGCCGCGCCTAGTGTTGGTCGATGCCGCCGACATGGCGCTGCCCGTCGGTGCCATCCGCCTGCTCGATAAGACCGACGTCGCGCGCAAGTCGATGTTCACCACGCATTCGCTTCCCTTGTCGATTCTGATCGAAGAGATTGAGCAATCGTGCGAAGATATCGTCTTCATAGGGATTCAGCCGGGCGACACGGAGTTCTACAACCCCATGTCCCCGGAAGTCTTTGACGCCGTCGACGCCGTGTACGACGCCGTGGCCGCCAACGACTTTTCCCACTTTGTCCGCTTGGGACAAGAGCAATAGGTGCGCTTGTCCCTGCTGATTAGGAAAGAAGTGATTGACATGGCAGATTCCAAGGCAGAATATCCCGCTCCCGATTGCCTGGCGCCCGCCGCGATCGAGGCCAAGACCGAGGCCGCCGGCGTGACCAAGGCCAACCTGCCGGTCGCAAAGGCCTTTCTGTTGGCAATGTTCGCCGGTGCGTTTATTGCCTTCGGTGGCCTGTTCTTTACCGTGTTCTTGAGCGACAGCACGCTGGGCTGGGGTGCCCAGCGCGTCGTGGGCGGTCTGTGCTTTTGCCTGGGCCTGGTGCTGGTACTGGTGTGCGGCGCCGAGCTGTTTACCGGTAATTCGCTTATGGTCTGCGCGCTCAAGAGCAAAAAGATCACCCTGGCTCAGATGCTCAAGGCATGGATCGTCGTGTGGCTTGGTAACTTTGTCGGTGCCCTGTTCATTGTCTTTTTGGTGTACATGGCCGGCATTTACAAGCTCAACGGCGAGGCGGTCGCCAATTCCATGGTGAGCGTCGCCGCCGGCAAGGTGACGGTCGACTGGGTGACGATCTTCTTCCGCGGCATCCTGTGCAACATCTTTGTGTGCCTGGCCGTGTGGATCGGTACCGCCGGCAAGACCGCGGTCGATAAGGTTGTGGGCATTCTGCTGCCCATCGCCGCCTTTGTGGCCTGCGGTTTTGAGCACTGCGTTGCCAACATGTACTTTTTGCCCATGGGCGCCGTGATGCATGCATGCGGCTATGGCGCCGACGTCGCCGGCGCCGATGCGCTCAACGCTGCGGGCATTGCGTTTAACCTGTCCGCCGCCACGCTGGGCAACATCGTGGGCGGCGCGGTTCTGGTCGCGCTCGGCTACTGGTTTATCTACGCCAATAAGTCCGAGGCGTAAGGTATCGTCTGTTTGACGTTAGGCCTCCCGCGGGGCGTTGCCGTGCGGGAGGCTTTTTGGGTCTGGGGCTCGTTGTCGGGCTGTTGGCCTGTTGTGCTTGGCTTGTGAAAGGGGTAATCGAGATGGCATCTGCTGTGAAGCGTGACGGTCGCGCCGTGGTGACCACATGCGGGGGATGCTATGCCGATTGCGCCTTTGCGGCACGCGTTGAGGACGGTCGCGTGGTGGCCGAGTTGCCGGTTGCGGGGCATCCGTGCGCTGCGCGTGCCCTGTGCGCCCGCGGACGCCATCGCCTGGCAATGCCGTTTGACGAGCGCGACCGGATTTTGCACCCCATGCGCCGCCGCCAGGATGGCTCGGGGTTCGATGCGATTTCCTGGGATGAGGCGTTTGCCCAGATTGCCGAGTGCCTTTTGGGGATTGTTGACGAGCGCGGGCCCCGTGCGTTGGGCATGACGCTCGGCGTTCCCTCGTTCGACCGCTACTGGGCGTATCGCTTTATGCATGCGCTGGGCTCGCCCAACGTGTACGGTGCCGATGGCGCCTGCGAGGTAAGCCGACTTACCGGTTGGGAGCACAGCCTGGGCTATAGCCCCGCCTCCGACCTGGCACATACCGACTGCATCATGTACCTGGGGCGTTCCATCGTCGATTCATCGACGATGGGGGCCGTCGACGCGCTCAACGATGCGCGCCGGCGCGGGGCGAAGATTATCGTGGTCGACCCCCGGCGCAGCGGCTCCGCCGCGCTTGCCGACCGCTGGCTGCGCGTGCGCCCGGGCTGCGATTTGGCACTACTGCTGGGCATCGCCCACGTGCTGATTGCCGAGGACTTGTACGACCACGAGTTCGTTGCCCGCTATACCACGGGTTTTGACGAGCTGGCGCAGGCGGCCCGTGCTTGGACGCCCGAGTGGGCCGAGTCGATGTGCGACGTGCCGGCCGCAGAGATTGTCGCCACGGCGCGCGATCTGGCTGCCGCCGCGCCTGCCGCCGTGGTGGATGCGGGCTTTCACGGTGGCATCGGTATCGCGTATGCCAATAGCACCCAGACCGCGCGCGCTATTTGCTTGGTCGATGTGCTGCTGGGCTGTATCGGGCATGCGGGCGGTGCGCTCAACCCGCCCACGTCGCTTTTGTTGGGCGACCTCGATCCCGCACGTTTTGCGACGCCGCCGGTGCCGCGCGGGCCCAAGCTGGGGTCCGAGCGCTATCCACTGGTCGATCCGGTGCGCGGCCTGTGCACGACCATCGGTCAGTCGATTCTCGCCGGCGATTTGCGCGGACTCATCGTCTATGCCAGTAACCCCGGTGCGGGCTATGGCAACGCCGATGCGTGGCTTGGCATCTTGCAGCAGCTCGACCTGCTCGTGACCGTCGATATTCGCTGGTCCGAGACAGCGCGTGCTTCTGACTTCGTGCTGCCCGATGTGACGTATCTGGAGGCCGACCGTGGCGTGGGCGCGGTCGTGGGCGCTAATGATTCGCGTGTGTTCTACCGCAACGCCGTGCTGCCTGTGCAGCATGACGACACGCGTCCCGGTCGGGAGATTTTTGCCGGTCTGGCGCAGGCGTGTGGCGCGGGCGAGTACTTCGACTTTTCGCCGGACGACCTGGCGGCGGCCCAGGTGGCGCCGTTTGGGATTGATCTGGACGAGCTCAAGGAGCGCGGCTGGGCCGATACGGGCGTGGCGCTGCCGTCGCGCACGGGTGAGCCGGTGATTCCGCTTGCCGGCGGAAAGATTGCGCTGGCAAGCGACATATGGGAGCGAGCCGGCATGGGTCGTGTGCCCGACTGGATCGCGCCCATGGTGGAGCCTGGTCCGGGGATGTTTCGCCTCATTAGCGGCAACCGTCCCTTTGAGTCGCATACCTCGCGCAGGCTCGCGGCGGCAGGTGCCGCCGAGTCTGGTTCCGACTTGGACGCCGTGCAGATGAACGCCGATGTGGCCGCTCGCATGGGTATCGCCAATGGCGAGGTCGTCGAACTCGTGAGCGATATGGGCCGCGACCGCGTGCGCGTGGAGACGACGCCTTATCTGCATCCGGCGTGCATCTTCACCTCGGCCGCCCCCGGTGGGCGTTCGTTTGGCGCCGGCGCGGATGGCGCCCAAGCGCTCGGCGTTGGCCCGCTCGACCATACGCCGTTACGTTGGGACCCGTTGACGGGTGCCGCGCTCACCCAGGAAAACGCCGTTCGCGTGGAAAAGATTGTCGCGCGCGGGGATAATGACGAGTAATTGACTCAGCTGATGCATTCGACTGATCCACGTTTCTTTTGAAAGGCCGTACATGAGCGATAGCCAGAACATGTCCGATGAGGTACGCGCCCGCCTGCGCGCCATTCCTTCCGTCAACGAGCTGCTTGCCGAGTGGCCGGTAGTGAAGGCGGCGGGGGAGACCTGCGACGCGGTAGTCCATGCCGCCGTTACGGCCGAGCTCGACGAGGAGCGCGCCGCGATTCGTGCCGGTGCCGCTCCGCGTTCCAAGCGCGAGCTGTCCTCGGCCATCGAGTGGCGTGCGCACCGCTCCGCGTTGCCGAGCCTGCGCCCTGCCGTCAACGCCACGGGTGTGGTCATCCATACCAACTTGGGCCGCGCCCCGCTCGCGGAGTCGGCGGCAAAGGCCGTGGCCGAGGTCGCGCGCGGCTACAGCACGCTCGAGTACAGCGTCGACACCTGCTCGCGAGGGTCGCGCAAGGAGCATGCCGCGCAGCTCATCCGCTCACTCACCGGTGCCGAGGACGCGCTCGTGGTCAACAACAACGCCGCCGCGGTGCTGCTGGTGCTGGCGACCCATGCCGCGGGCAAAGAGGTCATCGTCAGCCGCGGCGAGCTTGTCGAGATCGGCGGCAGCTTCCGCATCCCCGATGTCATGGCGGCCTCGGGTGCCAAGCTCGTCGAGGTCGGGGCCACCAACCGCACGCATTTGAGCGACTACGAGCGCGCCATTACGCCCGATACGGCCATGATCCTCAAGGTCCATCCTTCCAACTATCGCATCGAGGGCTTTCACGAGGAGGTGGGCTCTCGGGAGCTTGCCGCCCTGGCCCACAAGCATGGTCTGCTGTTCTACGAGGACCAGGGGTCGGGCGCGCTGTTGCCTGACGACATCCTGGTTCGCGGCGGCGAAGAAACCACGCCGGCTTCGGTTTCGGCAGGGCTCGATCTGGTGTCGTGCTCGGGCGATAAACTGCTCGGTGCCGCACAGGCGGGCATTATCATGGGCCGCCGCGATCTGGTCCAGGCCTGTGGGTCGCATCCGCTCATGCGCGCCCTGCGCCCGGGCAAGTTGGCGCTCACGGCGCTCGAGGCCACGCTGCGTATCTACATGGATGGCGCCGATGTCGCCCATCGCGATATTCCGGTGCTCAACATGCTCACGCTTCCGCAGGCTCATCTGGAGCGTCGCGCACGCAAGTTGCGCGATCTGATGGTGGCGGGCCTCGATAAGGCTGGCTGCCCGTGCGCCGTTCAGGTGGAGATCGTCGAGGAGTCGTCGACTCCCGGCGGCGGCTCGCTGCCTACCGTCGAGTTGCCCACCATGTGCGTTGCCGTGCGTCTTGTCGATGAGCGTCTTTCCGTTGACGCACTCAAGCGCTCGCTCGTCCAAGATTTCGACACTCCGGTCGTCACACGAACCTCGCACGATCGCATTTTGTTTGACGTCCGTACGCTCGTGGGCGACCGCGATATCGAGACGGCGGCATCGACGCTCGTCGCGTGCGTTGAGAAGGCGATTGCTCGATGAGTGAGGTTCAAGCGCTGGTAGAGTGTCCCGTTATCGTTGGCACGGCGGGCCACGTTGACCATGGTAAGTCGGCACTGATCGAGGCGTTGACCGGCAAGAATCCCGACCGTCTGGAGGTTGAGCGCCGTCGCGGTATGACCGTGGAGCTGGGCTTTGGCGAGCTGGCACTGCCGAGTGGCAAGATCGTTGGCCTGGTCGACGTGCCGGGCCACGCGCATTACTTGCGCGCCATGGTGCAGGGCGCCACGGGCATCGACGTGGCGGTGCTGGTGGTTTCGGCTGTCGAGGGCGTGATGCCGCAGACCCGCGAGCACGTGCATGTGCTGGAGCTGCTGGGCGTTACGCATATGGTGGTCGCGCTGACGATGTGCGACCTGGCCGACGCCGAGATGACCGAGCTTGCCGAGCTCGATGTCGATGACTTTTTGTCGGGTACCGTGTTTGCGGGTGCGCCGATTGTGCCCGTGTCGTCCAAGACCGGCGCGGGAATCGACGGGCTGCTTGCGGTGCTCGACGAGCAGGTGGGTGTTTGCTGGGATGCCTGCCGCGACCGTTCCGATCGGAGCGATGCCGCGCCGCGCCTGCCGATTGACCGCTGCTTTACGATCAAGGGCGCCGGTACCGTGGTGACGGGTACGTTGCACGATGCGCCCGTCGCGGTGGGGGATGAGCTCGTCGCGCTGCCGTCGCGTACGGTCTGCCGTGTCCGCGGGATTCAGGTGCATGGCGATACGCCGCGCGCGCTGCCTGGGCAACGCGTGGCGCTCAACCTGGTTGGTGACGGTGTCGCGGCGCTTGACCGTGGCGAGATGCTGGGCGTGGCGGACCGCTTTGGTCAGACGTTGCGCTTTATGATGACGTTCACTTACTTGGGTCGCGAGGGAGCCAAGCCGCGTGTGCTCGAGTCGGGTGCGCGTGTGCACGTGATGGCGGGTACAGCCGAGGTTGTCGGTCGTATCATGTTCATGGAGGGCGAGGCCCCCATGGCGGTGGGCGAGACCCGTATTGTTCAGGTGCGCTTGGAAAACTCGCTGCCGCTGCGTGCCGGGGACCATGCTGTGGTGCTGTCCTATTCGCCCGTGATGCTTATTGGCGGCGGGCGTGTGCTGCTTTCGCGCTGCCGTCGCTCGCGCGAGCTTGCCGAAGGAGAGCGTGCGCTGTATGCGGCGCTCGAGTCCGGCGATATCGCGGGTGGTGTGGGCGCTTGGCTGGCGCTGCAAACGCTGCCGGTTGCGGCTGCCGATGTTACCGCGGCGCTCGATCTTGTTGCCGGTGAGGCTGAGGCAGCGTTGCGCGAGTTGGTGGCGAAGGGCGCTGCTTGCGCGCTTGCTGGCTCGGATGGCTCGCTGTATGCAGATGCTTCCGCGCTCGATGCCGCGATGGATGCGCTGGCGGCGACCCTGTCCGCCATGCACGCCGCTGCCCCCAAGGAGACGGGCTTTACGCCCGGTGCCGTCGCCCATGCTGCTTGGCCTACTGCTAACAATGCAGTTGCCGCAGCCCTGATTTCCGAGGGCTGCTCGCGCGGCGTGTGCGCCGCCGAGGGCGCCGAGGTGTTCGACCCGCACTCCGCAGTCGCCGCGGCGCGTGTGGTGCGAGAGGCTTGCGAGCGGATCGTTTCCTTGCTGGACGAAGCTGGCCTCGATGCACCGACGTTGCCCAAGGTGGGCGAGCAACTACAGCTCGACCGCGGCGTCATGACGCGAGCCCTGCGCGAGCTTTCGCTCAACCGCGCGATCGTTAAGGTCGAACGCGACGTTGCCCTGTCTGCCATCTCGGAAGCCCATGCGCGCGAGCTTGTTGCCGCTGCCATTGAGGCAGCCGGCGGCGCTGCCACCACGAGCGTGCTGCGCGAGGCCCTGGGCGTGTCACGCAAACGCGCCATCAGCATCTTGGAGCACCTAGATGCCGTGCGCTTTACGGTGCTCGACAAGGAGGCCGGCGGCCTGCGCTCCCTGCGCTAGATTGGCTGCTCGGTTTGGTAAAATACCTCCGCACTTGGGAACGGATGGGCTCCGGTGGGCTCCGCGGTCCTCAAAACCGTTGCGAGGCGTGCAAAACGTCTTGGATGTGTTCGATTCACATACGTTCCCGCCATACGCTACCAGCGCTTTTGTGCTCGCGGTCTTGCTGCGTGCCGCAAAGGCGCTGTTTTGTTTTTGTACGGGTCCGCCGTGTCGCCTGTCCTGCTGTCTACGGTAACTGATCCCGTGCGTTGGGTTTGAACGTGCCGATGGAGGTGTTTTTGCCGTATGACTACCGTAAGACGGGCCGATCTTTCTTGTGTCGTCCAGGCGGGCGGGCTGTCCTCGCGCATGGGCTGCGATAAGGCGCGCATGGCGTTTTGCGGCGAGCCGCTCATCGAGCGCGTACTGGGTCGGTTGGCGCCAGTTGCCGGTGAGTTGGTCGTGACGACGTCGCGTCCCAGCGAGCTTGCCTACCTTGAGGAGTGCGCGTTTGGCGGCTTGGTGCCGCGTGTGGTGGCGGACCTTGAAGGGTCGGCGGGCGCCATGCGCGGCATCGCGAGCTCGTTGGCCGCGGCCCGGTTGCCGCTCGTGGCGATCGTCGCCTGCGATATGCCGTTTGTCTCGCCGGAACTTATCGGCGCGCTTGCCGATCGTGTTGAGGCCGAGGCGCTCGACGTGTGCGTGCCGCGCGAGGAGCGGGGGATTGAGCCGCTTTGCGCCGTCTGGCGCCGTGACGCTTGTGCGCCGGCCGCCCAAGAGCTGCTCGCCTGCGACCGCCAGCGCATTCGCTGCCTGATCAATCGCGTTCAAGCTGGTTATATGGATGAGCCGCAGATCGTTAAGGCCGCGGGCTCGACGCTCTGCTTCGAGAACGTCAATACGCCCGAGGAGTTTGCGGCGGCCGAGTTACTCGCCTAGACGATTGGAGTTGCCATGTCTCACGATATTTGTCCCGACACGGGAGAACCTTGCACTTGCGATGGGTCCGAGCCTTGCACCTGCGGCTGCGGTGGCTGTGGACATACTGCGGAAGAGGAAGCGGCCGCCGCGGCGTATCGTGAGGCACACCGCGAAGGTCCGTCTGGTGATGCTCTCGACCATGAACGCAAGATCATCGTTTCGTTCGATAGCACCTTCGATGTGATGGAATGCGAGCAGCTGTGTCTTGCCGCCGGTGTGCCCGGGCGCATTATGCCTTTGCCCGGCTCCATTACCGCCGGCTGCGGGCTGTGCTGGGCCATGCCGTTCTCGGGCGATGCGCTCGCGGCCTTCCGCGCTGCCACCGAAGGCCGCGTAACCCCCGCCGACTATCATCAGCTCGTCCTCTAACCACCAACATCACCACAAAGGTGCCTGTCCCCAATGTGGTGGTTTGGAACATGTGGACGAAACAGGTTTGAAACACGGGTTTTGCATGTCAGGCACTCAAAAACGCTTCTACCTGCATCGTAATCAAAACGAAACATCTGCCCGTCTGCTTATGCGAAACTTTCCCGCAACAGTGCGATATTATCCATACTCGATAAAGTTCGCGGCGCATAGGGTGCCGCGATCAACATTTTTCGTTTCCCATCATTGGAGGAAGCATGAGCTACACGCAGAAAGTTCTCGAAGAGCTCAAGGCCCGCTATCCCGAGCAGCCTGAGTTCATCCAGGCCGCGACCGAGATCCTCGGCACCATCCAGCCGGCGCTCGACGCCCACCCCGAGTACGAGGAGGCCGCCCTGCTGGAGCGCCTCGTCGAGCCCGAGCGCATCGTCATGTTCCGTGTTCCCTGGGTCGACGACCAGGGCAAGGTTCAGGTCAACCGCGGCTATCGCGTCGAGTTCAACTCTGCCATTGGACCCTACAAGGGCGGCCTGCGCTTTAACCCGACGGTCACCCTGGGTATGCTCAAGTTCCTGGGCCTGGAGCAGATCCTCAAGAACAGCCTGACCACCCTTCCTATGGGCGGCGGCAAGGGCGGCTCCGACTTTGACCCCAAGGGCAAGTCCAACAACGAGATCATGCACTTCTGCCAGTCCTTCATGACCGAGCTCTATCGCCACATCGGCCCCAACACCGACGTTCCTGCCGGCGACCTGGGCGTTGGCGGCCGCGAGGTTGCCTACCTGTTCGGTCAGTACAAGCGCCTGACCAACGAGTGGACCGGCGTCCTCACCGGCAAGGGCCTCTCCTTTGGCGGCTCGCTCGCCCGTACCGAGGCCACCGGCTACGGTCTGGCCTACTTTGTGGACGAGTACCTCAAGAGCCGCGGCGACTCCTTCGAGGGCAAGAACGTCGTCGTGCACGGCTCCGGCAACGTCGCTATCTACGCCGTTCAGAAGGTCTCCCAGCTCGGCGGTAAGGTGCTGGCCTGCTCCGATACTCACGGCTGGGTCGAGGATCCCGACGGCATCGACTACACTGTGCTCGAGCACGTCTACAACAAGAAGCGCTCTGGCCACGACAAGGGCGTTACGCTCGCTATGTACGTTGACGAGAAGCCCAACGCCGTGTGGCACGAGGGCGACGGCCGTGGCGTTTGGCAGCTGCCCTGCGACATCGCGCTGCCCTGCGCTCGCGAGAACACGCTGCTGCTCGAGGACGCCCAGGCGCTCGTCGCCAACGGCTGCAAGGTGGTCGGCGAGGGCGCGAACATGCCCACGACCATCGAGGCCACGACCTACTTCCAGGAGAACGGCGTTGCCTTTATGCCCGGCAAGGCTGCCAACGCCGGCGGCGTGCTCGTGTCCGGCCTGGAGATGAGCCAGAACGCCGAGCACCTGTCCTGGACCTTCGAGGAGGTCGACGGCAAGCTCGAGCAGCTCATGCGCGGCATGTTCCACAACGTGGACGACACCGCCAAGGAGTACGGCCAGGAGGGCAACTTCGTCATGGGCGCCAACATCGCCGGCTTCCTGAAGGTCGCCGACGCCATGCTCGCCCAGGGCGTCTGCTAAATCTTCGCTCGACATAGCATGCGATAAGGCTCCCAGCCATTCCGGCTGGGAGCCTTTTCTATCCCGGAGGACTCCTCATAACATGCGGTGATATACGGACTGTTTAGCGTCCCAGAACGGCTAATCAGTCCGTATATCACCGCATGTTATGGATGGGTGGGTGGATTTTGTCCTAAAACGGTGTGCGGCTCCTCGTTTGGTACACTTAAAAGTACTGGACAAGTGAAGAGATGGGGGAGAACGTGCTCAAGTTCGGTACCTACGTCCGTGTTGGAAACGCGGCCGAAGCCTATGAGCTCTTGCAGAAGAACCGCAACAACAAGATTGTGGGCGGCGGCATCTGGATGCGCCTGGGTTCGCGTCGCGTGGCGACGGCGATTGACCTTTCGGCCTGCGGACTCGATCAGATCGAGGAGACCGAGACCGAGTTTCGCATCGGTGCCATGTGTACCCTGCGCCAGCTCGAGCGCCATGCCGAGCTCAACGCGCTTGTCAACAATGTCTTTGAGTTCGCCGTCCACGACATCGTGGGCGTGCAGCTGCGCAATACCGCCACGGTGGGCGGCAGCATCTACGGCCGCTTTGGTTTTTCGGACGTGCTCTCGGCCTTTTTGGCGCTCGATTCGTATGTTGAGCTGACGGGCGCCGGCCGCGTGCCGCTCGCCGAGTTCGTGGACATGGGCTACGTGCGTGACGTGATCGAGCACGTCGTAGTCGTCAAGCACGATTACCGTGCGAGCTACGAGGCCGTGCGCAAGGCCGCGACGGACTTCCCCTCGCTGAACGTCACCGCCGCCTGGTGGGACAACAGCTGGCATGTCACCGTGGGCGCCCGCCCGCTGCGCGCGACCTTGCTGCAGGGCGAGTCGTGTGGCCTGGTGAACGAGCGGCCTTCCGAGGACGAGCTTCGCGCCCTGGCCGCGTCCGTACGCGCACTGAGCTATGGCACCAACCTGTGGGGCTCGGCTGACTACCGCCGCCGCATCTCGGCACCGTTGGCGATTCAGGCCGTGCGCCGCGCCGCCGGCATCGAGCTTTCTGCCGCGCTTGCCCGCGAGCTCGAGACCGTGCAGATCCCTAAGTTCGCCACGGACGAGTATTCCTGCCGCCGCGTGCCCGGCGTCGATTCTAGCGAGGTGCGCTAATGGCTGCCAAACTCATCGATCTTTCCTTTACGCTCAACGGCCGTAAGGTCAAGGTTCAGATTGCCCCCGACACCATGCTCTTTGCGCTGCTGCGCGAGCAGGGCTGCGCGTCGGTACGCTGTGCCTGTGAGACCACCAACTGCGGTCTGTGCACGGTGTGGCTCGACGGCGACCCGGTGCTGAGCTGCTCGGTTCCCGCCGCCCGTGTTGAGGGCCATACCATCACCACACTCGAGGGTCTCAAGGCCGAGTCTGAGGCGCTGACCCGCGCAATGGCTGCCGAAGGCGCCGAGCAGTGCGGTTTTTGCGCTCCCGGCCTCATCATGAACGTGCTGGCGCTTGCCCGCGCCGCCAAGGAGGACCCGAGCCTCGTCGCCACGCGCGAGGAGCTCTCGCGCCAGCTCGCCGGCAACCTCTGCCGTTGCAGCGGCTACGAGAGCCAGCTGCGCGCCATCGTGCGCTTCCTCAACGAGTCCGGCGTGCAGGTGGGCTTTGAGATGCCCGAGCTGCCCGTCAACGAGACGAGCTCCGACGGTGTCGCGTACAAGCAGATCACCAAGAAGCAGCCCAAGAAGGACTCGAAGGCCCTGCTCGAGGGGCGTCCCGTCTACACGGGCGACCTGGTGCCCGCCGGCGCCCTGATCGTCAAGCTCAAGCGCAGCCCCTATGCCCGCGCCAAGATCCGTTCCATCGATACGTCGCGCGCACTGAAGGTACCCGGCGTCGTGGGCGTCTACACCTACGAGGACGTGCCCAAGCGCCGCTTTACCATCGCCGGCCAGAGCTATCCGCAGCCGAGTCCCTACGACCGCTTGATCCTCGAGAATCTCGTCCGTTACCAAAACGAAGAGGTGGCAATCGTCGCCGCCGAGACCGAGGAGGCTGCCGACAAGGCGCTCAAGCTCATCAAGGTAGACTATGAGGTGCTCGAGCCGCTGCTCGACTTTACCCAAGCACTCGATAACGACATCGTGGTCCACCCCGAGGGCGACGTGACCTTTATGTTCCCACAGGGCGGGGATGTCTCGCGCAACCTGGTGTGCAGCGGTACCAGCGATTATGGCGACTTGGACGAGGCCTTCGCCCAGAGCGACATCGTCTTCAGCCGCACCTACACCAGCCAGGCCACCCAGACCGCGCCTATGGAGACCTTCCGCGCCTTCGCGACGACCGACGCGTTCGGCCGCATCTCGGTGACCACCTCTACGCAGGTGCCCTTCCACGTGCGTCGCATGGTCGCGCAGTCGCTCGACATTCCGCAGTCGCAGGTACAGGTCATTAAGCCGCGCATTGGTGGCGGCTTTGGCTCCAAGCAGACGGGCTGCTGCGAGATCTTCGTGGCGTTCGTGACCCAGCAGACCGGCCGTCCGAGCTACTGCTGCTACACCCGTGAGGAGACCATCACCGCGGGCAACTCGCGCCACCAGATGCAGATGACCGTTAAGCTGGGCGCCATGAACGACGGCACTATCACGGCCATCGATCTGCACACACTGTCCAACGCCGGCGCGTACGGCGAGCACGCTACCACGACGATCGGCCTTTCGGGCCACAAGAGCCTGCCCATCTACAACCATGTGAAGGCGAGCCGCTTTAGCTGGGACGCCGTCTACACCAACACCAACCGCGGCGGCGCGTATCGCGGCTATGGTGCCACCCAGGGCCAGTTTGCCGTGGAGAGCGCCGTCAACGAGCTCGCCGACATGCTGCACATGGACCCCGCCGACCTGCGCCTTAAGAACATCGTGCGCGAGGGCGAGATCATGCCGCAGTACTACAACGAGAAGCTTAACGCCTGCGCACTCGACCGCTGCCTGCTGCGCGCGATGGACATGATCGGTTGGCGTGACAAGCCGCTGGCCGTGGACCTGGGCGACCGTGTGCGCGCCCTGGGTTGCGCGCTCACCATGCAGGGCTCGGGCATTTCCAACGTCGACATCGCCGGCATCGACATGCGCCTGGAAGAGGACGGCTTCATTACCATCGGCACCGGCGCCACCGATAACGGCATGGGCGTCGACACGATCCTGGCGCAGATTGCCGCCGAGGAGCTGGGCGTTGAAAGCTCGCTCATTGTGGTGCGCGGCGTGGACACCGACGTGTCGCCGTTCGACGCCGGCTCGTACGCGAGCTCGGGCACGTACGTGACGGGCCTTGCCGCCAAGAACGCCGCGACCGAGCTGCGTGAGAAGATTTGCGCCAAGGCCGCCCAGATGTGGGACGTGGATGCCGCCGATGTGGTCTTTGATGGTCAGTATGTGCGCCTGTCCGACGAGCGTGCTGCGCGCGAGCAGAACCGCTACCTCACGCTGCGCGACTTTGCCAACCTGTGCGTCAAGAACATCGCAGGCGGCGACGCGCTCACCTCGCATGCCTCTGCCTGCCTTCCCGTTTCGCCCCCGCCGTTTATGGCCGGCATTGCCGAGGTCGAGGTCGACAAGGCCACCGGCAAGGTGACCGTGGTGGACTACGCGGCGGCCGTCGACTGCGGCACCGTGATCAACGAGGCGCTCGCGCGCGTCCAGGCCGAGGGCGGCATTGCCCAGGGCATCGGCCACGCGCTCTACGAGATTGTCGAGCACGACGACCGCGGCCGCCTGCGCACCAGCAACTTTATGAGCTACAAGCTGCCCACGCGCCTGGATATCGGCAGCATTCGCGTGGCCTTTGAGCCGAGCTACGAGCCGACGGGTCCGTTTGGAGCCAAGTCGATCGGCGAGGTCGTCATCAACACGCCTCTCGCCGCCGTTGCCTCGGCAGTGGCACACGCCACCGGCCACCAGGTGCGCTCGCTGCCGATCACGCCCGAGAAGGCCCTGCTGGGGGAGTAGCGGGCCAGCGAACAAGTCGTAATTGGCGGGGCGGGGCAACTCGCCCCGCCTTTTGCACTCGTGGTGAGGTCGTGAGCCTGTAAAACGTGTGCGTGCGCTTGTCGCTCGTATCTGCTATCATTCCTAGTCTGTGCGCTCATGCGGGCGTGGCGGAATTGGTAGACGCGCCAGATTTAGGTTCTGGTGGGATTCCCGTGAAGGTTCGAGTCCTTTCGCCCGCACCAACGCACCCGCGTCGGCTTATGCCCTCGCGACTCTTTGTTGCATAAAGGTACCAGCACCTCAGATAAGCTGGGCAGTATGAGGAGGAACGTGTTGAACATCACCGCTTCTGACGTCAAGGACGCCAAGCTCACCGCTACGGTCACCATCCCGGCCGCCGACGTCGACGCCGCGATCAAGAAGGCCTACAAGGACACCGCCAAGAAGTACCGCTTCCCGGGCTTCCGCGCCGGTAAGGCTCCCCGTCCGGTCATCGACTCTGCTCTTGGCGCCGAGGCTACCCTCGCTCAGGCCACCAACGACCTGATCGCCGCCAACGAGCCCGCCGTCCTCAACGAGCTGGACATCGTCCCCACCAAGAGCGGTGACTACAAGGAGCTCGACCTCGCCAAGGATCACGAGGACTACACCTACACCGTCGAGTTCTCCCTGCGTCCTGCTGCCGAGCTCTCCTCCTTCGACGCCGTCGAGATCGAGATGCCCCCTGCGGAGGTCACCGAGTCCGAGATCAACAACCAGGTCGAGATGCTCCTCAACTACCGTGCCACCTTCGAGGACGTCGAGGGTCGCGCCGTCGAGGCTGACGACTATGTGACCGTCGACCTCAAGGCCGTCGAGAACGCCGACAACTTCGCCGCCGAGGGCCGCATGCTCATCGCCGGTGGCGACAGCAACCCCAAGGAGTTCAACGAGGCCCTGATCGGCGCTAACGTTGACGACGTCAAGACTGTCACCTGGACCGACGAGGTCGAGGAGGGCGAGGAGGCCGAGACCCACACCGTCGAGGTCACCGTCAAGGGCATCAAGGTCCGCAACACCCCCGAGCTCACCGACGAGCTTGTCAAGTCCGACTTTGGCTTCGACAGCATCGAGGCCATGCGCGACGCCATCAAGATCGAGATCGAGCAGGACAAGGCTTCCCGCCTCCCGGCCGAGAAGGAGAACCGTTGCGTCTCCGCTCTCGCCGAGCGCCTGCAGCTCGACGAGATGGATGCCGACTACGAGCAGTCCGTCTTTGAGGAGCTTGGCCAGAACTTCCTGTCCAACCTCGCTGCCCGCGGCATGACGCTGGACACCTGGCTGCCCGCTTCCGGTCTGACCATGGAGCAGTTCATCGGCGACCTGCACAAGCAGGCCAACGATGTTGCCCGTGAGTCCCTGGCTCTCGACGCCCTCGCCCGCGAGCTCAAGATCGAGGTCACCGAGGACGACATCAACGCCGAGTTCGAGAAGGCCGGCGTCAAGGACGTCGAGGCTTCCAAGGCCGAGTTCATCGCCGATGGCCGCATGCCTGCCGTCCGCGAGTCCATCCGCCGCTCCAAGGCCGTCGACCACCTGGTCGAGAACGCCAAGGTGACCGAGGTCGACGAGACCGCCAAGGACGCCGAGTAATTCTCGCCACCTTGCCCACGAGCGCATGCGTGCGCCCGTGATGGGGTAAAGTTATACACCGGTTATCCGGTAGCTTCGTACGGTGCCAGCCAATGCATAGCATGCGGGCACCGTACGTTTATCTAGAACCAATTTGGTCCGCAAGAGAGAAATGGAGATGCGTATGATCGCTAAGTTCGATTCTGCCCTCGTGCCATACGTTATCGAGCAGACGCCGCGCGGCGAGCGCAGCTACGATATCTATTCGCGCCTGCTCAACGACCGCATCATCTTCTTGGGCGAGGAGATCAACTCCGTCAGCGCCAACCTGGTCGTTGCCCAGCTGCTGCATCTTGAGAGCCAGGATGCCGAGAAGGATATCTCGCTCTACATCAATTCGCCCGGCGGTGAGGTCTACTCCGGCCTGGCGATTCTTGACACCATGAACTTCATTAAGCCGCAGGTCTCCACCATCTGCGTGGGCATGGCCGCGTCCATGGCTGCCGTGCTGCTTTCGGCCGGCGCCAAGGGCAAGCGCTTCTGCCTGCCGCACTCCAAGGTCATGATTCACCAGCCCAGCGGCGGTGCCCAGGGGCAGCAGACCGAGATCGAGATCGTGGCCGAGGAGATCAAGAAGACACGCCGCGAGCTCAACCAGATTCTGTCCGACGCATCGGGCCAGCCCATCGAGAAGGTCCAGGCCGACACCGAGCGCGATAACTACCTGACCGCTGCCGAGGCCCTCGACTACGGCCTGATCGACCGTATCGTCACCTCGCGCGACCTCGCCGCGAAGGACGCCTAGGATGGCCGGTAACATGCAGGACAATTTCGACGAGAACGGTAACCCCATCCGCTGTTCCTTCTGTGGAAAAGAGCAGGGTCAGGTTCGCCGCCTTGTAAAGGGTCCGACCAACATCTTTATCTGCGACGAGTGCGTCGCCGCCTGCTCCGAGATTCTGGAGGAGTCGCTGGCTTCGGACTTTATGGACGCTGCCCGCAACGGCAAGCTGCCGGGCTTCCTCAACGACCACGGCCAGGCTGCTGGGCAGCCCGCCGCGGACCCCGAGACCGAGGGTTTTGAGCTCGAGGACGATCGCCAGGTCATCACGCACGTGCCGACGCCGCACGAGATCTATGACGAGCTTTCGGCTTATGTCATGGGCCAAGAGGACGCCAAGCGCGCCATGTCGGTTGCCGTGTACAACCATTACCGCCGCGTCATCGAGGGCGGCGCTGCGCTTTCGGCCTTTGACGACGGTTTGGACTCGCAGCTTGACGATGACATGGACGAGGTGGAGCTCGCCAAGTCCAACATCCTGCTGCTCGGTCCCACCGGTACCGGTAAGACCCTGCTCGCCCAGACGCTTGCGCGCATCCTCGAGGTGCCGTTTGCCATCGCCGACGCCACCGCGCTCACCGAGGCCGGTTACGTGGGCGAGGACGTGGAGAACATCCTGCTCAAGCTCATCAATGCTGCCGATGGCGACATTGAGCGCGCGCAGGTCGGCATTATCTACGTGGATGAGATTGACAAGATCGCCCGCAAGGCCGAGAACCTCTCCATTACCCGCGATGTCTCAGGCGAGGGCGTTCAGCAGGCGCTGCTTAAGATTCTTGAGGGCACGGTGGCCAGCGTTCCGCCCACCGGCGGTCGCAAGCATCCCCAGCAGGAGCTGCTGCAGATCGACACGACTAACATCCTGTTTATCTGCGGCGGTGCCTTTGTAGGCCTGGACAAGATCATTGCCGATCGCGTGGGCAACAAGGGCGTGGGCTTCAACTCCGAGATCGCCGGCCCCACCTCGGTCGACGAGAACGACCTGCTTCGTCAGGTGCTCCCGCAGGACCTCAACGCCTTTGGCATGATTCCCGAGTTCGTGGGCCGTACGCCTGTCGTCACCCAGACGCAGGCGCTCGACGAGGACGACCTGGTGTCGATCCTGACCGAGCCCAAGAACGCCGTGGTGCGCCAGTACCGCAAGATGTTCCAGCTCGAGGACGTTGAGCTTGAGTTTGAGGACGCCGCCCTGCACGAGATCGCCCGCATGGCGCTTGCTCGCAAGACCGGCGCCCGCGGCCTGCGCTCCATCTGCGAGGACGTGCTGCAACAGACGATGTTCGACCT